>CADADN010000197.1 GCA_902786665.1 uncultured Prevotellaceae bacterium | reverse complement strand
AACAAGTGGATTTCGAACAGGGTATGCTTCTTGATATGGGACAGTTGCTGAGCATTCCTTTAGTGCTTGTGGGTTTATGGTGTATGATAAAGAAGTGAACATGAACAAGAAAACAATCATAATCATTGGAGCAACCTCTGGCATTGGCAGGGCACTCTACGAAAATTATGCCGCCGACGGTAACCTTATCGGCATCGTAGGACGACGGGCAAATCTGCTTGACGAATTGCGGCAAGAGTATCCTGATACGACCGTCACCGCCACGGCAGACGTCACCAAGCAGGACGAAATTGCGCGAGCCATCGACGCCCTCCGTGCCGAACTGAAAGACATCGACCTTGCTGTCGTCTGTTCTGGAACGGGTGACATCAATACCCCATTGGATTACGCCGTAGAGCGTCCGACTATCGACACTAATGTTACTGGTTGGACGTTCGTTGTCGATACACTTTACAACATATTCGAGCAACAAGGCCACGGCCACCTCGTCGCCATCACCTCGGCCGGTGGACTGCGTGGCGAGTCTATGGCTCCAGCCTACAGCGCGTCGAAAGCCTATCAAATCAACTACATGGAAGCCATGCGTAAGAAGGCTTATAAGAGCGGCAACCATATCCTCGTCACCGACATCCGCCCCGGCCTTGTCGATACAGCAATGGCAAAAGGCGAAAGACTCTTCTGGGTGATGCCCGTCGAAAAGGTCGCCAGTCAGATTATCGCCGCCATCCGCAAGCAGAAATCCAAGGCATACGTCACCAAGCGCTGGCACGTCCTCGCCATCATCAACAAGAATCTTCCGTATAGCATATATAAGAAGATGTGACCCATTCACTTTATGTCGAACTTTCAAAAAACAGTAAGGATTATGGAGAACCCGACATTACCTACAAACCGCGGATCATGGGGTCGGTTCTTCTGATCTTTTTTCAAATTAAATGAAATGCGAATGAGACAGGTAATAAAGCATAGAGATATCAGACTTCTGAATATGATCAGGAGAACCGACCCCGTGATTCCCTAAATTCTCTCTCGTTAGGGCAGTCGTCAGCCTTCGTGCTGACGCTGCTTTTCCACTATTTTTGTAACCTTAGCAAGAACTTTGCAACAAAAAAGTTTGTTATGGGGGTTAGCATTTCGAACGGCTGAGGGGTATTACTATAAAAAGACGTGATGGAAAGACATTATATCCAACGGCTGTTCAAACAGCACTACGCCAAGATGCTGAGGGTTGCACGCACGATCCTCTACGATGAGCAGGAGAGCAAGGATGTGGTCAGCGACATCTTTGAGGGATTGCTCCGTGGGCGGATGATGCTTATACCCGACACAGAGGAANAGAGAATGAAGATGAACGCATAACAGACATCGTCGAGTTTGTCGTCAGTCATCTGACAGAACAAGAGCAGCGCATCTTCTGCCTCCGTTTCACAGAAGGGCTTAGCTATGAGGAGATAGCTTCTACCGAAGGTATCAGCCGCGTGGCTGTTTGGAAACATCTTTCACACGCCTTGAAAGAAATCAGAAACCGTTTTAATCCGAAAGGCTTATGAAAACAAACGACCACAACAAGCAGCTTTACCGCGATATGCAGGAAGCGCCCGACAAGTATTCCGACCAGGAGATAGAGACCATGATGGACGATCTTGACCAAATGCCCGATGTGGATGAAGCATGGCAGCAGTTCGCCCAGCAGCATATATCCTCGGTGCGCCTCATGCATACGTGGCGTAAGGTCGCAGCCATACTCATTGGCATATTAACGCTATCAGGTATTGCCTTTGCAGCAGTTCACATTGTGCGCCATTCGCAGCATGAGGAGCGCCCAGTAACAGCTGTAGAAAAGCCTCAATCTGCAGTCACCGTATCTCAAGCTCTTCCAGCTGATACCATCGTCAGGACAGAACCTGTCGTGTTTGATAATGTCACACTCGATAGCATTGCCAAGGACATTGCAACCTATCATCACCTTGATATGGACTTACAGAATGAGCAGGTCAGTCAACTCCGTTTCTATTTTGTATGGAATCAGGAAGATAGTATGCAAGAAGTCATAGAGAAATTGAACATGTTCGAGCAGGTCAATCTGGCTGTAGAGGACGGTAAACT
>CADADN010000196.1 GCA_902786665.1 uncultured Prevotellaceae bacterium | reverse complement strand
TGGTGCGAGAGGCCATCCGCCTTGCCCGGGAGAACGGCATGAAGGCCGTCCGTCTTGATGCCCTTGCGTCGAACACACCAGCCCACAGCATGTACAAACGCCTGGGCTTCGAATACAGAGGCAAGCAACACCTCTATGCTGAAAACACCGGATGGACCGACTTCTATTTCTTTGAGTTCAGACAGGATAATCAAACAAATTGATATAATTGACAACGACAATGAAAGAAACAAATTGCCCTGCCCGATTCGTCTTCAACACCATCGGACTATTCACCCGTGACAACAAGGCGACCGTTGAATTCTACTCAAAGGTATTCGGCTTCACCACTGAGTGGGACGGCATCCAACCCAATGTGGAGATGACATTGGGCAATATGCGCATCATCCTCTTCCCCCGTGAGGCCTTCGAGCAGATGGTCTCGCGGAAGTTCTTGTATCCCGAAGGCTTCAATGGCACTGTGGAACTGGCATTCGACGTGCCGACTTTCGCTGATGTGGACAAAGAATATCAGAATGCCATCGACCATGGGGCGGCATCCGTCCTTCCTCCCACCACGGAGCCATGGGGACAGCGCACCTGCTATGTGGCAGACCCTGACGGCAACCTGATAGAGATCGGTTCTTTTACGGAATAGAAAAGATTGCTTGCACACGGATATGGTGATGAAAACGGATGCATTCAACATAGGTCCTACACCCGCTCTTCTTATCGGAGAGAAGTGCGACAAGATTTTCTTGTTCGTCCACGGCTTGCATGGCCGCAAGGAAGAGGCATTGGACTTTGCGGAAGTTGCAATACCGAAAGGATATCAGGTGATGGGCATTGACTTGCCTGTAGAGCGAAAGCCCTGGGAAGTGATGCCCCTGCTGAACGAGGTGTGTGACCATCTCTACCAAAACTGGGAAACCGTGTCCATCCGCGCCAACAGCATTGGCTCATGGTTCTCGTTGCTGGCATTTCAAGGAAAGGAAATAGAGCAAGCTCTGCTTGTCTCCCCTCTTCTCGACATGCAAAAATACATCGAGGAGCAGCCATCGCGTGAGGAAGACTACTACAACTGGGTTGTCATGAACCCTGTTGACCGTTGGGATGCGCCTACATACATCCTCCGTCCTGATGATGACCAGGTAGTCAGTGAGGCAGTCGGACGTGACTTCATCAGTCAGCACAAATGCCAGATAACCACCATGCCAGGAGGTGAGCATTGGTTCCACCATCGCTTTCACGGCGATGATTCTCATTCCGTTGGTGAAGAATCCCGTGTGGTGGATCCATGACTACCCGAAGGACATCCAGGAGGAGTATTTCAAGACCCACGAGCGGGTGCCTTCGGAGTTCTTCTCGAAGAGCGTGTTGCTCAAGAAAGGATGTGCGCTGCTCGTCGCCCTCGTCTTGATGCTGGTGCTGATGGCTCTGAGCTACGGCATCTGGCTCTTCATCGACTGGTATGACTGCTTCTTCCTCGACTGGGTGCTGTTTGCCAACATGAGGTCTGTCAGACTGCCAGGCACTGAGCACATGGACAAGGCTTATCACCAGAAACGATATCACTTCATCCAGTCCCTCTGGGGGATGCTCATCGGTCTCATTCCCTGCCTCATAGGAGCGGGAATCTTTGCATGCCTAGTTTGAACAATACCAAGTCGCTATTCATTTCTGCCAGACAGAATACCAAAGAAATCGGTTATTTCACATAATAATCCAACCCTAATGCTCATCACCGTCACAGAAATACAACACATTTTTACCAAATACAACGACCTCTGCTTCGATGGGAAACTCCCCATGCCGAGAATCAGAATCGGCAATGCCAAGGGCTATCTCGGACAACTGAGATACAAGGTCAAAAAGGAGAAGAACGGTAGACTAACCTATTCTGATTTTTCCCTTAACTTCACCCAAAAGTATGATCTGAGTCAGCAAAAGCTGGAGGATGTGGTCGTACATGAGATGATCCACTACTACATCCATTACAACAACATCCAGGATACATCGGCTCATGGGGCAGTTTTCCGCAAGATGATGAATGACATAAACACCCGCTTCAAACGTCACATCACCATCTCTGACAGAAGCGCCCTTCCTGTCAATGAAATCAACCAGCAGACCAAACTCTACCTGGTGTGCGTGGCATCTCTGAAATCAGGAGAGACAGGTGTCGCCGTATGCGCCCGATCACGCGCTTTCGAGATATTCGATGAACTGCCACGCAGATATGATATCGTGAAACTCAACTGGTATTTCACCACCGACCCGTTCTTCAACCGGTTCAAAAGGACAAACACGGCAAAACTGTTCCGCGCCGACAGAGAGAATATCAACAGGCACCTTGCCACGGCGACGGAACTGGAACGGGAGGGTCACGTCATCAGACCCAAGAAACAAATAAAGGACAGACAATGACTGAGTATCGGCGTTCAGTCCGGTAACGACATGCAACCTTCCCAAACACACTTCACCAAAGGCTTAAAAAGAAATCTAACCTATAACGAGAGAAAACCTCAATCCCAGCGCATTGGCAATGAGCATGAACGTGCTGAGTTGCATGTCAGTCTTGCCTTGCTCTAGAGAGGAAATATACTCTCGTTTCTTGCCTATACGCTCGCCCAACTGCTGCTGTGTCAATTTCTGCCGTTTGCGTTCATCACGCAACAATTCTGCATAGTACCATGCCTTGGCCTTTGCTTCGAATTCTTCACGACTG
>CADADN010000195.1 GCA_902786665.1 uncultured Prevotellaceae bacterium | reverse complement strand
GTCATCATGTCGCCAATCGAGGTCGAGTAGCCCGTGGAGAAGGACAGCTTGCTGTTGGCAGAGAAAGTGTAGTTGATGCCGACCGAGGGATTGAGCACCGGCTTCGTGTAATTCAATTTGTTATAGTACAATCCCTTCAATGCGGCCCCCAGGCCTGCACTGAGGTAGAAACGGCGGTTGCGCGAATGGATTTCGAAGCCGGGGTTTGCAGTAGGCGAGAACGCCCAGCCCCGGATGTGGTTGACCTCACCTGTCGCCATTCGGTTGGTCTCCAAATCGTCGTACGTCGCATTCATGCTGACAGGCAGGTTCAACCGGAACGCCTTGCCTATGGGGACGTTGAACGACGAGCCGACATTCATGCTGAGCGTCGAGGACTGTGCCGTCTGCCCGTAGCCGTCACCTTCCGAGACAAACGACAGCCTTAGCGTCGGCGTCCGTTTGAACGACACGTTGGCATTGACGTGGCGGCGGGCGCCCTTCTTCGTCCTGCCCATCCAGAAGAATTCATTGCCCATCTCGAACGACGAAGTCCTCCGGCGTTGCTCGACCAGGGAGCCGCTAACATTGACATCCCCTTCGTTTTCCTCGAACTTCCCCTTGATATAAAACGTCTCGTTGAAATACAGCTGGTCGGCATTCTTCATATAGTTCACCGACAATTTCGGCAGGTGGGTCTTCGTCAGCGGTGATGTCTGTTCGGCGACGGTCACGTAATCTCCCGCGTTGGTCAGGTATGTCGTGCTCTGGCTGATGTCATGCGTGGCGCGATGGTAGCTGTAGTCGGCGTTGACCTTGAATGTGGTGAAGGAGTCCAGCTTGTTGATGGTGTTGACGGTCGCCATTCCGTTGCGTCGGTAGACATGCTGGCCTTGCGGCGGCCCTCCTCCGTCGAAGCCGCCGAACAAGCTCGTGGCCGGCGTGCTCACGTCAGAACCGCCGAAATGGTTGGTCAGGTCGGCATTCCCAAAGTTCTTGTAGTTGCCTCCTTTCAACGAGCAGATGGTCTGGAAGGAATTGGTGAACATCATCCCCGTCAGTCCCAGCAGGGCTTGAAGCCTGTCCCTGCCGTCCTCCATATGTCCGGCTCCCATCTCTTCCTGTCCGAACGGCTTGAACTTCGCCTTGTTCGCCAACTTGATGTTCATCGACACATCGTTGCTTGGCACATCCTTCTCCACACGCCGACTGTGATGGTTGCGCACGATCTCCACGTTCGTCACATAGTCAGCCGGGATGTTGCGTGTGGCGAGATTGTACTGCCCACCCAAAAGGTCCATTCCCTCGATGTTGAACTGTGAGATGGGTTTGCCCATATAGCTGATTCCTCCGCTGTTCGACACGTCCACGCCAGGCAACCGCCTCAGTCCCGTGTCGCCTCTCTGCCTCAACGGGTCGGGCTTCACCGTCACTTCTTGTAGCGAGATGTCCTTGGGTGTCATCACCATGTCCGTCTTGGTTGACCGTTCTTTCAATGTCATTCGTTTCGACTCCTTCTCATAACTGATGTGACTGAACTGCAAGTCCACCTCACCCGCAGGTGTAGATTTCAGTTCCAAAGCATAATCACCCTTCGTGTTCGTGGTGGTGAAAGCCAGTGTTTTAGTACCGCTGACCAACTTCACTATCACGTCGCTCACAGGTTTGGCCTGGGGGTCGGTCACCCGTCCAGCCACCTTGACTTGTGCCGAGGCATGGATGGCCAGTGCTATATTTAATATGACGTATAGGAGTCGTTTCATATTTGTTTCATTCCAATTCTAACGGTTGAAAATACCGCACATTCTCTGCTTTGGGAATAGGAATATTACGCACCGGGTCGTAGAAGTTATTCATGTCAGTTGAATCTTCTTCGTCCCAGAAAAGGAAAGATCCTCCATCATTGTAGCTGACTCCGGCCATGCCTCTCTTGCCGCTAAGATAATAGGTGGGGTCTTTTGCATAGCGACTGTTACAGCGTAGCTTGTTTCGCTCCTTGATGAATTTGTCACGCTTTTCGCGCATGTCCTTTGGATCGTCAAATGACGGCATCGCCACGGCTTTCTGTTCTAAAGACCGAAGACAAAAGGTGTGTATGCCCTGATTATCTGTTGCGCGGACAATCAGCCCTGGCAGCCCGTGCAGTTTCCACGGGCCGGCGGTCGAGGGGATGTCCTCTGTATAGCATACCGTCCTGCCCCTGCCGGCATATTGGCAAGTAGCCGTTTTGCACGCATAACCCATCACCGTCAGCGTGTCGTCGGTCAGCGTCCATTGCTGCGCGTTCATTGGCTCTTCGATGACATACACTCTTGGAGCAAGGAACTCTCGTGCAGTCATCATGCCATCTGGATAGTTGCCGTAAATGGTAGGATAGAGGTGTATGCTGTTGCTTACCATCTCGTACTGCACGCTATGGTCGCCCAGACATTGCCACACATATTGGTAATATTCCATCTGCATCGTGTGGCTTGTACCCACCATGAGGGCAACGCGGCAGGAATCGACGATTTCCCTGTCGTCATGCCCCATCCTGGTTTGTAGTGCGTAGTCGTAGGTGACTACAAATTTGCTCGTGTCGATTGTCTCTGTTTGTCCTTTCGCTCCTATCGTCAGCGCGAGGGCCATCATTGTCAAGAATGACTTTTTCATTCCATTTCCAGCGGTTGAAAAACGTGTGCTCGATCATTCACCAATACAC
>CADADN010000194.1:2206-3012 GCA_902786665.1 uncultured Prevotellaceae bacterium | reverse complement strand
GTTGCACTGCAACTGGTTCACCATCGGCTTCAGCTCTACATAGTGGGCAAAGTCGAAGAAACGGCCTGCCTGGAAGTTGCTCACGCCGATGGCACGCACCTTGCCAGCACGATAAGCCTTCTCCATAGCCCGCCAAGTGCCGAACACGTCACCATAGGCCTGATGGATGAGCAGCAGGTCGATATAGTCTGTCTGCAACTTGCGCAGACTCTCATCGATGCTCTTGGCAGCCTTTTCCTCACCAGCATTGGATATCCATACCTTTGTTACAAGGAACAGATCCTCGCGTTTGATGCCACTCTTGCGCCAGGCATTGCCAACGCCTTCCTCGTTCTGGTAGGCCTGTGCCGTGTCTATCAGTCGATAGCCCACGCTCAGCGCATCCGTCACGCATCGTTCACACTCGTCAGGGCTTACGAGAAACACACCGTAGCCCAATGTCGGCATCTTGACACCATTTGATAATGTAATATACTCCATATTATTTCAATCCATTAATCCATTTCTCCACTTTCGCTTTCTCTGTGCGCACTTCGTGACCGTAGATGCTGAAGCCCTTTGTAACATTTGCACCAGAGAATGCATCCTTCACATCCTCTACACAGTTGGCCAATCCCGAGCCTTCGTGAGTGGTGAAAGGAATGACGGTCTTACCCTTCAGGTCGTTTGCATGCTTCTTGAAGAAGGTGAACATCACTTGCGGATAAGTGCCCCACCATACAGGTCCACCAATGAACACCGTATCGTACTTTGACAAATCAATGTCGCCCTCATACTCGGGCAGCTCGCCGTTCCTTGCTTCTTCC
>CADADN010000194.1:424-2151 GCA_902786665.1 uncultured Prevotellaceae bacterium | reverse complement strand
GATGTAGTCGGCCACAATCTTCGTGTTGCCCACCTCAATGTTTCCTACTGCATAGTTGTCTCCCGCATGTGAGAAGAACACTACTAATGCCTTTCCGTCCTTTGCCATAACTTTCTCCTGTTTTGCGCCGCCGCTGCATGCTGTCGAGATGAGCAATGCCAATGCGGCTGTGATAATACTCTTGATATTCATAATGATTTTTTATTCCCAAAGTTTGAATTCTCCTGTGCGGATGCTGGCTATGACCCCACCATCAATGAGCAAGTCGGTGCCGGTGATGAATTTTGCATGTTCACCCAGCAGGAAGGCTGCTGCCTCTGCAATCTCGTCGCTCGTACCGGTACGTCTGGCTGCAGAGGCATCAATCATGGCTTGATAACCCTCGCCACTGGCACGGAACTCATCGTAGGCCAACGGAGTAACGATGACACCAGGGCTGATGGTGTTGATTCGGGCACGACGCTTACGCCATGAAGTGGCAGCAGCACGCTGTGCCTGCAGATGGTTCATGCGCTTGGCAATCATATAGGCAAAACCGCTGTTCTGCATGGCCACCTCCTGAATGAACTTCACATCTTTCAACCCTTCTGTAGGTGTGTTGACGAGTTGTAGCTCGATGTCATTAGGGATGGGATACATATAGGCTGCCTGACTGCTGATGATGAGTCCGGCACCACCCTCAGCCATAACTTCACCAAAGGCATCTACGGCATAGCCCGTACCAACCATATCGAGGTCAACGATATGTTCTGGCTTGGCCTGATTGGGCGATGCACCTGCCGTATCGATGAAGTACATCACGGGACCCAGTTCTGCAGCCTTCCGTGCGAATGCCTTCACGCTATCCTTCTGCAAGGCGTTCACTACAAGCGTCTCCACATCATAGCCACAACGGCGGAAATCGTCACCGACACGTTCCAATGCCTTCTCACTGATGTCGCCCAGCAGGATTTTCTTACCTGAACCAATACGGCGCACAATGGCTGTTCCCATACTACCGGCACCCAAGAGTGCCACTACTTGCTTCTTCTCATTTCTGTCGAAAATCATATACTATCCTCCTGTTATTTATATGTTCTTAATGAATTTTGCAGGATTGCCACCTACAATGGCATTAGGTGCTACATCCTTGGTAACAACCGCACCAGCAGCCACAACGGCATTCTCGCCAATGGTTACGCCCGGCAATATGATGGCACCCACGCCAATCCAAGCATTACGTCCGATGTGTACAGGCTTGCATCGCAGCACCATACGGTTTTGGAAATCGTGGTTGTCTGTGACAATGCGTACATTAGGGCCAATCATCACACCGTCTTCGATGGTAATACCTCCAGCCGCCATGCACGTTAGCGAGTGGTTAATGAATACACCTTTGCCAATCTTCATCTGACAACCAAAGTCTATCTGCATAGGTGGCATGATGTAGCTTGTAGTATCAAGTCCGCCGTCAAACAGAGTTCCCTCTAACGGACGTATAGTTTCCATGTCTGGCACGGTGGTATTTATTCGGAAACAAATCTGATTGCAGCGGCCCATCTCTTTGATAGCCTCTGCATACTCGGGCTTTGCCATATCGACATCGGCCCCTGAACTTAACTGCTTGAAAATATCCATATTATTTATTCTTTTTAAGTTTCACGGTGCAAAGATACGACGATTTCCTGATACTTTTGTTTCACAAATTACTTCACAATTTTCACTTTTTGCCTAAATCGTTCTTTTAT
>CADADN010000194.1:0-361 GCA_902786665.1 uncultured Prevotellaceae bacterium | reverse complement strand
GAACTTGCTCATGCTCGGCAAAAAGCAAGCTTTCTGCGCTCGCTTAATCGCAATTTTGTCAGTCATGAAGGCAGATTTTCAATATTCCACAGACTTCTATGGGATGAATTCCTATGAGTTGAGCCACACCTGCATGCATCTGCTTTGCTTGGCAGGTGAGGCAAGTTTTGTGTTCAACGAGCATTGCTACCACATTATCAAAAACGACTTGGTTGTGATACCGATGCCCGATAGAGTAAGAAACCTTGCGGGACATACTGACTTGCAGGTGGAGTGGTTTGCTGCCGATTACAAGTTCCTACAGAACCTGCTGCCATCGAACAACTACAGCATCGGTGGCAGTATCTCGCTGAACCAAGAC
>CADADN010000193.1 GCA_902786665.1 uncultured Prevotellaceae bacterium | reverse complement strand
TGATAAGATCGGAAAGATTAAAGACCTGGTTTCTGATAGCAGTTCTGACCATTTGCGGTGCTCGACCTTTGGTCGCTTTGCCCCTGCAAAGAACGGCCAGTTTTACCTCATGCACTTCAAATGAGGACAACCCTACCGAGCAAAGTAATATCACAAATATTGCTGATAAAGTTTGGGCCTTCAGTCAGTCCCACCCTGACGGATTCACTATTAACGTCCGCACGATGACTGAACCGACTGAAGGAATTGCAGTCAGTTATGCAGCAACACAGAACAGCCATTCGCGTGATCAACTCGACAAGGTGGTTAGCCATGCCTTGCAGCATGAAGGATATATAGGAGGTTGGCTTAACAGCGAGGATGGATTTTATTACTTCGACAGTATAAAGCTTTTCCCTGAGAACGACCTGAAAGGTGCTATTCAGTTCGGAAAGGAGATCGGCCAACACTCAGTGTTCATCCTGTCCACCTATACAAATATCCCTCTCGATGGAAAAGTCGCTGAGATAGTTGATCAAGGCACTATCCTCTTTGGAACCACAGGTGACTACAGACCGTTATCATTCTGTGAACCCGATGGGACATATTGGGGCTTTGGTATTGATGTCGCAAACGAAATAGCAAGAAGGTTAGGAGTAGATATAGAATTCAAAAAGACCTCATGGCCCACATTGACAGCCGACGTACTTACAGAGCCTCAAATATTCGACCTTGCCATTGGTGGGATTACTATAACAGATACCAGACGGGAAACGATGCTCATGAGCGACGGCTATCTGGCTAACGGCAAGACCATCCTTTGCAGGGCTTCGGAGGCAGACCGCTACAAGTCATTGGCCGACATAGACAAGCCCGAAGTGACTGTAATGGTGAATCCCGGTGGACTTAACGAGAAGTTTGCCAACGAAAACCTGACTCACGCAAATATAGTCGTTTACCAAAAGAACGAGGAAATACCAACACTTGTAGCCGAGGGTGCAGCAGACGTGATGATAACGGAAATTACAGAGGCTCCTTATTATGTGCAGACTGACACCCGACTGGCAGCTCCATTATTGAACGCTCCATTTACTCATGGTGAAATTGGTGTCCTCATGCAAAAGGGGCAGGAGGATCTTTTACAGATGGTGAACAATGTCATCTGTCAGATGAAGTCCGACGGCTCTCTCCGGAAGCTACATGAGAAGTATGGGTTAGTATATGCCTACGAATAAAAAGAGATAATAATTGATGGACTATGTTGATAACGATTATGTTCCCGTCGTGCGTTCCAAAGGTTGCACTTACTGGCGTGGTGGATATACGAAATGTGACTGCTTTATAGCTGAATGTTACCGCTATATTGATGATAGTACAGAAATAATAAACTAAAGTTTCCCACCTTTTGGGACTCTCCTCTCTTTATCTGCTAGGGTTTCAAAAATGGATATTCTCCGAAAGCCCCTATCCATGGACATTTAACACGTGTCTAACAGATGTTAAACAGTTGCTTCTGTTCGTTCGCCTGTAGTCTGCTAAGACCCTAGCCAGGAAGATGGTCTCGTCGGCAACTTCATTGTCCCACATGATGCCTGCCACGACATTGTCGATGTTCAGTCCGAATGTCCCGATGAGATTTCCAAGAATCTTCTCTATGCATTCAAGTATGGTACTCCACAGTGTCAGCTTTGTGAGTTCCCCGGCCATGGAGTCGAACAGTTGTCCCATGGTCTCGTATTCGGAGAACCTCAGGTCCCACCTGCGCATCGAAGTCATTTGACTGGCATTTGCCGAATCCCAAGTTCCGGCGGCAGTCCTTTATCAGCACCTCTATGCCCCAGCGTACCTGGTATGTCTCGAATGCCCTCGTGAAACTCATTGTCATATCCGTGGTGACAATGATGTTCCAAGTCGTGTTGTGCCCGTACTTCACGAGGAATATCCTCACGGCGATTCCTGTTCTGCCATACTCGCCGTTCAGAGTGATGTAGCGGCAATGGTACTTGTGGCATTCATGTCCGCGTTCACGCTCGTATTTGGCGATGAGCTCCACGGCGTTCTTCATGCGTCCTTCTACTTTGTACGTTGTGTTCCCCATCTTTGCCATGCCGAGGAAGTGCAGTGCTCCCTTGCCGATGTCAATGATGCCGCGCAGCAGCTTCTCCGAGAGGTACCAGCTGGCGGCAAGGACATAGCCCGGCCTGATGCGCAGCTTCCATGCCCGCCGGATCATTTCAATAGCCACGTCAAGCTTGCTCCTGTCTGCCTCCATGAGTCTTTCCATGGAGGGAGATTCCTTTTTCCGCTTTTTCCTGAACTGCTTGCGGAGTTCGCCTGCCGTCAGGCCCCAGGAGCCGTCCCCGCCCTTCTCCCTATGGATGCTGAAGTCCACGGGTATGGTTGTCGTACCGTCAGAGACGCACAGTATCTGCACCTTGTATCCGAGCACGCACTTTGATATAACATGGTCGTATACGCGGCTGACACGCTCGCCCCCTCTTCCCTCTTCGTAGTCTTTTCTGCCGTGGTGTCATCAAGGATGAAATAGGAAGTCCCCTTGTAGAAGTCCACCTTGCGACTGCGCAGAATGCCGATGAAATGAACGGCCATCACGGCAAGCAGACGGCGCCAGTCCATCGAAGAGCGGGTCAGCATGCGGTAGAAGCAGTTCTTGCCCACCTGTAGCAGGTCATAGAACTTGTGATACCACATCGAGCTGATGGTTTCACCCAGAACTTTGAACAGGCATAAAGCCTGTATCAACTCGGAGGCCGAATAGCCACATTGTTTCTCCATGCACAGGCGGGAAAGCGTCTGGGACAGCCTTTGGTGATCTCGCTGAAATTGTCTAATTTTGCAATCATAACAGTTTTTCAATTTGTTGATTCTATGTACTTTAGCGAATACAAAGATACAACTTTATTTGAAAAACTGTTATTTTATGGGCTTTTTCAAAAGGTGGGAAACTTTAGTGAAGGAGGAAATGGCGCAAAAACGCAAGCTCTCCAAACCATTTCTTTTCTTTTGACAAAAGGAGTGAGAGCAGCGAATGAAACAAATAGAAGTCGTAGCAGCGATCGTCTGCAAGGATGGTAGGATATTTTTTCTGTCGAAAAATTTGGAAATGCGGGGAAATAGTTGTACTTTTGCAATATGCTACAGAAACTATTTGGTTTTGACGCTACGCAACATGACGTGCGAACGGAAATCTATGCCGGGATTACCACCTTTCTGACCATGGCCTATATCCTGGCAGTGAATCCGGGAATCTTTAGTGCGCTTGAGCCGCAGGGAATGCCTACCAGTGCGGTATTCACCGCTACGGTACTGTCCTCTGTCATCGGTTCCCTGATGATGGCTTTTTATGCCAAGAAACCTTTGGGGCTGGCGCCTGGCATGGGTATCAATGCATTTTTTGTTTTTACCGTCTGTCTCGGGATGGGCTACAGCTGGCAGTTTGCGCTGACGGCCGTATTCATCGAGGGTCTCCTTTTTATCCTGCTCTCGTTCTTCAAAGTCAGGGAGTTGATTGCCGACTCTATTCCTGCCGTCATGAAGTCGGCTATCGGAGGGGGTATCGGACTCTTCATCGCTTTTATCGGTCTGCAGAACTGTGGCATCATTGTTGCCCACGAGAATACGCAGGTGACCCTTGCCAACTTTGACAAACCGTCAATTCTGCTGGTTCTCATCGGTCTTGTCATCTGCGGACTGACTTTTGTCAGAAACATACGTGGAGGGCTCCTCTGGGGAATTCTTCTCACGGCGTTCATCGGCATCCCGATGGGTGTGACGCGTTTTGATGAACTCTTCTCCGCACCGCCTTCGCTGGCACCTGTCTTCTTGCAGTTTGAGTGGCATGATGTCCTCTCGTGGGACATGCTGATAGTGGTGATGACCTTCCTCTGTGTTGATCTTTTCGATACCATCGGCACCGTGATTGCCGTCTCGTTGAAAGCCGGTTTGGTGGATAAGAAGGGGAGGGTCGACGGTGTCGGGCGTATGCTGATGGCAGATGCCGTGGCTACTGCTGCCGGTGCCTGTCTGGGCACTTCTACCACGACAACCTATGTGGAGAGTGCCGCAGGTGTGGCTGTGGGCGGACGTACGGGACTCACAGCCTTTGTCGTAGCGGTCTGCTTTGCGCTGGCGCTGTTTCTGAGTCCGCTGTTCCTTTCCATACCCCCTGCTGCCACAGGTCCTGCGCTTGTCATCGTGGGCGTGATGATGTGTGCCAACACCACCAGTGTGGCATGGGATGACTATTCTGAGGCCGTCCCTGCGTTTGTCACCATGCTGCTGATACCGCTGAGCTACAGCATCAGTGACGGTTTCATGCTGGGTCTTATCATGTATGTGCTGATGAAAGCCGGCAAGGGCATAAAGGGCTTTCGCCAAATCAGTCCCACCGTGTGGGTGCTGTTTGTGGTCTTTGTGCTGCGGTATGTGCAAAAGTGCCTTTAGACATCCTTTGCTGGCGCTCGTGCAAAATCCTTGCATACCCGCTTGCAGGATTTAGTGCTTTTTTGATGATTGTTCGAGAAAACAGCAAAAAAACGTGGGAAAAGTTGCATGGTTGAAAGACTTTTCATATCTTTGTGGCGATGAAAATCTATTTAATATAGAAGTTTTACAATCAATTAAACGAAGTATATGAAGAAATTATTACTCTCTGCGTTAAGCCTGTCTGCTGAAGGTGGATGCTGCCAAGGAGTATACCTTCACGGGTACTAACCAGAAAATCTGGAGTAATTACACCGATGCAGCCACAGCCCTCA
>CADADN010000192.1 GCA_902786665.1 uncultured Prevotellaceae bacterium | reverse complement strand
TAACCGAAGTCTAAAAGACAGGATGGAGGCGCTGCTAAGCAATACGACTGAAGAACAAAAGGATATATCGATAACTATCCACGATACAAATGTTCGAGGAAACGACCTCACGATTCCCATCAATAACCTGCTTTATATTGAGGCTCAAAAGAACAATGTCTCCGTCTGTTATCTGAAAGACGGCAAGCTGACGACCTTGGAGATTCATACTACACTAACAGCTGTGATTGAGGAAATGAAAGCCTATGGGAATATCTTCCAATGCCATCGTTCGTTTGTGGTTAATGTGAACAATATCACCTCTGCCAAGGGCAACTCCAATGGCTATCAACTGATACTTGGGTCATGTACAAACAGCATCCCCGTATCTCGCTCATATGTGCCTCGGCTGAAGTCTTTTATCGCATAGTCATTCGTCCGCAAACTTAGTCATCCGTCATCGGGCTTAGTTTTCCATCAGCGTTTTAAGCTGTCTGTCACGGATATTTGGAGGCTTCAGTTTCTTGCCGTATCTTTGCGGCATGAACCATCGCATTGCACATATCGTTTTAATGCTGTTGGTAGTCTGCAATTTGGCTGCACAGACCACCATTTCGGGTGTTGTTACTGACGGACGCGAACCGCTCGCCAGTGCCAACATATTTATATTAGGCACAATTGACGGATGCCTCACCGACTCCCTTGGGCGCTTCTCGTTTACAACCTTACAATCAGGTGAAGCAATCCTTAAAGCCACCTTTATCGGGTATGAGGACTATACGCTGACAGCCAACATCAGCCATATGCACAATCTCACCATACGAATGAACGAACAGACAACCACCATCAATGAAGTGGTAGTCACAGCCAGCACTTTCAGCTTCGGCAAGAGTGAAAACTTCAAGATAATGGATGCTCTGGATGTGGTGATGGCAGGCAACTCGTGTGGTGACATCGTGGCGGCACTACAGACACTTCCAGGTACTCAGAAGGTTGGCGAGAACGGCAAACTATATGTACGTGGTGGCGAGAGCGACGAATGCCAGACGTTTGTGAACGGGATGCACGTCCTCGTGCCTTATAGCACTAATACGGAGAATACTGCTGTCCGCGGGCGTTTCTCGCCGTTTCTGTTCAAAGGCATCAATTTCTCGTTAGGCGGCTATGGCGGTGAATACGGCCAAGCACTTTCGTCAGTTCTCCCCATGGAAACTACTGATGCAGCTACAAGTGACAAATTCGGCATAAGTGCATCCTTAGTGGACTGGAACATCGGCGGCACTAAAGCATATCAGAACAGTAGCCTATCATTCAATGCTGCCTTCACCAGCATGGGACTATATGACCAGTTGTTCAAGCAGCAGCAGAAATTTATTCGCCCTTACCGTAAGTTATCATGCGAGGCACAATATAAAAAAGAGTTTAACACTTCGAGTGTGTTGAAGTCTTATGTCGGCTATGACTTGACGTCTGTCGGACAGCAAATCGACAGGCGTAGTCTTTCTCTCAAGGAACATAATATCTATGCAAACATCACACATCGTACTACGATAGGACACGGCTACAGCCTCTATACGGGTATCGCTAATTCTTCTGTGCTTACCAATATCGATGACGCACGAATGGTTGGTGACCATTATCATAATTTTCGTAATGAAGTACATGTGAAGGCCGAAGTATGCAAGGTATGTTCCGACGTTTTGAAACTGTCGGCAGGGGTTGAAAACTATATCCGCAATAGCACGCTGAGATATGAATCCGATCATTATCAGCTTGACTATAACATATTTGCTGCTCATGTCGATGCCCGGTGGCGCATTATTCCCCGCGTATTCCTCAACATGTCAGCAAGGGCAGAAATGATGAAGACAGATTGCCTACTGATGCCGAGGGCGACACTGAGTTATATTCCCAACAAGAATCTTCAATTCTCTTTGGTGGCAGGTCGTTACAGTCAAAATGACTATTTAGCACAAAGCCGAGGTGACTTCAGTCAAAGCACAGCCGACCATACCATATTCTCTATGCAGTATAAAACAAAGGCCACACTCCTACGCATCGAGCCTTATTGGAAGAAATATCACCATTTACCTTTGTTGGAGGATGGCGTTTATCAACCACATGGCTACGGCACAAGCCGAGGCTTGGATATCTTCGTTGAGAATCATTCGTTCGTTAAACATCTGACTACCTCACTTTCCTATTCATTCAATGATTCCGAACGGCTATATCTCAACTACACCGAAGTGCGGACACCCGATTACGTCTCTCGTCACAATCTGCGAATGACAGCTAAATACGCCATTGGCAAAGTTATCATCGGACTCGCTGAATCATACGCCAGTGGACGACACTTCCTTTCCGGCACCACTCCACATTACAACAGTGTAGATGTGAACCTCACCTATCTGTTAAGTCCAAAGGTCATCGTCTATACCTCGTTGAACAACATCTTCGGTCGCACTAATATCTTTCGTTATGACGCAAATGCTAATCCCGTCATGCCTTCCCGCGACCG
>CADADN010000191.1 GCA_902786665.1 uncultured Prevotellaceae bacterium | reverse complement strand
CCATCGAGCAAGGGAAGTTCTTTATTTCTCAATACCCCGACAAACTCTACCCGAAATCAACTCGCAAGAGCGTGTGGCAGCGACAGAAATTGTATAATGAGGACTATTGGAGGGCAATAGGCTGGACTCATGATAACGAGAAGGTTCCCTTTGAGCCATTAGAGAAGGAGTAATCATCATGAACAAGAAAATCATCACCCTCATCATCACCCTCGCCGCTGTGTGCGGCGTGGCGAGTGCGCAGCAGAAGCAGAGCACGGCTACCCGTCCGCGACAGGTGGACTACGGCGTAGTGAAAGCTACTGTGATTGGCACAAGCAACATCCGCATACTCTATGCCTTCAATGCCAAAGACCTGAAAGATGAGGACACATGGATAGACTGCGGACAACTGCTCACCGACAAAGGCATGACGCAGTATGCCAGCCACTTCCTGGCCGTGAACGACGAGGCCCTGCGGGCATGGCTAAAGGCCAACCCGCGTAAGCCCCACTATCCCAATGCACTCAAGTTGAAAGGTTTCCGAAAGGATATTTGGTCGGAGTATCAATACTCACAAATTTTCGTCCGTGGCAAAGAACTGACCGAGTGGGCAGTGATGCCGGCGGCCGAGTTCATCCAATACCGTTACACGGAGCCGTGGCCGTCGATGCAGTGGACGCTCGGAAGCGAGAAGCAAAGCATCTGTGGCTATCAGTGCCAGCGGGCCACTTGCCATTGGCGCGGACGCGACTATGAGGCATGGTTCACGTCAGCCATCCCCTTGAAGTCCGGCCCGTGGAAGTTCGGCGGACTGCCGGGTCTCATCATGAAAATTTACGACACCAAGCGCCTCTACACATGGGAGGCCGTCAGCGTGGAGAACGGCTCGTTCCCCATCTACCAGTTGGAGGAACGTTTCTTCAAGGACAGCGACCGCAAGAAAGTCCTGAAGATGCAGCGCGACTGGAACGTGAAGTACAACGAACTGTCGGGCCGCATGTATAACGGCACCATGCAGGTGCGCACAGAACGCTACCCCTTTGAACAGTTAGAATTAGAATGAGCAATATGAACAAGAAAATCATCACTATCGTTTTGGCCTTCACCACTGTTTGCTGCGGAATAAGTGCCCAGTGGAAGCAGGGAGAAGTGGCGCCTTCATTCAGAAGGGGTAAGACCACGCCTAAAGAGATTGACAAGGCCGACGTGACCGTGTATTATGCATTCAATGCCGATGACATCAAGGATGAAAACACATATATCGACCTTGGTTGGCTTCAGGTGGGAAAGACTTACACGAAGTATGCCAGCTATTTCGTAGCACACAGCGACTCGACCTACAAGCCGGTATTGATCAAAAACAGTGCAGGGGAGAGCGGTTATGCACAGCGTAAGTTCGGTGGCAAGTTCCCCAGTTACTGGTCGGAATACCAGTTCGACGAAATCTATATCAAGGACAACCAGCTGACGGAGTATGCCATCATGCCGATGAATCTCGAAAGGGAATGCTGCCAATACACCGAGGAATATCCCTTGCAGCAGTGGGAATTGACTGATGAGCTGCTAACCATCCAAGGCTACAGTTGCCAGAAGGCAACATGCCATTGGCGAGGTCGCGACTACGAAGCATGGTTCACCTCCGAGATTCCCATCCGTCGAGGGCCGTGGAAGTTCGGCGGCCTTCCAGGATTGATTGTGAAGATTTCCGATGCCAAGAAAGAATACGACTTCGAGCTGGTGAAACTGGAACGGGTGCAACGCCCCATATTACAATGGAACTTCTCGGGGTTCAAAAAGGTGACGCGGGAACAAATGCTGAAACTTCAGAAGAAAATCAACGTGAACTGGGTCAGAGTGTTGACATCAGAAGCGGGACCAGAATTCAAAGACCATCCATACAGTCCGATGGAACTGACGGAGCAATGAGAGCAGAGCAGTGCTTGCACTGACTCTGCCGAATCGCGACGTAAGAAGACGAAAGGTCAATTAAAGAGGAAAAATTTATGGTCAATCGTTTGATCACCATCATTCTCACCTTTGTCGCCATTTCCGCAATGGGGCAGGGTTCAGGCGTGGTGCTGCAAGGCGGCGTGCAGGACGGCTTCCTGGAGCGCGGC
>CADADN010000190.1 GCA_902786665.1 uncultured Prevotellaceae bacterium | reverse complement strand
TTCGAGACCGCAAAACAATAAGGCGGCAAAACCGCCTTATTTATAACATTTTAACAAAATATATGGATAGTCGTTACAAATTTAATGAAAATTCAGAATGGGATAGCACAGCGAGTCTATCTCGTACTTCCTTTCATGGAGGTAAGGATTCATCTCGGTATAGTCCGACTCCCATTCACTGCCGGTAGGTCCCATGTTGAACGCATTGGCATAAGGGTCGAGGCAGATGCACCTCAACTGCCTCAGTATCGTGCCCCTGACCATGCGGCGTATCTTCTCGTCGTTCTTGGCAAACTGCACATAGGGCCACACCTGTGCACCCGAGTCACGCAGCCACATGGCATGGATGTCGCCGGTGTAGACGAAGGTGTCATCCTCCCCATCGTCGGTCAGACTGTAATGCACGGTGGTGTCCAACGTGTTGGGGAAGCAGTTCTCAAACATCCACGCGAGGTAGGGCGCGTCTTTCAGCAGTTTCTTCACCTCCGTGATTTTCTTCTCGATGGTTTCCGAGACGAACAATCGTTCTCCTACAGGCGGGCGGCGGCTGACCCTGATGTTGTCGGCTGGAACCGCTATGGTTTGGGCGAAAGTCTTTGGAGAATCATTCTGAGCATTCACATTTCCCGCCATGCCAAGCAGCAAGGCCATAAACAAGTATTTCAGTTGGATGTTCATCGTTTTAGGGTTTTTGCAGGATGATGATTAGTTGATGGAATGATATCGGCTGCAAAATAATACTTTTTTTTCCAAATAATTGTCATTATCAACCAAAAAGATGCTATCAAGAGTTGGTTCACTATGCTGCAACATTGTTGCAGCCAAAAAAAAATGCAGCCATCTCTGACTGCATGCACCGGGGAAAACCAGGGCAAGCCCTGCATCCCTGAAAATCCTCCAATCCTTCACTTCAGGAAAGAGAGGAAGCCAATCACCAGTCATCGTCGTCATTGCCGACGATGCCGTTCCTGAGGGCCTCTTCCACCTTGTCGATGATGGCATTGGAGTAGGCGTGTGCCATGACGAGTGCCTTGGCACAAGTGCGCTTCTGCGGGTCTTTATCCACGAAAGGATAATGCCTGGCAATCTCCCATGATTCATCATAGAGATTGGCATTGGTGGCGTCGTTCCTCTTCCGCTTGGAGTCTCCGTAGGTCTTGTTGTTATTATCAGTCGGACTGAGCCATCCTCCACTAACATCAGCAAGGATGTCGTAGTTCTGCACCGTGTAGGTGACGCGCACCTTGCCATCCTTGATGTCAAGGCGTATGACCGGCGTGATGCTCACGGAATATTTGTTGAGAGTGCCGACATGCTCCACGATGTTGGGGATGGTCGATGATATGATGATGCAGCCAGCATCCTTGTCGTCGAGCGTGATGGCTTGCTTGTCCTTGAAAGTGGCGGTGGCCCAATAGTTCAAAGTCACATAGAGCTGCTGCTTGGTCTTTCCCGGTGCTTCAATCACCTGCTGGTAGGTGAGAGATTCGTTCTTGTCCAAGTTGAGCTCGGAAGCGAGGTTCTTGGCTGCGTCGAGCCATTTGTCACCATAACGCTGCTTGGCATATTTCTCGAGGTCGGCAGCTTTCATCACCTGTGCCTGGGCACCGATTGTTCCGCAAATGAAAGCGATGATGGCAAAAGCCTTGAGGAAAATGGCGGAATACATCCTTGTTCTTGTCTGTCTCATCTCTTTTATTGTTTTACTAGTTCCCCGCAGGGATATGCAATCTTTTTGTAGAATTAGGACTGCAAAGGTAGTGCTATTTTCACAAAAAGAGACAAAGCAGGGATTTTTTTAAAGGTTTTTAAGCGTGTGTTTGGTTACCGCTCCCAATGGCACTTCCATATAACAAAATTGTTGTTGATGTAGTAAACACGGTTGAGCAAAGTTGAGCAAGGTGAGCGGAGCGAACAAAGGAAATCGCAACTCTGTTGCGTAAAAACCTCACAGCGACCGCTTTAAGGGAGCGGTACCTTAATGAACGAGCACCGAGGAGGTGCGGTTGAGCCCCCTCCCGATGTCGGGCTGATCTTTATACACAAATCTCTAAGCATTTGGTCAACAAGACATTATTGATTGTAGAAGATTGCAATAAACAAGATGAAAAAGGAAGAAAAAGGA
>CADADN010000189.1 GCA_902786665.1 uncultured Prevotellaceae bacterium | reverse complement strand
AGATCGTCTCGCTGGAAGGAGAGGGCAGTGGCGCAACGACTCCGGAGACACCAGCCACCGGTGAGGGAGTAAGCATCAGCGGCAATATCTTGACACTGACCAATACCAAAGCAACAGCCGGGACAGAGACAGCGACGATCGACTTGAGTCAACAAGGCTTTGAAGATACGAAAACCGTCACTGAGGCTATATTTTCAGATGGCACGACCATTACCTTTGCCAAAGGCAATGGACCAACGGCACCAACCTTCTACACTAAGACCAAGGGCGTGCGTGTCTATCTCAACAATACCATTACTTTCAACGCTTCAAAGCCCATCGCAAAGATTGTATTCACCTGTGACGTGTACAACGGAACGAACGAGGTAGGCAACAAGACTGCTACCGTCACGTTCTCCGGTAACACCGCTGTCTACACCAATGCCGACCCCAGTCTGACAAAAGGCGGCGTGCAGCTCCGCGTGCAGACTATCACCATCACTTACGCCAAGTAAATCCAACCTATAGAGGGGCCTGCCTCGGAGCAAGCACCTGTTTAGGTATCCAGCCTCGGAGATTCTGTGCTAATAACCAAGACAAGAAGAAGAAAAAAAGAACATTTTAATAATTCTTAATATATTTGGCTTTTAGAAGAATATCCTTTAATTTTGCACATACCAAGGGAAGACGCTCGTCTGGCAGCTTTTGCTGGAGACGGGCATCCGTCTATCTCGTGAAGGGACAACATCTTGTTGTTCCTTCTTCTTTTCGTCAAAAGTAAGGCCTTAAGCCTGTTTATCTCTGCTTATCGAACAGCTCGTTCTTTTTCCAAATGGTGTAAATCTGTATTAAGAGTTTTCTCATTCCGGCAGTAACGGCAACCTTCCTTGCATTTGGGTTCTTCTCCTTGACCCTCTCATACAATTCCGATACGCGCTTGTTATACATACATGCGTTTATTGCCGGCATATACAGTGCAGCGCGTATATAGACGTTGCCTTTTTTCGAGATGTGGTGCCTGGGGTCATTAGGACCGGACTGGCTCGAAACCACATCCAGCCCTGCATAGCTTACCAGTTGTTTTTGGCTGGTTATGAACTCGAAGGCGCCGGTTTCCGCTATTACAGTGACAGCCGTCTTCATTCCCACAGAGGTGATGGAGCATACCTTCTCAATCCGGCTTTTCAATTCTGCGTCTGTGTCTATGAGCTCTTCTATAGCCTTGTCGTCGTCTTCAAGTTCTTTGTCAATCTTGTCTATCAGGCTTTTATACATACGCTCAAGCGCAGCATCCTTCTCGAAGGAATTGCTGAGGGCATGCAACTGGTTGCCGATTGTCGTGCGAACCTTGTTAAGGTGAGAAGCGAAGCGTGTTTTCATACGGAGGGCAGCGTAGATGGGCTTTGGGGGAGTCCATGGCACGAGGTGGTGGGCTGCGCATCCGAATCTTGACAGCGCATACGCATCCATGGAGTCCGTCTTGGTCTTTATCCCCTCGTACTCGGCATATTTCCTGGCCCGGCTTGATAAGACCACGTACACCTGAAATCCGAGCTTTTGGAGATGATGCGCCAATTTTTCATGGTAGACTCCGGTAACTTCCATAAGAAATGTCAACTTGGCTTCCCTCACCGCTTCCTTGCGGCTCCACTTGACAAGCTGGTTAAAGCCGTGCTTGTTGTTGGCAAACTCCACAGTTTGGGAACTCCTGCCCTCGTCTGTCGCAATGTCAAGCATGGACAAACAAGCCATAAAGGTGTCTTTTGCCACATCGATGCCTACACACTGGCGGAAATACTTGTCCACCTTCATTTGTAAGTCTGGTTTCATTGTCTTTGTTTTTAAACTATCAATGTGTGAATCAGATTTCGACCCTGCTCGTCTTGTCTCTTGATCAAACTGTGGGTCACATACTTGTGCCCTTAGATTCTTTGTCCTGACTCTGAAGATCTTTAAAGGAGCGGGCGGACATATCTCCGAGACGGTATAGTTCCATGACTTACCTTGAGGCCTATCCGCCTCACTCCTACAACCTGAATTCCTAGCAAAACTACAAAAATCAGATTGTGTGAACAAAAAAATCAGCTCTTATAGCTGAAGTTTAGAACATTTCTGAATCACGATGCAAAGGTAAGAGAGGCTGAAT
>CADADN010000188.1 GCA_902786665.1 uncultured Prevotellaceae bacterium | reverse complement strand
ACATGCCTCGGGAATCCTCAGCGAAGGGCCGGCCGTGCCTGACCCATGAGCATCCTTGTAAAGAAACCTAAAGAATTAAAGAAAGTGATTGTGCGGCCTTGTGGTTGTCGGTGGGTTCCGCTGTGCGGGCGGCATCCAGGCCTTGACACATCTTTTAAAGTAATTAAAGAATTAAAGAAATGTACCCTTGTGAGATACGGTTGTTTTGATGCTGATCTTATTCTGTAGACCGGAAGTGGTCTCAGACAGCCCATGTCGTCGGCGGGGACGTTCATCACATCCCCTCGTCCTTCACCCAGAAGGCGATCTTGGACCTTCCCAGAGGGTTGTCGGGGTGGTCGGGGTTCCTGTCGAACATCTGGCAGACCTCCTCCACCTTGACCTTGTAGGCGGCATTGCACATGATCTCCGCCTCCCTGTCCTCATCATCCACGGAGGGCATGTAGTCAGACAAAGAGTGCTTGTTGACCTCCTGGGTTTGGATGACCTCCCCCGCTATCTCGTCAATGTCCACCTCCTCCTCTTCTGTCTTGACATTATCCTCCTTTGACTTCCTGAATCTCAGGTCATAGAGGACGTTGCCGGCATAATAGACGGCGTAGGCGACGACAATCCCTGCAAAAACGCTACCGAACGACATACAATTTATATTTTTTTCCAGTTGAGAGTCATTGTAACTTGAAGGCTTTGGAATGGGACAAGGAAGACTTGCGGACACAAAAAAAGTGTAGGCGAAATCCTTGTGTATATCTTTGTTAGCTGTAAGGGTCCTAATTGAAGACGTTTGAATTTCCAGTTTCGAGGTCAGCGGACGTTATCTCTTTTCCAGCTACTGCTATTCTTGTTACGGCTGCAAATGTAAGCAAAAATTTCAGAACTGCAATACTTTTTCCAAGAATTATTTTCAAAATCGGGGAATAATATTCTCTATATGATATTTCCGCCCCTGATATTGTCGTAAGACTCGGAGAATATCGTGTTGTCAGCTATCCCACACCGATTGTGGTCTGATTGTCCTATCCTCCTCAAACACGGAAGCGTTGGATTCACAATCTTCCGGTGTCGTGTTTCCAGAGCCTATCCCGATGCCCGAGCATTCCGCATGGACGGTGATCATGTCATATGAAATGATTAAAGTGGTTCGTAATTAAGTGCGGCCAGTAAAGCTGAAATGCAATACTTGCCACATATATAGTAAAGTATTGCATAACCATTTTGCTTTTTGGAAAGACAGGCGGCTTGCCGCCCGAAAATACGGCTTAAGGCTGCAGACCACCTTCGTGACGTTTGCCTGGCAAATGAATGGAAGGAGCAAATACTAGGCATATGCGATATAGGCATCGGCTTTTACAAGTCTCATTATCATGACGCTGAAAGCAGCGATGCCAAAATGAAGAAATTGTTTTGCAAGGATTTGAAAGATGCCATTCTCGTAGCCAAAAATTTCGACGATTGAGACGGTTGACCACGCTGAATTACGTAAGAACCACATACGAGGTTGCTGGGAAAACAAGGATTAAACCTCAAAGTGCTGTAACACAACACTTTGAGGTTTAACATTTTTTACACAAAAACCACGTTTGCACCACGTTTGCCCACGGGAGAAAAAGACGAACTTTGTAGGTTTGTACTATTTCGATATGGAATACCTGTATGTCCTCACATCCCGTTGTCGGAGATTGCCCGTTGCATCATATCCGACATTACCGACTTCAGGGAAGGAGGTAAGGCATGAGCGGTTCTTCCATTCTAAGGAATACGCAAAGACAGAGGGACTTGGTTGACCTTAGCCTTTGCCTAACACTATTTAAGTTGAGCAACGGCAGACAGTTCGAAAGCATGGAGGAGTCAACTTTTGTTAACTTCCTCAATCTCAGAGCCCCTTTGTCGATTATCGTCCGCAAAAAGAAAAAGACCCGTATTTGCTATTCCTGGTCATGCTGCTCTATCTGTCTGATGGCCGTTTCGTATTGGGTCTTCTCCACTGCGAAGACACCCCGTATCCCGATGAAGTCATCAATGGACTCATGCCACAACAAATCCTCAATGAGGCCATTCTCATGGATGAAGTAGAGAGCGATTTCGGAGGAGCAGAAAGAGTAGACCTCATTGGCCGTTCCGCTCCACACGCCACCGTCCACTTCCATCAGCTTGTCACGGTCAATCCACTGGATGGCTTCCAGCACATAGTCTCCCGCCTCCCCAAGGGCGGAGAGGTGCACCCACTCGTCTGTCTTGCCATAATCCCATGAGGTGCAATGCACCTCGATGTTGTCGTTCCTGCAGCATCTGATTTGGTCAAAGACACCGGTGACGACCCGGTTGTCGCTCATGATGCCCAGGGTGATTCCCCTCACATCCACATTGTAGGTATCCTGAACGCTCACAGGATGCCCAAGTTCAAGGAGGTTTTCCTCCACCGCCCGATGATAGTTGCGGATAGCCTCGCCAATCATGGCGGAGAGCTGGTCAAGTTGTTCTTTCGTTTTCATATTCCCGATGTTTATTCCCCTTCCGGCTTTGCTGCGCTTTGCAGCTCTTGCGTCCAGGAGTTGTTATTACGCCGCCCCAAAAGATGGCAGCGAGCGCAAGCCATTCGGAAGGTTTGCGGAAATTTTTGTCTGCCAAAGGCAGCCGACAGGGAAAGGAAAATTGCCGTGAAAGCCGACGGCGGGAGCGGGCTGCCATTTATCTTTGCGAAGTAATGAACACGCATGGACGTGACAAGAAGCACATTTTCAAGCCTACTTTTGCAAGTATTGAACACGTTTTCATGCCGGCCTTTTCGTATGCGAAAGCATGCCAGACCTTGCCATTTTGTCAAGGGCAAATGACATCTTGTCACTTTTGGGTCAATGGCACGTTTGTTGCAAGAAGTATGGTGAGAGCCAAGGAGTTATCCAAGGTATCCCAAACAACATCGTATAACTAAAATATAATTTGGAGGTAAAGATTATGTTGACAAGTTTGATGAGAACAAATGGCTGGCTGCCTACTGTGTTCGAAAATTTCTTTAACAACGATTTTATGCCTCGCGTCAACACTACAGCACCTGCCGTAAATGTGAAGGAAGATGAGAGTGCCTACACGATGGAGCTGGCCGCTCCGGGCATCAAGAAGGAATCTTGCCGTGTGAGCATCAACGACGACGGCAACCTCTGCATCGCTATCGAGAACAAGATGGAGCACAAGGATGAGGACAAGAAACATCACTATCTGCGCCGCGAGTTCAGCTACTCGAACTACGAGCAGAACTACACGCTGCCGGAGGATGTGGACAAGGAAGGTATCGCAGCCAAGGTGGAGAACGGCATCCTGACCGTCACCCTGCCAAAGGTGAAGAAAGAGGAGAAGAAAGAGGTCAAGGCCATCGAGATTTCATAGCATCAAGAAATAGATCAGCAAGCATTGGGAGCAGCTTCATACGGGGCTGCTCCCTTTTTGTGCGGCCATGTTTTTGATGGTGATTTCATGCCAAAAGAGGGAAAAATGAAAGATTCTATCATTTTTATTCCTTGCACGAAAAAAGGCTTCATCTGGCCATCATAACTTTGCAAGCGAAAACAATAAGGAAGTATGGCTGAGAGGTCTAAAGCGGCACACTGCTAACGTGTTGAACCGTCCAGGTTCCGGAGGTTCGAATCCTCCTGCTTCCGCAAAACATGGCTCGTTAGCTCAGTTGGACAGAGCACGACGCTACGAACGTCGGTGTCGGGAGTTCGAATCTTCCACGAGTCACGAAACTGGAGACTTGGCAGAGTTAGCTTATTGCACCGGTCTTGAAAACCGACAGACGGAAACGTCTCAAAGGTTCGAATCCTTTAGTCTCCGCTACATTGCCCCATGGTGTAATGGCAGCACGGCAGATTCTGGATCTGCAAGTGGTGGTTCAAATCCGTCTAGGGCAACATGGCAAGGAGCTTTGGCAGACGTTAGGTGTATGCGCAAGACTGAAAATCTGCTTTCGTGGTTCAACTCCACGAGGCTCCACAATAAAACTCGGAAGTGCTCCAGCGGTTAACGAGGGCGGACTGTAAATCCGTTGTCTTTTGACTTCGTAGGTT
>CADADN010000187.1 GCA_902786665.1 uncultured Prevotellaceae bacterium | reverse complement strand
CAGCGGCCTGGTCAAGGGCATCGGCCCGAAGTTTGCCAAGCTCATCGTCTCACATTTTGGTCTGGCCACATTCGACGTGATAGAGAACGAAATCGACCGGCTGCTTGAAGTCCCGGGTATAGGGAAGACACGTGTCGCTTTGATCCGAACCAGTTGGGAGAAGCAGAAGGACGTGAAGGACATCATGGTATTCCTCCAAGGGCATGGCGTCAGTTCCACTTTCGCAGCGAAAATCTATAAGAAATACGGCAAAGAGAGCATTGAAAAAGTCAGTGACAATCCCTATTGCCTGGCCGATGACATCTGGGGCATCGGCTTCAAGACAGCCGACTCCATCGCAAAGAACCTGGGCTACACCAACAACGACCCGCGCCGATGCCGTAGCGGAATCCTCTATACCCTTGGCAAACTCTCCGAGGAAGGCCACGTCTATGCAGAAAGGGAACAGCTGCTGAAGACGGCGAAGGAATTGCTGCAGGCAGACGAGGAACCCATTACCGCCACGCTCGACCAGATGATTGAGAAAGAGGACCTGGTCATCGACGAGGATGCCATCTTCCTGCCACCCTTCTACTATGCGGAGTGTGGTGTCGCCAATAAACTCAAACGGTTGATCGACACTTCCTCAAAAGACCTCTTTGAAGAAAACGTGAACATCGAGAAGATTGTCAGGAAAACGGGCATCCATTACGATGACGTCCAGGTGACCGCCATCAAGCAAGCCGTACAGTCCAAGGTCATGGTGCTGACAGGGGGACCTGGCACGGGTAAGACCACTACGACCATAGGCATCATCGCCGCCTTGCAGTCCATGGGGCTGCGTATACTTCTTGCCGCCCCAACGGGAAGAGCCGCCAAGCGAATGAGCGAGGCAACAGGCAAGGAGGCGAAGACCATCCACCGCCTCCTTGAATACAATCCTGCCGAAGGCTATGGCCGCAATGATGAGAATCCCTTGGATGGCGGTGCACTCATTGTCGATGAGTGCTCCATGATAGACATCATCCTGATGAACTCCCTGCTGAAGGCCATCCCCATCGACATGCGTCTGATACTTGTCGGAGACATCGACCAGTTGCCCAGCGTCGGAGCAGGAAACGTGCTCCGCGACATCATCGACTCAGAACGCATCCCTGTGGTGCGGCTCACCCGCATCTTCCGCCAGGCAATGAGTAGCCGAATTATCACCAATGCCCACAGAATCAACCAGGGCTACTTCCCCGACATCAGCAATGGAAGGGACACCGACTTCTTCTTCATCCAGAAGGAAGACCCGAGTCTGGCCGCAGCAGAGATTGTCAACATTGTGAAGAACCGCATTCCCAAGGCATACCACATCAGCACCAACGACATCCAGGTGCTCACCCCCATGCAGCGCAGCGTAGTGGGCGCCGCCAACCTAAACATTATCCTTCAGGAAGCCATCAACCCCGAGGGAGAGTCACTCAATCGAGGGGGATTCAAATACCGCCAGGGCGACCGGGTGATGCAGATACGCAACAACTACGACAAGGATGTTTTCAATGGTGATGTGGGGTATATAGAGAGTGTCAATATGGATGACCGTTCCCTAACAGTCCGCTTCGAGGAAAGGCATGTGGAATATGAGGACTCGGAACTTGACGAATTGACCTTGGCATATGCCACGACCATCCACAAATCACAAGGCTCTGAATATCCCGTGGTGGTCATCCCCTTGCTTATGACCCATTTCGTGATGCTTCAGAGAAACCTCGTCTATACGGGTATCACCAGGGCCAAGAAAATCTGTATCATTGTGGGCACCACCAAGGCACTGTCCTATTCCATCCACAATATGGTCGTCCAAAAGCGGAATACGAGGCTGAAGGAACGACTATCTACCAACTAACTCTGAAAATGTAGACATCCCATAGTTTGCAGGAATAGTGTTGTGTAAATGGGAAGTATAAGAGTTTTGTGCTTCTTATTTACAAGACATTAATGAAGAAAGAAGTAAATATGATTAGTGCTACAATAATACCCAAACAGCCACTTTTCCTGTTTGAGGTGGAGGGAGATGATGTTGTAGTATTAGATATGCTGTTTATTTCTGATTCACTATGAATAGGATTTCCATCTGCGTCATAATCATGGCAATACAAATCCTGAAATTTGATCCGTATCATATAAAGCCCGATTATTTAATAGGGTGTAGAATTTTTGAGCAAGGGTTTTCCCCTTGTCAGAATTGTCCTCTGACGTGAAGAGTGGTGGCGCGGGGCGCCAAATGAAGAGTGAAGAATGAAGAGTGAACAATGAAATTCGTCTAATTCGTGTAATTCGTTGTAAAAATCAACTTTTGAAGGTGTTGTAAGAACAACGAATTACACGAATTAGACGAATTCTTGTCCTCTGACATGAAAAGTGAAGAATGAAGAATCCGTGTCATTCGTGTAATCCGTGGTGAAAAAAATACGTGAATCTCTTTAGCCGATGCGCT
>CADADN010000186.1 GCA_902786665.1 uncultured Prevotellaceae bacterium | reverse complement strand
GTCTTCGGTACTGCTGCTGGTGTCGGTGATGTAGATGAAATCCACGCCCCTTGCCTTCAATTCCTCCTTCACGCTTTCCATTTCTTTCATGCCCGTGCGGCAAGGTCCGCACCAGGTAGCCCAGAAGTCGATGAAGACGATGCGTCCCTTGTGCCCGGCAACAATCTTCGGCAGCCACTCCCGAGGCTCCCCTTCGGGCAAGTCCCTTCCCATGCCTTTGCCGTCGGCTGACTCTTGTCCCAGTAGTGCTTGCACCTCCCTGATCTGAACTTGGAACTCAGGAGACAGGGCATCCAACTCACTGTCTGCCACCATTTGCCTGGCCTTCACACGAGTCATCACCGCCTGGGCTTCGTCCAACTCCTTGAACCAGCATCCCAGAGGCGACTCTTCCAACCTATTGGCATGGACGTACTTCCGACCCTCGTCAAACAGATTGTTCAGACAGGCATAGAAGCCGGGTACGCAGCGATAGTACGTGAGTTCTGCTGCATGGGGGTCTTTAAAGGTCACTTGCTTCTCGAAGGCTTCCTTCTCCTTGTTATCTTTCAATAAGCCCCAACTGGTTTTTGCAAACATGAATTGTCCTAACTTGGCGATGTAATCCTGTTCGACAAGCATCCTGTGGTATTCCCGTTCCCACGGCAGGAGGGAGAGGGTATCCAGCTGCGTCACCACATCCTGGAACTCGTTCCAACACACTTCGCGCCACTCGTCAAATGTGTCGTGCAGATGCGCTTCGGCATATTCTCGGCGGTAGCCAAGCACCATCCCTTTCATGTGGATAGGCAGTGGCTGTTCAAAGGTGCCGCCTTCAATGTGTACGGCCCTCTTCCACAGTTCCTGTAATTTGGATGTCGTGACACTGTCGGCTGGCGTGTCTTTCTTGTAGGCTTCGTATGCAGCGAAAGCCCCCCTGTCAATGTCCAATCTTATGGTATCGCCAGGAAACAGCAAAACAGACCATCCATAAAATTGATGCAGCAATGGATAACAGATGTCCCACACGAGGGTGAATCGCCCTACGATGGAATCAGTGGTTATTTCAGGGATAGAGTTTCCTTTCAGTGAATTTTGGTTTCCCCAAAAGCCGGGAGGATTGCAGTCTTCACCAACCTTCCAGTCAACGTACCGTCCCAATATGACAGCGGGAGCACTCTTGCGTTCCCATGATGGAAGGGATGACCGAGTCTGTGAGGATATGGGAGGGTGCACGGCAAGGGCAAACAGGATGGCGATGATTGCTTTTTTGTTCATGGGATGCATTCTTGATGTTAAAGCTTGAACATGGCCCTGAACATGACCGTGCGGCCACAGAGGCCGAAGTCGTAGCTGTAGGTGTTGACGCCGTTGAAGATGGTGTAGGCGTAGTTGCGCTGGTTCAGGAGATTGTCGAGTTCGAGGCGGAGTACGAGCCGTTTCAGCTTGTACTGCGCCGAAGCGTAGAAGAGTGACATGCGCTTGTATTTGTCGGCGGTGAGCTGGCGGCGCACATGGTCGTAGTTGACAGAGAGGTCCATGGCGGCGATGGGAAACACATAGACGGCGCCGCTGTGTGTGAGCGAGGTCGAGGTGTTCTTTTCATTCGAGTATCGTGACTGCGACCAGCTATGGCTGATGTCGTATTTCAGTTCGAGCCATTTGACAGGTGTGATGGTGGCGTTGCCATGCAGGCTGTAGTTGTTCGAGTGGGTGCCGATGACAGCTTGTCCGACGGCCTGCTCCCCACTGCCGAAGCTGTAACTTCCCCCCGCGCCAAATTTGGCATAGAACGTAGGGATGTTCTTCGTAGTGGAGAAGGAGAAGCCGGTGGAGCGTGAGCGCGTGTCACGGAGCAGTGCCGTGTTGCTGACATCGATGCCGCTGACGTTCTGGGAGAAGAGCGTGTTCTGCTTGTCCTCGCTGTGGCTGGCCGAAAGGCTCAACGTGAAGTACTGCATGGGCAGCTGCCACTTCCATTCCCCCGACGTGTGCCACGTATCCGACTCGCCGATGATGCCCGACGAGGTGCGCACGGTGCGGTAGTTCACCTGCATCGGCTCCGTCAACAGTGTCATCATGTCGCCAATCGAGGTCGAGTAGCCCGTGGAGAAGGACAGCTTGCTGTTGGCAGAGAAAGTGTAGTTGATGCCGACCGAGGGATTGAGCACC
>CADADN010000185.1:2166-4277 GCA_902786665.1 uncultured Prevotellaceae bacterium | reverse complement strand
TTATCCCATTCCCCGAAGTCTTCAATCATGGCGCGGTTGAACTCCATGCATTTGGCCGAGCGACTCCCAACGATGACAGCCAGCTGTACGGAATCTGTCACGGCATTCCCGTTTTTGTCTTTCGTGTTCGTCACAAAGTCATAAGCCACCACAAACTGTGACTGGTCAATACTGTCCGTTTGTCCATACGCTCCCACAGTAAGGACAAATGCCATCATTGTCAGCAACCCCTTTTTCATAGTCTTATTTCAGTTCCAGTGGTTGAAACACGTGTGCTTGGTTCAACTCCAACACGCCATTGACAACGCATAGGATTTCATCGCCAATCTGGCAGAAAGTCTCATCAGCATTCATGCTTTGGTGGTTAGGGATGTAATAAGTCGGTTTCTTGGGATAGAGTTTGTTACCGAAGATTTTGATGCGGTTCTTGATGAGTTTCTCCTCTGCAATCCTTGAGGTGATGGCGTTGTGCTCGTAGTAGATGGGTGAGGCGGTGCGTCTGATGTCTGCGACGATGAAGCGGTGGACGTTGTCATCGGTCTTGGCTTCGAGAATCATACCCGGGAGTCCGCAGAGTTTCCATGGTCCTGCCGATGTGGGGAGGTCTTCTGCATAGTGCACCGTCCACTTCCTGCCATGCAACAGACAGGTGGCTGTCTTGCACAAGAATCCGCCGACAGTCAACGTGTCATCACAGAGCGTCCAATCGATAGGCTTCCGCCCTTCCCGTGTCTCATAGATGTTGGGGATGATGGCGTCGCGAACCGTGGTCATTCCCTCGGGATGGTTCGTCCACACCTCAGGCATGAAGCAGTATGCCTCTTCTTTCCATTTGACGAGTTCTTCAGGCGTCCCATAGTCGTAGCCCTCCGTATCCTCGCGGAACTTGCGGTAGGGATAGCTGCGAGTGCAGTGCTGCCCCACCTGCACGCACACCTTCATCCTGTCCGTCACCGTCTTTCCTTCCGCGTCCAGCGTCTGGCATTCGTAGTCATACACCGCCACCAGGCTTGACAAGTCGATGCTGTCTTGATGTATCTTTGCCGCAATCATCGCCGCCATCATGTCCCATCATTGTCACGATAATCTTTTTGCATTTCAGGCTAAAAACGTCATGTTCGGCAAAGCAACCAAACTTGTATTGCACTCTCTTCATCGGTTTGTTCATATTGTTGAATGTATTATGAGGTTATTCCAAATCCAAAGGTATGAAAACATTTGGGTGGGGATTGAAAACATGTCCCTTCATCTCAACGAACTCGATGCCATTGCCAAATTGGTAGATGGTTTTGTGCCGCTCGATGTCCGGTGGAATCAGCGAGGATGGGTTGGCGAGATACGAGGGATTGTTTGTGATGCCGTCCCTATACTTGATGAACTTTTTCCTTGACGTTCTCATGATGTCGATGCGTTTTTCGTATTCAATGGGGTATGAGGTGGCCGAGAGGGAAGTCATATGAAACCTATGGATGTCGTCCGATTCCGCGCACAGGATGAGTCCCGGCAGCCCTCCAAGGAGCCATGGGCCATAGGGCATCGGGAGTTCCTCTGCAAACCAGGCTGTCCATTGGCGACCGCGCACGTTCGCGGTTGCCTTCTTGCAGGTATGGCCATTTATTTGAATGGTATCAGACAGTATCAGCCACTCGACATCTCCTTTCTTCTCAACCATCTCAAAATCGTCCATGAGGACAGTCTCCCGGATGGTGACCTTGTCTTCATCAGGAAAGCCAATGTATATTTCCGGGACGTGATGTTGGCGCTCTGTCAGAATACGGACATAATCATCATTGTCGTCTTCATCCAAAGACAATTCACAAAACCCCTTCTGTGCCACGATTTTCTTTCCTATCAGCAATGCGATGTCATATTCATCAATGGCCGCCCTGCCTTCCGCGTCCTTGGTGTTGCATGAATAATGATACCCTACAACGACATTCGACGTGTCGAGCACCACGGTCTGTGCTTCTGCTTGCAGTCCCATGCTCATTGTCGCCAGCATCAATGCCAACACACAAGTATATGGTATGTTATTCATGGCTTGTGGCTTTTTCACTTTATGTCATCAAATTCATGCGTCATCCCTTCCAAGCCAGGCCAGCCTGAAATCG
>CADADN010000185.1:0-2151 GCA_902786665.1 uncultured Prevotellaceae bacterium | reverse complement strand
GTCTTCGGTACTGCTGCTGGTGTCGGTGATGTAGATGAAATCCACGCCCCTTGCCTTCAATTCCTCCTTCACGCTTTCCATTTCTTTCATGCCCGTGCGACAAGGCCCGCACCAGGTAGCCCAGAAGTCGATGAAGACGATGCGCCCCTTGTGCCCTGCAACAATCTTCGGCAGCCACTCCTGAGGCTCCCCTTCGGGCAAGTCCCTGCTTATGCCTTTGCCGTCGGCTGCCTCTTGTTCCAGTAGAGCCTGAACCTCCCTGATCTGAACTTGGAACTCAGGAGACAGGGCATCCAACTCACTGTCTGTCACCAGCTGCTTGGCCTTCACACGAGTCATCACCGCCTGGGCTTCGTCCAACTCCTTGAACCAGCATCCCAAAGGAGACTCTTCCAACCCATTGGCCTGGATGTACTTCCGACCCTCGTCAAACAGATTGTTCAGACAGGCATAGAAGCCGGGAACGCAGCGATAGTATGTGAGTTCAGCGGCATGGGGGTCTTTAAAGGTCACTTGCTTCTCGAAGGCTTCCTTCTCCTTGTTATCTTTCAACAAGCCCCAACTGGTTTTGGCAAACATGAATTGTCCTAACTTGGTGATATAATCCTGTTCGACAAGCATCCTATGGTATTCCCGTTCCCAAGGCAAGAGGGAGAGTGAATCCATCTGCGACACCACTTCCTGGAACTCGTTCCAACACACTTCGCGCCACTCATCAAAAGTGTCGTGCAGATGCGCTTCGGCATATTCGCGACGGTAGCCAAGCACCATCCCTTTCATATGGACAGGCAGGGGTTGCTCAAAGGTACCCCCTTCAATGTGTACGGCCCTCTTCCACAGTTCCTGTAATTTGGATGTCGTGACACTGTCGGCAGGCGTATCTTTCTTGTAGGCTTCGTATGCAGCGAAAGCCGACCTGTCAATGTCTATTCTTATGGTATCGCCAGGATAGAGCAAAACAGACCATCCATGAAATTCATATAGTAGAGGGTAACAGATGTCCCACACGAGGGTGAATCGGCCAGCGATGGAATCAGTTGTTATTTCAGGGATGGTGTTGCCTTTCAGTGAATTATGGTTTCCCCAAAAGCCGGGAGGATTGCAGTCTTCACCTATTTTCCAGTCAACGTACCGTCCCAATATGACAGCAGGAGCACTCTTGCGCTCCCACAATGGAAGGGTTGACCGAGTTTGTGAGGATATGGGAGGATGTATGGCGAGGGCAAACAGAATGGTGATGATGGCTTTTTTGTTCATGTGATGCATTCTTGAGGTTATAGCTTGAACATGGCTCTGAACAGGACCGTGCGGCCACATAGGCCGAAGTCGTAGCTGTAGGTGTTGACGCCGTTGAAGATGGTGTAGGCGTAGTTGCGCTGGTTCAGGAGATTGTCGAGTTCAAGGCGGAGTACGAGCCGTTTCAGCTTGTACTGCGCCGAAGCGTAGAAGAGGGACATGCGCTTGTATTGGTCGGCGGTGAGCTGGCGGCGCACGTGGTCGTAGTTGACTGAGAGGTCCATGGCGGCGATGGGAAAAACATGGACGGCGCCGCTGTGTGTGAGCGAGGTCGAGGTGTTCTTTTCATTCGAGTATCGTGACTGCGACCAGCCATGGCTGATGTCGTATTTCAGTTCGAGCCATTTGACGGGTGTGATGGTGGCGTTGCCATGCAGGCTGTAGCTATTCGAGTGGGTGCCGATGACAGCTTGTCCGACGGCCTGCTCTCCACTGCCGAAGTTGTAACTTCCCCCCACGCCAAATTTGGCATAGAGCGTCGGGATGTTCTTCGTGGTGGAAATGGAGAAACCAGTGGAGCGTGAGCGTGTGTCACGGAGCAGTGCCGTGTTGCTGACATCGATGCCGCTGACGTTCTGCGAGAAGAGCGTGTTCTGCTTGTCCTCGCTGTGGCTGGCCGAAATACTCAACGTGAAGTACTGCATGGGCAGCTGCCACTTCCATTCACCCGACGTGTGCCACGTATCCGACTCGCCGATGATGCCCGACGAGGTGCGCACGGTGCGGTAGTTCACCTGCATCGGCTCCGTCAACAGCGTCATCATGTCGCCAATCGAGGTCGAGTAGCCCGTGGAGAAGGACAGCTTGCTGTTGGCAGAGAAAGTGTAGTTGATGCCGACCGAGGGATTGAGCACC
>CADADN010000184.1 GCA_902786665.1 uncultured Prevotellaceae bacterium | reverse complement strand
CTTGACACCATTCTCAAGGGTGATCACGCGTTTGAACTTGCGTCCCACCTCTTCAAGAATCTCTTCGTCTATTGGTTTAAGGAATCGCATATCGTAATGGGCCACGCTGACCTTGTCGCCAAGTTGCTCAATGGCTTCTGTCACGTTGTTGCCTATCGGACCGATACTCAATACAGCTACGTCGCTGCCTTCATGCAGCTTACGACCAGTACCCACTTTGACCTCCTCTAACGGACAGCGCCAGTCTTGTAGAACACCACCGCCTCGTGGATAGCGGATCACGAACGGTCCCTTGTCCGGCAACTGTGCCGTGTACATCAGTCGGCGCAGCTCATGCTCGTCCATCGGTGAAGAGATCGTCAGATTAGGAATCGGGCGCAGGGCTGCCAGGTCAAAGGCACCATGATGCGTAGGACCGTCTTCACCAACCAGTCCGGCACGGTCGAAACAGAGCACCATGTTCAAGTTCAACAGTGCCACATCGTGGATGATATTGTCGAAAGCGCGTTGCGCAAAGGCGCTATAGATGTTACAGAAAGGCAACAGACCGTCCTTTGCCATCCCGCCTGAGAAAGTCACGGCATGACCTTCGGCGATACCGACGTCGAAGGTACGGTCAGGCATCTCCTTCATCATGATGTTCATTGAACAACCTGAAGGCATAGCGGGTGTCACACCCACAATCTTCGGATTCTGCTTGGCCAACTCCAACAAAGTATGGCCAAATACATCCTGATACTTTTGTGGCTTGTTCGGATCTTTGTCGATGATACGCTCACCCGTCTCTGGATCAAACTTGCCTGGGGCGTGCCAAACGGTCACATCTTTCTCCGCAGGAGCATAACCATGACCCTTCTGAGTGTGCAGATGCAACAGTTTCGGACCTTTCATCTCCTTAATGCTACGAAGGATACGAACCAACTCTTTTACATCGTGACCATCAAACGGACCAAAGTAGCGGATGTCCATACCATCAAAGATGTTTTTCTGATGGGCAATGGCACTCTTCACGGCATTCGACAGGCGCTGGATACCTTTTTTACGGTCGTCCGTCATCAATCCTTTCTTATAGAGCCAGCGGGTGAACTTAAACTTGACGGCATTATAGGTCTCGTTGGTGTTCAGTCCCAGCAGATACTGTTTCATACCACCCACCGAACGGTCGATACTCATGTTGTTGTCGTTGAGTATGATCAATAGATCATTAGGCGATGATGATACATTATTCAGTCCCTCAAAAGCCAGTCCGCCTGAGAGCGCACCATCACCGATCACAGCCACCACATGACGTTTATCGTTACCCTCCAGTTTCGCTGCGACAGCCATACCTAAGGCTGCCGATACCGAGTTGCTGGCATGGCCACAGGCAAAGGTGTCGTATTCACTTTCTGAGGGAGAGGGGAAGGGCTTGATGCCGCCCAACTTTCGGTTCGTACAGAACTTCTCTCGACGTCCTGTCAGAATCTTATGGCCGTAAGCCTGATGACCTACGTCCCACACGATTCTGTCATCTGGGGTGTTATAGACATAGTGTAATGCAACGGTGATCTCTGCCACACCCAGACTCGAAGCCAGATGGCCTGGATTGACCGCCACCTCCTGTACGATGTCCTCACGCAACTCTTCGCAGACCTTAGGCAGATCGTCAACCGATAACTTGCGCAAATCCTCAGGATATTGGATTTTATTTAGTAATGTAAACTCCTTCTTATCCACAGTTCTAATCGATTATGCCTGCAAAGGTACGCTAAAATTTGTAAAAAACAAAATTTTTCTCAAAAATATTCGGTTTATGGGCAATAGTTTTGTTTGTTTGGCAAAAAGTTGTAAATTTGCAGAAAATTTGCAGAACGAGAATTAGGGTATGAAATACATTACGTTGCCGACATCTGAGGTTCGTCGCTTGTCGTTCTATCTGGCCATGGAGGAGTATGTGGCTCGTCGGATGGATGAGTCCGACTGTTTCTTTATGTGGCAGGTGCAGCCCAGTGTGATTTTTGGACGCAATCAGGTGATGGAGAATGAGGTGAATGTCGATTACTGTCGGGCGCACGGCATCAGCATGTATCGCAGGAAGAGTGGGGGCGGTTGTGTGTATGCCGATATGGACAATCTGATGCTGTCGTACGTCTCAGCGGATGAGAATGTGAACTTCGCCTTCAACCGGTTCATCAATATGGTACTGCTGGTACTGAGAAAGATGGGTATTGA
>CADADN010000183.1 GCA_902786665.1 uncultured Prevotellaceae bacterium | reverse complement strand
TTTCCATCTTCTCGTATGGAATTTCTTCCTCTAAAAAATTTCTTTCCATTATCAGTACGTTAAAAAATATTCGTATCTTTGCCGCAAAGTTACACAAAATTATCAATATATGAATAGAAAATCGTATTTAATTTGCCTGATGGTATCATTTTTTTCGTTTTTACCGCTTTCAGCACAGTTTTTCACCATCACACCCGACACGGCAAGGCACTCCAAACGTGCCGTCAACGTCAGGGAGGTCACACCCAAGGAAGATGAGCCACCCATGGAGAACCCCAAGTCGGATGAGCGGAACCAGGGGGAAGAAGAAGTGTTCTCCACTTCGGCCAGAGGTCATGAGATTGCCATCGAACGGGACGTGCCAGTGTTCGTCAACGTGAAGGACAGCATGATGAAGGAGCTGCTGCACGACCGCCTGAATGTCTGTCTGCCGCTCGACTTCCTCAAAGTCAACTCCAACTACGGCTACCGCACCGACCCCATCTTTCACTGCACACGGTTTCATGACGGCATTGACTTGAACTGCCATTATGCCAACGTCTATTCCATGCTGCCCGCAGTGGTGAAAAAGGTTGCACGCAGCAACCACGGCTACGGCAATCACGTGGTGCTGGAACACGGCGACATTGAGTGCCTTTATGGTCATTTGAGTATGATCCTGGTGAGCGAGGGTGATATCATCCCTGCCGGAACTGTCATAGGTATCTCGGGTAACACGGGGAAATCGACTGGCCCTCATCTGCATGTCCGCATTTGGAAGGACGGAAGGAGCGTTGACCCCAAACCCTTCATCGACTATCTCAATGACTACATCACGCGGCTTCAGGACAAGATACAGTATCTGAAGTTCGGCAAGAAACCGCCGCTTGACCTGAACATCGGCAACCTTGCCATGGTGTTGGAACAGCAAGGCGTGTCGTATCCGCGTATCGTCATCGCCCAAGCCCTTTTGGAAACAGGCTACTTCACATCGAGGGTTTGCCTGGAGAACAACAACCTCTTCGGTCTGCGTCGTCCGAAAGATGGAGGCTATTACGAGTTCGACAACTGGGAGGAGAGTGTGAAAGCATATCGTGACTACGTGCAATATAAATATAAAGGTGGGGATTACTACCAGTTCCTCCAGCGCATAGGCTATGCAGAGGATCCTGACTATGTGACCAAGGTGAGACAGATAGCGAGGACATTGTAATGAAAGAGAAGTTAAGCAATTGAATTCGTCATAGCTTCAATTTGGCATTTTGTCCACAGCGTCTTGCAAGATTCCCATCTTTTCTGCCACGGATTCATGCAGGTCATTCAACTTTTGGTCAATCTCGTCTCGGAGCATTGTCAACGTGGTGTTAAAGAGGGCTTGAATCTCTCTATTGTCGAACAGTTCTATACTGTCGATGTTAAACTTTTCGGCAAAGAAGACGCTGACTGAAACGAAGTCAGAAAAGAAAGTCATCAAATCGAGAAGGATGCCATATCTTGTCGTTAATCCTTTCTCAACGCGGTGAATCATCAGTTGTGAGGTGTTGATTTGTTTTCCAACATCCGTTTGAGTCATTCCCAACTTCTGGCGAACCAGCTTGAAGCGACGACCTATTTCTACGAGGTCGATAGGTGTAGTAAATTCTTTCATAGCTTTGAATTTGGAGTTATAGATATGTGATTAGTTAAATGGTTTTGAAGAAACCATCGAGTCTTATTCAGAGGGAACAGAGGTAGATGACTGACAAATGCAGAGGGTAATATATATAGAATAGGTATTTCATCCATTGCCCTTTGACGAAACCGCGTCTTCCAGAATACATCAAGGGAATGGCCAGTCCGATGGCTGAGCCGAGGATGCCATATTCCATCAGTAATGGAAAGCCGAAGAGCAAGGTCAGTCCTCTATGCTTGCGGAATAGATAGAACACCACCATCAGACAGATGCCGTGCCAGGTGTAATCTGTATTGAGCATGGTGGCGATAACAGAAAAGAGTGCCGTTTCCATCAGCATCAGCCATAAAGCATCGTGGATATGGTCAATGAGGAAGATGACCACAAGCCCAAGGAGCAAGGTGAATACGACGTTATGGCTGCCCTCGTTGCCCAACAATTGCCATGGAATCTCAGCGACAATGGCCGTCACCAACAATGCCGTCATGTATCTCCCTACGTGCCGGGTATGATGATACCCCTCGATGATAAGAAAGGCAAAGATGGGAAAAGCAAAGCGGCCAATGCACCGCATCGTTTCGTAAAGCCAAGTGTCACCCAT
>CADADN010000182.1:1664-4960 GCA_902786665.1 uncultured Prevotellaceae bacterium | reverse complement strand
GTTTGAGGGTGAATTTGTGTGCGACTACCCCACATTTCTCTATGACCGTCCGTCACAGGCTACAATTGAAGCTATGGTGCCTAGCCGCGTACTGAGGGTCACGGGTCAGCAACTGGAACAATTCTTCAATCAAAACATGGAAACGATGAAATTACGAGCCATTATTGGCGAGCACATTCTCAGCCAATTCCGTTCGCGCTATCTTGACCTCCATTGTTCTACGCCCCGTGAACGCTACGAGATGTTGCTGCAACGCTGTCCTGGTATCATGGAGTTTCTTGACTTACAAGACATCGCCTCGTTCTTGAACGTCCATCCAAATACTGTCAGCAAAATACGGCGTGATATTACATTTGGCGACAGGTAATAGTCTATAACAGATAGAAACTCTCAACCTAAGTTGAGACATTTACCCTTGGCATTTATATAATAGATTTAGCCAAGGGGCTATTTTTATGCTTTTTTGTAACTTTACGGCCCAAACAAGCAAAAATAACATCTGAAAATGGAACTAAGACATAGGACGCAAGCAGACGCAATGGAACTGACAAGCCTTTGTAATGCAGTTGACAGGCGTTTCCTTTCAGACCGTCTGCCCAATCCTTATACGGAAAAGGATGCGAAAGAATGGTTGAAGATGGTTACCGATAATGATACAATTACTGGTATCTATCGGACTATAGTATGTGATGGGAAACCCATAGGCAGCATATCGGTTTCGGTTGAGAAGAAAGATGATGATGCAGAAATCGGTTATATGCTCCATAATGACTATTCAAACAAAGGGATAGGCACAGAAGCAGTCAAACAGATATGCTCCATTGCATTCAAGGTCTTGTCGCTTGAACAAATTACGGCCAATGTCTTTCAACCAAACATCGCTTCAATACGGGTGCTACAGAAGAATGACTTCAAGTATAAAGTTACTATACCAAATGCCATCATAAAGGATGGAAATGTTTATGACTTGCTCATTTACGGATTGACAAAAGAGACAATAAAACATGTACTATCAGAATAATGAGACATCAAATACACTACAGACGATTCCTGCTCATGCTGGTCATGCTGTCTGCAGCGACATTCGCACTGGCACAAACGGCCAATGATTATTGGTTAGCTGCTGACAAGGCACTGGCGGCTGGTGAAACTGACAGTACCTTTTACTATCTAAATCTGTTCAGAGAGAAGTTCGGCAGGCAATATGCATATGCTTACACAACTTTCTTAACAGAAGAAGACTACAGAACACTTCACAACGATGCACGATGGACGGCCTTTATGGACTCTATGCGTACTTACAAGCATGAAACTGAGGACAAGAGGAAAATTATTTATCCCAGGAAAGCGGTCGTGGAGGACACCAACGCCCCAATCGTTAAGCGATACGACATTCTACTGGACATTGACGTGGAGAAAAAGACCCTCGCCGTGACTTTAACGGCACAGATTGATTTCAAGGACAGCAAGAGCATTGATTTCACGCTCTGGAAAAACTCGACAATCAACCACGTCCGCTACAAGAAGAAAGAACTGGCATACTCATTCGACACTAAAGCAAAACCATCTAACACATACATCCGACAAGGAGCACCGCTTCGCCTTACAGCTCCAAAGAAGAGGGGCATTTGTAGTATCATATTTGACTATACCTGCAACCTCGACAGCCTTGACACTTGGATGAGTTCGATGGAAAAGGACTGGGTGCAACTGGGCTACTATATGGCATGGTTCCCCGTCAACAGCGACAGCCGAGACTTCACAGCAAGCGTCTCCGTTTCCATCAACGACGGCTACACGGTCAGCGGCTCAGGCATTGTAAAATACAAGGATGACAAGTGGGAAATGTTGCAACCGTGGGGAGGTTTCGACCTTCAGATTGTGGCCTCGCCAACACTCAAATCGAAGAAGATGACCAGTGATGGACGTACATTCGAAGTAGTCTATACCGACTTCGCCGATGCAGATGCCGACTCTGCGTTGGTCGCATGCAGAGAGGCACTGCAATTCTATACCCGCTTGTTCAAAACCAGTCCCAGCAACGACTACATGAAATTCCTTGTTGTACCACGTGGTGGTGGTGGTATCAGCCGCAAAAATTTCATTGCCTACGCGACGAAAAACTTCAGCGAGCACTTCAAAACCGCCATTGGCCACGAAATGGGTCATTTCTGGTGGAACAAGGCGCCGACATTTAGTTGGGAAGACTGGCTCAACGAAGGCTTTGCTGAGTTCAGCATGCTGTGGTACATCAAGTGCCATTTTGACAAGCACGTTTTCGACTGTTATCTAGAAGCCTGCCGCGAAAATGCCCGCCATGCTTGCCCCATCTACGAGGTTGATCGTGATGCTCCTGAAGCTTACGATGCCCTATATAATAAAGGTGCCTTGCTCCTGTATGACTTGGAACAAAAAGTAGGTGAAACACATTTCTTCAAGTTCTTGCAGGGAGTGGCTGAACGTGAAATAACCTCTACCGCCCTTCTTTTAGATTATGCAGAAGAGATGTTTGGGAAAGAGATAAGGGAATGGATTGAGAACAGGATTAAATCGTAAGCAAGAACAATGAACAAGAAAACCATCATTATCATTGGAGCAACTTCAGGCATAGGAAGGGCGCTTTTTGAAAAGTACGCTGCTGAGGGCAACTGCATGGGCATCGTTGGCCGACGGACATATCTGCTTGACGAACTGCTCCAAGAGCATCCCGACACGACATTCTCAGCCACGGCGGACATTACCAGACAAGAAGAAATCGAGCAGGCCATTCACACGCTTTGCGCAAAGTTGGAACACATTGACCTCGCCATCGTTTGCTCTGGTACTGGCGACCTCAATCCCTCACTTGACTATGCTTTGGAATGTCCTGCGATTGATACAAACGTAAGAGGCTGGATGATACACTCTACCACATCTTCGAGCAGCAAGGTCATGGTCACCTCGTAGCAGTCACTTCTGTTGGCGGATTACGTGGCGAACCAATGGCACCTGCCTATAGTGCGACTAAAGCCTACCAGATTAACTACATGGAAGCTTTGCGTAAGAAAGCTTTTAAGAGCGGTGGTAGCATAACAGTTACTGACATTCGTCCAGGTCTCGTTGATACAGTAATGGCTAAAGGTGATGGCCTGTTTTGGGTGATGCCCGTCGAGAAGGTTGCCCATCAGATTATTTCCGCTATTCGCAAGAAGAAATCCAAAGTATACGTCACAAAGCGTTGGCACTTTCTCGCCATCATCAATAAAAATCTACCATTTGTATTATATAAACGAATATAAGACACAATGAAACTTTAC
>CADADN010000182.1:0-1653 GCA_902786665.1 uncultured Prevotellaceae bacterium | reverse complement strand
TTCACGTCATGCCACGATGACGACGAGCTGATTGATGAACCGACGGAGCAGACGGTCATCTTCTTCATGCCGTGGTCAACGAACATGACACCGTATTTCGAGCAGAACATTGCGGATTTCGAGACTGCCATCAAGGGCGGACTGCTGAAGAACGAGCGCGTCATCGTCATCATTTCATCGACCAAGAGCAGGGCCAACGTGATAGAACTACGGCAGGAACAAGGCGTCCGTGATACGCTGATGTTCTACAGTCAGCCCGACTTCACGCAGCGCGAGAACATCACGACGATGCTAAACGATGTGCGAGCCATTGCCCCCGCCTGTCGGTACTCGCTCATCGTGGGCTGTCACGGTATGGGCTGGCTCCCCGTCAGCACAAGTCGGGCACGGAGCCAATACCACTTCGAGCGCGGTGATGTGCCTCAGACAAGATGGTTTGGCGGATTTACAAGTGAGTATCAGATAGAGACCACGACGCTGGCCGATGCCATCGGCGACGCAGGGATGCGGATGGAGTACATTATGTTCGACGACTGCTTCATGTCATCCGTCGAAGCCGCCTACGACCTCAAGGACGTGACCAACTATCTCATCGGCTGTCCAACGGAAATCATGATTTATGGCTTCCCCTATCACCTCTGTACCCGCCACCTCGTCGGCACCGTCAATTACGCCGCCCTCTGCCAGACCTTCCTCGATTTCTACAGCCACTACACCACGCCCTGCGGCACCATTGCCGTGACCGATTGCCGCGAACTCGACGCGCTGGCCGCGATTGTGAGGGACATCAATCTGACACAGGAATTTGACTACGCCCTGTTGTCCGACGTGCAAAGGATGGATGGCTATAATCCCCCGTTGTTCTACGACCTCGGCGACTACATCGCCCACCTCTGCGCCGACCAGAATCTGCTCGATGCCTTTAACCGCCAACTGGAGTTGACCGTCCCTTACAAAGCGCATACCGCCCAATACTATTCCGCCAGCAACGGCTTCAATGACATCCGTGCCTATTCTGGCATAACAACTTCCGCTCCAAGTCACAATACGCGCTCCGTCGGGCTGAAGAAAACGAAATGGTATCAGGCGACGCACTGAATATGCCGACCCGGAGGCACACGAAAAGGCCTTTTTCCGCTAAAGACTGTAAAAACTATTAAAAAAAGAGACGTTATGTTCACGATGGAGATAACACGGCTGATAGAACGGTGCAAGCAGGGGGATGCGGATGCCCTCGGAGAACTGTACAAGGCATACGCCCAGCGGATGAGGGGAGTGTGCCGACGCTATATCAGCAACGAGCAGACGGTGGAGGATGTGTTGCACGATGCTTTCGTGATTATTTTCACTTCGTTAGACAGGCTGCGCGATGTGCGACGTGCCGAGCAATGGATGATGGCCATCACAAGGAACGTGGCATCGAAATGCAAGAATCATCTGGAGGCATTGCCAACGGTTTCGCTCGAAGAAACGAGCGAGGCTGAACTGACTACTGCCGAAGACGAGGAAAGGAACGTGAGGGGTGTGCCGCTGAGCGAGGTGGTGAGATTGATTGACAGACTGCCGGAGGGTTACGGGCAGGTGTTCCGGCTGTCGGTGTTCGAGGGCATGACGCACAAGGAGATTGCCGACATGCTGGGCATTGAGCCACAT
>CADADN010000181.1 GCA_902786665.1 uncultured Prevotellaceae bacterium | reverse complement strand
GACCATGCCCACACCCAGGGATACTCACTCGGAGTGCAACATCCCCGCCCCTCAAGGGGTGGGGTCTGTAACTTCAACGCCAAGAGACAGTGTCCACACCCAGAGCGCAGAAAACGTCATATTGGAAAGACGCAAGAATAACCTTTTGGTCAAATACCCCACCCCTGCCCCTTGCAGTCAGGCACAAGACCTGACCCTACAGAGGGGCGGGGGTATGCGCACACACCTTTTGTTCACGATAAATTGACGCAAAGCATTGAACATTCTTGGCGTTTGACTCATTGAGCATTTTTGTTTTTTACAGAATGGAACTATTTTGAAAATACTTCTGATTGATGCAACCGCACCTCAGAATTTTTTTGTTTATTCATTGGCGAGCCAAGCGGCACCGCCGAGCGCGTGAAAATTCTTGAATGAGCCAAGCGACATAGTCGAGCGCGTGTTGTTTATTATTTGTCCCAATTTATTTTTTTTATTTATAGTCACTAAAAACAAAAGGATATTCATTTTTTTTCGTATCTTTGTGCCGTAATCAACCATATCTTTAGAACAATGAAGACAAGATACTTCTTAACCTTGTTGGTTTGCGTGTTTGCCGGAACGGTTTTTGCGCAGACGAACCTCACGAAGAAAACGAATGACATTTACGTCGAGTCTCCCATTCTTTCCAATGGCAGCAATAGCAATGAGCAGACCACTTTTGCCGCCATGCGCGCACCGCTTATCAAGAAGGTGAACCAAAACCCGAAGGTGCAGACGGTGGAGGACAGGAATTGCGTCAACAAACTGCTTACTGTCATCCAGAACTACAAGCGCTACACTTATCGGGACTCCACCGACGGGAAGTTCTATTACAGGATAGATTTCCATTACATACTGGCCATCAAGAACACCCAGACGAACGAGGTGCTGGCTCAGGGTGCGACGAAAACGGCTTATATCAAGTCGTTGAAGAGCTTTGCTGACGCTTTCGACCAGGCTTGTCAGAGATATCCCGATGCAAGCGATTTCAACGAAGTGGCAGAGGAGGCTTTCGCCCTGGTAGGGCTCATCACGAAGATTGACCCCGACCCGAAGAAGTCCAAGCGTGCTGGCAAGGTGTATATCGACCTTGGCACCAACGATGGCGTGCGCAGCAACCAGTGGTTTGACGTGTTCATCGTGAACAATGGCGAGGTGAGTGAACGTATCGCGACACTGCACCTGGACAAGGCTGATGCCACCTCCTCCGTTTGCAAGCCGAAGAAAGGCAAGGAAGATTTGATGAAACTGTGGAACACCAATCATCAAAGTGTGAAGTTCGCCGTGGTCTCGAGGATGGAGAAAAACATCTTCAAGAAACTGGAAAAGGCCATGGACTTCATCAATGTCATCGGGGATTCCTTCTGATTGAGGATTGGCGGTTATTTCAAGCGGGATGGCTATGGGGCTAATGGGGCTTATGGGTCTTTTGGGTCTAATGGGTCTAATGGGGCTAATGGGTCTTATGGGTATTATAGGGCGTATGCCTCAATTTTCAAATGATAGGAACCATCGTTAACACCGCCACCATCATCGTGGGTGGCATCATTGGGGCACTGCTCCACCGTGGCATCAAGGAGAAATACAAAGAGGTGCTCTATACGGGTTTGGGATTGGCATCGCTGGCCATAGGCCTCAATGCCACCATCTCTCATTTCAAGGAGTCGGAGTATCCCGTGCTCTTCATCGTGTCTCTGGCGGTTGGTGGTGTCGTGGGCACAGCCCTTGACATCGACGGGCGTTTCAAACGCTTGGTGGACAAAATCTCGAAGCAGGGTGAGGGTAAGAAGAACCGTCTTGCCGACGGCCTCGCCACAGCCATCCTGCTCTATTGCATCGGTCCTTTGTCGATGCTTGGTCCCGTCATCTCCGCATTGAAGGGCGACCACACCTTCCTTTTCACCAACGCGACGCTCGACTTCGTGTCGTCGATGGTATTTGCCTCCACCTACGGCATAGGTATGGTTTTGGTGGCTCCTGTCCTCTTTTGTTGGCAGGGTATGTTTTGGCTGGTGGCCCATGTCTCGGCATCCGCCATCAGCGATGCCTTGATGGCGGAGTTGTTGATTGTTGGCGGCCTGCTCATCACGGGCAGCGGTTTGTCTCTCCTTCAATTGAAGGACTGCCGCACGCTCAATCTCCTTCCCGCGCTGCTGGTGCCTGTCATCTGGTTCTTGCTCCGCTCACTGTTCTGATTCCCAGCAGCGGGAAAGGCGTGTTGTGCGGTAGCAATTTGATGAACAACCTACGCCAAGAATGTTCTGCCGGATTTCGAAATCCGGCAGTTTCAGATATAAGGATTTGTAATCCGCTAAAAGTGAACATACGTCCCTTTAACTCATCCCCCTCTGCCCGAGCTGATCTTTATACACAAGTCTGCATCCATCTGAATAACAATTAATTAAAAAACGCTTCGCTTAAAAAAAGAAATAAAAAGGCAAGAAAAATAGCTGT
>CADADN010000180.1 GCA_902786665.1 uncultured Prevotellaceae bacterium | reverse complement strand
AATACAACAACGTGTCGCTCAGCGAAGCCCTGCGCCAACTGAACGAGCAGACCGAGGAATACACCATCAGTTTCCTCTACAATGAACTGGAGGACTTCCGCATCACGACATCAGTACATCACAAGACCGTTCCCGATGCTATCCGCCAGATGATAGGCTTTTATCCCATCCGCATGACAATTGATCCGGGGATTGTAAATCCCAGCCAACAGGAAATCATCGTGGAGTGTTCGCAGAAGACCGCCCCCCGCTATAAAGGTACCATCATCGACACCGATGGCCAACCCGTAGCCTACGCCAATATTGCCCTGCTTTCGCCTCAAGACTCCACACTGATTGCAGGCGGCGTATCAAATGAAAGCGGCCTCTTTGTCATTCCCTGTGAACACCATCCCGTCCTCGCACGTATCTCATACGTTGGTTATAAAACCATCTACAAGATATGTAAACAACCAGAAGTGGGAACAATCAAGATGCAGCCTGAGACACAAACGCTGAAAGGAATAACAGTGAAAGGCCAACGGCTCTTATATACCGCAACAGACAATGGATTAAAAGTCACCGTGCAGGGGACACCATTGGAGCAGTTCGGCTCTGTCACGGATATGCTCACCCATCTGCCATTGATGATGAGCGACGGGACTATTACCGGACACGGAAAGCCAGAAATATACATCAATAATAAGAAGGTGCGCGATATACAGGAACTCGACCGTCTTCGTGCCGATGAAATTCTATCGGCAGAGATTATCACTAATCCTGGTGCAGAATATGGTGCCGACATCACCTCTGTCATACGACTGAAAACAATCCGTAAGGCGGGCGAAGGTTGGAGCGGAAACTTCTCTACAGCCTACCGACAAGGCAAAGAGTATTATGGTAGTATAAATGCAGCCCTAAACTATCGTCTTAATAATGGTATGGATTTCTTTGCCCGTGGCTATCTGACGGATCAACATGCGCGAATCGATGCAACCGCTAAAGACCAATTACAAGCATCTTCTGTATGGGATTATCAGAAAGAAGCATCTTGGCTCTTCAAAATGAAATACTACTTTGCCGACCTCGGATGGAACTGGGAAATCAATGATCGTCACTCGGTAGGTCTGACCTATACTGCTTTCAACTACATAGGCAATGGCACCACTCTTAGAGAGATGGACGAGCAGACTTGGCAAGACGGGATGCTTGTGGATGGCGGTCACAGTATGACCAATACGATAACCCGCCCTCACATGACACATGCTATAAATACATATTATGTTGGTAACATCGGAAAATGGAACCTTGATTTTAGTGCCGACTTCTATAATGCGAAGTCCGTGCTGGATATGGATGGCGGAACCGAAAACACGATTTCCGTTAATAGCCAAACAAAAACCGAAAACCAACTGCTTGCAGAAAAACTGGTCATCACAGCCCCTGTACCAAAGGGTGAACTGACTTTCGGTGAAGAAGCTTCTTTAGTTGACCGTACACATGATTTCATACAAAGTGGATTCTCATCTGACAGTCACATCCAACAGCAGACATCCATCTGGTCGCTCTTTGCTAATTATTCCCTGCAACTGGGCAAACTGTCGTTCAACGCAGGTCTTCGCTGGCAGAATGAGCAAAATCGTTACGATGTTGACGGACAACGAAATGACGAGATGAGTCCAAACTACTCCGTGTTAATTCCCCGCTTTTCAGCATCTTATAGAACAGAGAAATGGCATCACAAATTGTCCTATCACTGCTCGCACAACAATCCGCAGTATGGGCTGTTATCTTCATCGGTCAACTACCGCAGCAAATATGAGTACGACACGGGTAATCCCTTCCTAAAACCGCAGACGTTACACAACATCTCTTGGAGTTCATCATGGAAGTGGTTCTATGTAGAAGCCTTTTATCAATACTACAAGAATAGCATCCGTTCTTTCCAAACCGCCTACGATGACGTGAATCATCCAGGTGTAGTAATCATGGACTATCGCAATACGCCGAAACAGGAGTACTATGGCATGACGCTGAATTTTACCCCTAAGTTCGGTCTGTGGCAACTCAATTACTCAACTGATTTCTACTTCTGCAATGACGATGTATATCCATTGGGCATTACTCATAAATGGAACGGATTGATTGCCAACTTCACACTCGACAACACGTTTACATTTTCACATTCATGGCTACTGAACGTCAAAGGAAGTTTCGCACCTTATTACGAGTCGGGACCCAGTCAGACCAAAGCCACGGGATTCTTAAATATTCGACTTAGCAAACAATTCTTGAAGGATAAGAGTCTCAGCGTTGCCATCCTCGCCAACGACATTCTGCATACGCAGTACACAGAGCGCACGGCATACGGCGGCATCAACATTCGCACCGAATACCGCGAATATAAAGATTCCCGCCGTATCGGCATTGACCTCTCATGGAAATTCAATGCCACCCGCAGCCGCTATAAAGGTAGCCATGCCGGCCAAAGCGAGCGCAACCGACTATAAACTCTCTCGTTAGGGCAGTTGTCAGCCTCAGAGCCGACGCTGCCCACTTCAAAGAATAGACGATTAAGAACATTTAACGCCCGATGATGCAGGATTTCCCGCTTCACAGCGTTTATATTGACAGAAACATAAACATACAAATATAAAAACGAAATGAAAACAATGAAGATTTGGAGACTTGCCTTTGCGATGCTTGCTGCTTTCTCCCT
>CADADN010000179.1 GCA_902786665.1 uncultured Prevotellaceae bacterium | reverse complement strand
AAGATTGCCAAGGAGAAGGACACCAAAGGTGAATACCGACGTGTGGGCGAGATTCACGGTTTCACCATCCTGATGTGCAGTGAACCGCTTGACAAGGACGGGCTGGGCATGTTCCAAAACAAGTTCTGCGTGGAAGGAAACTTCAAATACAAGTACAACAATGGTTTCATCGCCCTGTCCGATCCTATAGCCGCTGCACGGAACTTCATCAACTCACTGGAGCGAATACCTCAGACTATCGAGCAGTACAAGGAAAAGAACACGTCTCTTGCCAAGGACATTCCGCTCTTGAAAGAGATTGCAAATAAACAGTGGAAGAAAGAAGATGAACTGAAAGGCTTGAAGTCCGAATTGGCAGCACTTGACCGAAAGATACAACTGGAGTTGGCGAAGGATAATGAACCTCAGCAACAGCAAGCCGTGGCAAATGGTGATGATGTGGTAGAAGTGTCATCACAGAAGGAAACACCAAGTAAGGGATTGAAACCATAGACAATGAGAACCGGGGCGATTGTATTGCCTCGGCTCCCTTTTATTTCACCAAGGGATTCAGTTCGTGGAACGGGTCGAAAAATAGTGGATAAATGAATCCATTCGTGCCGAGCATGAAATAAACTCGTGGCGAACGTTCACCCGTTGCCCTTGATGCCTGTTTGCTTTCACATTCATACAAGCCGAAGTGATAGACAATCATGCTTTCGTCAGCATCGGGCATGATTTGCCTGACAGCCTTACGGATATTGCCGGAGAAACTGGACCTGTAGAAATGGTAACTCTTGTCTCGCCGTGCTCGTCGCTCAAGGTCGTTGATGGTACTGGAAGAAATCTCCTTCATCATCGTGAAGTATTCCTGTGTGTCACGCAGAAGGAACTCTTGTTTGAAATGATAGTTGGTTACATTCAGGTCGATATAATCATACTTTACCACAATAGGCAAATCTTTCGACAACTGTACATCATCGTGAGTGAGACTGTTCTTGAATGAGTCGGGAGTATTGAGCCGTGCAAGTTCGTCAGGCTGAATATCTATGTCGAAAGGATTCAGTTTCATTGATTTTGTCGAGTTCTATCACGATTCGGCCATGTTTGAGCAAGCTCACATGGCTCTCACTGTTCCATCACTTTCTTCTGCTTGTTCCTTTCGTGGCGTGCCTTGTAGTAATCGTGCATCGTGTCAAGAGAAATCTCCCTTTCCGACCGCTGGTATGGTGCCAGCCCCTCACGCGCTTCCACCCAGGGCAGTTCAGCATGGGTGAGAAAGATAAGCCCATTTTGAGACTTCGAGCCGTAAAGCATCACGATGGAGTCCAGCAGTTCGGTCTCGTCAGCCGTCAATTGCAGTTTCAAGGCCAGTTCTGCCAAGGTCGCATTAACATCCTCTGTGTCGAAGTCCTTTGCAGTCAGATGGTCACACATGTTGGAAACCTTGTCACGATACTGATAATAGATTTCCGGATATACAGGGCCATTAACCCAAGCCTGCGGCACCTGGGCAAAGAGCGTGTTTTGTCGTCCGTTGAACACCATATACCACGACTGCACATAGTAGAGCAGTTTCTGCAGTTTCAACGGACTAACTGTAAGCCCTTTTGCAATGAGAGACAGACCCACATACCTTGCTATATCTTTAATGTCGCGCATATCCATAATTACTTTATCCGCTGCAAAATTACGACTTTCTTTTGAAATCAGCAATGTTTTCATTAGTTTTCTGACAAAATGGCACAAAAAAGAGGTTAAAAGTGGGTTGGGGTGCGGTTTTTAGGCAAATTTCCACTACCTTTGCATCCAAATTGTAAGCAAAGGATATGCAACATCATTTGTCGATAAATATAATTTTGTTTGTCGCTACCATCATCACCCTGATGACGGGCTGTACTGGACGTGTCGAAACAAACCAAACTCAGCAACCGCAGGACACCATCTACACCCAGAAGGCGGCGATGATGGTTTACGACTATGACCCCGTTCGGGCACTACAAATCGTCGACTCTGCGGTCATCGTGGGCAATCTGAGCGACTGGCGGGCCGACAAGAACAGGGCTCGCATCTACAGCCAGACGAGGACGGGCGAACGTTTCGACTCGTTGATGCACTGGACGGCGGGCGCACGGCTCGATAGTGCCAAAGCCATTGGCGAACGGTTGCTCAAGTACGATTCTGTCATGAATAGCCTCGAAGAGCAGCAAGATGTATTGGAAATTTTGGCTTATACAGCACGATGGCAGAATGATTCTATAGCGTGGCTCCAGCGGTCACAGCAGTTGGTGGAGGTGTGCCGAGGGCAGGGAGCCGAGACCGAGGCTCTGCGCAACGAGGCTGAGGTGGGTGCAGCACTCTGCTGTTTGGGACGGCAGACCGAGGGCATGGCCAGACTTGACAGCGTGATAGACCAATTACAGGCAAAAGCCTATCCTTACCCTCCTTTGGAGGAATTTGGTGAGGCATTTCGTTTCAACGAACTCGATGCCCTTATCATTGCCCTGAAACGGAAGATTGGCGTGATGACCGCCACCGGACAGGTTGCCGAGGTTGTGCCGCTGGCACGTCGCATCGTAACATTGCTCGACGACTACAAACAGCATCCCGAAAGGTATCACGACGGCACCTACCGCGAGCCGCCCGCCGACAGGCGTGAAGACTACATCCGCTTCTACCGCTCTCAGGCTGAGAACTTCATCGCTGCCGCCTACACTGCCTTGGGGCAGACTGATGACATGAACGCAACGTTTGAGCGA
>CADADN010000178.1:2794-4755 GCA_902786665.1 uncultured Prevotellaceae bacterium | reverse complement strand
CTGTATGGCAATGACGACCAAGGCAAGGAAAGGTCGGTCAACATCCTCAAGGCGAATGACAGGACCATCGCCAGCCTGCTCTCACATATCATCAACAACCCTCCCAAAGAACTGGATACTTCTGCCCAGGCAGGAAAGGACAGACCGGCAAGGCAGGAGGAAAAACAGACCTCGACTTCCACAAAAGAGGCCTCACTGGGCAGCGAGGCTCGCAAGATCCTCACGCTCTCCAAAATACACGCGGAAGCGAAGAAAGACCATCCGACGGAAATGGTCTTCATCCGGATGCGTGACTACGGCACGAAGAAGTTCATGTACCAGACGTTCGGACAGGACGCGGAACGGCTCTCCCAAAAAGTCTCGCCTTCCACGGAGGTCATGCGGCCTGAAATCAAAGGCAAGCAGCGTCCCGTGGCGTCCCTTTACCAGGAGAATCTCTCTGCAGTCAAGGCAGACATGATGCTCCATGGCATCCACCCTGTCATCATCAACGCCAAAGGCGAGAGAATCGGCAACGACCATTTTCTCGCCTTCTCCCCTGAGGACCGCCAGGCATTCCTGGCACAGCAACAGGCCGCACAAAACGCTCAGCCCCCCCAGTCGGCCCAACAGCAACAACCCATGGGCGAAGCCATCCCTTCCCCTATTGCTCCGGCGGATTTGCCATCTGCCGGCCAAAGAGCCGGGGATTTGCAATCCCCTACCGCTACCGAACAAAAAGCAGCCCCAAACGCCCAAGACGGCCCAACCCAACAGCCAAAGGGGAAAGAAATCCCTTCCCCTTCCGCTGAGACGAGAGAGGCTGCTCAGGTTTCCACCAAAACCACCGGCTCCAAACAGAACACCCAGCTGACGCTCGACTTCCCCATTGATGCCAGCATCCAGTACGACGTACACAAGAACTCCCACGTCGCCGGCATGTTCGACATCCGCCTATATATAAACGGTGAGAAAGCGGGTGCACACAGGCTCTCCAAAGAGGACCGTGACAGATGGTTCGCACACCAGTTCCCCATCACCGACCTGATGATGAAATACTTCCCCAAGGAACTGGCCAACGTCAACCTCGACAACCTCACGCTCTACAAGGCGGAACAGAAACAAGACGCCGCACAGCAACAGTCGCCCTCCGCAGAGACAAAAGACGCCGCCCCCGCAAAGGAGTCCAAGACCGAGAAGGAAATCCTCTACGAGGAGCGTGCCGCCCACCACAACACCCTCTCCGAACAGCTCAGACAAGAAGGCAAGGATGCCGTCGTACTGCTGCAGATGCACTCCAAAGACGGCAAGGAGTTCTTCCAGACTTTCAACAAGGACGCCGAGATCGTGGCCGACCTCGTCGGACGGAAGACCATCCTTTCGGGCGACAACAAATACGTGAGCCTGACAAGCCAGGAGGTTGACACCCTCAGGCAAAAACTGGGTGAGAAGGCCTTCAAGGTCGAAAATTTCGACCATATAAACACTTCCCAACAGACCATGACCGAGAATGCAAAACAGTCCGGCCAAGCGGCACGACCGCACGATGCGACGGTCTCCACACCCCAGGACAACGGCACCCGCAAACCTCTCCTCACAGTCACTGACAAGTCGAGGATAGAATATGTCATCTCCCCCATCCTGCGGTTCAACAGAAACACACAGCAGCAGGAACGGGTGCCGGGGATGTTCGCCCTCTCCATCTACACCGAAGGACAGCTGCTGGGGCATAAGACGCTGAACAGGAACGAGCGTGACCTGCTCAACAGCAAGCCGGGCGAGATCACCAACATCATCAACGCGAAATTCGCCAATGAACTGCAAGGCACAAAACTGGACTTCAAACAGGTGCACCGCCCCGCCGTCCCCGAGGAGCGGTGGAACGACCTCTCCCTGCCCAACGGCATGACGCTGACAGCCATGCCGCGCATGACCCGCAACGAGTCAACGGGCAAGTACGAACTGACCGCGAAAGTCGAAGG
>CADADN010000178.1:0-2767 GCA_902786665.1 uncultured Prevotellaceae bacterium | reverse complement strand
ACTCCAAAACCTTCAGGATGCAGGCCAGACAGCCAGCGCCCGACAAAGCGCCGATGATGTCATCAGCCTGTGGCAAAGTGCCAGACAAGACAAGGACGCCGAAACGATAGCCTTCATCCAGCGTGAGGGCAAGTTCGGCATGTTCTACCAGACCTTCAACGATGACGCCAAGAACACAGCCAAGGTCACCAATCGCAGCCTGCGGGTCATCGACACCGAAAGCCAGCAAAACGTGGTCTACGCCAACGTGCCGCAAGAACAGTTCCCTGAAGTCACCAGGCAGCTGCGCATGGCCGGCTTCCAGCCCATCGCCGTCAACAGCGAGGGCATGCCCGTCAGCATCGGCGCGGAACAGAAGGTCGCCACCCCGAAGACGGTATCCCTCGGCGACGGCCGCAGGCTCGAGGACATCAACCTCCGCAACGACAACGGCAGATGGATGATGTCCGCCAACATCGACGGCAAACCCCTTCCGGAACGAGAAGTCACCCGTGAGGACGCGACCACCTTCAAGCAGGGCCAGCAGACCATGGCCGACATCGTCCTCAAATACTACGCCGAAGACCTCAGCCACCCCCAACCGTCCCAAACCGTAAAACATAGCCTGGGAAGATGAAAAAAACCTATTTCACGAAGATAATTGCACGTCTCTAAAAATAATTCGAAACCTTTGCAACAGTCCCCTCAACAAATCAAATGAAATTGCCATTCGAATGCATTCTAAATATAAAAATTGCAAATTATTTGCAGATTTTACAAATAAAAGTTCTGCTTTTGAAATTTTATTTGTATCTTCGCCAACAAAATCGATATAATTATGATACAGGAAATAAAAATCAAGAACTTTCTCTCATTTAAAGACGAAGTGAGATTCAGTTTTGAGGCTTCCATCGACAAATTTGCGGAAGATTCGCAGGTTGTAGCAATCAATGAAAACACACGGCTGCTACGTTTTGCCATCGTGTATGGCTATAACGCATCAGGAAAGTCCAATCTTTTGAGCGTTTTAGACTTTCTGTCATTTTTTTGGTCTTATAAACCAAAAGACTTGGATTCGGAAACGGGAGTTGTTCCTTTTAAACTTGACATGGTGTCGGCTAACGAACCATCAAGTTTTGAGATGGTTTTCTTTGTACGTGACACCAAGTATTGGTACCAGTTGGAACTGGACCAACACCAAGTGAATCTGGAGAAATTATCATATTACAAGACCACCCAGCCCATCATGCTGTTTGAAAGGACGCTGAAGGATGGGCAGTCGGATGTACAATTCAATCCGAAGGCAGAAAAAATCAGTGCCGCTGCCAAAGAAATGATTACCGTGAATTGTTTGAAAAACACCTCCTTCTTTGTGGCACGAAACCAGGTGAACGTGAGTCTCCCGATTATAGACGCGGCAAAAGAATGGATGAGGAACCAACTGATGCCTGTGATTTCACCTACAAGAAAACTAACCTCATACGCTCAGAAGCAGGCTTCAGAAAACAAGGAACTGGTCAACTATCTCGTGCAGTTCCTCCATGAGGCCGATTTCAACATCACCGACATTTCGTCGAATGTTGTCAAAAAGGAAGAAGCTGCAGAACAGATTCAGACCACTTTTGAACATACGGTGGAGAATGATAATGGTACTGAAATCTACCCAATGGACAAAAAATACGAGTCTACCGGTACGATGAGGACTTTTGGCATAGAGGCCGCCGTTTTTGAGGCACTGAAGAAAGAAGCGGTGCTGCCTATAGACGAATTGGAGACATCGCTTCATCCGATGTTGTTGGAGAAGATTCTGTTTGAATATCTAAAGACTCATTCAAGATCGCAGTTGATTGTTACTACGCATAATGACGGCCTGCTGGATTTACTGGATGACTTGATTAGAAAAGACTCTGTTTGGTTCACTGAGAAAAAGAAATCGGGCGTTACGGATTTGTATAAGCTGACTGATTTCAGGGGAATCAATCGTCTTTCATCTATAAGGGAGGCATACCGGAACAAGCGTTTTGGTGCTACAATGGGATGAAGTCATGGAAGAAAGAGAAATAGCAGAGGGCATAGAGAAACGACCTTATTTTGAGGCGCCCATTGTTCCGGTACCATATCAGGATGATGGAACGAGGGAGATGGGTGAACTATATCCTTTCCTCATCAGTGGAGGCTCAAATACGGAACATTGGTATTTCACCCATATCAATGATACAACCGAACACAAGTTTAACATCAGGCCAAAATATTTCGGAGATGAGTCGAACTACACCGAGGCTTTTCCTAAAAGGATAAAAGAAGTGTTATGTGCCAATAATGATGTAAGGATATTTTGTGTGTTTGATTGGGACACGATATATGGCGATGAAGCAAAGCAGAAGAAGCATAAGGCTTTTGAGGAACAATTCCAAGCAGAAATATCAAATGGAATTGTTACATTATGCCCCAGTATGCCAAGCATTGAATATTGGTTCTTGCTTCACTTTGTTGATTATACAAGGTTGATGAAAAGCTATGGAGAGGTTGCTGGCATATTGGCACCATACTTGAAGTCATGCTTTTCTAATCCGGCAAAACCTATGAAAAAACTGTTGAAAAAAGAGAAGTATTTGAAGGATGCTGCATGGGTGAAGAATATGTGCGCCGATGGCAAACTCGCCGTGGCTATTGAGCGAGCTGAGAAGAATATCGAAAAAGCAATTGCTTCCGGAGGACTGGAGGAACAGTCATATTCCTATGTTTACAAGGTGTTTAAAAGGGGAGATGATGACTTATATAACAATGA
>CADADN010000177.1 GCA_902786665.1 uncultured Prevotellaceae bacterium | reverse complement strand
TGTGCCCGATGGGAATCACGTACATCCAAAAGAGCTTGGGCGTGTCGCTGAGACACGCCCAAGCCGTTTTTAGGGCGGCAGTCATATTCATATCTGTCCCGTCCTCAGCACTCTGAGGATATGCGTTGCTATCCTCTGTTTCTTCGCTTCATCGTCCTCGCAAACCATGTTGCGGAGACAGCACTCGATGTTGTGGTAGATGGTATCGCTGACTATCATTGTCTTGTCATTGTAAGGGTTGGTCATTTGAGATAATACAGTCGTATCATTGTACTGTCTTTACCTCGGATGGTGAGGTCGGCATCGATACGGTCGAGAGCAGGGAAAAAGGCATCCTCGTCAACATAGACATAGAGGAACATGGCGTTGATTTCAAGGTTCGCTTCGGAGCCAAACAAATCTGAGGTGTTGCCTCCATCGGCGACACCCCAGACGTCGTTGCCGAGACCATCCCGGCAAACGGCGTCAATCAGGTTGAAAGTTCTTTGTTCCATAGTTGTTGGGGGTTGGATTACAAGTGATAGAAGTCGGCATCCACCACGTCGGTGGCCTTGCCAAATTCGGGGCAGGAAGAGAAATAGGGTTGGTCGATTTTGCTCCAGTCTGCCACATATCCCTTGGGGAAGTTGGTGCGGACGAAGTCTTCAATCAACTTGATGTCATTGTCATCAAGACCTTCTGCGTCGCCCATCTCGATGTAGCAGACGGCATAGGTCGGAATCTTGAAAGTAGCGGCAAATGTCATGGTTCTGAAATTTTGGTTGATGTTGATGATGATTTGAAATGATGTTTTGAGAGGTTGAAGAGGGAGCGGAAGGTCACTCCCTCCTTGTGTGTCTTAGTCGTTGAGCAGGGTCGGCATGAGCAGGGCGGTGATTTGCAGTCCCTCGGTCTCGTCAACGGGAGAGACGAGCAGCGGCCTTGAATACTCGCTGAAAGTTATCCTCACCATGTCGGAGGGGATGTTGGAGAGCACGTTGCAGAGGGTGTCTCCGTTCACTCCGATGGCCATGGGTGTTGCGTCGTAGTCGCAGCTGACGCTCTCCTTGGCTTTCGTGTTGTAGTCAATGTCCTCGCATGAGACGGTCAGAGCGGTGGTGTCGAGTTCCATCTTCATGACCTTGGAATGAGGGTTGCCCATGGGGAGCATCCTGCGGATGGCGTCTTGCAGTGCTCGCTTGTCAATGAGCATCGTCTTGTCGTTGTTGGCCGGAATCACGCTGTTGTAGTTGGGGTATCTGCCCTCAATCAGTCGGCAGGTGAGTTGCCATGTGTCGCCCACGAACTGCGCTGCGCTGTCGGTGAACTTGATGCAGATGTCGAGAGGTTCCTTGCAGAGGAAGTGACGGAGCAGGGCTGCGGGCTTCGGGGGGAGCAGGAAGATGCCCTCCTTGTCGGTGTGGATGTCGAGGTGGTGGTTCTTCATCAGCACTTGTCCGTTGCAGCTGACCACGTCAAGTCCGTCCTCCTTGAAGTTGAAGCATACGGCATTGAGCACGGGGCGCATCGTTCCCTGTTCGGTGAATGGCGAGGTGCGTGTGATGTCCTCCAGCATGGCGGTGGACGGGAGGATGGCGGTCTCGGTGTCGCCGGTCAGAATGTCGAATGTCGGGTATTCATCATCGGAGACGCAGGGGAAACTGACGTGGCCGTTCATGTAGTTGATGGTGATTTCGGTCTTGTTCTCCATGATGATGGTGAGGGGTTGCGTGGGGATGTTCTTCAAGAAGTCGCCGAGCACTCTGGAATGGACGCAGAAGCGTACGGACTCTCCGGGGGTGAGGTCGCTCTCCATGAGTTCGGTGGTGGTGCGCATCATGTTCTCGCCATCGGAGGCGATGACTTGGAGGACGTTGCCATCTACCTCGAAAAGGTAGTGGTCGAGGATGGCGAGGGAAGCCTTGCCGTTCATCATCTTTGACAGACCCTGAATGTTCTTGCCGAGGGTGTCGCTTGTTACTAAGAATTGCATATTGTTGAAGTTTTAGTGTGAGGTGGTTGGTCTCACGTTACCTTGTTGTTGCTTGGGTTGTGTTCTTTTTCCCTTTTGTTCTGGAGCTTGCTCCAGCCGTCAGGGAACTGATTTTCACACTGCCCCGAAAGGTCATGCACGGCAGACGGCAATCGGAAGGTTACGTGCTGGAGTTGGGGAAATACGCTCTCAAAGCTTGCTCTGAGAGGAAGATTTCCACAAGTGCTGCATGAATACCGAGGCCGCAAGACGGGCATGAGATATTTTTGCAGTGGGAACAATCATTTGCCCCAGACGGCAAGAGCATGGCAACATGAATGAAAGATGTGTGGAGAGTTTTGGTTGAAAGGTTGAAATCCCCAATCATCACCAACCTTTCAACCCGTCAACGACCGGAGAAAAGCGGTGTGGCCGTCACCGTTCACAGTGACAGCCACACTGCTTTAGGAAGGATTGCTCCACGGCATTTGCGGCACGTTCTCGTCATGGGCGTGAACATGCCGTGAATGCCGTGGCATTGATAGAAGAAGACCCAAGGGACGGGAACTCAGCAGTTAGCGGCGGCCACAAGACTGACCGCCCGAAATCCGATCCACAGAGGTTCGACCTCTCTCCCTTGCCTTTCTGAGTCCCCGAGGAAAGGTGAAAGCGGTGTGGCCGCCGCCGTGATCAGGAACTAATCACAGCAGCTGACACACGGCTTTAAGGGTGGCAAGGAAAGGGAAACATTCGGAACGGCGTGGTTGACGGGTTGACAACGCCTTGGCATTTTCAACTTGTCAACCTTGGGAACAGAAAACACAATCCACGGCATCGGCAGCATATTCCCGCCACCGGCAGGAACATCCTGCGGTTGCCGTGGGCATCAAGAAACAGCAAGCCCAAGGACAAGGGACTCTCCCGGACAACGGCGGTGGTTTATAGCCCATTTCAATTAATCATTTTTTCTAAATTGTAATGAAGGGACTCTCCCGGACAACGGCGGTGGTTTATAGCCCATTTCAATTAATCATTTTTTCTAAATTGTAATGTTATGTACAAAAAAATGTACATAAATTTTGGTAATTACCAAGAAATATGTAACTTTGCATCAAATTTGAAAACCGATAAATCATGAGCACGTTAACAGTAGCAGATTTCAGGAGCCAACTGGCCAAATATTTCGACCTCGTTCTGGCTGGAGAGAAAGTATTTATAAGGAGAAAGAACAAGCTCTTCACCATCATCCCTGTGGACGAAGAGGAAGTAGATGTTGCCATCACCCCTGAACTGGAAGAGAAAATTGAAAAGGCCAGGAAAGAGTACCGTGAGGGTAAGACCGTAAGTCTGACAAGCCACGAAGATGTAGAACGCTATTTCGATTCTATGTAGCCATGTATAGAATTGAAATTTCGACGGATGCAGACAAAGTCATCCGAAAGTGGAAGAAATCGAATCCCATACTTTTCAAGAAATTGCAGAAGATCTTCAAAGAGCTGGTGGACCATCCAAGAACCGGAACCGGGCATCCCGAACAGCTGAAAGGGAAAGGTGGCGATGTGTATTCGCGCCATATCACAGCCCATGACAGAATCGTCTATGAGGTGTTTGAAGACTATCTGATAGTCCTCGTGGTCACAGTGGAGGGACACTACCAGGACAAATGATGTTGATGTCGTATATGAAATGGTGAAAACGCCCTTCCACTAAGACAAATCCTCTGTCAAATATGGGAGTGCGTCATGGCACTCCTTTTTTCTTCAGCAAATCACATCTTGACGGGTTGACAACGCCTTGGCATTTTCAACTTGTCAACCTTGGGAACAGGAAACACAATCCACGGCATCGGCAGCATATTCCCGCCACCGGCAGGAACATCCTGCGGTTGCCGTGGGCATCAAGAAACAGCAAGCACAAGGGCAAGGGACTCTCCCGGACAACGGCGGTGAAACGACTGACCGCCCGAAATCCGATAGAGTGACAGGCAGAGCAGACTTGCCCTGCCCGTCGTGTGAGGATGAGCGCGGTGTCCTTCACCAAAGGGGAAAGGGAGTGTCCCTGGCCCGCGGGGAGTGTGGTGGGGCTGGCCCTCCACAAAGGTCACAACCTCTCTCCCTTGCCTCCCTGAGTCCCCGAATGAGTCCCCGAAGGGAGGTGAAAGCGGGGTGGCCACTGCCGTCATTTGGCACAAACGACAGCAGTGGACACACGGCTTGAAGGGTGACAATCTCCCTGAAGCCTTGGTGGAAAGACAAGAAAGATGATGTGCAAGATACAAATGTGTGCTAATACGAGAGGATTCAGCGAAAAACGTGTTACCTTTGCATAGTATATGACAGATAAATCGGATTTTAGCAATGAAAATAGTTGATTATAGCTATAATAGATTTTGTTTTAAAGCAGATATCATTGAGGCATTGGATGACAATGACATTTTCATCATGCGTACACCAGATGGAACTTTTCAGATGACTAAAGCAGAGTTCTATGACATTTTTTCAAATGTAGTGGAGTCTGATAGTTATCAGAAAGGCAGAATATATTATTCAAAGAAGCCTCCAAAGAAAGCATTACAATTTATGACGGAAGAGCCTTTGATAGCTAATGTTGTTGAAAATGATTTTATTGATGATGAAATTAAAACAAGAATCAAAGAAATTGGACGATTGTGGAGAAAATCCAAGCATAATCCTGTTATATTAAAAGACGTTTTGGTAAGTTGGAATGAAACAATAGACAATTGGATAAGAGATCGTAATATGCCTCTGATTGTAAGAAAAGAAACTAAGAAAAAGGGACAGTCCTTAATCCATCCATGTGGACGAGAGATTATTATATCAGACAATAGTTTTGCCATATGGGTGTTCGGCCGTGCTATGAACAATGAGACTTTTTCTATATCACAACTTAAGAAAATGCTTTATAATAATGAAATACCAATGGTAATGATGCAAACCAATGAAATCAAAGAAAAAGGAAAATACACAAAACCTTTGGGGAGTTACTCTCTATCAGGTTGGAAAGTTTGTCATATTGAACCCGTTGGTTTTAATACGAATAAACCAATTGAAGAATTAAATATCAATCAGATTGAGAATCATTTCAGAAAATATGCAAACCCAAACAATATGTTTTTGCTACCTAAAGGTTTAGGACCATTAGGAGAAATACAATTATTTATTGATGAACAAAAGAATGAAAGATAAAATCCAATATATCTGAATAACCAATTTCCCTAAGCAAAGGGTGGTTTTCCTATTCTGATTAGGAAAACCACCCTTTCACTTTAGGCATAATCCCTTTCTTTGACGTGTATTTCGTCTTACCTTTGCAGTACAAAAAGAGAGAGAAGACAATAGAAGTTCAACCATCAAAACGTAGAAGACATGAAGAAGATGATGACCTTGGTGATGATGATGACGATAGCCGTCTCCGCCGCAGCAATGCCGTATAACACCGCACGCAACGAGGCCCTCTTCCTGGCAGACAAGATGGCCTACGAGCTCGGACTGACAGCAACACAATATGAGGCAGTGTATGAGATCAACCTCGATTACCTGCTCAACGTAGATACCCGCGCCGACGTGTTCGGCTTCTGGTGGGAAGTTCGCAACCGCGACCTGCGCTATGTGCTCAGCACCTGGCAGTACGACCGCTTCATGGCCAGTGAGTGGTTCTACCGTCCCGTCGTCTGGGGCACTGGTG
>CADADN010000176.1 GCA_902786665.1 uncultured Prevotellaceae bacterium | reverse complement strand
ACGAAATCTTTACGACATGACAAAGGCCGAGCTTGGGAAAGTTCGGCCTTTGAGCATTTTTTAACAAATAAGAGGGTATGCCTATTTTGACACACCCTCTTTTACCTTCGGCAAATATTTTCCAGTCTCGCTGTGTGCTTTTTCTTGGAACTTGACATAACTTTGCTGAACGTGTAATGACATCAATCAATAAGAATGAAACAACAGAATCGCTACAGACGATTCCTGCTCCTGCTGGCCATGCTGTCGGCAGCTTCATTTGGAATGGCCCAAAAGAGACTTACCGTTAAGGATAGCATCACGCATGAAGCTGTACCGTTTGCTAGTGTTTATTTCGGGAATGAGTCTGGTGGCTATACGGATGAAAAAGGGATGATTGCCATTCCTAAAGGGGCAGTACAGATACGCTTGTCTCATATCTGCTATTCGACTAAGAGCATCGCTAAAGTCACAGCAGACGCACAAACAATCTATCTCGTTCCAAAAAGCATCACTCTTGGTGAAATTGCTGTCAGCGCAAAGGCCCCCAAACGAATAAAAAACAAAGAAGTGGGATTGATGAAAGCGAAGACGCAGACCAAGCACAAGGGAGCCAATGGATTTGAGATGGCTCTGTTCATTCCTTACGACAGTGCTTGGACGGATACGCCTTACATCCATTCTATTTTGGCAAGCCTTGATTACTCCACCCATTATCTGGTATTTACGGAAATCAAGACACCCATCCATGCCTCTCTCCGCTTTGACCTCCGTCTGCCCGATGCCAAGAATGGCGCCCCAAGAGACGAATCCATCATCGACGGTGGTATCATACTTCCACCAAAACAAAAACTCAGCAAGGATGGCATCAGCCTTCCCCGTCCCATACCATTCCCCAAGACTGGCGTTTTTGTCATAGTGGAATGGATAACCACGGCGCAAGTCTCAGAATCATGCAGTCTTGTCCCTTCGCTCAACATGACTTTGGATGAGAAGGAAGACAGAACTTGGAACAAGAAAACATTCCGAGGCATGGGCTGGAGGCGAGAGCAAGATGAGCCTGTCTACCAGGGCGAAACTGTACGGGAGTTTTATGAAGACAGAGTGCCATCTGCAAAACTCGGTTTGAGAATATCAAAAAAAAGGGAAATGAAGCATCAGATACAATAGATTCGTTTTTTGTTGAAGTTGAGCGAATGTGAAACTTCGAATAGTTAACTGATGCTTTCCCAATTTTTTTATTGTTTTTGCAATGTTTGGATGTATTTACTCGTATAAGTAAATAGAACACTGACAGAATTCATGACAGAGGCAGAACTGGAACTGATAGAGGAGCTCCGAAGGCAAAACCCAAAGGCGCAGTGGCTGACGCTACAACGCTATGGCAAAGGCATCTTTGCCCAGGTGGCGAGATTGGTGCCTGGCAAGGAAGATGCCGAGGAGGTGTATCAGGATGTCTTTGTCAAGGCCTTCACCCACATCGGGCAGTATGACGAGGCGCGGTCGTCGCTACGGACGTGGCTCTCACGCATCGCCTATAACGCCGCTGTCGACCGGCTGAGGCATCAACGACAAGCCGTGCTCTATTTTGAAGACCGCGAGGGCAAGGCCGATGCTTTGTCAGATCAGGAGGTAGACGAGACATTGGGGCATACCAATGCCGAAACCGTGCAGCTGATACGTGCTGCCCTCAAGCATCTGCCACCAGAAGAACGGGCCATCATCACCATGTTCTACTATGAGGAGATGAGTTTGAAGGAGATTGCCTACATCACCGGGAGCATCCCAACTACCGTCGCCTCGAAACTGAGCAGAACGAGAAAGAAATTATGCAGAATCATCAAAATGCTACAATCATGAACAAGGGCAATCATTCATTACTGCAGGATGACAACCTGCGCGAGGCTCTCAGACAGGAGGAGGCGGCGCTGCCGCAGATGCCTGCCGACCTGAACGACCGGCTGATGAAGCGTCTGCACCATGAGAAGCGGCAACGCTACCATAGGGTCTGGCCGTGGCTGGCTGTCGCCTGTGTGGCCGCAGTGATGGTGGTGTGGCTGCTGCCGCCAAAAGAGAAAGGCAGCGGGGCTATGGCCAGTTCTGGCGAATTGACTGCGCAAACCAGTTCGATTGCAACCGAACAGGACTCAAGAATGAGCCAGCAAGAGACAACGGAAACAGCATCGCCAACAACAGTTCGGGATAGTCGGATGACAAATCCTGCCATTCACGACAGTCGGGTTGCAAAAGTGGCTGAACAAGAACCACGGGCTAAAACCAAAGCGCCACGTTTGCTGACACAACCCTCTGCGACTATTGCAAAAGCGACACCAAAGAAACATGGCGAAACAGTACAAAACACAAAGGTGCTGTTGGCGCAGGAAGAAACCGCCGACCAGCCAAAGAATGTGACTGCAAGTGATGAAATAGTGCCTGCAGACTTGCCTCGCTCACAAGCGAAGCCCCAACAAGTGGTGCTCACCGAGCGCGACATTCCCATCAGCCGTCCGGAAAACTATCGCTATACACCCGAGGAAATCGCCCTGATGCGACGACAGGCCAATGAAGCCTACGTGAAGTGGATGGAACTGGAATTGGAAATCATGAAATATCAATATGAACAAGTTGCAAAACAATAAAAACATCATCAATATGAAACGTATCATCTCACTGCTGCTCATCGCCTGCAGCACCCTTACGGCCTTTGCTGACTCTTCAGCCGACCAACCTAAACGGCCGGAGAAAGTCATCGCCAACCTGAATACCATTATCGATCTCCATGGCCACAAGGCGGGACAGTCCTTTGCCATCAACAGGAATCCGAACACCAACATCATTGAGTCGAGCGAGAAGATTGCCACCTTCTCATGCT
>CADADN010000175.1 GCA_902786665.1 uncultured Prevotellaceae bacterium | reverse complement strand
ATTGATTTCCTGGGGCAACAAGGCTTTTCGAGCTGCGTCCATATTGCCTTGCCTACTAAGCAGGACGCCAATGGCATCGGTCTTCGACATGGATGAGCCTGATGCTCCTCTACCAGAAGAACTTCCACCGTATATGTTGTCGTATGCTCCTCCGTCATATGTCCCTCCACCGTATGTTCCTCCGCCATCATTCTTTTTCGTTTTTTCTTTTGTCTTAGGTTGTTCGGCGTTTTGGGCGGTGTTGTTACTTGCTGAGTCCGTTACAGCAGGACTTGCAATGGAGTCTTCCTGCTTCTGCTCTTGATTGGCGCTGTCACTTGGATTCACCTTTCCTGCATCAGCCATTACCGCAGGAGGATTCTTTGGCTCATTCTTTGCAACAACATCATCGGGTTGGGAAAGCATTTTGTAAATTGCGAATATTCCCCCTAGTCCCAATAGCAATCCGCAGAGCGTGATGGCAATGGCTTTCTTGGAAAAATGTCTGCCTTCAGGGATGTCGCCGCCTTCTGTTTTTTCCTCAGGAGAATGAACAGCATCCGCACTCTTTGTCGTCACCTTGATCTTGATGAGCAGCAGCCTCTGGTTATTCTTCTCGATGACATGCTTGCTGACATTGAAATCATATTTGGATGTATGTTCCGGTGAGATGGTGACCGCTGTGTTGTAGATGTTTATGTCGCCCAGTTCAACTTGCTCACCAGACACGGCAAACCTTGACACGTCATTTTGTCCCAGTTTGATTTTCAACCTTCCATTGCTGATCATGGAAGTGGCTTCGCTTTTGGCGTTTTCATTATCGAAGCGCCATTTGAAAGCCAGTCGAGGAGGAACGCTTTGCTGTGTGTTGAAGAGGATGCGGGTCCTCATCATGTCAAGTTCTACGGTGATGTCATCCAGCACAATGCGTTGGTTGGGAGCCTCCATCAATGCTTGCAGCGTGATGTTTATCGGCTGAAAGCCTTTCTTCTCAATCGTCAGCGTGTCCTCTCCAGGCTTTTGTCGGTAGAATCTTCCCGTCTTCTGGCCGTTGAACCATAGCTCATACATGGGGAGCTTCGGTATGTCAAGATTTTCCAAGCCAGGTGAACAAACACATTCCGTGCCCACCTCGATGTCACTGAATTGTTTGAATTCATCGTAGTTGGTGTCTCTGAAGAATCCTTCCAACTTCTCTTTCGGCACCCTGAGGATACCGGTGGGGCATTGCGGCGCCATCGGTATCAGTGGACATGGCCGGGACACCAGGGAATAGCGGTCGATGATTTGCCGGAAGATTCCCGACTCGGCATCCTTGTCGATGAAGCTGTCGCGCCCGTCGGAGAGCCGTGTCATGTAATTGGATTTGAAGGTCTCGTAAATCTCCTGCAAGAGCGTGAACGGACTCTTCATATAGGCCAGCTGGAAGTCGCCGGGGATGGTGAGAGCGATGGTGAGCACGCCCGGAGCATCGGCGTCGAACGATTTCACGCCTCTGTCGATGAGCATGTAGAGCGTATGGTCGGAAGCATGCTTCAACACATATGCCGGCTTTTCTGCTATTGATGGCACGCGGTCCATGTTGTCGGCCTCGCCGTCGGCAAGCACGCCTACAGCCACGAGGGGCTGGAATCCACCTCTGCGCTCCTTGGTACCACAGATTCTCAGTCCTATCTTTGGTGTCGTCATTTCTTGATGATTTTTGTCTTTTCTCTACTGGCCTTTACCATTCATTTGGTCAAGGACATGTCAATTTTGAAGCAAAGATACATAGTAAATATGAAATATGCAATTGTTATATGAAATATTTACCGAGTCCACTTGAAAAAGTGGACAGTGAGTAAAAAGCGGTGCCTGAGATGGTGAATTGTTCCATCATCGTATGGATAAACAAAAGCACTATTGCCAATCAAGGATGAAGCCAAAGTGGTAAGGCTTGTTCCCATCGATGGTGTATTGGGGCAGGGTGGGCTGCCCCCAGGAATCGACGCCGCCGACGCCATGGATGTTCAGGTCGATGTTCAGGTTGACGAAACGGCCGCGCTGGATTTCGTGGGGGTGACGCACGCCTTCAAGGTCTTCTTCGCCGTAGTCCCATACTCGTATGCAGAGTGGCTGCAGACCGTCAATCCTAAGGGCCTTCCTTCCGTTGGTGATGCGGAACCACCGCACGTCTGTCCGGCAGCCATTGTCCTGCGGGTGGACGTATTCGGTCTCATATTCGGATAGCGGCATATCGTACCGCCCTAAAAAGGCGCTGCGCTTGCGGTCGGGGTAGTTCTCCCACGGGCCACGGCCGAAATACTCGATGCTGGTGAAGTCTGCCGGCAGTCGCATACGCATACCCAACTTGGGAAGCAGGGGTTTGTCGGTGCCAGAGGGATGATAGTCCAATTCCACCAGGAGGCTGTGGTCGTTGATGACGGTGTATCGCACCGTTACATCGGTGGCCTCCTTCCATACGGCAGAACTTCGTGCGAAACCCGCGGCATGCTGGTTGTCGTTCTCGGGTTTCCAGAAATAAGGCTCGAGTGGCGCCTGCAGCATCTCGCAGCCATCGATCATCCAAGAGACGAGGTTGTTCCCGTCGATGGCAACTCCTTTGGCGGCAGCCTTGTCAGCGGCTTTAACCACTTCGGGGAAATCATAGGGAGTGAGCACGAACTGTTCGCTGGCCACCACGAATCCTTTCTCTGCCCACGGTTTGTCCTCCTTCAGCCGTGCAGAGACATTCATCAACCGCTCTCCGTCGATGACGGTGGTGTCGCAGACGATGTCGTACTCACTGGCGTCGGTGAAGAAATCGCGGTTGACGATGCGCAGTCGGTTGTCATGGAGTTCGAATTGGAGAGGTTGATACACATGCTGCACTTCGTAGTAGTGAGGATGCGGCTTGCGGTCAGGAGCCAACAGTCCGTTGATGCAGAAGGCGTCGAGGTTGGGCTTGTCGCCG
>CADADN010000174.1 GCA_902786665.1 uncultured Prevotellaceae bacterium | reverse complement strand
TTGCCACCACCTTGCCAGGGCTGCATCTTTTCCAACAGTTCCCTACGTCCATAGACCACGCCGATGCCGTTGGGACCATAAATCTTGTGTCCGCTGAAGACGAAGAAGTCTGCCCCCAACTGCTGAACATCCACGGGTGTGTGGGCTATCGACTGGGCACCGTCTATCAGTACGGGGATTTGATGTGAGTGGGCGATGTCGATGATGCGCGCCACATCGTTGATGGTGCCGAAAGTGTTGTTCACATGGCCTACAGATACGAAGCGGGTTCGCGGCGTGATGAGCCGTTCCAGTTCCGAGAGTATCAGGTCACCATTTTGGTCGGTGGGGATGGCTCTCAGTGTGGCTCCCCGCTCCTGGCAGATGCGCTGCCACGGCACGATGTTGGCATGGTGGTCGAGTTCGGAAACGATGACCTCGTCGCCAGGCGTCAGGTACTGTCGCCCGTAAGTTTGCGCCACGAGGTTGATGCCCTCCGTGGTGCCGCGCACGAAGATGATTTCTTCGCTCGAGCGGGCATTGATGAATCGTTGTACTTTCTCTCGCGCCTCCTCGTATGCGTCGGTCGCACGTGCTGCCAAGGTGTGGGCACCACGGTGAATGTTCGAATTGTAATGTTTGTAATAATCCGAAATCTTGTCGATGACCTGCAGGGGCTTCTGTGTGGTGGCACCGTTGTCAAGCCATACGAGGTCGTGGCCGTTCACCTGTTGGTTGAGCACGGGAAAGTCCTTTTTTATTTCTTCAGCGTTCAGGGTGTCCAACTCCTCGTAGTTGAGGTCGCGCAACTTCTGTGTCTCGGGGATGCCGATGCCGAAACCGTCCTCCTGCGGAATCGTTCTAGTCTCTGCATCCGTGTCTCCGACGTAAGGCAAGGGACCATGGCCACTGCCTCCTGCCAGCAGCCGTTTGAATCCCGCCTCAAGTTCTTCAAGGTTCAGGGACTCTTCGGGCAAGATGCCCTGACGAATCTCCCGAATCTCTTCAGGACAATATTTCTGAGCAAGTTCCTTCAGCAGGGCCAGCGAACCGTCGTATGCCGTGAAACTATTGAGTTCTGACAGGTTGATCATTTACTTCTCCACTTTGTTTCTATGCTGATAGTCATGATAGTATCCCACCTCCACGTTTTCCAGCACGGCGATGGCATCGTCGGTGAGCGATGCGAGGCTGAAATATTTGGTGAGCAGATAGGAAGCCACGCCAAATTTGTCGAGTCCCATCAGACGGGCCGACAACGAGGGAGCAATCTCGCCCGGGATGCCGCTTTGATGCAGGCCGATGACACCTTGGTTCTTTTCGCCCACACGCACAAGGATGATTTTCGTGGTTCCAACGCCACGACCGGTCAGGTATTGTCCCTCCACTTCCACCTTGTCGGATGGTATCAACGGAACACCGCGCCACAGGATGACCTTCGTGCCGAAGAGGTCGGTGGTCACAGGGGGTACGCCGCGCCATGTACACTCACGCTCGAAGGCGGCGATGGCACGCGGATGAGCGATAAAGAATGCTGGCTCCTTCCATACCAATGACAGCAGTTCGTCAAGGTCGTCGGGGGTAGGTGAACCATAACGTGTGGTGATGCGGTAGGCGGGGTTGACTGCTGCCAGCAGGCCGAAACTCTTGTTGTTGATGAGTTCCCATTCCTGGCGTTCCTTGATGCTCTCGATGGAGAGTCGAAGTTGTTCCTCTAACTGGTTGTAGGGATTGTTGTAGAGGTCGCTGACTCGGGTGTGTACACGGACGACTGTCTGCAGCGTGTTCAGAGGATACTCTGTAGGGTTCTCTTCGTAGTCGATGTATGTTTCGGGGATGATGTTGTCCTCCTCATGTCCGCTGACCAGATCGATGTGCTTCTCTCCGTGGTCGTTCACAGTAGCCTTCAGGCGCAGTTGCTTGTCGACAGCCTTGTTGAACTTCTCACGGAAATCGGGCACTTCCTTAATGAATCTCTCCAGGTCCTTTAGTTTCAGGCCAAGGAAAATGGTTGGCGTAACGGCACGGACTGAAACCGTTGACTCTGCGTCATCCAATAGGTCAGTCTCTCCGAAATACTCCCCATCGCCCAAAAGGGCTATGCGCAACTCCTCGCCGTGAGGCCCTCTGCTGATGACCTCTGCCTGTCCGTTGGCCACGATGAAGAACTTCTGTTTGTCCTTGCCCTCCTCGACGAACAGTTGGCCTATCTCCACCTCTTTCGTCTCAAATGACCGGGCCAACCTGTATACAATCTCGTCTTCGAAATCCGAGAATAGCGGGATGGCTTTCAGACTCTTGGCAGAGAATGACGGTACGCCGTTGAGGTACTGGATGGGGAGGCGCTCACTCTTGCGAAGTTCCACCTTGGTGCGGTTGACGCGGAATGTGCCTCCGCTGACTTGCACCCAAGGCAACAGTTTCAACAGCAATCTTGGGGTGATGCTGCCCATCTGAGGGGCGGTTTTGGTTGTTGTCGCCAGTCTTCTGGCGGTGGCAGTGGTCACACTGCGCTGAAGGTTTGAATCTGACATAATGTTCTCCTTTTTTTTGTTATTATTTTACTTCTTGATAATTACCTTGTGTGTCGTGCCTTCCACATGCTCCACACTGATGACATTGTAGCCTTGTTCCTTGGCATTGCGTGGTACGTTGTCGAGAGGCTCGCCTTCGCTGAGCAGCACTTCCAATGTGTCGCCCTTCTGGAGTCTCGAAAGTGCGATTTTCGTTTTTACGAAGGTCATCGGGCAATGTTCCTTCGTGATGTCCAATGTGATTGTTGCCATAATGATGTTTTGTTTAATTTTATTGTCAATTAGATAAACAGCGTCTGTCCTCCTTCTGAGAGATGAAGGAATGACGCCACCCCGAGAACGTCTTTCACCTCAGGGATGAAGTCCTCTTTTTTCAGTCCAAGCACATGCATGGCCATTTCGCAGGCATAGAGGTTGATGCCCAACACCTTG
>CADADN010000173.1 GCA_902786665.1 uncultured Prevotellaceae bacterium | reverse complement strand
TGTGTATATTTTATGTATATATATAATAGAAATACAAACCACATATCTGCAATTCATACTAAATAAATGAGATTTGAGATTTTTTATCCCATACAGATTCTTCAACAGGAAGAGGGTTAGACAGCAGGAATTTCAGTACCTTTGCACCCAAATTTTGCAATTAATCAAGAAAAAATGAAGAAAAAATGAAAATAGTTGGCTTTTCCGTAAAAAATGATGGGTCTGAAGTGTCTTATATATAGACATGCCTCAAAAATGGGGCACGAATATGAATAGACTGATATGCTTGATAAGAGAATACTTGAAAATTGCGATTCAGCGAGTGCCAACCAAGCTCGCGTGGAGTTGGCTGAGCGAAAGCAATTTATCGAACAGCTTTTCCGCCGGAACTACAGCAAGATGATTCATCTGGCCAGTGTCTTGTTGGGCGATGACGAAGAGGCTGAGGACTTGGTGCAGGATGTCTTCTTGCGTGTAGCAGACGGTGACATTCCACCTAAGAATGACTATTATCTGCTGACTGCTGTGCGCAATGCCTGCCTGAACAGGATCAGACAGATGCATCTTCACGACAAAGTGAAGAGATTGATGCCCATAGAAGACGATTCCAGCCAGCATCCCATTGACAAACGGTTGGAACGGCTCGATGATATTGCCACTTACGTGGACGAGCAACTGGAGGAACCGCACCGCAGCATCTTCCACCTCCGCTTCGACGAAGACCTGACCATCAGCGAGATTGCTCGTCGGCTGGGACTGAACCCGAATACTGCCTACAAGTATCTCATGCAGAGCATTCAGCAAATCAGACATCACTTCGGTAAACATTAAAATGACAACAACAATGGAAACGACCAACAAAAACATCCGCCAACTGTTGGAAATGCTCGACAATCCCGATGCATATACCGAGCAGCAGATTCGAGACATCATCAACCATGATGAGGATACTCGTGAAACCTATCGTCTTATGGTAGAAGCCAAACGTAGTAGCCGTCATCGTCAGCACAAAGAACTTGTCAATGTAGATGCTGCTTGGCAGAGATTCAATCAAAAGTTTCAGCCTAAGCAGTCAAGCAGCAATTGGATGAAGATAGCTGCATCTTTCATTGGTGTGCTACTTGTTTCTGGCATAGCCTTTGCCGCCATCCACATCGTCCGACAGTACCAGAAGCAGGAAACTCCGCAAACAGAGATTGCGGAAAATGTGACACCCCCCGTCACAACACTCCCTGCCGATACGCTTACCAAAGATACCGTCACAGTGCAACCTGTCATCTACGACAATATTCCATTAGAGAAGATGCTGCCAGAGATAGCCGCTCACTACGATGTGAAAGTCGTATTTGCTAACGATGAAGCCCGTGGACTCCGTTTCCACTTTGTATGGAACCCACAGAAGGGCATTGGTCAGATCATCAGTGACCTCAACCAGTTTGAGCGTCTTAGCGCCACATTAAAGGATAATCAAATCACTGTAGAATAGTCAGCCGCCATGAAAAGATATATTACTCTCATTCTTGCCCTGCTGCTGACAGTCAGCATGCAGGCTCAGAAACGCATCTCACGTGAATATAATAATGTGTCGCTCTCCGATGCTTTGAACCAACTCGCAGAGCAACAGACAGGCTACACCATCTACTTCCTCTACAACGAACTGGAGGACTTCCGTATCACTACAACTGTAAAGAACAAGCACCTGCCTGAAGCCATTCAGCAGATGATAGGCTTTTATCCCATCCGTGTCACTACAAGTACCGATGAAGACGGACGGAAGATTTTCGTGGAGTGCATACAGAAAACAGAAACCCGCTATAAGGGTTCCATTATCGACGAGACAGGTCAGCCCGTTGCATACGCCAATGTTTACCTGCTTCATCCATCTGATTCAACACTTATAAGTGGTGGCGTGAGCAATGAGGCTGGTCTCTTCGTTATCCCCTGTGAAACAAACCCAGTTCTCGCCCGAATATCCTTTGTAGGTTACAAGACGGTATATAAACTATGTCGCAACACTGAACTCGGAACAATACGCATTCAGCCTGAGACGCAAACTTTGAAAGGAGTTACTGTTAAAGGAGAGAGACCTCTTTTCCGAATGAGCGATGATGCTTTTGTCACCCTTGTTGAAGGTAGTTTCCTTTCGAAAATAGGCACAGGCAACGATGTTCTTGCCCACGTTCCTGGTGTTATTCGCAATGGCAACAGCATTGAGGTCATAGGCCGTGGCACTCCGCTCATCTACATCAACGGACGGCAGATGCGCAACAAGAATGAACTCGACCAACTGAGCAGCGACCAAATCAAGGATGTGGAGGTGGTGATGACTCCCGGTGCCAAATACGACGCCACCGTCAAAGCCGTCATCCGCATCAAAACCATCCGACCCGTCGGCGAAGGATTCAGTTTCAATAGTCGCACGGTGGCGGGCGTGAACCACTACGTCTATGGTCTGGAGGAACTGAACCTGAACTATCGCACGGGCGGACTTGACATCTTCGGTATGGCCGAATACGAGAACAGCCGCAGCCGTCAGACCAACGACAGCCGACAGGACACCTATCTGCAGAGCCACTATCAGCAGAATAGTCTGATGCACTACTACAACAAGAACCAAATGTTGGCCGGGAAACTCGGATTCAACTACATGCTGAACGACAAACATTCCATCGGCATGACCTACACCGTGACCTCACGCCCCAACAGTCAGACGAGCGACTACTTCACGACCATGCTCATAGGCCAGCAGACCGACGACCAGATTACAGGAAGTGGCAAGGTGGACGGCGATGACATCCAGCACATCATCAGCGGCTACTACGCCGGGCAGACGGGCAAATGGTCGCTCGATGCCAACGCCGACGTGCTGTGGCAGAAGCAGAACTCCGACAACCTGACCTTTGAGGATGCCACGCAGGGCGACGACCGCACAGTGACCACCCGCAACGACGTGAAGAACCGCCTCTATGCCGCCAAGTTCGTGGCTGGTCATCCGCTCTGGAAAGGTAATATGGAGATAGGTGCCGAGGGAAGTTACGTTCACCGTACCGACGTGTTCGGCAACGTGGAAAACATCATCGATGCTAGCGACAC
>CADADN010000172.1 GCA_902786665.1 uncultured Prevotellaceae bacterium | reverse complement strand
ACAATGGAGTCCATTCCTTCTGCGCCTTGAACTGACACTATGCAGAACAAAGACAAAAGTAAAAAAGTGAGATTCCTTTTCATAATTGTACTTATTTTAAATCATTCAATCATTCCTGAATTAACATCCATTTTAACACCGATAGGGATGTGAAAATTGATGGCATCGTTATGTATGGTACTCATCATGGCAGCACTCAAGGGAGAGATGGCATCAACAATATATCGATATCTTGTATGCGATGGGCAAAAACATGCTTTGCTGCGCAATTCTTCCTTTATTTCATGATGTATTTGTGTCCGTCCTTGATGTAGATTCCCTTGGCAGCATGATTCACACGCTGTCCGTTCAAGTTATAGACGGGCAGGGCGTCTCTTGGCATCGCTTCATTCACTATCTGCTTGATGCTGCTCGGGTCACCATCTGCCAGGGCGACGATGTTCATGAAACCGTTCCATGGAATGGTGCTCATATAATCGTTGAGGGAGCCGGCAGGAACGTGGAGCGTGGCTACTCCGATGGATGCATCTTGAAAAAGGTTGTCAGGTGTTTCGGGTACCTGCGGAGCATAGCAATAGACATCCTTCAGGCGGCAGGCCATGAAGGCATAAGGCCCGATGCTGGTGGCGGTACTGGGAATGACAACAGTGGCAAGATCCCAGCACCAAGCGAAAGTATAGTCTCCTATTCTTTTCACTTCATTGGGGATGATCACTGAGGTGAGGATCGAACAGCTGGAGAAAGCCCAGTCGCCGATGCTCGTCACGGAGTTGGGGATGGTCACAGAGGCAAGGTTACCGCAACCACCGAAAGCATAGGTTCCAATAGATGTCACGGAGTTGGGTATCTCGATATAGGTAAGCCCCGAACCACTAAAAGCACTCTCGCCAATTGTCGTTACCGAATTGGGGATGGTTATAGAGGTAAGGCCGCTGCAACGATTGAAAGCGAAATCTCCGATACTCGTTACCGAATTAGGAATGACCGTGCTTTGGCAACCCGCAATCAGTTTATTGGTGCTTGTCTCGATGATGGCATTGCAGTCTTCACGCGAATCATACGTCACGTTTCTGCTGTCTACTTTGACGGAAACCAAGTTCCTGCAGCCTGAGAAAACGTCGTTCGCGATGGAGGTTATGGTATAGGGGATGGTCACGGAGGTCAGGCCAGTGAAACCACTAAGTCCATTTACTCCTATACCCACCACGGTATATTCCACATCTTCGTAGGTGATTTTCTCAGGGATGTTTGCCTCATCCGATAGACAGGAGCCGTTTTTCCATACATAAACGATCTCCTGTCCGTCGCCAGAACCATCACCCGTGGTTGCATCTTTCAGGTAGATATTCTCCACTGAATATCCTTCACCCGTGAAGAGCAGGTGCCGGTCGTCCAGCATCTCTAAAATCGGGTCGCCTTCAAAGTTCACGCTTAGGGTCCATGTGCCGTCGCCGTTGTCATCAAGCAGTTCACTGCCGGGCATGATATAGTTGTTTGTGTACAGGCAGCTCCACCAGCCATTGGTGAGGTAAATCGTGGGATTGTCACCCTTGATGGTCGCATAGAACGTCTCGGTTTTCAGTCTCTCCCAGACATCCATCGGAACGGCATAGCACTCCTCGCCGGTAGCATTGCTCTCAGGAGCGAAGCGGTAGGTTCCACTCCAATTTACATTTCCAAGATGATAATGCAGACACGACACTTCGGCCACCCGCTCATTGGGATCCAAGTTGTAGCATACGCCGTTTATTTCCACATCGTAAGCACTGACCCACAGTGAGATAGTCAGTAGCAATGTTGACAATAAGCTCTTTTTCATAAATGTATAGTTTGATTAAAATCAAGTTGTCGAATATGAATTGTGCCAAGTTTGCAGGCTGCAAAGGGTCAGAATGATGGTCGAAAAGATATTGTTCATGATGGAATTCTTGGTGGATGTTTTGTTATTAAACGACTATCTTTTTGCAATTGATGATGTTTGCGCCCTTCTGTGGAATGGAGAGACGCTTGCCTGAGATAGAGTATGGTATCCGGGGGTCTTCCGTTTCGAGTAGAGAGATGATTATTTCACCTTACTGCTCTCTTTCTGGTTCAATGTGGCCAGAAAATCATGGTAATAGTTGCCAAACGCTATCACTCTCCTTCTCTTGGTGCAAAGTTATACATAAATTTAATAATAATGTAACTTTCTTTCCTTTTTTTCGAGTATGGAAGATGAGGCAACAATTTTCATCGTCTTTTATGGCTACTCCATGTATCCTTCAGGTAGTATTTGGAAAAGAATGTGGTCTTCTTTCTGACCCCGTCTTTCACCCAATCCCTGTAGCCACGGAAGAGGAAATTATAGTAAACGACATTAATATTTTCTTTTAAAAGTACAAAGAGAGCATAGTTGGTTATTGGGGGCTGCCCATTGGGCAAACGCATCGTCCACTATTGCCTCCAGTTCTGTTTTGCTTTTGAAGAATACGTTGTGAGTGCGTTCTCGTCTTGTTATTCTCCACACTTGCTCAATTGGATTCAGGTCCGGCGAATAAGGTGGCAATTTCACGAAAACCACCTTTTCCCTGATATCTGCATATTCGAGATTGGTTTTGTCTTCAACCAACCTGACAGCCTTCTTGTGCCATGGGGCGTTGTCTATAATCATAGCGTATTTCTTTCCTTCGTCTATGGGGTTAGCGTTGATATATTCCCTGAAACTTTCTATCATGGTCTCGTAATTGAACCATTCGGGCTTGGACACAAAAAGGCTCCCAGTGTCCGGCCTGACGAATCCGCTGTAAGAAACCTTGCTGTTCCCGGGGAAGGATTTGACCTTTGGGGCACTTCCTTTCTTGTACCATGCCGTCGTGATTGTTGCCTGCACTTGAAAATGCACTTCGTCTTGATATACGGGTATCAGGTTCGGATCGTCCTCTATCTCTGCTCTTTTTTTTGGAAAGAGTCGCGTGCCTCGGTCTGCTCATAACCCTTGCTAGGGTAAGTTTGCGGGCGGACTCTGGCGTAGCCGAGTTTGTGAAAAAGCCTTTGGCATTGTCTCGTTCCCAAATCAACGCCGAAGGTTCGCCTGATGGCGGCTGAAAGGCTAGGCCCGTCCCATACATTGCAGCCGAAGT
>CADADN010000171.1 GCA_902786665.1 uncultured Prevotellaceae bacterium | reverse complement strand
CACCCCCCGTCCCCCTCCCGACATCGGGAGGGGGCTCAACCGCACCTCCTCGGTGCTCGTTCATTAAGGTACCGCTCCCTTAAAGCGGTCGCTGTGAAGTTTTTACGCAACATAGTTGCGATTTTCTTTGTTCGCTGCGCTCACCTTACTCAACCTTGCTAGCCTTACTCAACTTTGCTAGCCTTACTCAACCTTGCTCACCTTGCTCAACCTTACTCACCTTGTTCAATCTTACTCGCCTTGCTCAACCTTACTCGCCTTGCTCAACCTTGCTTGCCTTACTCAACCTTACTCGCTTTTCTCATCTTGCTCAAATTTGGCATTATACCCAATGAATTGGGAGTACATAGAAACATCAAAAGTTATAAAAGTTGCTCGTGTCAAGTTTTATTCATACCTTTGCAGCCAAATTGCGATAGTCAACTTTTGCAAGCGAGGAAAAATCAAGGTGTAAAGTAAGGTTTTAAAGATGTATGGATGGCCTCTTTGTAAGTGTACATATGTCCCTTTAACTCCTTTTTAACTTCCCTTCAACTCCTTTTTAACTCCCCCTTTAACTCCTAAAAAAATGACAGACATAGAAATAGCACGTGCGACGAAACTGGCTCCCATCACAGAGGTAGCCGAGAAGATGGGCATCCCTCAAGAGGGTGTGGAGAACTATGGCAATCACATCGCCAAAATCGACGAACGGTTGATAGACGAGAAGAAAGTAGCCAAGCACAAACTGATACTGGTCACCTCCATCAGTCCCACAAAGGCCGGGATAGGCAAGACCACCGTCAGCATCGGCCTCTCATTAGGACTTGCCAAAATCGGCAAGCGCGCCACCGTGGCATTGCGTGAGCCATCTCTTGGTCCGTGCTTCGGCATCAAGGGAGGTGCTGCGGGAGGAGGCTATGCACAGGTGCTGCCCATGGAGAAAATCAACCTCCACTTCACCGGTGATTTCCATGCCGTCACTTCTGCTCACAACACCATTGCGGCCCTGCTCGACAATTACCTTTTCCATCACAGGGGCGAGGGGTTGCTCAGGGAAATCTATTGGAAACGTGTGCTCGATGTCAACGACCGCTCATTGCGCAACGTGACCATCGGCCAGCAGGGCGAGGGTGTGGAGAGACAAACAGGATTTGACATCACGTCCGCCTCAGAACTCATGGCCATCCTTTGCCTTGCCAGCAGCATCGATGACCTGCGCCGTCGCATAGGCAACATCATCCTGGGCATCACACGAGACTCACGGCCGTTTACCGTCAACGACCTGAATGCCACGGGTGCGGTCACTGCACTGCTGCTCGACGCCGTGCACCCCAACCTCGTCCAGACCACGGAACAGACACCTGCGCTCATTCACGGTGGACCGTTCGCCAACATCGCACACGGATGCTCGTCGGTGCTGGCCACCAAGGTGGCCCTCACCTATTGCGACTATGTCGTGACGGAGGCTGGATTCGGTGCCGACCTCGGGGCGGAGAAATTCTTTGACATCAAATGCCGGAAGGCAGGGTTGCAACCCGCCCTCACCGTCATCGTGGTCACCACCCAGGGCCTGAAAATGCATGGTGGAATCCCCATTGACCGCATCAAGGAACCTAATATGAAAGGACTTGAGACAGGATTCCTCAATATGGACAGACACATCCGCAACCTGTGGTCATTCGGGCAGAGGGTGGTCGTGGCCATCAACCATTTCGACTTTGACAGGGAAGAGGAAATCGACTGCATACGCCGCCATTGCAAGGAGTTGGGTGTCGACTGCGCCATCAACAACGCGTTTGCAGAAGGTGGCGAAGGAGCCCGTCAACTCGCGCAAATGGTGGTCGACAACATCAGTCGCAAACCATCGCAGCCGCTCCGCTACGCCTATGGCGACAACGACGACATCACCACGAAGATAGAAAAGGTGTGCAAAAACATCTATGGAGCCGCCACCATCACCTACAGCGAGAAGGCAAAGGCGCAACTCCATGAGATGCAACTCATTTTCGGAAAAGACGGCGATGTGTGGAAATACCCTGTGTGTATCGCCAAGACACAGTTCTCCTTCTCGGCCGATGCCAAGCAATACGGCAGTCCCGAGGGTTTCGACATCTTCATTCGTGAAATCATCGTCAATGCCGGTTCAGAGATGATTGTGGCCATTGCAGGCAAGATGATGCGCATGCCAGGACTCCCCAAGACGCCACAAGCCGAGAACATCGATGTGGTTGACGGCCATATCGTGGGGCTGTCGTGACTTTTCCTTTTCGAAGTTAATGAAGTTAAAGATGTTATCGAAGTTAATGACATTTGATTTGCCAATGGCATCTTCGTTCACCGACAATTGTCTCTAACTCCTAGCGAAGCGATAACTTCTTTAACTTCACTAACTTCTTCGACTCACCGAGGCTCGCACCAAGCGAATTTCTAAGGAAACAAGGAGCTCTGTTTTGATTTAGTTTATCATACCGCATCGTCCGATTCGTGCATTTGTTCCTCTATATCATGAAGAAGAACAATCTGCTCCCTGACGCTGACGGCAAACTCATCGCTGTTTTCCAGAATGAAAGCCTTCAGTTCAGCGATATCCTTGCAATCGAAATGGTACATCACCATGAAATGCATGCTGTGTCCCTCGGCATCATGGCCAGTACCATCGAAGAAAGTTCCCTTTCCATCATAAAGATCCCTGTTAGCGCGCCCCCACAGATGGTATATCCTGTTAATCGCGTTACTCAGATTATTGTCGTTATGGGAAAAACAAATCAGATCGTCAGGATTTTCCTCAAGGTATTGGGCAAGGATTGCCACAACCATCCGCCCCACCTCTTTATCAGGAGCGCCACCACGCTTTCCGTCGGCAAGCCTGAGCATACAGTAGAGGACACGATGGTCGCCCATCTCCACCACCTCGATAAAATGAAACACATAGAGGCGATTCGCAGCATTGTAAAACTCCACCGCCGAATCACCTCGTCTCTTCAACACCAGCTTGGATGTGATGTTGATTTTCGCAATTCCTTCTTCGGAAACAGTATTTGACTTATTAACAATTTATAATTAATAATAATGATTATCCGCTTGTATCCGAAGGGCGGCCTGAAAGGCCTGCAAGCACATAGCCCAAGGCAACGCCTTGGGTGTCAAGATGTTCATAGTCGCCC
>CADADN010000170.1 GCA_902786665.1 uncultured Prevotellaceae bacterium | reverse complement strand
TGTGCAATTGTAGAGACGGGATACATCCCGTCTCACCAGCGGAATGCCACGCCAAATGAGGTGGTGCGCACTGAGACGGGATGTATCCCGTCTCTACCAACTGGCACCGACCTCTTGGCGGCAGGCGGGCACAAGACCCGCCCCTACGACTTCGGGGGAGGATTTAGGCTGCACCTCGGGAATGAAAACAAAAACTTTGTTATTTGTTTTGCATTCCACTCGGTTTGCACTAACTTTGCAACCGATGAAAAAAGTTAGGCCAAAGAAAAACTTAGGACAGCATTTCCTTATCGACCTGAACGTGGCGAAAGCCATTGCCGACACCGTGGATGCTTGTCCGGAAATCCCCGTCTTGGAGGTGGGACCGGGGATGGGTGTCCTCACTCAATACCTGATGGAGAAACCCCGTGAACTGAACGTCGTGGAGATAGACCGCGAGTCGGTGGCATATCTCCATCAGCATTTCCCCGCACTCGACGGAAAGGTGGTGGAGGGAGACTTCCTGCGCATGGACTTGGAGAAACTTTTCGATGGAAGGCAGTTCGTGCTCACCGGCAACTACCCCTACGACATCTCCACGCAGATTTTCTTCAAGATGCTCGAAAACAAGAACCTCATCCCTTGCTGCACGGGCATGATACAACGCGAGGTGGCGCAGCGCATCGCCTCGCCGGCGGGAAACAAGGCATACGGCATCCTCAGCGTGCTCATACAGGCCTGGTATGACGTGGAATACCTCTTCACCGTGGACGAACACGTCTTCAACCCACTGCCAAAGGTGAAAAGCGCCGTCATCAGGATGACACGCAACAGTGTGGAACATCTTGGCTGCAACGAGGTGCTCTTCCAACGCGTGGTGAAGACCGTCTTCAACCAACGTAGGAAAATGCTCAGGGTGAGTCTCCGCCAAATCTTCCCGCAAGGACAGGCCTCCGACGCATTCTTCCAAAGCGACATCATGACAAGGAGGCCCGAGCAACTCTCCATACAGGAGTTCGTGGAACTCACCAACAGGGTGGAGGCAGAACAGAAGCAAATACAAACCAATACTAACTCATAAAACTAAAGAAAAGATGAAAAAGTGCTTGATGATAATTGCTGCCACCATGATGGCTGCAATGAGTGCCTCTGCACAGAACATCCCCGCCGGCATGAGGATGGAAGTCGCAGAAGCGGAGACCGACAATAGTGAATACTCTATATTCACCTACAAGGACGATGATGAGACATTCGGCTACTACCTCGGACTTGGCAGGGTGATCAATTATGTGTCTATCTTCCGTGACGACATCACCGACATGTCCTTCGAAGACATCAAGGAGACCTGTATCTGGCTCGGTGCCACCTACGACGAGGCGTACGCCACCCTTGATGACATCCTCGACCTTTTCGGCAAGGACGTGGATACCACGGTGGAGTTCAAGGGAAGGGCTGCAACGGGTGGTGACCGACTCGGAGAGCCAAACACCTCCGTGTGCGTGGTGCAGAAGAAGCCATTAGGTGGCAAGCGCCTGCTCTTCCGATTCAACTGTGGCAAACGCCAGGCGGAGACTTATCTTGGCAAGACGGTTGTCAAGGAACTGCGCATGGAGTTGAAGTTGGACAAGAAACTACATCCCAAACAACATAGATGAGACCACTTTCACAAGTGGCCTCATCTACGATGAAAAAGCTTTTTTGTTGATATTCCCGAAGCCGCACAGCCATTTGGGGCTTTTTTCTGGACATGCATAAAGCAAGTCCCTACAGCCGCAGCGGGCCGTTTGGCTTGGTTGGGATGCTCCCTGTAGGGGCGGGTCTTGTGCCCGCCCGCTTATTTCAGTCGGTCGTACACCTCGTCGGTCACAGCCTCCAACCACTCGTTGCTGGCACCTTCCTGCACATCCTTGTGATAGGTGACGTGTTGGAACCATGAGTCCTTGGCTGCACCATGCCAGTGCTTTGCTTCGGCGGGGATGGCGATGATGGTGCCGGGGGTCATCTCGACGGCCTCCTTGCCCCATTCCTGGTACCAACCACGTCCGGCGACGCAAATCAAGACCTGCACCTGCTTGTGGTGGATGTGCCAGTTGTTGCGGCAGCGAGGCTCGAAGGTGACGTTGGCCATGCCACCCTCCAACTGGGCCAGGTAGCTGTTGCCCACGAAATATTGGGCGTAGGCCGTGTTGGGCTGCCCTTTCGGCCAGACAGAGAAGTCAACCGTCTGCACCGGGCTGTAGGCTTCTCCGAAGACAGCCGCCAGGGCGCCACGGAGTCGCTCCGCTTCCGCCGCTCCAATCTTGGCTTCCAACAGGGCGGGCATTTCCTTGAGCGCCTCGTCGCAGACACCCATGTTTCTCGCCCCCGACACATGGGCCTGCAGCTGTGGTTCACAGCCGGGCAAAGCTGAGATGGCCGAGACGGTCACCACCTCGCGGTCGGCGAACGACAGGTTGTTTCTCGCGAAGATGTCGCCAAAGAGGTGAGCCTTCAGGTAGTAGTCGGTCTGAGGGGCGAAAGCATAGGTGAACGGCTTGCCGCCCACGAGTTGGGTTTGCACCTTGGTGCCCTGCTTCAGCGCGTCGTAGTCCTTCGGCAGTGGGTCGGCCTCTCGACCTTCCTCCACTCGTAACCCTGCCTCGTTGCGCTCCTTGATGACCTGCTGCAGTGCGCCGAGTGCGTTCAGCGAACGCGGGAAGCCTGTGTAGGCATAGAGATGCGACAGTGCCTCCTTCACCTCGCTCACGGTCAGTCCCTGGGTCAATCCTTCGTTGAGGGCGGTTTTCAATCCCTCGATGTTTCCCTTCGCCTCGTTGGCGGCAATGGCCACGAGTGCTTGTTGTTTCTTTGTCAGTGCCATGTTCTGTCCTTTTGTTTGCAGCGTCATCATCATGAGTGCCGCCAGCATGATTGTCATTTTCTTCATAATATCACCTTTTTCCCGTTCTTGATGTATATGCCGTGTGACGGTTTCGTCACTTTCCGACCATCCAGTGAATGGTACACATCCTCATCGTTCGAACCATTTGTTTGTTGGATGGCGGTCGTGCCCGGTGTGAGCGACAGGGTGACGCTGATGTTGCTCTCGCCGGCTTTCAGGAACGAGCGCGGTGCCATAGAAGATGCAGATGTTGCTGCCGTTGTAGAGGATGACGTCGCCCGGCTGCGCCGTCGTCTGTTGGTCGCTTGCGGGCAGCGAGAAGCCCAGTGCGCCCCATATCTCAAAGCCGCCGCTGCTGTTGAGCGTCACGGTGACGGGCAACTTTTCCACCAGTGCCTGTGTGGCGGCATTGTTCTCAAGTGTCACGCTTTGCGTCTGTCCGCCGATGGTGACATACATCTTGTCCGTTGTCGTTTGTTCGGTTGCGAAATTCATTTTCTTGAGCCAGTTCTCTATCAGCGAGTTGGCGTTGCTGCGATTCGAGTTGTTGACCCACAGTGCGTCGCCCATCCACACGGCATTGGGAACAAGCCGTTTGGCGTCGGCCACGACACCGCTGATGCCGCTGCTGGCACTCGACACAATCAGTCCGACGTGCTTTCCTGCCATCTGTGGACCATAATTGAACAGGTAGGTCTGCATGATGGCAGCCATCTGGCTCCACCACAGCGGCGTGACGATGATGATGTTCTGGTAGTCGTTGAGCGATGTCGTCATCGGGTCGATGGCGGGATAGCTGCTGGCTGAGTAGGGGTCGGCGTTGATGGCGTTCAGCAACTGGGTGCCGAGGGCATAGCCGTTGGCCTCGTAGTGCAG
>CADADN010000169.1 GCA_902786665.1 uncultured Prevotellaceae bacterium | reverse complement strand
AAATCTGACATGGCAAAATCCTGAGCCGCTCGGCTTTGCCGCTTCGCGCGTCGAAGAACTTTTTGTTGCTCAGGAACTTATAAAAGCTATTAAACTAAATTGCTGCGGAATTAAGGTAATAACTAAAAATTTTTAAACGCGAATGAAAGTAGATCAGATTATCAAAAATGCGAAGATTTTTACTGCTGACAAGAACAATCTTCAGGCAACAGCCCTGGTAGTGAAGGACGGTAAATTTGTCTATGTCGGCGACGAAGCCGGTCTGTCAGCCTATGAGGGAGAGGTTACCGACCTCGGCGGCAAGTTCATCATGCCTGGCATCATCGACAGCCATGTGCATGTGACCACCAGCATCGGTTTTTCCTATATGGACCCGGGGGAGTATATTGCGTGCTCCGGCAAGAAGGAGGCCCTGGACTTTATGGCAGAGGAAATCAAGAAGAATCCGGGGCTGAAACGCTACAGATTCACCCTGGAGCGCAAATACCTGAAAGGGGAAGACATCGTCAAGGAAGACCTCGATGCCATCTGCCCGGATGCCGAGCTCCTTATTCTGGAAGGTGAAGGCCATAGCGTCTGGGTGAACTCCAAGATACTTGACAGGCACGGTATTACCGACGAGACGCCCGACCGTGTGCCCGAACTCAGCTATTACGTACGCAAAGACGGTCATGTGACAGGAAATGCCTTCGAGTCCTCGGGCTGGCATATGCTCTTTGATGATTTGAACGTCACAGACGAGCAGATTGACGCGGAGCTTATGCGCTGGATAGACTATTCGGTAAAGACCGGTGTCACTGCTGTCTTCGACGCAGGCTTCCCTGAGGGTGATGCCATTCACGAACGCGTTTATAAGCGTTTGCGCGAACTGGACAAACAGGGCAAGTTGCCGGTTTACATCGACGGAAGTATCGCACTCACCAATCCCAAAAAGATGATGGAAGTGATAGAGAATGTAAAGCGTTACCAGCAGGAGTTTAACACGGAGCATCTGAAAGTCCATACCTTCAAGGTATTCATGGACGGAACCCTGCGAATCGAGACGGCATGTCAGGTTACCCCCTATATAGATACCAACAAGAAAGGTTCAACCACCTTCAGCAAGGAAGAGGTTGCAGAGCTTATGAAACTGCTCAACGAGGCAGGACTGGACTTCCATGCACATACCGTCGGCGAGGGCTCGTCGCGCACTGTGCTCGACGGCGTGGAACTGGCCAGGAAGGAACTTGGCGACAATTTCCGCGTGAGAGTGACCTGCGCACATCTGGAAATCCAGGATGATGCAGACATGGAGCGCTTTGCAAAACTTGGCATTACCGCCAATTACTCACCATGGTGGCATGCAGGATGTACAGGCGGCAACCCATTCCAGATATGGAGCAGCCTGCTCGGCGAGGAGCGTGCCAATAAGATGTATCGCTGCAAGACAATGTGGAACACCGGTGCCAATGTGGCTTTCTCGAGTGATAACATCCTCTATGGCGAGTTTACGACCTGGAACCCATTCCTCGGAATGGAAGTCGGTATGACACGCTATATCGGCGAAAAGACTGCAGCTCCCGAAATGGCCAGAGTCGATGCGGAATACCCCACACCAATCGAGAAAATGAACATTGAGGAAATGCTTCTCGGCTATACTGTCAACGGTGCCAGACAGCTTGGCATCGAAGCCTCCAAGGGCTCTATCGAGGTCGGCAAGGATGCAGACTTCCTGGTATTCGACAACGACTTGCTGACGGCAGAGCACTATGGCTTCAGCCATAACAGTCCGGACGAGGTGTATATCTGCGGAAAGAAAATGAAATAAAAAAGGAAAGGAAAATATGAAAACGAAAAGTGCAAATCTCCTTGCAAGAGGATATGAACTGATTGATGGTATCACAGTACCTGTCGGGACGTCAAATGTAGATTTGGGCGTGGAGGGAAAAGAGCCCCAAAACGCAGAAAAACTGACCATTGCCGTAGGGAACGAGAAGATTAACATGTATGTTTTCCGTCCGTCAAATTATAAAGAGGGTGAGAAAACACCGCTTGTCTATTTCATTCACGGCGGTGGCTATCATTTTGGCAATGTGAGCATGGATGAGTCAAAAATACAGGGCGTGGCAGACGGGAGCGGTGCCACGGTTATTGCTCCTGACTATACACTTTCCTTGGATCCATCATACAAATATCCCATGGAGCTTGAACAAGTATATGCAGGACTTCTTTATGCTTATGAGCATGCGGATGAATTAAATGTGGATGCGGATAATATAGTCATTGAAGGAGAAAGCGCGGGTGGTGGACTGACCGCACGGCTGGCTCTTTATAACAAGGACAAAGGAAAGGTCCCCTTGAAGGGGCAGGTGCTGATTTATCCCATGCTGGACTACCGTACCGGCGGTGAGAAGGATATTTACAAGAATGAATATGCCGGGGGATGTGTCTGGACGAAGGAAAATAACGTCTTTGGATGGGGAAAACTGATTGAAGGCCAGGACAAGGAGCTGAGCGATGAGGAAATGATTTATTTCTCACCGGCAGTGGCAACTGTCGGGCAGCTGAAAGGACTGCCCGAAACCTTCATGATTGTCGGGAGCCTTGACCTTTTCTGCGATGAAGACATGACTTATGCTCAGAAGCTTATGGAGGCCGGCATTTTCACAGAACTCTATGTGGAACCCGGAGTTCCTCACGCATATGAGTACTTGGAATGGACGCCTCAGGCACACAGGTTTTTTGAACTGAGAAACCATGCGACGGCACGGATGCTTGGAGCTGAAAAAGATGTAAAAGAGTCTGCTGAGGAAAAAGCTTTCAGAGAGTTATTATTAAAGTATAACATGGAGCTGTAAACATCTGCCACTCTGGGTTTGTCATACCGTTCGAAAGTCATTTGGCAGTTGGTTTTTGATGGAGTATTATGGCCAAAAAGATAAAAGACAAAGAAAGGGATAAAATAGACTTCGGGAAGTCGAGGATTGCCCCGCTGTTCAACAGCATCTTCTTTCCTACGTTGTTGTCCATGGTGTTTGCGTCGTTCTTTACGGTTGCAGACGGGATATTCGTCGGACAGGGAGTGGGCAGCAATGCCTTGGCGGCTATCAATATTGTCTCACCGCTGTTTTTGATTACGACGGGCATTGCGCTGATGTTCGGCGTGGGCGTGTCGGTTGTGGCAAGTATCCATCTGTCGCAAAACAACAGCAAAGCCGCTAACATCAATATCACGCAAGCTTTCCATGTGGCAACGCTGCTGATGGTCTTTATTGCTATTACTGTTTATTTCTTCCGCATACC
>CADADN010000168.1 GCA_902786665.1 uncultured Prevotellaceae bacterium | reverse complement strand
CAGTTCAGAGGAGTGACCGACATCAAGTTCTTCATGTACAGACTCTCAAAGCTATACTCTTGACCGGGCAGCCCGCCAACCCGGTTTATCCGCTGACCCTGGTTTTGGGTCAGCGTTTTCAGAATCTGACCCTATACAGTATACAATATTGGCACCATTTGACTTGAAACAACAAAATCAATCAATATGGATGCCAACAAGAAATCGAACAGGGAGGTGTTCGCCCAAATCAAAGGTTACACCCTGCCAACCTTCCACCAGAAATCGCAGGTGTATGTGTCTTTCTCCGCATTCGACCCGTCCATCGGGAGGCTGCGGAGCAAGAAAATCATGCTCGGGCGCATCAAGACGAAAAGGGCGCAGCGTGCCGAAGCCGACAGGATCATCGCCGACCTCACTGCCAAGCTGATGTCGGGGTGGAATCCCTGGAACGAGGCGGAGACACCCACCCAGTACACCCTATGGCCTGAGGTGGTCAGCCGGTACCGGAACTACCTCGTGAAGCTCTTCAACGAGGGCAGCCTACGTGAGGATACCTTCAAGACCTACTCCTCGCGCCTTCACGTCCTCGAGCAGTTCATCTCCTCCTCCAAGATTCCCATCACCTATGCCAACCAGTTCGATGCCTTCGTGGTAGGCAAGTTCCTCAACTATGTCTTCATCGACCGCAACAATACCATCCGCACGCGCAATGGGTATCTCGTCTGGCTGAAGAACTTCGGCCACTATCTCACGGAGCGCAGGTATGTGAAGACCGACCCTGCTGCCTCCTTCTCTGCTTTGAAAATCCGTGAGCGTGGAAAGAACCGCGACGTGATACCCGATGACGTGATGGCGCAGATTCATGAGTATCTGGCCACGAAGCACCGCCATTTTCTCCTGGCATGCTACATGTGCCACTACTGTCTCATCCGCCCGAAGGAGATGAGCCACATACGTATTGGGGATATCTCCGTGCGGAAGCAGACGCTCCGCCTCCATGGCACGAACACGAAGAACCGCCACGACGCTGTCATCACGCTGCCGGCGAAGGTCATCCGCCTGATGGTCGACCTCGACATCCTCACCAACCACCATGCCGATGAGTATCTCTTCAGCGAGGGCTGCCGACCGGGACCGACCTACTACACCGAAAAACAGTTCCGTGACTTCTGGACGCGCACCCTGCGCAAGGACTTGGGTTTCTCCGAACGATACAAGTTCTACAGCCTAAAAGATACCGGAATCACCAACATGCTGCGCCAGAACGTCGACATCCTCACCGTGCGCGATCAGGCACGCCACTCTTCCATCCTCATCACCGACACCTACACGCCGAAGGACATCAAGGAAGCGAATGCGCTGCTGCTGAATTATGATGGCATATTGTGAAAAGATCAATTATACTACAAAAAAGTGTAGTAAAAATTTGGATAATACAAAAATTTGTAGTAAATTTGCAATGTCTTAATAAAACAATGAGTTATGAAACAGAAAACAAAATGGATGAAGGTGACAGAAGAAGAGAGCGAACTTCTCGCCGCTATCCGAAACTACAACAAGTCTTTTCCCGATGGATATCCGGAATTGCTTTGGTTCGCTCAACAGTTGTTCGACAACATGATTCGACAACCTTACTAAGAAAAAGCCTCTCCCCACCACGGGGAGAGGCAAAAAAAAAGAGTCTATACTATAATAAAATTGAAATATGGAAACAACGATTATTGAATCACCTGCTATGGTGACCGACATGAAAAAGAGAGTAAGAGACATTCAGATGGCTATCTCTTGGCGCGACTTTGCCAACACCTACTTCCAGCACTCTTCTTCGTGGTTCTACCACAAGATGGACGGAATTGACGGCAATGGCGGTGTGGGTGGATTCACACCGGAGGAAGTTGAGCAGATGCGTGGAGCACTCATCGACCTATCCAACCGCATCCGCCATGTGGCTGAGAATATTTAGGCGAGGCTTTCATTGGCCTTATTAAGACAAAAGTGGCCCGTTCGCCTGCGGGTCCATCCAAGCCCCGATGTCATTGATGGCATCGGGGTGTTTGCTGAATTATGATGGTATATTATGGAACAACAACACAACAAAAAACCGCCCATCCTCACGGACTGGCGGTTTCCAATGGGTTTTCAATCAATAATTAGCCGCATTTTTAAACCTTAACGTACATATATATATAATGTATGGAAAAAAGTCATTTTCTGCGTTGCAGGGCGACAGTCACCACGATGATGATGAGCGCGGCCACAATCATCTCCCTGATGCTCGGAAGAGGTGACTTCATCACCTCCACCACCTGCTCTTGCCGGCTGTCGATGATGGCCTGCAGGGAGTCAAGTTTGGCCTTGTACCTATAGGTGGAGTCGACGAAGATCCCATTTGCACAACCGAGGGCTTTTTGGCATTGTAAAATGGTGTTCAGAAGTGTTAACTAACAGTACTTTACACCTACGAAAGATTTTGAACGTTTTCTTCCCGTTTTTTGGAAAAGTCGATGTTAACCCCTCCGAACGGTTTTGTTGCTGATTGTTGTTTATTCTCTCCATTTTGACGCGCTTTTGATGTTTGACATTAATATATTATTGTAGTACCGCGAATGATGGTCACACAGTTTCAATGAGGTCTCTTGCCCTCTCTTTCCTTGATGCTGGCGGCTCAATAGACCACCCGAATTCCTTCAGGTTCTCCTTCAGCACATAGTCGATGATGGCATTGCGCTTGTATTGCTTGGTGCCCTTGATGAACTTGGGCTGCTTCTCCTTTCCCTGAATCACCATGATTACCTGTGTAAAGGTGTCTGGGAAGCGTTTAGCCACTTTTCTTATACGGGTCATATAATAAGCCACTTCCTTCTTGTTGAGATACCGGTTAAGCAAGGCCTGTACCACAGCTTCCTGGTACTGGGGGTCATAGCCAAAGAATTCGCTGGCATGGAGCTTTTGGGCAGGTGTCCTTTTGTCCGCCGGAGATGGAGGAGAGGTTGCCGGAGAAGAGTATCATCATCGCCGCCTTGCTCCATGACATCTGCAAGGCCAACATCTACAAGAAAACACAGAAATGGAACAAGAACGACCTGGGCCAATGGGAACAATATGACACCTATGAGACGGACTATTCCCGCATGCCTGTCGGCCATGGAGAGAAGTCGGTAATCATATTGTTAAGACAAGGGTTGGTAATGACAGATGATGAAATCATGGCCATCCGCTGGCACATGGGCGCATGGGACTTGGCCTTCCAGAGCTATGAGGCGAAGAGTAATATCAACGAGGCCGGCAACCGCTATCCGCTGCTGTCTCTTATCCAGTCAGCTGACAACATGGCCACTCATATCTTGGAACTGTAAGTTGGGGCGATGATTGACTTTGACGCTATCTGGCGGTTTCAGGACGAGGTGAGGACGGTGGTG
>CADADN010000167.1 GCA_902786665.1 uncultured Prevotellaceae bacterium | reverse complement strand
GACAATTGCAACAGGCAAGAATTTTAGCGCAGTGAGCGTGGGTAAGATGAACGAGATTATCGAGCATGTGCTGCCGATGGGTCCCGAAGTGACCATCCAGGGCAAGGTGTTCGCAGGACAGGCCGTGGGCGCCACTGGCAGCGAACTGTCGTTCCAGACACTAGTTCCCGGTCAGGACAGCGGTTTCCTGCACACCCACAAGACGCATGAGGAACTGTATATCATCCTCAAAGGTGAGGGGCAGTACCAAGTGGACGGCGAGATCTTCCCCGTCAGCGAGGGCACCATCGTCCGCGTGGCTCCCGACGGCAAGCGTGCGCTGAAGAACACCGGCACTGAGAACCTGACGATGCTCTGCATCCAGTACAAGGCCAACGCCTTCACCGAGGCTGACAGCCCCATGACGGACGGCAACATTCTGCAGGACGAACTGAAATGGTAAGCACCGATGTTTGAGAAAACACTACGGTTTCTTGAAAATCATAAGAAGATTGCCCTTGCCACGTGCGATGGCAATCTTCCTAAGTTGCGCGTCTTTCAGGTGATGAAGCAGGAAGGGCATGTGCTGTTCTTCGCCACTTCTGCAAAAAAAGCGGTCTATAAGGAACTGCGCCAGAACCCAAATGTAGAGATACTGGCTTGCGAGGGCAATGTGTCTGTTCGCTGCACAGGCATGGTCAACTTCAGTGTTGAAGAGGACACGAAACGGTGGATATACGAACACAACGCCGTGCTGCAACGCCTCTATGCCAGTTATGACCAGATGGAATATTTCTGCCTGCCGATAGCCGAGATGGACTATTATGACCTCGAACCCACACCACCCACTTTCCTGCACTTTGACCTGATGTCGGGAGAGGTGGGAAACGGTTTCGTGGGCGATAAATACGACAAACAAGAACCATGACACCGACTTTGATCCAACATAAGGACGTGAAGAGCGTGATGACGCGCTCGTCGCTGCCCGTCGGCGGCTATAGCGTCAACCCATACGTAGGCTGCACCCATGCCTGCAAGTACTGCTACGCTTCATTCATGAAACGATTCACAGGCCATACAGAGCCTTGGGGGACATTCCTCGACGTGAAGCATTGGCCGGCTATCACCGACCCGCATAAGTATGATGGTGAGCGTATAGTCATCGGCTCCGTAACCGACGGCTATAACGAGCAGGAGGCAGAATACAAGCGCACCCGTGCGCTGCTGGAGCAGTTGCAGGGAGCCGACTGCGAGATTATCGTCACCACGAAGAGCGACCTCGTGTTGCGCGACCTCGACCTGCTGAAGACGTTCAAGCGCGTCACGGTGTCATGGTCTGTGAACACCCTCGACGAGCAGTTCAAGGACGCGATGGACGATGCACCCAGCATTGAGCGCCGTCTGGCAGCAATGAAGGAGGTCTATGAGTCGGGCATCCGCACTGTCTGCTTCGTGTCGCCCATCTTTCCCGGCATCACCGATGTCCTCGCAATCATCGAACGAGTGAAGGACTTCACCGACCTCATCTGGCTGGAGAACCTGAACCTACGCGGACAATTCAAGCCCACCATCATGCAGTATATCCGCAAGGAGCATCCAGGCCTTGTGGAACTCTACAATGACATCTATACCCGCAAGCGACGTGACCACTGGCAGACACTCGCCCTTCAGGTGGAAGCCTACACGAAGGAGCATCAGATGCCATACGTTGTCAATGACCTTCCCTACGGACGCTCAGAACATGGACACCCTGTAGTGGTCAACTACTTCTATCACGAGGAAATCCGACTGAACAGGTGATCGACTGGGCAACAAGGAGTGGAGAGGACCTGCTTTCAGCTACGTTTGCAATACTTGGAAACAAATAGGACTTATTCCACTTCCTTTCCCGCAAAAAGACCACCTCCCTCATGACCCTCACACCCTCTCCTCAAAGATGGAATGGTACAACCCGTTAATATATGTGGCAGGTTTCAAATGAACAGGTCGTCCATCGTTACTTGTTTTTGGACAATTCCGCTATGCTTGCCGTAGGCTACCCCGTATGTGGTAACCATGGTAAGATGAACGGTTTGTTTGGAGGAAAGCGTTGACTTCAGACTTTCGATACGATTTCTCAACTTGCCTTCTTCGTCCTTGGTGATATGATAAGCGTCTCCAGCAAACTTCATCTCACAGAGATTCACAACATGGTCGTCACGAAGGATGAGCAGGTCAATCTGCACACCGTCCTTGATGCCATCGCCTGCTACGCTCCAGGCAGAGATGGTAGACTTGACTCCGCCAATCTCCAAGGCTCTCTTTATTTGGGTGACATGCTGCCAGCATACTTCTTCAAAGGCTACTCCACGCCAGTGCTTCATCAAGTCAGAAGTGGTGTTGTCGGTCATAAAACTGCCATCCTCGGTATTTGGCTCCACATACTTCAACCAGAAAAGACAGAAATTGTCTATGAGCTTGTAACACTCTGTCTTGCCAGACCTTCCGTACGGCATATAGCGCATCACAAAGTCACTCTCAACCAAAGCCTTCAACGTATCGGTGAGTCCACCGCCAAGGGGAAGACCTGTCTGGGCGGCTATTTCCTCGCGTGTAAAACCACTATGGCGTGAGACGAGCAAACGCACAATCTTCTTGCAATCCTCAGGATTGCCGAAAATGGCATTGAAAAGCCGGTTGAACTCATCCTTCAGCCTTGGGTTGCGACCGAAAAGCATCCTGTCGGCATTACGCTCAAAGCTAAGCCCTTTTTGAAAGTAGCTGAGGTAATACGGAATGCCGCCAAACACCATATGGCTCTGAACGATGTCGTATCGCGACAACTCGATGCCCTCATGTGTGAAATAATCCTCTACCTCTTTCAGGGTGAATGGCGACAATTTAATCTCATCGGTCAAACGCCCGTACAGACCTCCGGGACTGCGGGAGAGATTGCCCAGTATCCAAGACGTGGCACTTCCACACACGACAAGCATAAGGTTGTCCCGACCACTGCACCAATTGTTCCAGAAATGCTCAAAAGCCGGAAGAAAACCTGAACGTGGAGTGTCCATCCAGGGCAGTTCGTCGAAGAATATCACCTGACGGCCACCGTCGTCAAGTTGGATGATCAATTGTTCCAATTGGTAAAAGGCTTCCATCCAGGACTTGGGTCTATTGAAACCCTCCAGACCATGACTGAGCAAGGAATAATAAAAACTCTCAAGCTGAGTTTTCATACGGTTCTTCTCCCCCTCTTGATCGACGGGTGACACACCTGTATGCAAAAAGGTTATCCTACCTTTCAGAGCCTGCTTGACAAGAAATGTCTTTCCCACACGACGTCTTCCATAGACAGCGACAAACTCTGGCTTGTCACTATGGTAGAGTCTCTCCAACTCTTCTATTTCATGTTTTCTTCCAATAATTGCACTCATAATTATTTATTATAATCTGCCGCAAAGATATAAAAATAGATAGAAACGGCAAAATATAATA
>CADADN010000166.1 GCA_902786665.1 uncultured Prevotellaceae bacterium | reverse complement strand
CAGAAATCACTTCAAACATTAAAAGATTATTGCAATGGAAACGACAAGTGAAAACATCCGCCAGCTACTTGAAATGCTCGACAATCCCGAAGCATACACCGAGCAGAGAATCCAGGACATCATTAATCGTGATGAAGATACACGTGAGACTTACCGCATGATAGTAGAAGCCAAACGCAGCAGTCGCCAGCGTCAGGCAAACAAACCCGTCGATGTGGATGCTGCATGGAAAAAGTTCAATCAAAATAAACAGCCCAAACAGCATAGTTATAACTGGATGAAGATAGTAGCCTCTTTCATCGGAGTATTGCTTGTGTCTGGTATTGCCTTTGCTGCCATTCAGATAGTCAGATACGCTCAGCAGCATACACCCAAAACAGAGGAGGTTATCAACACTACAAAGCCCGCAATCACCACTCCTTCCGATACGCTGACCACTGACACCACCGCAGTATCACAGCCCGTCATCTACGACAATATCCCACTGGAAAAGATGCTGTCGGAGATATCCGCCCATTACGATGCCAAGGTCACGTTTGTCAATGACGAAGCCCGTGGACTCCGCTTCCGCTTTGTGTGGGACCCGCAGAAGGGCATCGATCAAGTGGTCAGCGACCTCAACCAGTTCGAGCGTCTGACAGTCACACTGAAGGACGATGTAATCACCGTAGAATAGTCAGCCACTATGAACAGATATATGACTCTCATTCTTGCCCTGCTGCTGACTGTCAGCATACAGGCTCAGAAACGAATATCGCACGAATACAACAACGTATCCCTCTCTGATGCGCTGAGGCAACTCGCAGAGCAACAGACGGGCTACACCATCTACTTTCTCTACAACGAACTGGAGGACTTCCGTATCACCACTAATGTCAAGAACAAACACCTGCCTGAAGCCATTCAGCAGATGATTGGTTTCTATCCCATCCGCGTCACTACGAGTACCGATGAGGACGGACGTAAGATTTTCGTGGAGTGTACCCACAAGACCGCCCGCCGCCTGACGGGCACCATCATCGATGAACAGGGTTTGCCGTTGGCATACGCTAATGTTGCCATTCTCAACCCTGCCGATTCAATGTTGTTGGGCGGTGGTGTATCGAATGAAAGTGGCTACTTCGCCATTCCATACGAACAAGATAAAGTCCTTGCCCGCATTTCATACGTTGGTTACAAGACCATATTCAAGATATGTAACCAGCCCGAAGTAGGTACTATTCGCTTGCAGCCAGACAACTACACTTTGAATGGCGTGACCGTGAAGGGCTACAAGCCAACAATGAAGATGACCGCTGGTGGCATGGAAGTTGCAATTGAAAACACTATCCTTGCTAAAATGGGAACAGCATCTGATGTGCTTGGCCAACTGCCACGTGTGTCGGTGAACAATGATGCCGTCACCGTATTTGGTAAGGGTGCACCGCTCATCTATATCAACAACAAGCGCATGACGAACAGTCAGGAACTGCGCGAATTGAAATCGGAAGACATTAAGTCAATAGAAGTCATCACTAACCCTGGAGCGGAATACGATGCCGAGGTGGAGGCTGTCATCCGTATTAAGACGAAGCGTCGTCAATCAAGCGGATTCAGCATACGTAACGATGCATATGGTTCATACAACAAATGGATGTCGGGCTTCGACCAACTGACCTTGAAATATCAGACGAAGAAATTTGAGTTTATCAACAGTACCTATGTTAATACGGACAAAAGCGGTGAGGACAATCAACTTGATATAAATCTGTATACTGACGAGAACAAAATTCACATCAGCCAGAAAATCCCTGTTGAGATGAGCAATACGGCTCTATCGGAATATTTTGCCTCCGATTATTACGTTAATGACAGCAACTCCGTTGGGGCTTCGTATCAGTATTACGGAAGCTTGCATGGCCGCTCTAAGGGCAGCAGTCGTCAGACCATTCTGCGAAACAATCAGCCGGAAGGCATCGTGGATATGACGGAAGTTTTTGAGAGTGACTACCAGCGGCACACGGCCAATATCTACTATGTGGGAAAGATGGGCAAACTGGGGATTGATTTCAACGGTTCATATTTCAATTACCGCAGTGGAAGAGATGATGAAGCAGTTGAAACAAGTCTCGAACTGGGCAGTCGCAACGTTCACTCCGACAGCCGTCAGCATAGCCAGGTCTATGCAGCCAAACTGATGTTCGACTATCCGCTGCTGGGTGGTAAACTGTCATTTGGAACTGAAATGTCAAAAACCAAGTCTCATGGCTTGTTTCGTAATCTGGAGCAGTACGTACCCTCTTCTGAGACGGATATTCACGAGCGTAATTTATCCGGGTTTGCCCAGTACGCCCTGTCGCTGAAGCGTTGGAGCATAGGGGTAGGCATCCGCTACGAAAATGTCGTCCGAGATTATTTCTCAGAGGGTGTAAGACAGAACGATGTCAGCCGACGTTATAACAACGTATTCCCCAATCTCTCGCTTTCATGGCAACGGGGCGAGTGGAGCCTGCAACTTAATGCCACCGAAAAGATGCACCGCCCCAGCTATAGAAGCCTGAGCAACTATATGCAGTATGACAATCGTTACCTGTACGAAGGGGGTAATCCGTCGCTGCTGCCAGAACGTGTTTATAATACAGAGGCTAGCCTTATCTACAAGTGGGTGTACGCCTCCCTCGGACATAAGTATGTGAAGGACGCAATGGTGTGGACCAAGTCGCTGCTCGGACAACAGGAGATAGCCTTTACTACCAACAGAAATTTCGACCACCAGCAGATGCTCTATGCCTCCATCTCACTCTCACCGCGATTCGGCAAGTACCAGCCAATGGTAGAGGTGAACTACCAGCAGCAGTTCTTCGACACGCAGGGCTATAGTTCACGCGAAGCCCTCAGCAAACCAGGCTTTGGTTTCAGATTCAATAACCGCTACGCGTTCACCGAATCATTGATGGCCACCCTGTCCTTGCAAGGCGTTACTCGCCAGTACGGCGGTTTCCGTATGAAGCGTGAAGGGTTTCGCGTCGACTTTACCCTGCGCAAATCATTTGCAAAAGACACGTGGGTAGTCTATCTTATGGCTTCTGACATCTTCAAGACTTGGCGTGAACGCTGGACGATGTATGGTCAGGGTGCTGAGAGCTCTAAGGACTGCTATAACTATACGCGCAGCATTTCACTACAAATAACCTACAATTTCAACGCCACCCGAAGTAAGTACAAGGGAACTGGTGCTGGTAATGCAGAAAAGAATAGACTATAAATTCTCTCTCGTTTGGGCAGTTGTCAGCCTTCGTGCTGACACTGCCCCATATAATAAAATCACAAGCAATATGAAAACAATGAAACTCTGGAGAATCGCATTTATGATGCTTGCTGCTTTCTCCCTCACCTCTTGCAGCAGCGACGATGACAACGAAGACAAAGTGGAACAGGTGACGCTCTATGTTTCAGCAGAAACTGGAACTTATCAGAATGTCCCAGACAACA
>CADADN010000165.1 GCA_902786665.1 uncultured Prevotellaceae bacterium | reverse complement strand
CACGATGTTCACTCAACGTCAGACTGCCTACCAGAATTTTGCATCGCTGGCCAATAGGTTGCCTGCGGTGTATGTAACCAAAGGACTGATGAATCAGGCATCTTTCCTGATGCCCGGTATACCTGTCAGCGACGGCACCCTGTCCACAATACGGCAACAGTTGGGCACGGTGGATGGTCATCCCGCTCTGCTTACTGACCTGAAGGCCGGTGAATGGTATCGCGGCGAAAAACTGTGGCTCTATACTGCCGAGCAGTGCATAGAAAGCAACTTGCCTCGTGTTCGTTTTGCCGTTCGTGAGATGTCACGAAATGAGCTGGCTGATGTTGACGGAAACCTTGCTTTGGTGGATGAGGTGTTTTCTGACGAGATGAAGGGCTGGGCGCTGGTGCGCATCATGGATAACCGCTGTTCTCCGCAAACCGTGATTACTCGTTGCGCCATGTACCAACAGTTTGCCACCGACGAGGCCTTTCAAGCAGCTGCCAAAAGTTACGGAGGGCTCACAGAATCATCATTCTTGTCGCCCGGAATGTGATTTTGGGGTATGGGCTGCATGAGATTTCTTGCTTATTATTTGCAGGAATCATGAAAGTTTTGTACCTTTGTAATCTCCATTTTGAAAATTGGTTTTAGTAGAAGTTTATGAACATAATAGGATCTCATTTTGTTCCTTCAGAACATCCATACCAAATTATTTTCGATTCAAACTCGAAACGTATCGGTATGCAGATTGGCACTATGATAGTCTTGGGTGGCAATACTACCCACGAACAATCAGAGAAGGGACAGTTTCGTAGTCTGCCAGTGGTACGCACGGTTTGTAAGGACCCGATTGTAAAAGGGGAGGAAGATTTCAATCTTTATATGAATATGCCCTATCTTGTAGACGAAGCCATTGTGTGGGAAACCCCAAAACTCTTATTACGGCTATGCACAGAGGATGACAAGCGTATCAGCCTGAACAGATTCAACTATCTCGTCTATGAAATGTATGTAGAAAGAATAGATGAAATCAACTTCTTCGACACACCCTCTTCTCTGGTAAATTCACTGGATCGGTTAGGGGTTACCGTTGAATGGCCTCAGGAGAAAGAGTATGAGATCACACTGGTACGTGCAGAAAGGCACTCGTCCAAAGATGTGAAATACTGGTGCCAAAGCAAAATGGAGAACAACTTCTACTTCTATGCCAGTGAAAAGGATGCAGAGAGAATGTATTGGTATATCTTGCATCAGGCGCATAGCTATTATATGGAGAACAATGAATATACTTTCCATTTCAAGACAAGTGTTCCTGAATATCAGGAATGGATAGACAAACTTAACCGTATGGTCAATGAGTATTGCAGGCATCCGAAATGAACATAGAGGATATTATTTCCATTGACGGAAAGAAATTGCCTGTCAGAGTTGTTCTGAGTTTAATGGAACTAGAGGCAGACCTGAAAGGTGCTTCCTATTGGGGCACCTACCTGCTTTATCACGCCTTTGACACAAATGACAAAGCACTTCGGGAAGAAGTCGGGCAACGCCTGTCTGCTATGGGGCAGCCGAGATATGAAGGCCGAGACCAAAAGGAAAATCAGAAATCCCTGAAAGGGTTAAGTGGCAACAATCTTACGCAGGGAGAAATCCATTTTCGCTTAAAGTTGGCTATTTATGAACTGATGGAACTTAAAGACAAAGAGGGGAAATATCTATTTGAGTACCAAAACCACTGGATTGCTATTTTCTGGAAAGTTGTCGAATTGCATATAGGTATTTTCGAATATCAATATGATGAATTCAAGAATCTTATTGAAAGTTTGGACCTTACTGACCTCAGAGTCAAGTTTGTGAAAACATCTATTAATGATTGTACGCATAATGGCTACCGGGGCTTTTCAAGTCAATGGGTCTGCCAGAGCACAAGTAGTCGTGGACAGAACGCTTTTGCTCGAATGAAATTGATTGATGAGGAATTCGGAAAATTATTGGAGAAAAATGGATTGGCATACAGTTAATCCATTGCTTAACCCATCTTCCATCGTATCATCCATACTTAGCGCTTTATCTCCCATAGTTTATATTCATTGAATCAACGTATAAAATAAGTCCTTACCTTTGTGACGTCCGATGAGACCAAGCGAGGCAGAAAAACCCCACGGATGACCATTTTGGTGCCGTTGGGTTCTGGAACAACCACGAAGGTTTATTACACTGCTGAGTACGTCTAAGAAAAATCGGCTTTATAAGAAGATGGCAAAATCATCTACTTATTTTGGGTTGCGTCGTGGCAGTACCAAGTCTCTCACATTCAGTGTGGCAGACGGAAAGCAAATCACGAAAGACCGTGTAGTGGGTGGTAAGGACCCTCGTACTCTTGCTCAGATGACTCAGCGCTGTATGGTAGCAACAGTTGGTGCAGCCTATTCAGCCATGAAGTCCATCTGTGACCACTCATTCGAAGGCGTGACAGCAGGTATGCAGTGCATGCGTGAGTTTACGTCCTGTAATCTGAGTCAGCTCCAAATCTGCAAGGAGTATGACAATGGCTTCTTTGGTTTTAACAAGTACAAGGAGGTAGGCCTGCATGCGGGCAGCTACATCATCTCTAAAGGCACGTTGCCTCAGCCGTTGGTTGATGCTACAATCGATAGCGTCAACGTGAATGACAAAAAGGTGACGCTGACATTGGTTCTGACCGCAAACGGAACCATCGCAGAGGTGGCTGAGGACATGGGTTGTAAGAGCTTCGGTGACTCGTGTTCCGTGGCAGTCATGTATCCCAAAGCAGACGGAACCTATGGTTTTGGTGTGGTAAGCTTTACCTACCAAAGTGGGACAACTGTGCTGGAGTCATTCGTATTAGCCGTTACTGGCGATATTACGAGTGCGACACCTTCCTTTGTTTCCAACACGCTGAAACTGGAGGTGCGCACGGCTTATCGTCTTGCCTCTGAGGCAACTGTCAGCAACACATACCTGACTGCCATCACCTCACGCAAGGTAAATGGCATTTGGAAGCGCAGTTCAGCCCAGTTTGATGTAACCGATGCCACTCCAAGCTTTACCCAGGCCATCGAAACCTATCCTATCGGGAAGGAGCGCTTCCTTAATGGAAGTGCGACTGTTGCAAGCACCAGCAATGCTTCCGGCACGGGCGGTAACACCCAGCAGGGCGGCTCGACCGGGGACAACACCAGCAACACCGGTTCTAACACGGGCGATGGTTCTAACACCGGCGGTGGCTCGAACACGGGTGGTGGCTCGACGGGTGACAACACGGGCAACACCGGAACTGGCGGTGACGACTACCACGATCCGGACGGTGGCACCAACTCGGACGAGTAGTGAGTCCAACTTCCAGGGCTCATTTCGTATTGTCATACCTTTTTGGGGGTTGCCGGGTGGGAATGAGCTTGCCTATAGCTCGTTGTCCTCGGGGGTGGCCCACCAGTTCTCAGGCAGCGGTGTACGCTCTGGCTGCCAGTCGACGAAGGGCTTGACGGCGATCATCATGGGTGTCTCGCCAGTCTTGGGGAACGGAATGGTCATGATGGCATCCTTGCTCTCCTTGGTTACCATGGTGACGCTGATGTTGTTGCTGTTGGGATTCCAGCCTGTCACCTTGAACTGAGCCAGTGCGCTGTTCCATTTTGGTGATGTGGTGTTATACATGGTGTTTGTCACATATCCCAGTGCTGAACCGTCTACGCTCTTCTGCCATGTGGTGTTGCCGATGGTCAGCGTGAAGTCGAGCGTGCCGCCCATGGCGCGGATGATGGCTGTCTGATTGCCATCCTCGTCCTGTATGACGTCGAATACGATGTCGTTGAAGTCGAAGTCGTTTGTGGAGCCCGGCTCTTCCACCATGTAGCGCTTTGATGCGGTCTTGGAGCGCTCTGTCACCATGTAGATCAGGTCAACATAGTCTGCGTTTCCGTCGTAGTCAAAGCACCAGTAGGTTCGGCCGTTCACCACTACCTCCTTATAGTTCCTGATGTCAACTCTGCCTTGCAGTTGCAGTTTGTTGTTATAGCATGCAATGGTCCATGCAGGGTTTGTCATGTCTGTCGTGTTGATGCTTTTGCCTTTCTGGCTGGGGGCAGTGGCATCTTGTCTGTTCCACCAGGCATTGT
>CADADN010000164.1 GCA_902786665.1 uncultured Prevotellaceae bacterium | reverse complement strand
AAATCGTGATTAAGTGAGAGAAGAGCCAAGCTTGTTTGAGGTCTTCCGAGCGTGAACGATTTGGAGCAACGCTCAAAATCGTGATTAAGTGAGAGAAGAGCCAAGCTTGTTTGAGCTTTTCCGAGCGTGAACGATTTGGAGAATCACATCTTTTAAATCGTTTCAACATCCTTTTTGTAGCATTTGCATATCCCTGATAATCTTTGTCTTATGATTTTGTGTAATAATGTGTAATCATATAATTTGGAACAAAACGAGATTTTTCATAACTTTGTCACAACCAAACACGATGATACCAACCTTTAAATGAATATCATATGAAAAAGAAGATTTGCCTTTTGCTCGCTGCCGTGTTGCTGTCGGCAGGCGCACATGCACAGGGATATGTAGACCAGGTGGTCAACGGCAACTGCGAGGGGGACGACGTGTCCTGCTTCTATGCCGTGGAGTGGGTCGATGGTGAAAGACGCGACGGCTCCGCCCGGCTCGTCGCAGACCCGACAGATGCCGCAAACAGGTGCATCGTGGTGAGTTCAAGAAACAAAACTGTTGAGGAATTCCTCGAAACCTTTGACACCCAGTTCTTCCTCACCATATCAGAGAACCTGGAACCGGGCGACAAATACTCCATCTCCTTCAGGGTGCGTGCCGACAAGCCCGCCGTAGGCTTAACCCAGGCCTTCAACAAGCCGTTTGTGTACAACCACTGGGACATGCTGGGCGAAATCCCCTTCACGGAACAATGGTCGGCCATTGAAAGGACCGGCACAATCACCGAAGAGCAAGCCTGGGGAGGGATGCACACCATAGCCTTCAACCTTGCCGTATTGGAAGAAGCCAACAACTACTACTTCGACGACTTCAAATTCCTGGTCAAGAAGGCGAATGCCGTCCCCGGGTTCAGCTCCTGCACCCTCACGGCGCAAGCCCAGATGCTGACCCCCGGCGGCAGCTCGAGGTTGTCGCTGAACCTTGACAACGGCGACGAGAAGGTCAGCGCCTTCCAGTTCGACATCACGCTTCCCCAAGGCGTCACCCTCGCCGAGGACGGCGAAGGCTACGCCTGCACGTTGGCGGACCGCTGCAACGGCATGAAGGTGCAAGTCGTGGAGAACCGGGAGCGTCTTTACACCTTGGTGGCGTTCTTCCTGGACAACGACAAGGCCATCGATGGCGCTTCCGGCTCCGTCGTCACCCTCACCCTGGAGGCGGACGAGTTGTTGTCGGTGGGCGAACTCCAGGGTGCGGTGGACAACATCATCCTTTCCAACCTCGACTACGAGGTGCTGAAAGTGGCACCCACGACCTTCCCCATCACCATCTCCGGCAACCCGTTGGGCGATGTCAACCATGACGGCGACGTGAACGTGGTGGACGTGATGATGACGGTGAGCGAAATCCTCGGCAAGAGGGTGAAAGACTTCCATGCCGAGAACGCCGACGTGAACGGCGACAACACCATCAACATCTCCGACGTGATGGGCATCGTGGACCTCGTGTTGCACCACATCCCGAACATCGCCCCCGCCCATGTGACATCCGACTGCGTCACGGCCGTCCCCGTCCCCGGCGGGGTCGACCTGTGTCTTGACAACGCCGCCCGCTACACGGCCATGGAAATGACGGTGGAACTGCCCCAGGGGGCTTCGCTCACTCGTGCCTCCCTGTGCAAAGGCGGCAGCCACCAAGTGGAGACCTGCGGCCTTGGCGGCGGTCTCCATCGCATCATTGTCTATTCCCTCTCTGGCGAACCGCTTGCAGGGGGCGACGCGCTGCTCCATCTCGACATCGCAGGCGGTGGAGACGTGAAGGTCTGCGACGTGATGTTGGCCGACACCTTCTGTGAAGGACTCGCTCCGCAGGAGGCGACCGGAATCGTCTCCGTGGAAGCGGAGGGGAGCGACAGCCCGGCCTACAGCATCAACGGCATGCGCACCTCAGGCAACACCCGTGGCGTGGTCGTCAGAAACGGCAAGAAAACGTTGCAGACCCTTGCCAGATGAAAACATTCCCCATGGTCATATGAAAAAGACATCCATGCATCGTCTCATGGCTATGGCAATAGTCGTAGCCATGACCATCTGCCTGGCTTCTTGCTCAGTGCACAAACTGATACCCTCGAAAAAGGTCAAGCGGGAATATAGATGCCTTTATCAGGCGAACCCTGAATTTGTTTCCCTGAAAGGTCGAATATAAAATGGGAGGAAGTTTATCAATAAATAGGGAGCATTTAAGAACTTGGCTAAATATATCATATTTTTGTCCTATAAAACACTATACCCAATTCACTTAACCCATACGATGATGAAAAGATATCTGCCATTATTGCTTGCCCTAGCCATGAAGATGGCTTCCATGGCCCAGGACACCACGCTGCCGACAGTTGTCGAGGGCAGGGTGTGGAATGTTGTGAGAATCATTCCTGCAGAACCACCAGAGTCGGACACCATGCCTGGTTACTATAAAGACATCAAGGGGCGATGGGGTGTTGGTTGGCCACACACCTTCGAGATAAAGGGTGACACCGTCATGGGAGGAACTACTTACAAGAAGCTGTTTCTTGACGGAAGCTTTGTCAGCGGCCTGCGCGAAGAGGATGGCCGCGTCTACGAATGCTATTGGGATGGTTATCCAGAGATGCGGTCTTTCGACTTCAACCTCCAATCAGGTGACATATTCAAGGATGAAGCCAACGATATGGATCAGATGGAGGTGAAGCAGGTGAGGACGTTCAACTTTTCAGGGATGAACCGACGATGCATGGACATGTGGGTTTTTCAAGAAGGACAAGAAATCATCGACGGTTTGGTGGACTATTGGATAGAGGGAATCGGCTGTATGGGTGGCCCGCACTCCCCGTTTTGGTGGGAAGCGAACTCGGGGTCTGGATTACTGCTGTCTTGTTATGATGGTGACGAATGCATCTTCACTATTGAAGACTTGAAACAATTCACCGACATCCCATTGTCTTGCCCCGATGACAACCACCCTCACGCCATCGACCTGGGGCTGCCTTCTGGCACCAAATGGGCGTGTTGCAATGTGGGAGCCGACAAGCCTGATGCGTACGGCGGTTACTACGCCTGGGGCGAAACTGAGGAGAAAACTATTTACAATTTGGCAAACTATACACATTATGATGACTGGCAAGGAACTTATCAAAACCTTGGGGGCGACATAGCCGGTACTCAATTCGACATAGCCCATGTGGGATGGGGTGGTTCTTGGGTGATGCCGTCTTACGATCAGCAAGAGGAACTGTTGAACAACTGCACCAGCCAATGGACAACGAATAATGGCGTTTATGGTCGGGTTTACACTGGACCCAGTGGTGGCACGATATTCTTGCCTGCGGCGGGCTATCGTGCCAGCCACCTCTACGATGTCTGCAGCTACGGCAACTATTGGTCGTCCACGCAATATCCATCACTATCAGGCTACGCCTACTATCTGAAATTCCGTTCGGACTACGCTCACTGGGTCGGCTTTAACCGCCACCTCGGTTTCTGCGTTCGACCCGTTATAAGCGGTCTCTACGGCATCAAGGTGGCGGAGAACGCCGACAACATAGACATACTGCCTCCCGGCATCTACATCACCAACGGCAAAAAAATCGTGATTAAGTGAGAAAAGAGCCAAGCTTGTTTGATGTTTTTCTAACGTGAACGATTTGGAGCGACGCTCAAAATCGTGATTAAGTGAGAGAAGCCCCAAGCTTGAGGTATTCTGAACGTGAACGATTTGGAACAACGTTCATAAACGCAATTTGATGAGAGCAGATGAAAGCTCGTTTTCAGTATGCCGATCTAGAGCGGTTTGTCAAATAGTGTGATTAAGTGAGAAAAGAATTGAGCTTGTTCGAAATCTTACGAATGTGAAAGATTAAGAGGGAAGCCTATAGTAAGTAACTTAAGTTTCGGAAGTAAAAAGTTTTGACTTGATGTTAAGCGACCACTTTTTCGTATATCTTTACAAACAGCAATTTGCTTTCAGGTTTGTGAATC
>CADADN010000163.1 GCA_902786665.1 uncultured Prevotellaceae bacterium | reverse complement strand
TTGAGCACCATGACACGGCCACGGACGCTGTCGTTCGTCCATGTGTTGCCCTCCATGTCTTTCTCTGAGAACTGGGGGAACATCTCACCGGCTTGTGGAAAATAGAAAGTGCCGTCTGCCTTCACTCCTGCCTGTGTCAGTTCTTTCATCGTAGCCATGATGTTGAGACCGTTCAGAAACTGGTCTGCATTGTGAACTTGCTCACGTGGGATGGCCTTTTTAATGAGCGATTTGGGAAGCGTGGCATCGACGTTGATGACTATGACACTGTTACCCTCCTTGTCCTTCAGCCTGCTCATGGTCATCTCACCGTCGGGCAGCTGAGGCATTTCTTTAAAGAAATAACCATTCGAGAGATATTTCGGGATGACCGTGTCGATACGTTCTTCCTGAGCTGAAGTTATAAGGGGAAGAAGCGTTAGTAGAATTGTCAACAATTTGATTTGCTTCATAATACTATTATTCTATATTTTTATGACAATTGTAAAATATAAATTACACTATTTAATATTCGGTTCGGCATCGCCCCGTTGGTAATTCGCCCACCCGTCTTCATCGTTGAAGTAATACCCACGGATGCATAATGTGGTTTCACTGGCATAGTCGAAGTCGGCGACGTAGGAGTAAGCCATATAACTTTTTGCCGATTCCTCGTCGTATGTGGCATATAAAACCAGACAATTGTGCTTGACGCCGGTGTCTCCTTCAGGACTCCAAAACCTGAGTGACCATTTGCCGGTGAATGTTCCTGCTAATGGTTCCACATCCTGCCAGTCGGTATATTGCTCCTTGCCATCAATGGTGACAAGTTTCCGACTCTGCCATGTCCGTTTTCCCGTGAATGTGCCGTCATCCTTGAACGTCAGCAGTTCGAAGAAACGGTGCTTGTCGCTGCTGTTCTCGTAATGCCATGTGCCAATCATGAGTGGTCCATACTTTTCATTCAGTTGTATGGTCTTCTCGTGTGCCTCCGGGTCAGCCCATTCCGGGTCGCTGCTGCACGCCGTCAGTGCAAATGCTGCAAGGAAAAGGAATAATGCTTTAGTCGTTTTCATAATCTACTCACTTTCTTGAATCTCGATATTTCCTCATTAGTGCCGGGTTTGTTCCAAATCATCTGCGTGCCGGTGAGGCGGCGGATGTCGCAATCCAGTGTAGATGCGATAAACGGTGGTGTCGCCTGCTGCCCAGTCGGAGGTGAATATATCAACGGTGCCGTTATTGGCAGACTGCGGACGGAATGTGTACTGCACCATGCCAGCATCGGCAATGCCGTCGTCATACACTTTTTGCCATGTGCCACCAAGTTCTGCTGCTTCGTAAACATTGCTGTCATCATCGCTGCTGCAAGAGGCGAGGGAGAGCATGGCAGCGGTCATCACGAGGATGTTTATCCAGAGTTTCATTGTTTTCATTTTGATATTTGTTGTTATTGTTTCTGTCTATATAAACGCCGTGAAGCGGAAAATCCTGCATCATAGGGCGTAAAATGTTCCTAATGAGTTATCTTTCGGTTGAAGCAGGTTACAGACGGCTACCCGCCTGATGAGAGAGATTTATAGTCGGTTCTTTTCTTCGTTTCCTGCACCCGTACCCTTGTACTTTGAGCGAGTGGCGTTGAAGTTATAGGAAAGTGATACGCCGATGTGCTGCGTATAGACGTAGGCATCCTTCGACATGGTTGATACGGGATAGTAGCCCGTCCAGCGTTCACGGAGGTTACGGAAGATGTCGTTGGCGAAGACGGCTGCTGTGAGGCTTTCGCCAAAGAATGTCTTCTGAATGCGTCCATTGACGTTGAACTCATGGGCGTAGTGGGTGAAGCCGTAGTCGTAACTCGTGGAGTAGTGAAGGTAAAGCATAGCCTTCGTTGTCTTGTCGATAGTGAACCAGTTGCGGAGATTTAACATGAATTGTGGCTTGTCCATTTTCTCATTGATGCCATAGCTCTGCGTATCGAAATTTTGCTGCCAGTAGCTGAGCGTCAGTGTAGGACTGTAGAAGCCAAACTTGGGCGAGGCTGTCAGTGAGGCGTGGTAACTCTCGAACTTGTCGAAGTTGCGGTTGGTCCAGATGGTGATTTCTGTTCCCTCTTGGAACAGGTCACCAAAGGACAGGCGTATGTCCTTGTTGTGATTGTAGCCTGCCGTAAGGTTCAGCCACGAATAGGTGATGCCGAGGTCGAGATTCTGTTTGATAGTTGGGCGTAGCAACGGATTTCCTCCCTCGTACTCGTAACGGTTGTCATACTGTACGTTGCTGTTGAGTGACTGATAGCTGGGGCGGCTGATGCGTTTGTCGTAACTAAGTTCCACACCCCATTTCCCCTTTTTCCAGCCAGCAGAGAGGTTGGGGAACAAGTCGCGATAGTTGCGGCTTGGCTCACTCTGGTATTCGCCAAAAGAATAATAGTCGGAGTTTACCGCCTCGTAGCGCAGACCGCCTCCAACGCTCCACTCGCCCAAGCGCAATTGATACTCAGCGAAACCTGCAATGTTGCTCTCACGTATCTCATCGTCAGAAGGGGGAACGACGAGTTCCACGTTGCGGTATGTGCCGTGGCTGTTGGAGCGTGTGGCCTCGCTGCCAAACGAAAACTCACCCTTCCATAAGGGATAGGTCAGCACCAGTTTACCGGCCAGCAGCTTATTGCGGTTGACATTGTAGGTGTGCATGTCCTGGTCGGCCAACTGCAGGCTGCGCTCGATAGACACTTGGTCGCGTGAGGTCTTTTTCCACATCCACGAGCCATTGAAGTCGATGCCCAGTTTGCCCGCTTTGCCCACGTAATAGATATTGGCGGCATGAAGCGGACGGTCGGCAGCTGTGATGCCCATAAACTGGTCAATGTTGCCTTCCAGCGTGTTGTTGCGTGTGATAGTTTGCTCACACACCGCCTCGCCCCCCTGATACAGCGAGCCATTCAGCTCATAGGAGAAACCGATGGAGTTCTCCTCGTCGAATTCGTAGCTGGCTCCCAGTTTCCCACCCATCTCGGTGTACCAAAAGGTGTTGGGCGCATATTGGCGGATGCCGACATGATTGCCGTTGGCATGCGTGTCGGTTGTGACGGTATTGTCCTCACTGTGATTTCCATTGGTAAGCTCCAGCGTGCCGAACACCTCCAGTCCTCCTCTGCGGTGCTTCACGGTCACGTCATCGTAGGTCGTCCACTTGTTGTTACGCTTCACCTGGCCATATGCCTCCGCGCTCATGCCGTCGCCTTGCCGTCGGATGGTCTTGATACGGATGACTGACTGCACCTCAGCGTTATATCGGGCACCCGGCGAGGTGATGACATCTATGCTTTTGATGTCGGTCGATTTCAGTTGTTTCAGCTCCTGCTGGGCATTCCGCACCTTCTTGTTGTTGATATAGATTTCTGGTGTGCCCTTGGCAAACACGGTGAAGTTGCCATCACTGCCCTGCACCTGAGGCAGCATCGCCAGCACATCGTCAGCCGTGCCGACATCTTTCAGCAGCGAGTTCTGAATATCGACGGTCATGCCGCCCGTGGTCATCTTGTATTGCGGACGACCGCCTTTCACTACGACCTCGCCCAGCGTCTGTGTGTCGGGCTGCATCTGAATGTCACCAACATTGCCCTGCCGTGCGTCTACATACATTGTTATAAATCCTATGCTCGACACTTTCAGCAGACCGTCTTGTTTGTCCGTGCTGATGCAGAATGTTCCATCTTCCTTGGTCATGGCTCCCGCAACGAAGGCGGAGTCGGCACGGTTGACGAGTACAACGTTGACAAATGGCATAGACAGAGACTGTTCATCAATGATACGTCCAGTTATATTCTGTGCCGATGCCAAAGTCGCTGTTGCTAGCATGGCCAACAGGAGCAGGTATCGTCTGTTATGTTTCTTATCTTTCATATTTCTTATTTTGATATTCTCAATCCGAGCTTGGCAGAAGGTGTTTTGCCTTTATAAAAGTCCTGTGCCTCTTCATTCTGATACGCGGGCTCGTTCTGTTCCTGTATCCAGTCCATGCCTCGGAATGCCTTTTTGTTCCATGTCTTGTTTTCTTTCTCATTTAGCGTCATGTTGAGTGAGGGTATGAGATTACATGACTCCGAGACTTGCGCCGTGGTTATCCATTCCACTACAACGAATACGCCTGTCTGGGGGAATGGTATGGGACAGGTAAGGCTGACACCATCCTTGCCGAGTTTCTGACAGGAAGGGAGTATGATGCCGCCGTCAATGAGGGATTCGTCTCTTGGGGCACCAGTCTTGGCATTAGGCAGACGGAGGTCAAAGCGGAGTGTGGCATGGATGGGTGTCTTGATTTCCGTAAATACCAGATAATGGGTGGAGTAATCAAGGCTTGCCAATATGGAATGGATGTATGGTGTTTCTGTCCAAGCACTGTCGTAGGGAATGAACAGAGCCATCTCAAAACCATTGGTTCCCTTGTGTTTGGTCTGCGTCTTCGCTTTCATCAATCCCACCTCTTTGTCCTTTATTCGTTTGGGGGCCTTTGCGCTGACAGCAATTTCACCAAGAGTGATGCTTTTCGGAACGAGATAGATTGTTTGTGCGTCAGCTGTGACTTTAACGATGCTCTTTGTCTCATAGCAGATATGAGATAAGCGTATCTGTACTGCTCCTTTAGGAATGGCAATCATCCCTTTTTCATCCGTATATCCACCAGACTCATTCCCGAAATATACACTCGCAAACGGTACAGCTTCATGCGTGATGCTATCCTTAACGGTTAGTCTCTTTTGGGCCAATCCAAATGAAGTTGCCGACAGCATGGCCAGCAGGAGCAGGAATCGTCTGTAGTGTATCAATTTGTTCATGGCTATTCTTCTCGAGCCAACTGCTCCCTTATTCTTTCGATGACTGGAAACATTCCGGAATACTTCTTATAAATTCGACTACATAGAACTCATCCTCAACATCGATGTCCCTTACAAGATTTTCTTTTTTATGGGTCAATGTCAGATGTCGATAACTGTTGGAAGATTTCAGATTGAAAACGGAAGGTGCATCAAAATCATCATATCGATATGATTCCGTCTTGTTGTATTTGGATAATACTTGTGTGTACCCGAAAAGATTCGTCACAAGAGTGTTTTTGGGATACAAGGCATCCATAGACAAAAGCATCTCGTTCTTGTCGGAAAAAATCTCGCAACTACCTATTGATATGGAATCCGCATAGACAATACCCGAAAGGCTACGGGCAGGCGCGTCAGCGGGAATGGGCGACGGAACGTCGGGAATTTCGATTTTTCTCCTTTTGTCACGCATTGTTTCCTCATATAATGTGTTCTTTTCAAGAAACGGAAGGGCCATGTACCTGTCGCCAATCATCATGCTTCGTTTCTTCTGTGCGATGTCTTTTCTCTTCGACATGAAGTACTTCGTTTCGATATTGCCGCAATGCACCTTTTTGCTTTTGGTGTCGATAAAGAATTCCCGTATTCCGTCCATATAATACTTCAGGCAGGAATCCACATGCTCTATACTCCTGAAATACACTTTACAATGATAATACTTCTTTTTCTTTGCCGTGACATTGACTTCTGATAATTCATAAGATGATGGAGATAGGAAAATGATGCTGTCATCATTGTAAACGAGACTCCTGGGCTCATAGCTTATATGAGATATGTGATATTCGAAGCCTTTCAGAAGGTTGATATATCCTCCCATGTCTGAGCGTCCTATTACAGTTCCATTAGCATCGTAGACAGTAGCATAGCATATTGGTTTCTTGGTTATGCTGTCTGCCAACATGACTTGCTGGGCAAATCCTGCTAATCTCGTGAGGAAAAGGATTAGAGCCAAGATATAATATTTCATGCTTATA
>CADADN010000162.1 GCA_902786665.1 uncultured Prevotellaceae bacterium | reverse complement strand
CATCCATCCGTCCCTGCCATCCTCTATCTGCAAAAACTTGTGCAAGGGCTGACGGACGGCGATACGAAAATGCTTATTGTGTACGGGAAACCATAAGGGACTCGTATATGGTCTTTCCTCCATACATACAGAGTCGGCTTCTTCGCTGACCGTCCCTTCAATGACGAAATCAATGCTGTCCCCCACAACAGGGATGAAAGTCTGCGCCTGTCCTGCCAAAGTGACGAGGGCAAGCAGGAGGGTGATGATGGTTTGCTTGTTCATATTCTTTCTCATCTTTGTTCTATAAACGTACAAACGTGAAATTTATTTAACAATGTCGCTGCAAGGTCGGGCTACTCAAAAATCTCTGACAATTTCCTGTCAATTTCCTCTCCACGCAGACCACGGGCTATGATGTTTCCTTCTGGGTCGAAAAGGAGTGTATAGGGGACGGCATTGAAATGATAGGCTTTGGCAGCGATTTCCTGCGCGTTGATGATTTGCGGATAAGGGATGTCATATTCTTTTATTGCGTCCTCTGTGTGGGAGGGTTTATCGGAAACGGCAACGCCGAGGACTTGGAGACCACGGTCATAATACATGTTGTAGGCTGCGATGATTTGGGGAATTTCCTCCAGGCAAGGAGCGCACCATGATGCCCAGAAGTCGACAAGGACATATTGTCCACGTCCCACGTAGTCGGATAGACGCGTGGTCTTGCCATTGTAGACGACCGAGAAATCGGTGAAGGGTTTTGTGGAGTCATTTGGCTCGATGCGGTTATGCTCTGCTTCAGCCCTCCAACCCGTCGGAGCTTCTTCCGACAAGCCGAGGGCTTTCCGGATGAGCGGTTCCAACTCGTCTGCATCGGTCGAAGTAGAGAGTATCGTGCCGTCGCGGTCGATGAGGAACATGCCGCCACCTGAGAAGCCGAGGCCGTTCTTCCGCCATACTTTCAGTTCGTCCTTCAGGTCAACAAGGTTTTGCCATGGGTAGCCGTCCTTTTCAATGGCACGGGTCATGCGGATCACCTCGTCCTCATGGGCGATGCCAACGACGGTGAAACCCTGTTCCTTGTACTTCTCATAGAGTGGGATGAGGTCTTTGCTGTGCTGTCGGCAGGGGCCGCACCACGAGGCCCAGAAGTCGATGACAGAGACCTTGCCACGGTAGAGCGTCGACACGTTTACACGTTCGCCGCTGGGTGTCAGAGCCTCGAAATCGATGTAGGGCTTGCCGGGTGTCAGGTGCCATGCTGCTTCGAGAGTGAGGATGGTGTTGTGGATGGGGTTCTCGGGGTGGAAGTTCTCGTAGGCGGTGTGATAGACGTTCATCAGCCTTGCCTTCATATCGTCGTAGCGATCGTTTCTGTATTGCATCCGCTCGGCTATGTCGTAGAGGGCGTACTGCATCGGGTGGGCAGCGTAATAGTCGAATTCCCAAGCCCGGTATTCGTTGTATAGTTTCTCATACTCGGCCATGAACTCTTGGTTGCGCTTCATCAGCAGCGTATCCTCCTCGGGGTTCTTGCCCTGCTTCTGCAACTCCTCCACTCGTGGACGGAGTTCCTTCATGGCTTCTTTCTCTATCGAGTCCATTCTTGTAATATAAAGTCGCTCAGCCTCGGCATCCATCCTGATTTTTTGCATCTGCTCAGGGCCGCCGCAGACAACTTTCCATGTGTTATCTTCGAAAAACAAAGATACTGTCGCATTATTCTCAACGAGGAAGTTCACATTTCTCCATGAGCCGTGTTCGTATTGCTCATGCAAGAATACGTTGTAAAGCCGCATTTTGTCGGTATTCACATCGCAAGAGAACTGCCCCTTTGCATCAGCCATTGTTGTTATGTAATTATCTGACACGCGGATGTCCACATCGGCAGGACAGATGACCACGGTCTTGCCCTGAGTTGTGTCACGCAGTTCGCCTCTGATATGGCACTTCACCTGTGCCTGTCCCGCCATTGCGACGAGGGCGAGCAGGATGGTGATGATGGCTATCTTGTTCATATTCATTTAGTTTTACTTGAGTCTCTCTTTTAGCCTTTGTAGTTCATGATCAAAATCTTGGAAGCCGTTGATGCGGAGGTTTTCGCAGACACGGCGACCATCGGGAGTGATGGTCTCATAATGGGGGACTCCGTTGAAGAGAAAGAGTTCCTGTAAACGGCGGAAGTCGGTGACGGTGATACAGACGGTTTCTTCCTCGGCCAACCACTCAGCCACATATTTCTTGTAGGCATCGCTGCCCCCAGCGGTTTTATCATAAGCAATGAAGATGAGTTTCACATCATCGCGTTTGGCTATCTCGGCCCGGAGTTTTTTGCTGTTTTGTATGGAAACCATGCATGCGCCGCACCCCAATCCCCAGAAGTCGATGACAAAGTATCTGTTAGGATAGCGGACCATGATTTTGCGGATGATTTCAATGCCTGGCCCTTCGGGTAATGCCATGGTCGATTCGGTTTCCTCCGTCTCTTTCTGATAGAACTGCTCGGCTTTCTGGCGAACGTAGGGATGGGAGAAAGACGAAAGGTAGAGCGGAAACACTTCCTCATTCATTTTCCATTCTTCAATGGATTCCTGCATCCACTTGTAGATGCATAGTTGTGCAGTCAACGTAAGATGGTCGGTTCCCATCAGTTCTTGATAGGCGGCATGGGAATTCCGTATCCGCTGCTTGAAACCCTCCACTCCGGTCAGGGAGGTTTCTTGGTTGGGACGCGCCCATTGCACACGGCTCAGGGTGAAAAAATAGAACTCGTCTGTCATCAATAGTGGATTGTCGAAGTCAACCCGCTTCAGCAATCTGAAGTTGTTGACATCCTTGATGAGATGGAGTTCCACGCTGTCGGTCACTATTTGCCGCCAACTGCCATCCGGTTGCTGTTGCCAAGGCGTCAGCCTTTCTGCATATTCCAGGGCATAACTAATCAGGGAAAAGGCGAATTTGTCTTGCATTTCCGCCTGCACCAATTGCATCTCCATGGGTGTGAAGTGGTCACGGTGGCTTACGCTGTCGATACGTGCCGACATATCCTGCCACAACTGTTCGGCAATGTTATTGGCCTCTCTGAAATCGCCTTTGAAATCGTAGAGCCTGCTGCACATCTCCTGCAATCTCAGGTCGGATTTCAACCAACGTTCCACGTCCTTGCTAGTACCACCATTGTAATAGCACTCATATCGTCCACTTTCATTTTGCCTGATGGTGATGTCCGTGGTCTCACCAGGACGTGCGAAGAACTGAATCTTAGAAAAGCCGACTTTAGACTCCCCAGAGGAGGTGAATGTCAGATGCCTGGGGTAGTTGATGGTAAAGCGTTTCTCGAATGTCCCGTCAGGCTTGATGTCCAGCAGCAGCGTACTGTTATCCTTTTCCATCACGTCGTAGAAATAGCATTCCATCGACGTGAAGCCGAACTGCTCAGCATTAAAGCCCTCTATTCGCCCACGAAGGGTGATGGTGTCTGTCTTGAACCAGTTGGGCGGTGATGTCTGTGCTCGTCCAGCCATGACGACGAGAGCGAGCACGGGGATTACAAATCCCCTCAAACAGGTGATGATGAGTTGCTTCTTCATATTTGATTTGCCATATCCTTTATTATATACGACGATTTCTTGAAAACATAACACTATGGTTCAACTTATATGTTAAAAACACAAGAAACCCCGCGCGAATGGCCATCGCCCAATGTTTGAGGTCTTCTCGTATGTCATACCCTATTCTTATCACGAATGAGAACGAAAAAGGTAAACCATTTTTCCCATATTCTACGATTTTATCTTCGATTGCTCTTTTCAATGACGAAAATCGTGCCACATTTGCAACTCATTGATGATGAGGATAGGGGCACTTCAAGCACTGTCCGATACCGGACAATGAGTGTCCATAAGTGGACAGCGGCAAGTTTCAGAGTGTAAAAGTAAACATTGCTTTTCATAAAACACTCAGCGATGCCCCAAAAGTGGCTGTCAAGGATGAAAGTCTGAACAAATGTTCAGAGTTTTATGGTTTTTTACACTTGATACACCCGGCTCAAGCCATCAGATTCCATCGGGGCTATCTGCTGACGGAGCATGACAAGGTAGAAACGAGGGAGCGTCTCGACTGGTTGATGGTCGGCTATGTATTGGTCTATCTTTCGGCGTGCTTTCTCTCGTAGATTTTCGTCATGACAGGGCTGAAGCCTGCTCTCGTCAATGAAGGCAACATGCCAGAAGGCCAAGTAGCCCACGATGTAGTGGTGGATGCCATCAGCCATGTCCTTGCACCAAGTAGGGATGATTTTCCATAAGGGCATTGCAGGGGTCTCGCAAACACCTACCACTGCCCATGAGAGATTGATGAATTGGATGTTGGTATGCATGGTTTGTCTCTTAGGTTACAGTCTGTTCTTTTCTTCATTGCCCGCACCTGTGCCCTTGTACTTCGAGCGGGTGTTGTTGAACTTGTAGCGAAGAGTGACTACGAAACGGCGACGGTCGTAGTAATTCCTTTGATAGAGCTGCACCTGTTGATTATAGACCTTGTTCCCATCACGTCCTCGGTCAAGCAAATCCTCACCAGCCAACTTGATACTCAGTCGGTCGTGGAAGAAGGTTTTGACCAAACTAACGTTAAGAACGGTCTGGTGGTAGTCCAAATAGATGTTCTGATAGTGACCTGGGCCTTGATATCTGAAATCTACTTCACCTGTCAGCGTCTTGTTGAACGCAAAAGTATTGCTGGCTTGAACTATTAACATCGGCTTGCCGAGTGTGATGTCTTCTGCTGTCGTTTGCATTGTGAGCCATTGCTTGCGCATGCCTACAGATAACTGCGGATGCCAAATGCCAAAAGTAGGTGCGACGGTCACAAAAGGAACAATCCATTTCAGACTGTGGATATTCTTGTATGTTACAAGCGTTATATTTGAGTTGTCAATCCGTTCTATCCAGTGCATAATACTTCCGCGTTCGTCTAAATAGCTGAACGAGAACTGCAGGAACTTCCACATCCCCTGAAGGGAAACATTGTGGATGGTGGAATGCTCGAGGAGCGGATTGCCACGTTGTTGAGAATAGCGGTTGACATAGAATATGTCATTGCTCAACTGGCGGTATGTCGGTCGTGTGGTCTTGACGGAGTAGGCTATCTGTGCCTGCACCTTGCCGAGTCTCGTTGCAAAGGAAACTGACGGATAAAGGTTGCCGTAACTTCGGCTTTGCTCATCCACGTGCTTATTGTCCGTATAATAGTCGAATGTGACGTGTTCATAGCGGAGCCCAGCCTGGAACTGGCCAATCTTTGGCAGCAACTTGGAATACTCTACATACGGGCTGATACTTTGCTCTTTAAGTGTGCTATAGGTTGAGACTACAAAGTGCTGTGGATTCAAGTAGTCATCCTGTCGCTTGGTATTGATGTACTCAGCACCAAAGTCGAATGAACCGCCGAGTACTGGGTACGTCAAAGTCAGTTTCGAGGCGATCATTCTGTTCCTGACGTTGTTTTCCGCATCAAGCATACGGTCGTCCTGTATCTCGCATTTTTCCTCAATTTTGCTTTGCTCGTCGTATCCGGTGCGCAGATAGTCAAAGTTCCAGTCAATGTCCAGTTTTCCAATTTTGCCTAAGTAATAAGCATTCATTTTTTGACCTGCAATCCCCTTGGTCTGCTTGTTGGTCATGTTTTGCCATTTATCGTAGAAATGACCATTTGCCATTACATCGCTTGTAAGTACAGTCATTTCATCAGAGGTGGATGGTAATGTCATCTCGTATTTCATGCCGAACCTGTGATGCTCGTTCAACATGTAGTTGAAACCGCCTTCAATACTATAGTCATGGTTGACAATATCCGTCTGCATCTCATTCTTTTGCTGCCATAGCGTATCGCTCTGTATTTCCTGCGTGATAGCCGATTGTTGCAGATACTTCCCTTTGCTGACCCATAGAGAGGTAAAGATGTCAAGTCCATTGTGACGATAATTCATGTCAAGCGAGGCGGACTCCTGAGCTTTGCGCCCCTGTCGCCAGCGCCCCCATGTATCGATACTGAAACCATCGCCAGCCCTACGAATAGTCTCAATCTTAACGATGGCTCCCACGGTTGCATCATACTTTGCTCCAGGATTGGTGATAAGTTCTATGCTCTTGATGTCAGTGGATTTCAATTGTTCCAGTTCTTTTTTGTTGCGCATCTTTCTGCCATTGATGTAAATGATTGGCGATCCTTTGCCGAAGACTTCGTAAACTCCATCCTTGGCTATGATGCCTGGCACATGCCTTAGTACATCGTCTGCCGTGCCAATCTGACTGAGCGGGGTGTTTGTGACGTTTGTCACGAAACCCTCGCTGCCCATTTGGAACTGGGGAACATGGCCTTTCACCGTCACTTCGCCAAGCATCTGCGTGTCGGGCTGCATCCGGATGTCTCCCAGTTCTAGGGGATTTGCAATCCCCGTCCGAGCGTCAATATACCTTGTCATATATCCTATGCAGGACACTTTCAGCAGACCGTCTTGCTTGTCGGTGCTGATGCTGAAAGTCCCGTCGTCCTTGGTCACGACTCCTGCGATAAAGGCAGAGTCGGCTTTGCAGACGAGCACGACATTGGCAAACGGCATTGGCTGAGCCTGCTCATCAATCACCCTGCCATTGATACCTTGTGCATTCGAGGCTATCGCCACAAGGCACATCATTGAAAATAGAATCAGTCTTTTCATTACCTAACTTTTATATCTTTTTATGAATTTGGCTGCAATATAAATGAAAAGACAACAGACAGCTACTACACAAAAGTGTAATTCTGCGTCAGTAGGACGAAAAATTACACTTTTGTGTAGTGAAAAAGGCTGTAGAAGAGGTTTTGGAAGGTCAGAGCAGTCCGTAATTGGTGGCGTAGGCCAGGGCCTCGGTGATGCTCTGTGCGTCGAGTTTCTGGAAAATCTGCCGACGGTAGTGTTTCACGGTGTCCGTGCCACGGCAAAGACGATCGGCGATGTCTTGAATGGTGTACCCCTGGGCGGCGAGGATGAGCACCTGCTTCTCCTCTGGGCGCAAGGCGATGTCTTCTGCCTGTTGCCAACGATGGGCTGTGAGTGAATAGATGCGCTTGCCTGGAGTGCCAAGCTGTCGAAATTCGATATGGCCGGCTTCCTTCTGGGATGAGAGCGACACGGTACATAGGGCAAGCCACACTCTTCCATTGGTGGTCATGGCAAGGGGAGTGATCTTGTGGTTGATGAGCAACAGGCGGTTGCCGTGGGCAATGTGGAAGTCGTAGGACATCATGCACTGGCGGCGGTTCTCCACTGGTTCGTCATAAAAGGCACGGAAACCGGAGCGATTCAGTTCTGTAAGCATAGGCACCTCCTCCTTGGGCACGTAACTCAGATAGAAGTCATAACCCATTTTGCGAACTTCCTCGGAGGTGTGTCCACAAAGGAAGAGCGGATTATCCGACACATAGAGGAAGTTTTTCCTGTGGTAGTCGATGATGTAGATGCTCTGGTAGGTGGTCTGCGCGAAGGCTTGTGCCGTCTCTACGTAGGGCATCGCCCGCTGGTAGTCAACCTCGGTGATACCCTCAACACTGTTTGCCTCAAAGAAGAAATCGTCTTTCTGTGCCATACTGCTCATTGGATTTATGGTGCAAAGGTAATCATTTTT
>CADADN010000161.1 GCA_902786665.1 uncultured Prevotellaceae bacterium | reverse complement strand
TTTGGGCAGAAACATCGCAATGCGTGTGACAATGCCTTTTCGACAAAAAGAATAAAGTGGCTGTTTTCACAAGTGAGAGATTAGGTAAATTCCAATTTATCTGTATAACCGTTTCCCCTACACGAAGGGTGGTTTTCCTAATCAAAATAGGAAAACCACCCTTTCACTTTAGGCATAATCCCTTTCATTGACGTGTATTTCGTCTTACCTTTGCAGTACAAAAAGAGAGATAAGACAATAGAAGTTCAACCATCAAAACGTAGAAGACATGAAGAAAACGATGGTGAGGTCCAATCGTTTGATGACCTTGGTGATGATGATGACGATAGCCATCTCCGCCGCAGCAATGCCGTACAACACCGCACGCAACGAGGCCCTTTATCTTTCTGACAAGATGGCCTACGAGCTCGGACTGACAGCAACACAATATGAGGCAGTGTATGAGATTAACCTCGACTACCTGCTCAACGTAGATACCCGCGCCGACGTGTTCGGATTCTGGTGGGATGTCCGCAACCGCGACCTGCGTTATGTGCTCAGCACCTGGCAGTACGACCGCTTCATGGCCAGTGAGTGGTTCTACCGTCCCATCGTCTGGGGCACTGGTGGCTGGACGTTCTCCATCTACACCCGCTACGGTGTCGGAAGGATGTTCTTCGACCGTCCCGCAGTGTTCGTGACCTTCAAGGGTGGCCATAGCCATAGAGGTGGCAGCTTCTATGCCGGACACCACTTCGACAAGCCCAACCCTCCCAAGGGCCATGGCAACCATAATAACAACCATAACAATAACAGAAATCATAACAATAATCACAACAATACTGGAAACTGGAACCATGGTGGCAACCACAACGGGCCCCCCAATGGCAACGGCAACCACAACAATGGGAACTGGAACCACGGTGGCAACCACAATGGAAACCCCAATGGCAACGGCAATCATAATCCCTCAATGAACCACGGCAACCGTCCAATGACGGGTAATGGCAACAGCAACCCCTCGATGGGTGGTGGCTTCGGCAACAGTCATCGCAGTGGGTCGGCCAATACTCCAAGCCGCACTTTCGGCACCCGTCCGTCGGGCAACGTGGCCAGCCATGGCAATGGTGGCACATCAGCCGCTCACGGAACCTTCGGTGGACGCAGGTAAGCGCTTACACAATATACACAGCATGGGCGACCATGATGCACTGACAATCTCCACACCCTCGATTTTGGGGGTGTGGAGTTTTTCCACATGTGGATTTTAAAATCCAATGTTACAGTCGGCTGTCACCTCGTCAATCTCGCATTGGAGGAAGTATCGGTTGAATTTCATCCGACCATTCTCACGTTCGGCAGAATGAGCAAGCTTTCTAAATTACAATGTTATGTACAAAAAAACGTACATAAATTTTGGTAATTACCAAGAAACCTGTAAATTTGCATCGTAATTGATGAAAAAAGACAATCATGAGCACGTTAACTGTAGCAGATTTCAGGAGTCAACTGGCCAAATATTTCGACCTTGTTCTGGCCGGAGAGAAAGTATTCATTAGGAGAAAGAACAAGCTCTTCACCATCATCCCTGTGGATGAAGAGGAAGTAGATGTCGCCATCACTCCTGAACTGGAAGAGAAAATTGAAAAGGCCAGGAAAGAGTATCGTGAGGGCAAGACCGTAAGTCTGCCAAGCCACGAAGATATCGACCGCTATTTCGACTCCATGTAGCCATGTATAGAATTGAAATTTCGACGGATGCTGATAAAGTCATCCGAAAGTGGAAAAAATCGAATCCTATACTTTTCAAGAAATTGCAGAAGATCTTCAAAGAGTTGGTGGATCATCCAAGAACAGGAATCGGGCATCCAGAACAGTTGAAAGGTAAAGGCGGCGATGTGTATTCCCGCCACATCACAGACCATGACAGAATCGTCTATGAGGTGTTTGAAGACTACCTGATTGTCCTCGTGATCACTGTCGAGGGACACTACCAGGACAAATGATGCTGATGTGGCATATGAACTGGTGAAAACACCCCATCCACAAAGACAAATCCTCTGCCAAATATGGGAGTGCCGTCATGGCACTCCTTTTTTCTTCACCAAATCACTGCTTGACGGGTTGGCAACGCCTTGGCATTCTCAACTTGTCAACCATGGAAACAGGAAACACACTCCACGGCATCGGCAGCATATTCCCGCCACCGGCAGGAACATCCTGCGGTTGCCGTGGGCATCAAGAAACAGCAAACACAAGGGTAAGGGGCTCTCCCGGACAACGGCGGTGAAACGACTGACCGCCCGAAATCCGATGGAGTGACAGGCAGAGCAGACCTGCCCTGCCCGTCGTGTGAGGATGAGCGCGGTGTCTTTCACCAAGGGGAAAGGGAGTGTCCATGGCCCACGGGGAGTGTGGTGGGGCTGGCCCTACACAGAGGTTGGATTTCATCCGACCATTCTCACGTTCGGCAGAATGAGCAAGCTCTTTCTGCTCTCTCTTAATCGAATGGTTCGACCTCTCTCCCTTGCCTCCTTGAGTCCCCGAGGGAAGGTGAAAGCGAAATGGCCGCCGCCGTGATCAGGAACTAATCACAGCAGCGGACACACGGCTTGAAGGGTGGCTATCTTCTCTTAAACCTTGGAGAAAGAACAAGGTGATATATATCCTATCAATAAATAATCAAAATCGTCGGAAACGCCATAAAAAAATGAGATTCCGACGATTTTGAATTTCAAACATCAAATTGGATGAAATTATGTAGAGGATGAATGATTAGATGTTCCTTTTCCGAAAAACCATCGAATAACCGTTTTCACTTGTCATATAAATGCGAAAAAGCATCTATATATCTCTCTTCATTCATCAAGAGCTGTCATCCACTAAATGTAATGAATGACAGCCCTCTGTGTCTATTTTAACTAACAAATGATGTACTCGATTATCGTTTTTTGGGGGCTGGTAAAAATCGCAGCTCAGAAAACGCAGACCCAACCAAATCTGCGAACGATTTCTTGAAGCAGGTTGCGGTCTTGGATGGGTATGGTGAGCGCAACGGTTTCATGCTGCTTGTCGTCGGGTGTGGCTTTGGCTGATTCAATGTCATACTGTGCTTGAGCAGACAACAGTAGTTTTGCAGGCAATCCGATGACTTCTTCTATTTTCACTGCCAAATCCGTGGAAAGAGCACGCTTCCCATTGAGTACTTCACTCAGATGCGAGGCTTGAATGCCAAGCATCTTGGCAAATTCCTTTTGGGTAATGCCGCGCTCTACAAGTTCTGGCTTGACCATCATTCCAGGGTGCACCGCCATGAATGGTGCCGGATTTTCATTTCTTGTTGCCATAATGTGTGTTGTCTAAACTTAAAACTATTATTCTTATACCACCTTCGAACTCGCGGAAAAGGATGCGCTCCACCATTCCGTTGAAACCCTTATGGAACTCATTCCGTTGGTTCCTGCAAGTTGTTCGTAGTGGAGGAAAGAAATGGAACGGAGGTCACCGGCCCGCTCTGACAATCGCAAATAGTTGTATGCTATGGCTAGAGCCTTCATGAACTTCGCATTGCGGGTGTACTTCTTGTATTTGTTGTTGCGCCCCGTAGTGATTAATTCCTCCAAATCAGTATCTTCGAAAACTATTTGCATAACTTGTTTTCAATTTCGAAGCAAAGTTAGGGAATTATTCCCGAATTTGGGAATAATCCGTGCATTATTTCTTCTTTTTTAACGAAAAAATGATTTTAAAGTGGATTTTATATCCATTTTCATCACAAAGGTTCATTTCCTTGACCTCTCCGCTTGAAAGTGGCAAGGAAAAGGAAACATTCGGAACGGCGTGGTTGACGGGTTGACAACGCCTTGGCATTCTCAACTTGTCAACCCTGGAAACAGGAAACACACTCCACGACATCGGCAGCATATTCCCGCCATGGGCAGGAACATCCTGCGGTTGCCGTGGGCATCAAGAAACAGCAAACACAAGGGTAAGGGACTCTCCCGGACAACG
>CADADN010000160.1:7980-8844 GCA_902786665.1 uncultured Prevotellaceae bacterium | reverse complement strand
ACAGCCATCGGTAAGGCTGAGATTCTGACCGACCGTGAGGAGAAAATATTTGGTCTGCGAGCCATCTGCCAGCGTTTCCTTCCTCACCATATGGACGCTTTCGATGATGCCATTGCCCGTAGTCTTGAGCGGACAGCAGTGGTTCGCATCACCCTGACTGAGCCTCCCGTTGGCAAGCGTAAACAGTATGACAAAGAGGGCGAGGAAATGAAATGGGGACGAACTGAATTCCCCAAATAATCAAAGCCCCGACCTGCAGAAATGCAAGGCCGGGGCTTCTTGGAATATATATAGAATGACAAACAATTATGCCATGGAGTGCTTGATGTTACGGGCTGACGTAATCTTGGCATCGTAGATGACTGTCAGTTCATGAGTACGCGGATTCCACTTGGTATCCATCACGCCCTTCATGTTCTCTACCCTAGCCCGCACGTTCTTCTGATAATCGTGACGACTCAGGATGATGGTGCACGTCTTCATATCAGGATGATAGGCATTCTTTTTGTGAGCATTCAAATGCGGCAGCGTTTTCTCATTTCTGTCAAAATGAGAGTCACCTTTATGGTTATTCACTACGACAACTTTGTCGTTCTTACCATTGTTATGGTTCTGACGACTGGTGCTCACCGTCGTCTTACCTGCCATTGCTGGCATTGCTGTTGTGATTGCCATTAACATCATGGCTGCGATCACCTTATTCATTGTTTTCATAATCTTCATTTTTATAAGTTAAACTTCTGTTCATCGAAAGGCTTTACTAATCTTTTCACGATGCAAGGACAGTGCAAACCGAATGCAGAGAGCTTGCTCTATGCTGAGGTGCAGCCTGTTCTCGCTCTTGATTTCGAGGGCAAAGATCAG
>CADADN010000160.1:5852-7959 GCA_902786665.1 uncultured Prevotellaceae bacterium | reverse complement strand
CCTCATAAACATTTGGCTTTTCAGTCACTTATTCGTACCTTTGCAGTCGGTTATGAAGAAAATCTTGTTCCTGCACGGATTCTATGCCAGTGGCCAGTGCATACCTGCAATGGCTTTGCGCGACGCTTTCGAGGGTCGTGCTGAGGTGATTACGCCTGACTTGCCGATACACCCAAAGGAGGCTGTCAGATTCATCTGTGAGTTGATAGACCGAGAGAAGCCTAACGTGTTGGTGGGCAACAGCTGTGGTTCGTTCTATGCGCAGATGTTGGCACCTGTCGTAGGACTACCTGCATTGTTGGGTAATCCACACTTCAAGATGACGGAATTCCTAAAGCCAAGGATTGGCACCCATCAGTATAAGTCGCCACGCATAGATGGCAAACAGGACTTCATCATCGACGAACAGCTGATAACCGAGTTTGCAGAATTGGAGGCGCATCAGTTTGATTACTGTACTCCTGAAAGCAAAAGCCGCATTTGGGGAATCTTTGGTGACAATGACACGCTGGCTCATTTCGAACCACTATTCCTAAAGCACTACGACACGACCTACCACTTCCCAGGTGCTCATACACCAACAGCCGAGGAAGTCCACACTTGGTACATGCCATTAGCAGAAAAGATGCTGATGGACTATCCCTTGCCCGAAGACGGCATCCGGTGATTCAAAGAGATAGACAAATAATACTTATAACGACATTGATATGACAACGATGAGAAAAGCAGAAACAAGAGTTTTTCCTAGCATCAAGATCTGGTTGCTGATAGCCGTACTGGTAATTTGCGGAACGGCCAGTTTCGCATCATGCTCTTCAAATGAGGACAACTCTACAGAGCAAAGCAACATCACAAATATAGCTGATAAGGTTTGGGCTTTCAGTCAGTCCCATCCTGACGGATTCACCATCGACATCCGTACGATGACGGAGCCGACGGAAGGGATTGCCGTCAGTTATGCAGCTACCCAGAACAGCCACTCGCGCGACCAACTCGACAAGGTCGTAAGCCATGCTTTGCAGCACGAAGGCTATGTAGGCGGCTGGTACAACAGCGAGGATGGCCTTTACTACTTCGACAGCACAAAGCTGTTTCCGGAGAGTGACTTGAAGGGTGCTGTCCAGTTCGGAAAGGAGAACGGCCAATACTCAGTGTTTATCCTATCTACCTATACGGACATTCCCCTCGATGGAAAAGTTGCAGAGATTATTGAACGTGGTACAATCCTCTTTGGCACCACAGGTGACTACAGACCGCTGTCTTTCCGTGAGGCCGACGGAACCTATTGGGGCTTTGGCATCGAAGTGGCTAACGAGATTGCTGCACGATTAGGAGTAAGCATAGCGTTTGTACCAACCTCATGGCCTACGCTGACGGCAGACGTATTGGCTGAACCTCAGACTTTCGACCTCGCCATTGGAGGAATAACCATCACCGATACCCGCCGCGAGACGATGCTTATGAGCGAGGGCTATCTGGCTAACGGCAAGACCATCCTTTGCCGTGCCTCGGAGGCCGACCGCTACCAGTCGTTGGCCGACATCGACAAACCCGAAGTCCGCGTGATGGTGAATCCCGGTGGACTGAACGAGAAGTTTGCCAACGAGAACCTGACGCATGCCACCATCGTCATCCATCAGAAGAACGAGGAAATCCCTGCTCTCATAGCCGAGGGCCAGGCCGATGTGATGATAACGGAGATAACGGAGGCTCCCTACTACGTACAGACCGATGCCCGACTTGCCGCACCGTTGTTAAACAAACCATTTACCCACGGCGAGATTGGTGTGCTCATGCAAAAGGGACAGGAGGACTTGCTACAGATGGTGAATAATGTCATCCGTCAGATGAAGTCCGACGGTTCTCTCCAAAAACTGCATGAGAAGTATGGATTAGTATATGCCTACGAATAAGATATGTACAAAACAATAACAAATATGCGAAGACTATTTTTCTGCCTTATGGCAATGATGGGTGTGCTGACCCTTTCGGCACAGAGTGTTTGTGAAAATGAAGTGATTAACAACATCATGACGCGCACCAGCATCCGACAGTACACCAATGAGCCTGTTTCAAAGGCTGATATAGAGACGATGCTTCGTGCAGG
>CADADN010000160.1:1667-5794 GCA_902786665.1 uncultured Prevotellaceae bacterium | reverse complement strand
CAATCTGGACAAGGCGATGCAGGGCAAGGCACAGGAGTATTGGATTCAGGACTGCTCGGCAGCCACAGAAAATATCCTCCTTGCAGCTAAAGCCCTTGGTCTTGGTGCCGTATGGACAGGCTGCTATCCTATGGACGACCGCGTTACTGAAGTCTCCAAGGTGTTGAAGTTGCCTGAGACCATCGTTCCTCTGTGCGTCATCGCTATAGGCCATCCAGCAGAACAACCTACACCAAAGAATAAGTGGAAGCCTGAGAACGTGTCATATAACGAGTTTGGTGGCAAGGCAGAGTAGTTGGTTTTATCGGATAAAATGTGTTTCTGTCAGTTTTTCCTGAATCTTCGGCGATCCATATTGCTGGAGAGCGAGACGGAAGGACTTAATCATGAAAGCCATGTTCAGTCCGAGCTGACGCATTGTCTGCATACCCTCTTCGTCGCGGACGACCTCGCCTGGAGCTGTACCGTGGGCTATGCTCCAGTACTGCGAGGGCACGACGGGCATGTTCGTCTTCAGGAAATACTTGTTCAGTACGTCAATCGTTGTTGTGGCGCCACCACGGCGGGCGATGCTCTGCTGCTGCAACGTACGCTCCACTTCATGCAGCGCCGTTGCCGTATTGCCGTGCGCCTTCGGGCTGCCATTAAGAATAATTACTTTCATTATACCGTTGTTAAGTCTCATAATCTCTGTTTTGTTGGGTTTGTTTATAAACTATCCTAAATCTCGGTACAAATATAGCGAATTTTCTCGGATTTTGTGTAAATTTGCCATCTGATTTAAATGATTTTATGAGCATTGAGCAGATTCTGCATAAGAAAACGTTTCAGGAATTGACTACGGATGAGCTATACGAACTCCTTAGAGTGCGTAGCGAGGTATTCGTGGTTGAACAGAACTGCGTCTATCAGGACATAGACGGCGATGACCAGAAGTCTATCCACTTGTGGCTGACTGTAGACGATAAAGTAGTTGCCTTGGCTCGTGTATGTCCTGCCGGTACTCACATGAAAGAAATCTCGATTGGCAGAGTTATCACCACTGTGCGTGGCAAAGGATACGGCAAGCAGATTATGCTACATGCCATCGATGCTGCCATAGAACATTTCGGTGCAACACTTATAGACATTGAGGCACAGGAGTATGCCAAAGGATTCTACGAAAGCGTAGGATTCAAGCAGTCATCCCACACCTTCATGCTCGACGGCATTCCTCACATTAAAATGACTTGGGAAAATAGATATATATGAAGCAAGGCTGGTCCGTTCGTCGAGCATTAGAGATAAAGGAATAAGCATTCAAAAAGCAATGGTATGAAACTGGAGGTTGCATTATTGCTACTGGTTCTTTTACCGACACTGCTAGTTTACGCATTTACACTCTTTGCACTCCGCATTCTTACTAACTCAATGGCTTCCTTGCCTGTCAGGTGCTCGATGTCGAAGCGAATCATCAGCATACGAGAGAAGCCACTCTCAATCTCCTTTTGCAGACTCTCATCATCGTTTGGATTGTAGCGGTTGCCAAGCATACGGGCAGTTTCCAACTTCTCCTGTTCATCTTCGATGATATGGATTCTGCCAAATGCTATCACACTACGGAAGAAAGTGGTATACTTCTTCGGCTGCACATCATCCTGCTCAATAACACAGAACGAAGCCTTGTCACACTTGCGGATAGCATCCACCTTATGGCCTGCCAAAGCACTGTGGAAATACAGCTTTCCGTCGTGATACACATAGCTGATGGGAACGGCATAGGGGTAGCCCTCATCACCAAGCAATGCCAGTGTGCCTGCCGTTGCCTTCTCCAAAATTGCAATGCTCTCCTCATTGGAAAGCTGCTGGCGCTTGCGCCTCATTTGACGAAACTCACTCATGCGATTATTCCTTATTTAGTCCCATGTCCAATATTTCCTTAATTCTCCAACTATCTCGTCCCAATTCTGTAGGGTGAACGTGCCAGGGCCCATCATCATTATGGTCATCTCCAAGTCATCCCAACTGCGATAGACATTGGTTTCACGAAACCCGTTGCGGAGATAGAACGCTTGGCGACGTAGCCTTTGCTCCTTGTTTGCACACTCCTGACGAGGAGATTCCATATCCAGAACACATGACTGTCCCTTATATTTATCTATCAGTTGATTGAGAATCTGCTGACCAAGTCCTTTTCCACGTAGTTCTTCCTTAACGGCGAAATACCAGTACCAGTTGAACGACGGTCTTGGATAGACAATAGTAAATCCCACAAAATCTTCTCCCTCATAGTAGGCCGTGAAGTCAAGATTCATCTCACCAATTAGCCGTACCAAGTCATCCCAGGGAATCTGTTCTTCCTTGGGGAATGCCGTTTCGTAGAGCAGTCTCAATTGCCCGTCGTTGGCGTTCTCTGCTGTTATCTGTTTCTGTTTCAAATCCTAATAATTCTCAAATCTTGGCACAAGGACGGTGCAAATTGAGCGCAAAAAGCTCGTTTTTTGCTGAGATGCAGCCCGTTCTCGCAATTTTTAATTGCAAAGGTAGCAAATAATCATTTATTTTTCGTATATTTGCCCATTGATTTAATATGTTTTGTGATATGATAGACCAGATTATATAAAAAAGATAATAAAAACTAGACTTATGGACAGAAGAGATTTTATCAAGAAAGCAACGATGGCAGCTGCAGGTGCGGCGGTAGTATCGCCTGTATCGGCGATGTTAAACAACGTGACTGGTGGCAAGACTCCACGAGTATTATTGATTAACGGCAGTCCAAGAACAGACGGCAATACGTTCTGTTGTCTGAAGGAAATCGAAGCGACGCTGCAGAAGCACGGCGTGGAGTCGGAGATTGTGCAGATAGGACGAGGTAGTGTCCGCATGTGCATCAACTGTGGCGGTTGCCGACAGAACAACGGCGCAGGCTGCGTGTTCGATGATGACATGTGTGCTGTCATCACAAAGAAGATGGCAACAGCCGATGCGTTGATAGTCGGTACTCCCGTTTATTACGGTCAGCCGAACGGTGGCATCCTCTCGTTGATGCAGCGACTGTTCTTCTCGGCGGGTCATCTGGTGCAGAACAAACCTGCAGCAGCTTTGGCAGTCTGCCGTCGTGGTGGTGCTACGGCAACGCTCCAGACGATGAATATGATGTTCGAGATGATGAACATGCCCGTGGTGACCTCGCAGTACTGGAACATTGCCTACGGGGCCGGCAAGGGCGAGGTGAAGCTCGACACCGAGGGTATGCAGACCATGCGCACACTGGCCACCAACATGGCCTTCCTGCTTCAGAAGATCCATGCCGACGGCAATCCCGCTCCTCAGCGCGACGAGCGCCCAGCATTCATGAACTTTATCAGATAACCTCACAAAACTATAACGATTATGAAGAATTTTGAAGAGCAATTGAGAAAAGACTTGCATCAGTTCCTGCTGAGCATGAAGGAGGTGGACGAACGTCTGCCGGAGTGTCCTGACGTGGAGGAGAAATGGGAGGAGATAGCCAAGGCCTACATCCCAGATGGCATCCGCGAGTTTCAGGACTTCCCTTCGGCCTCGCTCGGCTGGATGATGTATATAGGCATGGCTGTGGCGAAGATGTGGGACACGGAATGGGAAATCTACTCTAAGATTGATGACCTCTACGCCTATATGCGTGACAAACGAGGCTACGATGCGATGGACGAATACATCCGCGAGGAAGTGCTTTTGCTGCAGGGCGTGGACTATACCGTTCTGGAAAAAGTGACTGGTGAATGTGCCTCACGGGTCTATAATGCCCTGATGCACCAACGCCTCGAACCAGGCACGAAGGAGGCCTTCAACGGCTATGTTGCCTGCCTGCACCAGCTCTACCTGCTGGGAGCCGCCATGCAGCTAAAGCGTATGGGGTATCACATGACGAAAATGACATGAATCTATTCATATATGCCATAACCACCTGAAATCATTAAAGTATCGCAATTTTTTATTGCGAAGGTAGCAAATATTCATTTATTTTCCATATCTTTGCAAATAAATTTGCCAGCAATGATTAGAAAAGCTAAAAAAAGAGACATACCAACTATCATCGAACTGCTGCATCAGGTGAATATGGTGCATCATGTACTGCGCCCTGACCTGTTCAAACCGAACAC
>CADADN010000160.1:0-1630 GCA_902786665.1 uncultured Prevotellaceae bacterium | reverse complement strand
TGTTCTGGGTTATGCCTTCTGCATGGTGACCGAGGTGAAGGACGATAAATTGCTGCAGAACATCAAGACGCTGTATATTGATGACATCTGCGTGGATGAGAAGGCTCGCGGCCAACACGTCGGTAAGGCGTTGTATGAGTATGTGCGCGATTATGCCCACTCCATAGGCTGCAACAACGTCACCCTGAATGTGTGGGACGGCAACGATGCCGCTTTAAGCTTCTATAGGAACATGGGCATGAAAGTCCAGAAAACGACAATGGAAATTGTATTGTCCCAATAGAAATTGGCATTCCCGCTTTAGGAGGTATTTCCCCTGGTAACTTATAGATATATCCAAATAAACATAAATCCCAAGGCTATCCGTAACCTTGGGATTTAAACTTTATCGACTTCGCTGCGTCATAATAGTAACAAACAAACTACTAGATGAAACAGCGAATTATTTTTTTATTTTCTTTGCTTCTCTCCGCAGCATATATGTTCGGACAGGAGCGGATGGTGTGTGATGAAACGTGTGAGGTGGGCGACGGACAAACGTCGGCAGTACAAAAAGGCGAAGCGGGTTATGCTGTGGTGTCACCCGTTGGTCGCGGAACGGTGGAGCCCATCCGTCAGGCACCACGCCTACAGACGCTCGACGGCAAGACGATTGCAGTGGTGGGCGTGAGTTTCATGAGTCGCGTGACGCATCCAGAAATCAAGCGTTTGATAACAAAGCATTATCCCACGGCGCGAGTGCTACTGCTCGACGAAGTAGGCACGGCGGGACCTTATCCAGCCCCTGGTATCACGCGACGGGCAAAAGATGATTTTCAGCTACGACTACGCGAGCTGAAGGTGGATGCTGTCATTGCTGGGAACGGCGGTTGTGGACTCTGTACACCGAAATAGGTGGGCTCGTGTCTGGCGGCAGAGTATATTGGAATCCCGTCGGTCATCATCTGCGCGCCTGGCTTCACAACACAGGCCCGTTATACGGCGCTGAACAACGGTGTGCCCGTGATGCGCGTGGCTGAATATCCTGGTGCTTTCGCCTTGGACAGCGAGGACGTGCTCATTAAAAACACGCGCGAGGTGCTGTGGCCACAGATTGTCGATGCCCTGACACGCCAGATTACTGTCGAAGAGACAGCTACGGCACTGAAATCCGCCCGTGGCGACCTGCGCGACGACGTGTTCTTCGGTACGTTGGACGAGGTGAACAATTACTTTGCCGACATGCAGTGGACAGACGGACTGCCCATTGTGCCACCCACCTTCGAGCGTGTCAGCGAGATGATGCGTTTCACCGATTACCGATGGGACGAAACTGTGGCTGTGCTACCCATAGCCCATCGCAACACAACGGCATGGCACGTAGCCGTGAACGGTGTGATGGCTGGTTGCAAGCCCGAATTGATGCCCATTCTCATCGCCCTGACGAAAGCCTTGGGCGGTCCTGACTTTCGCCGCACACTGGCCTCGACTCATGCCTGGATACCATTCTGCTGGCTCAACGGACCTGTGGCGCGACAACTGGGTATTGACTGCGGACAGGGGCAGATCAATGAGTCGGCAAACATAGCCATCGGACGTTTCATGAACCTCGCGCTGATGAACCTCTGCGGCTATTACGTCAAGCAAGACC
>CADADN010000159.1 GCA_902786665.1 uncultured Prevotellaceae bacterium | reverse complement strand
GTCCTGATTGCCGATGAACTCTGGTGTCCACAGCTTGCCCATATCCAGTTTCTCCATCTTGCCGGCAGAGTGGATGTAAGCCTTGCCGTTCTGACTGGCGCAGCCGATGGAGAGGTTCTTCAGAGCACCGCCATAGCCACCCATAGGATGCCCCTTGAAGTGATTGAGGGCAATCATGAAGTCGTAGTTGGCCATGTGTCCGCCTACGATGTCGTACTTGATGTGCGACTGGTCTTTCACAGGGATGCGTATCTCATCGTACTCGTCCATGATATCCACAGGGAAATACTTCGTGAATCCGTGACGCTCGATCACCTTCCAATGGTTAGCTGAAGAGTTGCGGTCGTCCTGCTCGTTTCCTGCACCACTGCTGTAGGCGGTGTTACACTCTACGATGGTGCCGTCCACCTCCCATATCAAGTTTTTTACCAGTTCAGGTTTCAAGTAATTGGGATTACTACCTTCACCTGTTGACATTTTCACTGCCACACGACCCTTGGCTTCAACACCTAGCGCCTTGTAGATTTTTACCAACGACTCTGGGGAAATCTCCCTTGTGAGATACACCTTTGATGCCTGCTGAGCCAGCGCCCCAGCTGACACCATCAACATGGCTGCTGCCAAGATAAAGCTTACTTTTCTCATAAATACATTTGAATATGACTACAAAAGTAGTAATAAATATCGAAATCTCGCTATTTTTGCGGAATGTTTTAGAATAATTAGGATTTATACATGGGTAACCACTGCAGGAGTTTAATATGTTGATGCTCTGGCGTTGGTGAACATCCACTGACCGTTACGTTTAACTAACTGGAACGTGAGTTGCAGATGCCAAGTATGACGTCCGCCTCCGAAAACAGCTGCAGTAACTCGGCTGCGACCTGTCAGCGTAGCATGATTGCCGCTGACTTTGATCTCCATCTGCTCATGCTCGGCAGAAAAATAGTTTAGCGTACCATTGGTGATCGCCTTGATGTATTCCTGCTTCGACTGGTGCATCCCTGTCATGTGAGTCAGCACAAAATCATCGGCATGGACACGGTTTAGTACCACCGTGTCCTTTGCCACCATAGCCTCGTACATGTCTCGATAGAGAGTTTCTATCTGTTCTTTGTCCGTCTTTGCTTGCATGATGATTGTTGTTATTCCCAAAAACAATATCGTAATAAGGCGGTTCATCAATGTGTCGCTTTTAGATATTGTAAGTCACCATACCAATAGGAAGCTGTGCAGCCACCGTCAATCAGGAAGTCGGCACCGCTGATGAAACGTCCGCGCGAGGACATTAGGAACTCAGCCATATCGCCCACTTCGTCTGGCGTTCCTGCACGACGGGCTGGCATGCCCTCTATCATCTTGAGATAGCCTTCCTTGCGGGGGCCATGCAGTTCATCGTTTGCCAATGGCGTAATGATGATACCTGGTGAGATTGAGTTAATGGTAGCACCACGTCGCCCCCAGCGGGTAGCCTCGAACATCACGCGGAGCACATTGCAACGCTTGGAATATTGATAGGCTTTCAGCGTGTCGTTGATTTCCTTTAGGAATGACAAATCTAACAGTTCATCCACGGGAGTTGTTGCCAATGCGTCGTTTTGCTCCTGTGGCAAAGCAGGAAGACGATGACCGCTTTGCGATGAGATAATCACACCAGAGCCACCCTCTGCAATCACTTTGCCGAACTCTTCCAACAGAACACTTGTTCCGTAGAGGTCAACGCGCAGAATTTCTCCAACAGGAGCCTGTGAAGGTGACACGCCAGCGGCATTCACCAAGTTCGTCACTTCACCTTTGTTGGTGGCAAACTCCACCAACTTCAGGATGTCCTCTTTTGAACCAAGGTCACACTGGATAGTTGAACACACAAAACCTGCATCTTCAAGTGTCTTTGCAGCCCGTTTTGCATTCTCCTCACTATAATCTGCCAACACGATGTGCTTACCAGCCGACACACGACGGATGATGGCTTGTCCGATGCTGCCAGCACCCACTAATACTGATACTTTCTTTACCATACCCCAAAAGTTGTTTTACGCCAACCCGCGCCAGCCCATAAACATTTTAGTCACTTCACCATCGTGGTGATCGAAGAACAGGCTTTGCTGGGTGTCGAGCGCTTCGATGCGAGCCATCTCGTCAGCAGAAAGTTCGAAGTCGAAGATGTTGATATTCTCAGCCATGCGTTCTTTGTGGGATGACTTCGGTATGATGACAACACCACGTTGCAGCAGGAAGCGGAGACCGATTTGTGCCACGCTCTTGCCGTGAACTTTTCCGATTTCAGTCAGTACCTCATTGGTGAAGAATCCATTGCGTCCCTCGGCCAATGGTCCCCACGACATAATCTGGCATCCGAACTCCTCCATGTATTTCTGTGGCTGTTTCTGTTGACAGAACACATGTGTTTCCACCTGGTTCACCATCGGCATGATTTCCACATTCGATGCCAGGTCGATAAAGTGGTCGGGAAAGAAATTGCTCACGCCGATAGCCCTCAACTTGCCTTCGCGATAGGCATCGATTAAGGCTCGATAAGCGCCGTAGCGGTCGCAGAAAGGCTGATGAAGCAGCATCAAATCGATATACTCCGTCTGCAGCTTGCGCAGACTCTCGTCTATAGATGCCTTTGCCTTTTCATAACCGTAGTTCGAAATCCAAATCTTTGATACAAGGAACAGTTCTTCACGCTTGATGCCGCTCTTGCGCCAGGCATTGCCAACACCTTCCTCATTCTGGTAGGCCTGTGCCGTATCTATCATCCGATAGCCCACACTCAAGGCGTCACTTACGCAACGTTCACACTCTTCAGGTGATACCTGATACACTCCGTAACCCATCTGCGGCATCTGAACACCGTTTGATAATTTAATAGTTTTCATTGTCAACAATCTTTTTCTATTTCACAGTTGCTTAATCAATAATTATGCATTACAGACACATTCTGAAAATCTTCTCAACGTCGGCAGGAGTCAGGTCGGTGAATCCGTGGAGGATGCCTTCTGCGCCACAGGCCTTGCGTGCCATTGCCGCAAAGTTCTTGTCGTCGATGCCCAGGTCGGAAAGGCGGCTCTTCAGTCCGAGCGTCTCAAAAAAGAAGGTTTCAAGAGCCTGGATAGCGGCTTTGGCTCCTTCCATGACGGGCAGCGAAGCATCCAGTCCCATAACATTCACACCGAAACGCTGGATGATGGGAGCGGTCTCATCGTCAAGCACGTAGGTAAGCCAACGTGGAGTAAGGATTGCCAAGCCGTGGCCGTGGGTGATATCGTAGAATGCCGACAACTCATGCTCCATAGAGTGGCAGACGGTGGCCTGGAAGAATCCCTCGTAGAGGAAGTTGTTCAGTGCCCACGACGATGCCCACATCAGGTTGGCGCGAGCCTCGTAGTCATCGGGCTTAGCCACTGCCACAGGGGCATATTTCACGACAGTCTTCAGCACCTCTTCCTGTATGCGCAGCAGCATGTCCATCGACTGCTTCTTGCTGAAATATGCCACGTCGAAGATGTGCGACATGATATCCACGCTGCCGCAGGCTGTCTGGTAGGCACTCACCGAGAAGGTGTTCGTGGGGTCAAGGAACGACACATCAGGATTGTTGTCGGGAGCGAAATAGCCCAGTTTCTCGTTGGTCTCCACATTGCTGATGACACAGCCGCCATCCATCTCAGAGCCTGTAGCCGAAAGGGTCAGCACAGTGATGATAGGCAGCGTCTCGCTGACAGAAGCATTCTGTGTAATCAAGTCCCACACGTCATCACCTCCATACTTTGCTCCTGCCGCAATGGCTTTCGTGGCATCGATGGTGGATCCGCCACCAACGGCCAGCAATACGTCGATGCCCTCCTGTTTGCAGATAGCGGCACCCTTGTTTACAGTCGTGTGACGAGGGTTAGGCTCCACGCCAGCCAGTTCAAACACTTTGGCTCCTGCTTTCTGGAGTTCGGCCATCACCTTATCGTACAAGCCGATTCTCTTGATGCTGCCTCCACCATAGACCATCAGTACACGCTTACCGAAACGTGCCACTTCCTCATGCAGTTTACACAACTGCTCCTTACCAAAATAAACCTTGGTCTTGTTCTCAAATACAAAGTCTCTCATATTGCTTCACTTTTTATTTTTCACTCAAACTTATTATCCACTTCTCGACCTTTTTCTTTTCCGTACGCGCCTCGTGACCGTAGATGCTGAAGCCTTCCTTCACATCCTCCACACAGTTGGCCAATCCAGAACCTTCATGAGTGGTGAAAGGAATGACGGTCTTACCCTTCAGGTCGTTAGCATGCTTCTTGAAGAAGGTGAACATCACTTGCGGATAGGTGCCCCACCATACGGGGCCACCGATAAACACAGTGTCGTATTTATTTAGGTCGATGTCGCCTTCATATTCTGGCAACTCACCGTTTTTAACTTCTTCCTTTGCCAGATTGATGAGTGGTGTATAAGCCATGCCGTCGTACTTGTGGGTAACGATTTCAAACTGCTCTGCACCGGTCAATTCCGTGATGTAGTCGGCCACAATCTTCGTGTTGCCCACCTCAATGTTTCCTACTGCA
>CADADN010000158.1 GCA_902786665.1 uncultured Prevotellaceae bacterium | reverse complement strand
ATGCTGCACTTCGTAGTAGTGAGGATGCGGCTTGCGGTCAGGAGCCAACAGTCCGTTGATGCAGAAGGCGTCGAGGTTGGGCTTGTCGCCGTAGTCGCCGCCATAGGCGAAGAATTCCACTCCGTTCTCCTTCTTGACAAGTCCCTGGTCCACCCAGTCCCAGATGGCGGCGCCGGCGATGCTGGAGTCGGCATAGATGACGTCCCAGTATTCCTGCAGGTTGCCCATGGAGTTGCCCATGGCATGGGCATACTCACGAGCTATCAGCGGCTTTTCCGTTTCCTTCTCAGCCTCTCTCTTCAGCACCTCGGGAGTGGGATAGCCGAAGTCGTGGAGGGCGGAGTAGCGGGGATGGCAGTCGTAGAAGGGCAAACGGGTGGAGTCGAGTTGACACACCTTGTCGTACATCGCTTGGATGTTCGGTCCTACGCCACCTTCGTTGCCGAGGCTCCACAGGATGACACAGGGGTGGTTGAAGTCACGCTTCACCAGCGACTCGGCACGGTCCACGTGAGCGTCGCGCCAGGCGGCATCGTGCCCCATCTCCTCGTTGGCATAGCCATAACCGTGACTCTCTTGGTTGGCCTCGTCCATCACGTAGAGTCCCCATCGGTCGCAGAGTTCGTAAAGATACTCGCGGTCGGGGTAGTGGCTCGTGCGAAGGAAGTTGATGTTGGCCTGCTTCATCAGGCGGATGTCCTCCTCGTAGGTGGCGTTGTCCACATAGCGACCTGTCAGGGGGTGATGGTCATGCCGGTTCACGCCGCGCAGTTTCACATTTTTCCCGTTGATCTTGAACACCTCGCCTACAACCTCCACACGTTTCACACCAAAGTGATATTCAAATTTTTCATGGTTTTTGTTATCCTTCATGCCAAGCAATTCCAAAGTGAAAGGATAAAGCCAAGGCTTCTCGGCAGACCACAGACGAGGCGGTGTGCCGTAGTGGAAACTGAGTTCAACGGTAGTCGTATCTCCGGCGGGCAGTTTGGGGATGCGGTAGTTGGTCGCATTCCGATGGCCTGGATCCGTGTTGACTCCATATAGTTCGGGACAAGCAATCTCCAGTTCAACCAACTGATTCTTAGCGGTTTTCTTGCCTGTGTTGCAAATGGAGACCCGGGCTTTGACGGTGAAGTCCGAGTAGTCGGCATTGGGAACGGCCTCAACATGATAGTCGGCAATGTGCACCAGCGGGCGCACCCACAACTGCACCTCGCGGAAGATGCCCGACAGCCGCCACATGTCCTGGTCTTCCAGGTAACTGCCGTCGCACCAGCGATACACCTCTACGGCGAGTTTGTTTTTGCCTTCCCTGACGAATTTCGTCACGTCAAACTCAGCGGGCGACATCGAGTTCTGGCTATAGCCTACTTTCTGCCCGTTGAGCCAGACGTAAAATGCCGAATGCACGCCACCGAAATGCAGAATCAGATTTTGAGAGCGCATTTCTTTAGTCACGTCGAAGAACGTCACATACGACCCCACGGGATTGCGGTTCTCGTATGCCGTCCAATCGCGTGGTGGTTCACTCGTCACGCTGGGGCGGTTGCGCTTGAAGGGGTAGTCGATATTGGTGTAGATGGGCGTGCCGAAGCCTTGTGTCTGCCAGTTGCCCGGCACTTTTATTTTGTCCCAGCCGCGCACTTCAAAATCCTCACGGTAAAATTCGACGGGTCTTTCCTGAGGATTCCGGCTCCAATGGAACTGCCATTCGCCGTCGAGCGAGATTATCTCCTTGCACTCCTTCCATTTCGAAGGCAGTTGCAGCGTGGCGTGATAGGGTAGTTTGTTGATGCCCAGCATGGCGGGGTTTTCCCAATCGGGTGCAGCCAATCCTGTCGTTCCGTTGTCGGAAAGAAGGTCTTGCGCTTGTGCAGAGATGGTCAGCACAGAGGCAATGAAGACGAGGTATCTTCTCAATAATCTCTTCATACACTTCTATTTCGTTTCTATTTCTATGTCACCAAAGGCCATGCGTTCTCCCGAGGCCAGTCGGTCGGCGTCGAGACGAAGGATTTTGGCTTTGACGGGTTGGAACTTGATGGTTTGCCAGATAGGGTTGTTGACGATGTTGGAGAATTCGCCTGAAGCCACTTTTGTCCAGTTCGACCAGTCGGTGGATGCCCAAAGGGTGTAATGGGTGACAGTGCCTTCGCGAGTGTTCTGCGGTGGCAGGTAGCGGAACGAGGTGATGGTCTGCTCTGCGTCCCAGTCAATCATCATCTGCTTGGGGTTGCTGAAGAAGTAGTGGAGGTTGCTGCTGCGCTTCTCCCCACTGTCCGGGATGTCGGCTGTCAGTTCAGGTGCCAAATAGACGGAGGTGCGCTGGATGATGGGCTCACACTTTGCATCGAGAATGGTGAAGCGGAGTTTGGTGGCAGTGACGGTGGGGAAGCAGATGATGCGGCGATGCCCGATGGTGGTCAGTCCGTCGCCATTGTCCACCAGTGCGTCCTTCAGCGAAATCCATTTGCCATCGACAAAAGCCTCGAGCGAGAATTTCTTCACACGCTGGCCGTAACGGATGTCTTCCTCGGCTACGAAACGGTTGAATGCCGTTGGCTTCTTGAATGTGACAAGGGTCTCATTCCCCTGGGTCTTTATCTTGGCTTTTCGGGCGAGGTCGTTTTTGAACACCTCGTCAATCATTTTCTTGAATGCAATGCCCCGCAGGCTGTCGGTGGGATGGATGCGGCCGTTGGGAGCAATGGGGAAATTGAGCAACAGACACGAGTTGCGGCCTACGCTCTTGTAGTAGGTATCCATGAGTTTCGACAGGCTTTTCACATGCTCGTTCTCCGTCTCATGGTAGAACCACCCCGGGCGGATGCTGGTGTTGGTCTCGCCGGCACACCACACATCGCCGTCCTCCACGCCGTAGTGCAGCATGTGCCAGGGCGTGTCGCCCTTGCCGGGCATCAGACTCCAGTTGGTCTCGCCCACGTTGCCGGCCTCGGTGCCCACCCAGCGCAGGTCGCCGCGGTCGCCACCGTCGTTCCAGATGACGGCATTCGGCTGCAACTCCCGAATCATGCGGAACGTCTCGGCCCATTGGTAATAGGTCTTGCCGTCGATGCGCCGGGTCTCGTTGGCGCCGCCATACCAGCCGTCGCCTCCATTGGCACCATCAAACCACACCTCGAAGATGTCGCCGTACTGGGTCAGCAACTCGCGCAGTTGGTTGCGGAAATAGGTCACATATTCCGGTTTGCCGTAATCTTTATGGTTCCTGTCCCATGGAGAGAGATAGACGGCGAATTTCAGTCCCTCTTCCCGACATGCGTCGGCCAGTTCGCGCACCACGTCGCCATTGCCGTCCTTCCATGGGGTGTTCTTCACCGAGTACTCCGTGTATTTCGAAGGCCACATACAAAAGCCGCAGTGGTGCTTGGCGGTGAAGATGATGCCTTTCATGCCTGCCTGCTTGCAGACGCGTGCCCATTGACGGCAGTCGAGGTCGGAGGGGTTGAACAACTCCAGCGGCTCGTTGCCGAAGCCCCATTCCTCATCGGTGTAGGTGTTCATTGAGTAGTGGATGAACGCATACATCTCCATCTCTTGCCAGCGCAACTGGTTTTCCGATGGCACGGGACCGCAAGGTGCCCATTTGCCAACGGAGGCGCTGCCTTGACCGTTGGCGAATCCAGCCATCAAGAACCATAAAATAACAATCGTTGGTAATCTCTTCATTTTTTGGCAAATTAGACTACAAAGTTATTAACTTAAGTTCTAAGTTTTGGAAGTAAATTTATTTTATAAATTTATCAAAGTAAATGGTTCGAAGATTCTGCTTTTACAAACTTTTTCGTATGCTTGTGTGGTAAATTTGTCATACAAAATACATCAAGCCATAGACAAAGGTACCAATTTTTTTCGGAAATCGCCTCCTTTTCCAGAAAAGATGACAAAAAAAAGTGCAATCGTTGCAATTTGGCGTATGTTGAAAGGAGTGGACACACGGTTTGAAGGGCGGCTATCTCCTTGAATCCTTGGTGGAAGAACCAGAAAGACGGTTTGCCTGAAAAAAAAGAGTTCTGATATATCTTTTGAACTCTAAAATTTTTCGTGTCCACTGAAAGATTGTCATATTCTTCCAAATTTCCAATTTAGGGTGTCCATTTCGTAATCTGTTTTTTCATAAAGATTACGTTTCGTTTTCTATGTCAAGAGATCTCGTCCAACAATCGGTGCGCATATCTCCTCCCCAGTAGGGTCAGGTCTTGTGCCAGACTGCAAAGGGGCCAATGCCGTAGGGTTATACTAATTCTTACTAACTTAAGTTTCGGAAGTCCGGTTGTATTGATATACAATTATTTACAGTATATTCTTTAATGATTATCCGCTTGTATCCGAAGGGCGGCCTGAAAGGCCTGCAAGCACATAGCCCAAGGCAACGCCTTGGGTGTCAAGATGTTCATAGTCGCC
>CADADN010000157.1 GCA_902786665.1 uncultured Prevotellaceae bacterium | reverse complement strand
CGACTATGAACATCTTGACACCCAAGGCGTTGCCTTGGGCTATGTGCTTGCAGGCCTTTCAGGCCGCCCTTCGGATACAAGCGGATAATCATTTTTATTTATTCGTTCATTTTCTTCCTATTCAGGCGACTCTTCAGTCGGTTATACCCCTCTACTCCAAGTATGGTAAGTCCTCCGTATTGGCAAGTCTTCGCCAATCCGAAAAGGATGGTCCACAATACGCCTTTGGCAGCCGTACTGATAGGAAGCAACATCTGTGCGAAGGACAGGACATAAAAGGGTATGCAGCACAACAGGACAATTACACCTGCCTTAAAAGAAAGGGATTGCAGCCACTGTCTTATTTTCATACCAACTCGCAACAGTCAAGAAAACAGATGATTGTCTGTTTCTTCATACTTTCATTTTTTCCCATATTTCTCAACCATGGCTCGCAGGGTGGCCCCATGATGGCCTTCCTCTTTGGCAAAGGCCTCCATTTCATCGGCAGCCTCATTCAAGCCAGCGGCACGGAAAGCCTGCGCAAACTGACTCACCTGTTCTTCTCCCTTTTCCTCTCTGGCAGCAAAGGCTTCCGCCAACTGCCAGATGTCGGCATTGAACTTACCGTTGAGTGTGGCATAGAATCCCGCATGGACGGCTTCCTGATTGGCCATCTCAATAAACTTCTCAGCAACCTCTTCAGGATAGCCTTGTTCCCTGGCCATCCGCGCAAGTGCATAGTACATCATCACTCCTGCGGCTTCAGCCTTGGCGGCACCTTCACACAGTTTCTCAAAATCTGTTCCTTTGGTAATTCCGTAAATCATATCTATTTCTTTAATGTTTCAATTATCGAATCCAATTCTTGTGCAAGCCGTTGATAGTCTTCCACCTTCAGTGGACAGGCAGAGAGTCGTTTGCCCATGCCAGCAGGGATGAGTTCGTAGGCTTTCTCCTCCATGCTTTTTCCTTTCTCCGTCAGGCTGACAATCTGCTGACGCTTGTCTGTTTCGCCTTTTTTACGATTGACAATTCCGAGTTTCTCCATTCGTTGAAGCAGCGGGGTGACTGTGTTGGTCTCCAACATCAGGCGATGTGCGATGTCGTTCACCGGCTGGTTGTCCTTCTCCCAGAGCACCATCAACACCAAATACTGCGGATAGGTGATGCCCAATTGTGAAAGCATCGGTGTATAGGCCTGAACAACCAATCTTGTGGCTGTATAGAGACGGAAGCAAATCTGTTGGTCTAGTTGTAATTCCGTGTGCATAGTACCCTACGATCATTTATCCCAGCATGGCTTCAACATCCTTCTCAAAGTCCTTCGGTTCCGTAGTGGGAGCATAGCGCTTGATGGTCTCTCCATCCTTTGAAATCAAGAACTTGGTGAAATTCCACTTGATGTCGCTGTCCTTCTCCACGCTATTGCTGATTGCCTTGAAAAGTGCTTTGGCGGCCTTGGCCTTCAGTCCCTTGTAATCTTCGGTTGGAGCCTGAGCCTTCAAGTATTCGAAGATGGGGTGTGCGTCGGAGCCGTTCACATCGGTCTTCTTCATGATTTGGAATGTCACACCGTAATTCAACTGGCAGAACTCTTCAATCTGTGAGTCAGAGCCAGGATCCTGCTCTTTGAACTGATTGCAGGGGAAGCCAATCACAACCAGACCTTTGTCCTTGTATTTCTGGTTCAACTCCTCAAGTCCTGCAAACTGAGGTGTGAATCCACATTTGCTGGCTGTGTTCACTATCAGCAGCACCCTACCCTCAAACTCCTTGAAATCTATCTCTTTGCCTTTGCTCGTGAGAGCCTTGAAATCAAAAATCTTTTCCATTGCCTTAATTTATATCGTTTGCGATACAAAAGTACTACATATTATTTATATCGCAAGCGATTTATTTAAAACTTTAAGCAAGTTTAACAATAAGTCGCAATCTGTGCAGTCATAGGGGTAGGATTTGCGACGGCGGTTCGGCCAAAAGGTGCAGTGCGGCAAATGGTACTGCCGCAGGTGAAGCTATTTACTTTCTGTAATCCTTCGGCGTGACGCCCTTCTTGCGTGAGAAGAATTTGCTGAAAGAGGGTGCATCGGCAAAGTGGAGGCGCTCGGCAATCTGGGCGACGCTGAGCGATGTGGTGCGCAACAGATAGGACGCCTCCATCAACAAGTGCTGGTTGATGTAGTAGACGACGGTGCGTCCTGTTACCTGACGGACGACACGGGAGAGATAGACCGACGAGATGTTGAGCGAGGAAGCGTAGAAGGCGATGTCGTGATGCACTGCGAAATGCTGCGGCAGCAGGCGTATGAAGCCGAAAAAGATTTCCTCGACACGCTGTGGCACCTGCCGTCGGTTGATGGCCTTTGCCTGTACGCTCTGCACATCAAGCAGGAAAACGGCATAGAGCATCTGGAGTATCTTCGTCTTGTATATGTGGTCGGAATGGAGATAGCCGACTATCTCGTGCATCTTTTCCTCCACCCGCCGGGCGTCCTCGTGAGGCAAGACAATCTTAGGTTCGTGCAGTTGTACGATGGGTGCATAGGCGATGTTGACAAGGTCGTGGACGGTGGGCGACTCGATGGTGAGATGCTCGTCGGCCAAGAGACAGATGCCGCGGTAGTCCTCCGAGGCGGCAAGGACGGTGACTTCCAAGCCAGGAGAATAGATGTAAAGGTCGTCGGGCAGCAAGGTCAGTTCCTGTCCGTTATATACAATCGTCAGCCATCCCTTGATGACGAGCGTGAACGTATAGGCGGCCATGAACCCCTGCGTCTTGTTGGTAAGGAAGGTGACTGTCGCATCAGTTTCCATGCAGTGCATCCTTCCATCCCATTGCTCATAGGGCTGTCGGCCGAGCATCTTTATCCAAGCTTCGCGTAAACTATACATATTGTGTTGTATCGGGTTTGCACCGACAAAAGTACAAATAAAGAGTGAGTCTTGTATCGTTTCAGACAATTTTTGTGTCGTTTCGGATTTGGATTTTTGCGAAAAAGGCTGTTCCTTTGCAGTTGAAGCCTAAAAACCATTAGGAGACGTGAGGAATAAGCCAACAGAGAGTTCTCTGAACGACAATAGAAAAACCAATTAAAACAAAAAAATCATGGACGCAAAGAAATCAATCGAAGCACTGCAGTTCTTCGCAACGGGACTGACCGAAGGTGCATTGGTACACAAGTTGCAAGGTCAGATTTTCAAGGCCCAGGGCTTTGGGAAGTTAGGACAGAAATACATCGACCATTTCAACGAGGAGATGGGCTGGGTGGAGAAATTCGTGGAACGCATCCTCGACCTTGGCGGCGAAATCAAGTTTGACGGTGCCAAGAGCCGCGCCCTCATCTGCGACCCCGTGGAGTATATCAAGGCCGACCTTGACATCCAGAAGGCCGGTGTAGACCTGCTCTACAAATGCTGCGAGACACTGGTCAACGATCCCACGACCTACGAAATCATGGTTGGCTACCTGAAGGACGAGGAGGAAGACCTCTACTGGAGCCAAGGCGCATTGGAAATCATCGAGAAGATTGGCCAACAGAACTGGCTGTTCACTCAAATTTGACCATTGCCAGAGTCCAATTGAAAAAGCGGACTCAGGCAATCCTTCATACAACTATCTAACATTTCGCGACTATGGAAATCAAAGCAATCCGCATGTTCGACGGTGGTTTCATGAACCAGCCGTTCGCCTTCGGTGGAGAAGAGGGCAAGGAGACGTATGACGAGCAAATCATCTACCGCAGCAGTCTGCAAAACTTCCTCATCGACACAGGCAGCGAAGTCATACTCATCGACACGGGCTTTGCCACCGGCATGGCCGCCCCCGCCAAGAAACTGGGTGCCCCCTTGTACATGGGCGAGAAGGTGGCCGACTACATGGATGCTTTCGCAGCCACTGGTTACAAACCCGAGCAAGTGACAAAAATCCTCGTCACCCACAAGCACCCCGACCATACCGCAGCCTTGCAATACTTCCCCGATGCCAAGGTGTATATCGCTCCCGAGGATGCCGACGCAATGAAACTGGAAGGAGACAATGTCGTGCGTGCCCAATATGGCGAACCCTACAAGAACTTCCCCAATGCCCAGCAGGTGGCCGACGGCATCTGGTTCATCGAGGCCAAAGGACACACCAAAGGCAACAGCATCGTCATCGCCGAGAGCGACGGACTATACTATATGTTCCACGGCGACGTGACCTATTGCGATGCCGCACTGAAGGCCAACAAGTTGAGCATTGTCTTCGAGGACAAGGATGCCGCCCGCCAGACCCTCGACCGCGTGAGACAGTTCATTATGAACAATCCCACCGTCTATCTCTCCACCCACTGCCCCGAAGGCTACGAGAACCTGGAGATGAAACGGGTGATGAAATTGTAGTGACTTAAGTTTCTTTTTTTTGGAGTTAAAAAGGAGTTAAAAAGGAGTTAAAGAGGAGTTAACCCACATTGCAGCTATAGCCTACGTAAATCCCTGATTTTCAGTAGGCGGTTTTTTTTGAGGCGGTTTTAGGGGTACCACGGATTTTACTTTTCCA
>CADADN010000156.1 GCA_902786665.1 uncultured Prevotellaceae bacterium | reverse complement strand
GGCGATACGAAAATGCTTATTGTGTACGGGAAACCATAAGGGTCCAGTATAGGGTCTTTCCTCCATACATACAGAGTCGGCTCCTTCGCTGACCGTCCCTTCAATGACGAAATCAATGCTGTCCTCCACAACAGGGATGAAAGTCTGCGCCTGTCCCGCCATTGTAACGAGGGCGAACAGGAGGGTGATGATGGCTTTCTTGTTCATTATTTATCAGTTATTAAAAATCTTTTTCAATTGTTGTTCGATGTTCTCGCCGGCCAACCCACGAGCAAGGATGGTACCATCGGGGGCGAAGAGGATGATGTGTGGAATTCCGTTGAGTCCATAGAGGTTGTAGGCACCATCCTGCGAGTCGAGGATTTGTGGATAGGGAATCTGTAACTCGGCGATTGCTTTCAGGGTTGCTTCGGGTTTGTCTTTGACTGCAATACCAAGTACTGTCAACCCTTTGTCCTTGAATAGCAAATGTTGCCACGAGGGCGAGCAGAAAGGCTGCGGGTAGGCGACGGAACGTCGGGAATGCGGTGATGATGGTTCGCTTGTCTATATTCTTTTTATTGTTACCTTCTTATTATTTATACGCAGTTTTGGCTGAAATATATAACGGTGAGACGTTAAATGTTCTTAACCGTTGCGAAAAACTTTATTGCGCTCTTGCGCTCGGACGGCTCTTGCGCTTGGACGGATTTTGCGCTCGGACGGCTCTTGCGCTCGGACGGATTTGCAATCCGTCCGCCTTGAATATCAGGATTTGTAATCCGAAACGCATTACAAATGCGTATATTCAATGCAGGAGGATTCTTTAGACCCTTCGGTATAAAACGGCAGAGCCGAGCGGTAAATCCACCTGCGCGAAAGATTCGCCGAACTGTTATTATCACGAATGATAACGGAAAAGGTAAACCATTTTTTCCATATTCCATTTTTTTATCTTCGACTGCACTTTTAAAAGGCGAAAATCGTGCCACATTTGCAACTCATTGATGAAGAGGATAGGGGCACTTCAAGCACTGTCCAAATCCGGACAATGAATGTCCATAAATGGACAGTAGCAAGTTTCAGTGTGTAAAAGTAAACATTGCTTTTCATAAAACCCTCGATAATACTTCAAAAATGGATGCCGAGGATGAAAGTCTGAACAAATGTTCAGAGTTTTATGGTTTTTTACACTTGATACACCCGGCTCAAGCCATCAGATTCCATCGGGGCTATCTGCTGACGAAGCATGACAAGGTAGAAACGAGGGAGCAGGGATAAATTTCCACAAGGGCATGGCGCGGCTCTCGCAAACGCCTACCACTGCCCAAGAGAGATTGATGTATTGGATGTTGGTATGCATGGTTCAGAATCGGCTCTTTTCATCTTGACCAGCACCCGTTCCCTTGTATTTCGAGTTGGTGGCATTGAAGTTGTAACGGACGACGAGTTCCAGCTTGCGAGAGTCCCGATGTTTTTCTTGGTAGAGGGTGCGAAGGCCGTAGCGGATGTTGATGTGCTGCTGCGAGTCGAACAGGTTGCGGCCGCCGAGTTTCACTGACAGGCGGTTGTTGAAGAACGTCTTGGTCACGCTGATGTCGGCCACGTATCCGGCACGGGTGAGCGTCATGTTCTGCTGGTCGCCTTTGGTGACGATTTGCAGATTGGCAGAGGCTGTGAGGGTCGGTGACAGTTGGAAGTTGTTGTCCGACTGGATGAGGCCGATGGGATTCTTCGGACTGAGGTCACCCACGGGTGATGGAATCTTGATCCAATCTTTCATCACGCCGACAGTGAGTGACGGCTGGTACAAGCCGAAGCGCGGCGAGAGGGTCAGCATGGCACGCAGACCGTCGGAGTGGCGCACGTTGGCGCTTGTGATGATAGTCGTTTCCTCGCTGCCCGGCACGGTTTCTGCCACGTTCACAATCTCGTCGGTAGTGTGTTTGTAGTCAACGGCCATACGCACCCACTTGTACATTGCCATCAGCCCCACCTCGTTGCGTATGGTCGGCTGCAGCATCGGGTTGCCGCTCTGCCAGGTGAAGCGGTTGGCATAGCTCACATTGCTGCCCAACATCCAGTAGTACGGGCGCTGAATCTTCACGGCATAGTTGACCATCAACTGCACCTTGCCCACCTTTGCCATCAGTGCGGCGGTGGGGAAGAAATGGTGGTACGTGCGGCTTTGTTCGGGCTGGTAGACGCCTTCCGTATAGTATTTGGTATTGACGTTCTCGTTGCGCACGCCGAGGCGCATCTGGCCGAAGGGCAGCGGACGGCTGTATTCGGCGAAGAAGATGTAGTTGCGCTCGCGCTGTTCGGTAAACGATGTGGGCACCACCTGCTCAGGGTTCACATAGTCATCGTTGCGGTTGGTCAGGTCGTATTCGGTGCCAGCCTGTAGGTTGCCCTTCCACAGCGACCATGACAGTACGAGTTTCGAGGCCCAAAGTTGGTTGCGCACGATGTTGGTACTGGTCACAGTGCGACTCACGCGCTCCTGGCTCACCTCGTCATTGAACTGCGAGGTGCGGTCTTTGTGGAACATGTAGTCGGTATTGAAGTCAATCGACGTCTTGCCCACCTTGCCGTTATAATAGGCGTTTAGTGTGTGCGGCATGTTCGAGGTGATTTCCTGTTCAAGATCGTTGTCAAGGTGGTCGTAGAAGACCCCGTCTGCGATGACGTCGGCGATGAAACTGCCAGTTGTTTTCTGTTTGAGCCAGCCCTTCGTCTCATAGCGGAAACCCATCGAGTGCTGGTCGTCAAACGTATAATTCACGCCTGCCGTGTAATAGATGGAACGGTTGTGTATATCGAAATTAGAGTGCTCGTCCATGTGCCAGAGTGTGTCGGCCGCGACATTGAGCGTGATGAGGTCGCGATGACGCAACTGGTTGTCGTTGTACCACACGCTGCCGAACACGTCGAGACCCTTGTAGCGGTAGTTCAGGCTCAGCCCGAGGTCGAGGTCGGGATTGTAGCCCTGGCGGTAGTGGCTCTGCACATCGCCGCTCCAACCTTCACCCTGCTGACGGCGGGTCTTGATGAGGATGACCGACTCCACCTGCGCGTCGTACTTCGCCCCGGGGTTGGTGATGAGTTCCACGCTCTTGATGCTCTCGCTCGTCATCTGATCCAATTCGGCCTTGTTGCGCATCTGCCGCCCGTTGATGTAGATGATCGGCGTGCCCTTGCCGAACACCTCCAGACCGTCAGCCTTCTTCTGTATGCCGGGCAGTTGTTGCAACACGTCGTTGGCTGTGCCCGCCTTGCTCAGCAACGTGTTCTCCACCGTGGTCAGCATGCCCTCGGTGGTCATCTTGTGCGTCGGCATCTGACCTTTCACCGTCACTTCGCCGAGTGTCTGCGTGTCGGGCTGCATCTGGATGTCTCCCAGTTCTAGGGGATTTGCAATCCCCGTCCGAGCGTCAATATACCTTGTCATATATCCTATGCAGGACACTTTCAGCAGACCGTCTTTCTTATAGGTGTCGATGCTGAATGTTCCGTCATCCTTCGTTACGGCTCCTGCAATGAAAGCGGAGTCAGAACGATTGACGAGCACGACATTGGCAAACGGCATAGGCTGAGCCTGCTCATCAATCACCCTGCCATTGATACCTTGTGCATTCGAGGCTATCGCCACGAGGCACATTATGGATATGAATGCAATCTTTCTCATCATCCTAGTAAATTTTATAATGATTATCCGCATCTTTCCGATAACGCCCCAGGGCGACTATGAACATCTTGACACCCAAGGCGTTGCCTTGGGCTATGTGCTTGCAGGCCTTTCAGGCCGCCCTTCGGATACAAGCGGATAATCATAATTTTATTACGTTTGACATTTTTTACTTGTTTGATATTCTTTTTCGATGCAAAGAATGTAAGTTTCAAAGAGAAATCCACTACCCAAATGGGTAATTCTGACAAACTTGTACGAAAAATTACCCGTTTGGGTAGCAAAAGAAGTTGATAACATAGGGATTTCATCAGAGATTGGGCTTGTTGAATTGTTCATTTACCAGTGATGTCCTTCCACTCGATGATTCTGTCCTTGTCTTCGTTACATACGATATGGGCGGTATGTTTCTCTTTTGTACCATCCACAGAAACAACATAATAAATGACATTGGCAGAAAAACGTACTTCACCATTCTCTTTATAGTCTTCACAAAGGTACTTGCAGACAAATTCAACCATTCCGCCATCGGCATGCAGGGAAGCAGCATGCTTTACGACGGCTTCCTCAAGATTTTTGTTTTCTCTGTTACCATGACCAGGCATATTGATATGTCCGCTTTTCGCATACGCCCAGAGCATCACTATGGCGATGCAACCGATAATATAAAACCACTTTCTTTTCATACGCTTTTTATTTGATTATTGTCGGTGCAAAATTACCATGCAAATGCACCTTAAAACGACTAAATCGTCAAATAAAAAGTCTTAATGCAAGAAACGTAACGCATTGGAAATCAATGGTTACATTTTTATAAAATCTTAATGATGGCTCTCGGAATCTTAAACAATCCTTAATATTGTTGATTCACGCTTCATCCATCATGTTTCGGTCTTTATCCAACCAACTCGTCGGCAGGAGAATGTATAATCTTCAATTTTCAATCTTTCTCACCTCTGTTCGTTCACGCAGGCTACAATATCTTGCCCTTCTGCTGCTCCTATCTTCTTTCGGATAGAGGTCTTGCGAACGTATATTGTCGCGTCAGACTGTTGTGTGATGACACCTATCTCCTTCGTCGAGAATCCTGCACAGAGCAGACAGCAGATTTGCTCCTCTTTTTCTGTGAGTGCATCGCCATATTGCTCCATTAGCCGGGTATGGAAATTGTCATATAGCCGGTCAATGACGGGATAGAGGTCTGACCAAACAAGTAGGCTGTTAGTAGGTATCTCACCACCACTGATGCCTGAAATGCGTTTCAGAAGAGCCTGGTTCTGATTGGTTGGGGTGCTGGCTACCAGTCGGATGATTCCCAACTGTTGCAATAGGATTTTCTTGAAGAAAGCATCATCGTCCGACTTGGGACGCTCCAACTCGTCTGCATTGCTCGATATGGACTTCATGTCGGACTCTTCTTCTGCTATGGTTTTCTGTGCTTCTTCCAGCATTCGTGCCAGTGTGTCTATCCTGTCCTCTGCCTCTGCCGATTGCTTGATTTTGTTCCTGCGGTATAGCCAGCCACCTATGCCGCCGCCAATCAACAGCAGTGTAGCCACCGACAACAACCATCCCATCCGCTGTTGGTTGAGTTCCAGTTCGTAATTGGCTGTCTGCAGACGGTTCTTGGCTTCCAGTCGTCGAGTGGAAGTGTTCTCTTTCATTTGCATGTCCATCGTGATAGAGTCGCAATAGCGAGCAAAATCCACAAACGACACGGCTTTCCCATCAGTATAGTCAAGTATGACGCGCTCTTGTTCCAACTCAGCCTTTCGTGCGATGTCGGTAAAGCCTTGTGCATCCAATTCTGTCTCACTCTTGGTGGCCTTGTCGTGGCATATTCGGGCGGAGTCAAGACGATGAAGATTGATGTAGTTGCCCGCCATGGCCATTTGAATGGCCGATAATTCTGCCACTTGTGGCAGAATACGACTTATACGATGGTAAATGTCGTTGGAACGGCGGTATTGGCCGTTGTTGGCCAAATAGTCGGCATGGTTGCGCATGAATTCACACGCCATGGCCGTATCGCTGTTCTCCATGGCTTGTTGGATGCTTTTTTCATAGAATTGTTCTGATTGGCTGTCGCCCATCAGAGATAGGTTCAGTCCTATCTTGTAGTTGAAAATGGCCTGTTCACGCTTTGTCAAACCACTCTTTAATATTTCTTTCAGCACATTTACAGTTTGACCGTATTTCCGCTGGTGTTCAAAGATGCTTGCTTTTGCTGCCAACAGTTGGACTCGTTTCGCCGAGTCTGAAATTGCTGCGATTCCTTTTTCTATTGTCTTGATGGCATCCTCATCCTTGCCTGCCCAGTTCAGATAAGATGCTTCCAAAAGATAACTGTCCGCCTGTTTCTCTTTTTCTTCTCTAAAGTAGGCTATTGCTTCTTGCAACTGTTCGTCCTCGACCATCGACATTCCCAAAGCCTGGTGTGCCAAGGCTCGGTTCCAAACCAGATGTAGTCGTTCTTTTTCTCCTAAATTACTTGTATTCTCTATGGAATCCAAGATGGTCAAAACCTGTTTCGGGTTGGTCATAACCAAAGAGTCTGTATCTGATATGATGTTCGCGCTTCTGTTCCCATTACAAGATAAAAGAGCAGAAATCAGGATTAGCAATAATACTCTTGTCAATTTCATCTTACTTTGGCTTTTGGGGATGGAAAAAACTCAAATAAGGTTAGGCTACTCAGACCAAGCCGTAGTTGGTGGCAAGTGACAGGGCTTCTGTGATGTTCTTTACGTTGAGTTTCTCGAAAATCTGGCGGCGATAGAATTTCACAGTGTCAACAGAATGGAACATTTTCTCGGCAATCTCCTTCATCGTGAAGCCTTGGGCCGAGAGTGTCAGAATCTGTTTTTCTTTAGGCTTCAAAGTGATGGCCTCTCGGTTCTTCCAACGATGACCCTCCAAAGAGTACTCACGCTTCTCTCCAGTAAGGAATTGAATGAACTCAATATGTCCTGCCTCTTTATGTGGTGAGAGCGAAACGGTACAGAGGGCAAGCCACACTCTTCCATTGGTGGTCATGGCAAGGGGGGTGATCTTGTGGTTGATGAGCAACAGGCGGTTGCCGTGGGCAATGTGGAAGTCGTAGGACATCATGCACTGGCGGCGGTTCTCCACTGGCTCGTCATAAAAGGCACGGAAGCCGGAACGATTCAGTTCAGTAAGCATTGGCACCTCCTCTTTGGGCACGTAACTCAGATAGAAGTCATAACCCATTTCGCGAACCTCCTCGGCGGTATGTCCACAGAGGAAGAGCGGATTGTCCGATACATACAGGAAGTTTTTCCTGTGGTAGTCGATGATGTAGATGCTTTGGTAGGTGGTCTGCGCGAAGGCTTGTGCCGCCTCCACATAAGGCATCGCCCGCTGGTAGTCAGCCTCGGTGATATCCTCCACACTGTTCGCCTCAAAGAAGAAATCGTCTTTCTGTGCCATATTGCTCAATGGATTTGCGGTGCAAAGGTAATCATTTTTCGGGAGATCTGTGCATTGCTTGTTCTAACAAAGGAACTCCATCACGATACATTTTTTTGTGATGCGCCTCTTAATGTTCTTGGTTGATGAACTGGCATAGATTCCATAGGTCTATGCCCTTATCTTCGAATTTGTATTACATATTATCGCATAGCCTTGTGATTCGAAATACATCTCCCCATGCTCTATTCAGTGCACCCGAAGATACTATATGTCAGACTTCTACCAACAATATGACATTATTCATAGTGAATGAGCACTACCAAAACTGGTTATGTTTTTCTTTTTGTGATCGAGTTTATTTGACCGTAATTTGACTATGGGAGTAAAAATGTCTTGAAAGTGTAGCCAGGAAAGACTTTCTTTATTTGACTGACATTTGATTATGAATCAAAAAGAACTGCATTTTTTAATCACTCCATTTTAAACACCTTGTATACATACGAATACGACTGTTCCTCCAATTCTCCGAAAGCAACAGCTTCTTCGATATTCTTCTCGGCTCGCTCAATAGCCACGGCGAGTTTGCCATCGGCGCATAGTTTCTCCACCCAAGCGGTCTCCTTCAAATACTTCTCTTTTTTCAACAGCTTCTTCATAGGCTTTGTCGGATTGGAGAAGTATGGTTTCAAGTATGGCGCCAATATGCCGGCAACCTCTCCATAGCTCTTAATCAGCCTTGTATAATCAACAAAGTGAAGCAAAAACCAATATTCAATGCTTGGCATACAGGGGCATAACGTAACGGTTTCATTTGATATTTCTGTCTGGAATTGCTCCTCAAAAGCCTTATGCTTTTTCTGCCTTGCTTCATCGCCAAATATCGTGTCCCAATCAAACACACAAAATATCCTTACATCATTATTGGCACACAACACTTCTTTTATCCTTTTCGGAAAAGCCTCGGTGTAGTTTGACTCATCCCCAAAGTATCTTGGCCTGATGTTAAATTTATGTTCGGTTGTGTCATTGATATGGGTGAAATACCAATGTTCCGTATTTGAGCCTCCACTGATGAGGAAAGGATATAGTTCACCCATCTCCCTCGTTCCGTCATCCTGCTCTGGTTCCGGAACAATGGAAGTCTCAAAATAACGTCTTTTCTCGGCTCAGGGGGGATTGTCCGTGGATGGCCCCACCGCAGCCTAACCAAAAATCATCATGCATCGGTACATAAAGAAAGGCAGGTCCGAGACTCCACGC
>CADADN010000155.1 GCA_902786665.1 uncultured Prevotellaceae bacterium | reverse complement strand
ATGAAAAAGGAAGAAAAAGGAAAGTAAAAGGAGGAAAATATGAAAGAAGACTGAAAAAGTGCCAAGGCACTCACAAAAAGGAAGAAAAAATTTTTCCTCTTTTTTGAGAAACGCTTGCGTTTTTTTCTTACTTACAGCTATTTTTCTTGCCTTTTTATTACTTTTTTTAAGCGAAGCGTTTTTTAATTAATTGTTATTCAGATGGATGCAGACTTGTGTATAAAGATCAGCCTCAAGGGGAGGGGATATGCGCACACACCTTTTGCTCATGGGATGCTCACTCGGAGTGCAACATCCCCGCCCCTCAAGGGGAGGGGTTAGGGGTGGGGTCTGTAACTTCAACGCCAAAAGACAGTGTCCACCCCCGGGATGCTCGCTCGGAGTGCGACATCCCCGCCCCTGTAGGGTTAGGTCTTGTGCCTGACCCTACAGCCTGCCTGTGGTCGTCCCAGCCCTTCGGGCTTCACTTCACAACCGGTTGCCATACAAGACAAATCCCAATTTTGCAAGGCAATTTTACTTCACAAACTTAGCAAAAGTAAAAAAATAACTTGGTACAGTTTTTAACATATAATTATGCATATAATTAGTCATAAATTTCTATGCGTCAAAATTTCTGGTTAATTCTTGGACGAGCCAAGCGGCAGAGCCGAGCGCGTGACAATTCGTGTTCAAGCATTGTCCAAGCATTGTTCAAGCATTGTTCAAGTATTTTGGCAGTAAAAAATCCAAGAGAAATTACAATTCAAGATAATTCATGTTCGGTCTCCACTGTCCTTTTTCCAAAAAAATCATCGAAAAGGAGTGGCATATATGATTTTTTTGCTATTTTTGTCACGTCAATACCATATCGACATCGTTTTTGACTTCACATCACCTAAGGAAAAGGTTTTCCTTGGTAATACCAATCCTTTGATAATAACATACGAATTAACCCTAACTATTTCCTAAACAAAAGAATATGAGAAAGTTAAAAATAATCATCTTGTTCCTGTTTACATTGAGTATCAACCTATATTCCCAGGATGTGGATAATCAATTGAAGTGTAAATCCACCAATCCCATCATTGTCAACTTGGTCAACAATATGGTCAAAGTGGATGGTGGGGCGTTCACCATGGGCGCCACCGAGGAGCAGGGCAGCGATGCTGATGATGATGAGAAACCTGCTCATCGGGTGACGTTATCCGGATTCTACATCGGCAAATACGAGGTTACGCAGGAAGAGTGGGAGGTAGTGATGGGAGAGAACCCCTCTTATTTCAAGGGCAAGCCGGATTCCGAGAAGCGCCCGGTGGAAAGAGTCACTTGGGATGACTGCCAGAATTTCATCAAAAAGCTCAACGACTTGACCGGGTTGAATTTCCGCCTGCCCACCGAGGCTGAGTGGGAGTACGCCGCCCGTGGAGGGAACAAGAGTGGGAAGACGAAGTACAGCGGTGGTGCCTCGATTGATGCCGTGGCGTGGTATGAAAAGAATGCCTACTACGTGGGCAAGGATGGCAAAGAGGACGAGTCGAGTCCCGACTACGGCACCCACCCCGTCGGCAAGAAGGCTCCCAACGAACTTGGCCTTTACGACATGTCCGGCAATGTTTGGGAATGGTGTCAGGATTGGTATGACCACAATTACTACAAGAATTCCCCGTCGAGCAATCCTTGCAACACTACATCGGCCTCTTTCCGCGTGTATCGTGGCGGCGGTTGGTTCAACTGCGCCAGGTACTGCCGTGTCTCCTTCCGGCTCGACGACTCGCCCGGGTTCCGTAGCGACGACCTCGGGCTTCGCCTCGCCCTATAGTTCTTCCTTAAAAAAGAAAAAGAAAATCACTCGGGCCACCGAGCATGATGCCGGAAACGGCGGCCAAAGAAAAGGTCGCCGAAAAGGCATCATAGCGATGGTGGACCGCCGCGCGAAAAAACTTTACAGTTCGTTGTTGCTGTAGTTGCTTGCTTTATGTATGTCCGCCTTTATGCATGACCGTTCAAAACCCGGGAATGGCGGTGCGGAAAACGGTGTGACTGTAGGGGCGATTTTTTCCTCTTTTTGAGAGTGCCTTGGCACTTTTTCATTCTTCTTCTCCACTTTTTCGTCCTTTTTTATTCTCTTGTTTCCAGACAAGGGCAGCCAATGGAATCAACTTGATGAACAATCATAGGGAACATACAAGAGGATTGGGTGGATGGACATGGCATATTTGACGATATACGGACATGCATGAAGCAAGTCCTACAGCAAATCAAACATTTTTGAAATTGTGAGTCCCCCGGAGTGTTGGCTAGGGGTCGACGCCTCCGAGCGTCGCCGTGAGTAAAAGGCGGTGTGCAAGAGGTCAACGCCCCCTGGCCCCCTCTAATCTTAGAGGGGGAGTAAGTTACATCGTGAGCAGCGTGGTGAAGACTCCGGGTGCGCACGAACCTCTTGGCGTGGCGACGCTCGGAGGACGTCGCCTCCTAAAGTTACATCGTGAGCAGCGTGGTGAAGACTCCGGGTGCGCACATAGGGGGTGACGCCTCCGAGCGTCGTCGTGACCAAAAGGCCGGTGAGCAAGAGTTCGGTGCGCACTAGGGGGCGACGCTTCCCAGCGTCGCCGTGGCCAAAAGGCCGTGAGGAAAAGGCCGTGAATAAAAGGCCGGTGTGCAAAATAGGTCAACGCCCCCTGGCCCCCTCTTCCGACTCCCCCGGCTTTCAGCCATCTCCTCTGAGCCAGAGGGGGAGTTGGGGAGTAAGTTACATCGTGAGCAGCGTGGTGATGGCTTCGGGTGCGCACGAACCTCTTGGCGTGGCGACGCTGGGAAGCGTCGCCCCCTAGTGCGCACAGAATCAACTTGAATGATTCAAGCTACTTCTTGATTTCTCTTCTTTCCCATAGGGAGAGACGCTTGCCGGTTTCCCACGTCTTCTGCATCTCGAAGCGCATGCGTTGTCGTCGCTTGTCGAGTTCGGTCCAGTATTGGAAGAAGTCATTGAGCATCTCACGGTCGTATTGGTCAGCATGGGGGAGGATGCTTTGGTAGAAGTCTGTTCTCCGTGTTGCCAGGTCGCGGGAATGAGAACCCATGGCCTTTTTCTTTGCTTTCACGGCAGGTGAAGAGGGCGTGTCCATGTCCTCGTCTGCCATCGGTGTGGTGGCTATGGCTTTATCCGATTTGGGAGGTGTGGGAGTCGTGGTAGATGCATGAACAACCTGGGCGGAGTCTTGTGCCTTGTTCCACCGCTTGCGACCCGCCTCCCTCCGTTTCTGGCTCACTGTCTCATATTGTTTCTTGTCGTATTCGAAATGGATGCGCCACTCGTTGAAGATGACGGCTATGGTGAGGTTTTGTTCTTCGTCAGGCATCTGACCGCTTTCTGCATAGAGAAAGAAATACCTGACGAGTCGTCCGAGGTCTTCATCGTTCAGATGAGAGGACATGCGGATGATGTTTTGGTGCATGATGAAATTCCTGGCGTCGCTGACGGTGTGGGTTGGCTTACTTTTCATGGCATTTTGTGGTTTTGTCTTGTCATTATGACATGGATGATGAACTGCGGTGCAAATATAATGTCCGACATTCGAAAAAGGATGTCATTTTGCTAGGGTCTGTTAGTAATGGTAAGAAGTTAAAGAAGTTATAGAAGTTATCGCTTCGCTCGAAGTTAGAGACAATAGTACATTTGGTTTGGGGGTGTTGGTTATCTTACTACGCCAAAATGGTCCTTACGACATTCTGCAAAAAAACTTTTTCGTGCTGTAATGATGAAATGAAAGGAATGCCACGCCAAATGGCTCGGTGTGCAATTGTAGAGACGGGATACCCCGTCTCACCAGCGGAATGCCACGCCAAATGAGGTGGTGCGCACTGAGACGGGATGTATCCCGTCTCTACCACCTGGCACCGACCTCTTGGCGGCAGGTGGGCACAAGACCCGCCCCTACGACTTCGGGGGAATTCTTGGTTAGACGACCAACCTTACAGGTCGAACTTTTTCAATTTCTGGGTGCGAGCGTCAAAGAAAAATTTTTTTCTTTTCTTCTCCGCAGGAGAAGTTTCTTTTTTCTTCAATAATCAATATTCAATTCTCTATATTCAATATTCAATATTCAATAATCAATAATCTGCTGTTTTTGCTAACATTTGCATAGCTTTGTTATCATTTGCATAGCTTTGCTCTTTTTTGCATTCAAATATATGCAATAGCACCTTAAATATCCTCCCCTTTAACTCCTGAAAATCAATTTTCAATCTTCAATCTTCAATCCTCAATCCTCCCCCTTTAACTCCTAAAAATCAATTTTCAATTTTCAATCTTCAATCTTCAATTTTCAATTTTCAATTTTCAATCTTATAGACCCGCCCCTACGAATTATAGTGACATTTTCAACCACGTCAAAGGGCCTGTTGCAACTGAAAGGACTTGCTTCTTATGTAAATGTTTACATATGAAGCAAGTCCCTATTTTATTGATTGTTATCAATCACTTACCGCTTGACCATCTTTTGCTGGTTTTCGATGACGATGCCGTGCGTATTGCTTGTGGCGGGGATGCCGTCGATGCGGTAGGTTCGAATAGCGGACGGTTTGGCGACCCGGCTTTCAGGTGCGATGCCGGTGGTGATGCTTACATACTCCGCACGCGCTGCTGCAAGCATTTCGCGGAAGGCGGGGTCGGCATGCAGGCGTGCCACGAGAGCTGAGGCGAGCATACGGGTGGCCTCGATGTCGGTGTACCAGTGATAGCCCACGATGAGTCGGTTGTGACCATATTCATAGCCACGTCGCAGAATCTCGTCCTGATGGTCGGGTGCCACCTCTGCCATGACCAGCGCCTCCGTCCATCCCAGGTTGGTGTGTCCGGACGGGAAGCTGCTCTTGCCGCGCTCTTTCTCCTCGTCGCCAGCGACGGCCGATGGCTCACCCAATTGTACGAAGGGACGCTTGCGGAACCGGATGGGTTTCAGACGGTCGGCAGTCTCGCTAGCCTTATCGAGCACATGGCTCAGCAGTCGGGTGATGGCTGGTGTCTTCTCGTCGCTGATGGTGATGCCGATGGCCTCTCCCATGACCTTCTGCATCATGGCGACGCTATATTCGGCCTCTGTGCTTGCCGTGTCGCCACGCTCGGTGCTGCGCAACGGCTTGTTGTTCCAGTAGAGTGCGATGTCGGCCATGAATCGAGCAGAGGCGGTGTCGACGGGGTTGTTCAGGAAGCGTTCGCCATGTGGCACGTCGGCATCTGCGGCAGGGTCGTAGTCCAATGGCAGACCCTTGAGACGGGCATACTCGGCGCGTGCGGCGCTGATGTCCTGTTCAAATGCCGGTTCGCAGTGTGCTCGTGCTATGGCGGCAGCAGCACAGAGGTATCCGGCCGTCACGTCGCTCTGCCAATGTGCATTGACGATGATGCGGTTCTCGCCATACTCGAATCCACGGCGCAGGATGGTGTCTTGGAGCGCCGGCCACATCTCGGCAAAGGCCAATGCCGTGGCCCAGCCAGAAGCCGTGTGGCTCGACGGGTAGGACCCGTTTTCAATCATTTTCTCCATGTCGTCATACTGTCCCCAAGGTGTCTCGTTCATCACCATGAAAGGACGCTTGCGCTTGTATTCCAACTTAGGTTTTTTCGTGGATGTAGCGCCAGTGACTAACGACTTTGCCAACAGTTGGAAGATGGCGGGCGTCTGTTCGGCATTGATGGTGTCGAGTTCCAGCACCTGTGCCATGACCGAGGCCATGGCGGCGGGACCAATGCGTGACTCAAGACTGGCGCGAGCGCCACGGTCGGTCGACGCCATGGTCTTGCTCCACTGCCACTGTGCCAAGTCGTCGAGAAACGCCGCACTTGACGAGTCGGGCGGTGCGGGTAGGAAATGGACTGCGTTTGGCAACAGGTCTTCGACCACATAAATGGTGTCGTTGCTCGTTTGAGCACCAATGTTCATTGCACCGCATATTGTAAGGATGGCGGTGAGCATCCGAAGATTCATTCTTTTCATTTTTATTATTTGCTGTTTGTCGGTTTCTTCATTGTTCTGGCAGGTTCCTCAAGCTTGCTTGCTCTGCCGAGATGCAGCCAACAATCGAGCGAAGCTCAGATGTCCACTTTTGCCGCTTTTTTGGGGGGTGATTACCCCGTATGTTCTTAAAACCTCTTCACGCCTCGTTTTCCCTTATCAGCGAAAGTTGAGTTCTTGACATGATGTGCAAAGTTACTACTTTTACGATAGAAAATTGTATGTTTTTTTCTTTTTAACGCTTACCCACGCAGTTTTTCTGCCTTGGACCATGGGGAAGAACAGGTTATAAAATGAACACCCTACTTGCAAAATTTGGACTTGTCTTGTATGGCAACTGATTGTGAAGTGAAGCCCGAAGGGCTGGGACGACCACAGGCAGGTGGTGGAGCGAAGCGTAACCCCTGCTCGACGATAATGGACTATGGGGACGGTTCTCGTGGTCCACTATTTGCTATATTGATAGTCTTATGGTCATTTCAGGATAACTCTCCTCTCTCCATTTCTGCATACCACATAGATGCCATGAAGGGCTACGACTTTTAGGGACCATTTGGCGTTCGGACATGCATAAAGCAAGTCCCTACGACTTTTGGGGCATTCCAACCCCGCCGATTATTGATGCCCGTTTGTCCGTACAAAAGCCAAGAATGGCGGTGCGGCAAACGGTGCGGCTGTAGGGACTTGCTTTATGCATGTCCGTACAAAAGCCAAGAATGGCGGTGCGGCAAACGGTGCGGCTGTAGGGACTTGCTTTATGCATGTCCAAAAGCCAAGAATGGCGGTGCGGCAAACGGTGCGGCTGTAGGGACTTGCTTTATGCATGTCCGTACAAAAGCCAAGAATGGCGGTGCAGCAAACGGTGTGACAGCAGGGGCGATTTTTTCCCCTTTTTGAGAGTGCCTTGGCACTTTTTCTATCTTCTTCTCCACTTTTTCGTCCTTTTTTATTCTCTTGTTTCCAGACAAGGGCAGCCAATGGAATCAACTTGATGGACAATCATTGGGAACATACAAGAGGATTGGGTGGATGGACATGGCATATTTGACGATATACGGACGTGAATGAAGCAAGTCCTTACAGCAAATCAAACATTTTTGAAACTGTGAGTCCCCCGGAGTGTTGGCTAGGGGGCGACGCTTCCCAGCGTCGCCGTGGCAAAGAGGGCGTGACAAAAGGCCGTGGGTAAAAGTCCGGTGCGCACTTAGGTCAACGCCCCCTGGCCCCCTCTTCGACTCCCCCGGCTTTCAGCCACCCCCTCTGAGCCAGAGGGGGAGTTGGGGAGTAAGTTACATCGTGAGCAGCGTGGTGAAGACAACTTCGGGTGCGCACATAGGGGGCGACGCTTCCCAGCGTCGCCGTGGCAAAGAGGGCAGTGGGTTTGATGTGATGACTAACAAAGATTCCAAAACGGAGGGGCGAACCACGACGACGCTGGGAAGCGTCGCCCCCTAAAAATACTACGCTTGCGGAACTATTGGACATTTGACTAATGAATATGGGTCAACGCCAAAGGGCCTGTTGCAACTGTAGAGACTAAGCGGACATGCATGAAGCAAGTCCCTTCAGCAAATCAAACATTTTGAAACTGTAAGTCCCCCGGAGTGTTGGCTAGGGGGCGACGCTTCCCAGCGTCGCCGTGGCAAAGAGGGCGTGGGTTTGATGTGATGACTAACAAGGATTCCAAAACGGAGGGGCAAACCACGACGACGCTGGGAAGCGTCGCCCCCTAAAATTACTACGCTTGCGGAACTTTTGGGGGCGTTATCGGAAAGATGCGGATAATGATTAATAAAAATGCCTTGCGAAAGTTGAGTAATCGTATGGGACTCGCTATGCGCTTGAAGATTGCCCGTGGCATTGGTTTTATGAAGATATCATGTGTGAGTCTATGCCATACCCGAACAGGGCGTAATCGCCTTTCAGGGGGTCGTCGGGGAAGATGTCGGCAAGGGTGGCTGTGAGGCGTCGTGCCGTGGCCATGGATGCCGTTTTGCTTTTGAGCAGTCCAAGGCGTGCTGATTGCCGGAGCACATGGGTGTCCAGCGGCATGATGAGAGTGCGGCGGTCGATGAAGTCAGCCCACAGCCCCAGATCGACGGGAGAGTTGGCGCGCACCATCCATCTGAGGAACAGACATACACGCTTGCAGGCGGATTGTGTGTTCTTGGGGATGATAGTGCTTATGCCGTGAGCATTGAAATACTCGCATATGGTGGCGACGGCAGAGAAAGCGTCTGTGGCATGAAGTTGGACATAATCGCCGAGGGAGCCATGGGTCAGCAACAGTTGCTGGTAGGCATGGAAGAAACGATGCATGGTGTCATGGGTGTAGAGGCGATAGAAGCATCTCGTGTCACCCTTCTTGAAATGTTCTTCGTATCGCCCTGTCCGGAGCCATTCGTCCACGTCGCCACCCGTCCAGTCGAGAATCGTCTGGATTTTCATATTGAACTGCGGCCGGCTGCCATAACTCAGGCTTGAAGCAATGAACGCCATCGCCTCCTGGTTTCTGCTGCCTTTCACCAGATGCATGAACCTTGAAGGGTCGTCCTTCAGGAAGTCAGCCGTCTCATATCGTTCAGCGTATTGGCGTAGAAGATGTGCTTTTGACTTCGCCATCCCTCAGTTCATCTTGGCCATGTGGTAGCCCATCCGTTTCAGTTGCATGGCCGCACCCATCAAGTAGAGTTGGTGCAGGCAGGCGACGTATGCGTTGAAGGCATCCCTTGTTCCCGGTTCGATGTTCTGATGGCGCAGGGCGTTGTATACGCGGGAGGCGCATTCGCCGACGATTTTCTCAAGCATGGTGTAGTCCACGTCGCTCAGCAGCAGCACCTCCTCGCGGATATACTCATCCATGTTGTCGTAGCCGCGCTTGTCGCGCAAGTAAGCATAAAGGTTTTCTATTTTCGAGTAGGTCACCCATTGACATTCGGTCGAGTCCTGTCGCGACTCGGCAGAGTCCAAGCTAGTTTGGCTCTGCTCTCGCTGCTCTATCACTTCACCATCCCAGAATTTCGCGACGGCCATCCCGATATACATCATCCATCCGAGGCTGGCGGAAGGGAAGTCGTTGAACTCCCTGATGCCGTCGGGGATGTAAGCCTTTGCCATCTCTTCCCATTTCTCCTCCACGTCAGGACATTGGGGCAGCCGTTCATCCACTTCCTTCATACCGACAAGGAACTGATGCAGGTCATCATGCAGTTGTTTTTCGAATTGTTCCATTTTTATTGAATAAATGCGAGTGCAAAAATACGGAAAAAATCCCAAAGTATGACTGAACATGCCTTGGGATTTTCAAGCGTTGTTGTGTTACTTTCATTCCATGATTCTTTCTGCCAGTCTTGTGAGTTCCTGGTAGGGGAGTGCGCCGACCTGCCGCTCGATGTCACCATCCTTGGTGATGAAGAAGAGTGTCGGGATGGACTGGATGCGTGCAGCCATGGCCAGCGCCTGGTTCTTGTCCACATCCACCTTGAGCACTTTGACACGGCCCTCATAGTCTTGCGCCAGCCGTTTCAACGATGGTGCCATGGCCCGGCAGGGGCCACACCATGTGGCATAAAAGTCGATGATGACGGGAATCTTGCCCGTGTAGTCGTATCCTCTGAGATACTGCTGATAGTCTTTGATATTCTCCATTTTCTCCATATTCGTATTGTTATCTTGTTAGTTGCATGATTTTAGTCGGGCAGGCCAGCGTGCATTTTCCGCACTTGATGCAGTCGGGATGCAGGTAGCCTGCAGCCTCGCCGCGTGAGTCGTAGGGCGTGAGTTGCATGGGGCAGACTCGGGCGCAACTCTTGCACTTGGCTTTGCCTACGCCAGTCACGACTCGGCCATTCAAGCATGCTTGATGGCTCTCGCTGCTCCTGGCGTTCATCTGGCAGGCACTGCTCACGTGGACGCTCTTGAATCCTTTGGGCAGCGGCTCTTTCCTGGGCGCCACCCAGCGCGAGATGGTTCCCATGGGGCAGAAGCTGCACCAGGTGCGTGGAGCATAGATGAACGACAGTACGATGCCCACGATGGTGGTGATGAGGATGATGGTCCAAAACACACGCCCCACGTCGCCCCAGTTCTTGGCAAAGCTCAGCTGTATGCCGAACATGGTGAAGATGAAGAGCACCATGAACAGCCGGAAGCCGAAGGTGCGTACGAACTTCGGTATGGGTCGGTGGGGCGAGTATTTCGAGAGCAGACGGTCGTACATGCTTCCTCTCGGGCATACATGTCCGCACCAGTATCTGCCGCGCCAGATGGAGGTCAGCACAGGGCCTATCATGCAGATGAGCGCCAACAAGCCTATCACCGGATAGAACCATGCGATGACGAGGTAGGCGAAAAGTATCCAATAGAGCGGCAAGCCCTTGGTGGCATAATGCCGGTGGAAGTTCTTTTTCTTGTTCTTCTTCTGTTCCATGTCGTTTCCTTTTTCTGTTCCGACTGCAAAATTACAAAGATAATAATAGAAATATGAACGAATTTTTCTATCTTTGCATCGAATTTGTCTATCATAAGAAGCGAATGACCCTACAGCAACTGAAATACATCGTAGCCATCGACCGCCATCGCAATTTTGCCAAGGCAGCCGAATCCTGCGGCATCTCGCAGCCCACACTGAGTGCCATGTTGGTGAAACTGGAAGAGGAATTGGATGTGCGCATCTTTGAGCGCAGCAACAAAAGTGTCGCGCCGACGGCCAACGGAGCAAAGATCATCCGTCAGGCAGAGCGTGCCATTGCCGAGGCGGAGCGCATCATATGGCTGGTGAACGAGGAGAAGGGCAGCGTTTCCGGCGAACTGTCTCTTTCCGTCGGTCCCACCATTGCCCCGTATGTCCTTCCGAAGTTCATCAGGCATTACGTGGAGGACTATCCTGCAGTCAAACTAAGTGTCAAGGAGATGAAAGCCGACATGATGCTCAGCGAACTGTTGCTTGGTCATCTCGACGCCGGCATCGCCATCAGCGGCAACACCCGTCAGGGCGTGTTGGAGATACCGCTTTACACGGAGAAGTTCATGGTCTATCTGGCAGAGAACTGCTGGCGGAAACTTCCCGTGTTCAAGCCCGAAAACCTGGAGCACGAGAAGATGTGGGTGATGAAGGAGGCGCAGTGCCTGCGCGATAGTGCTTTCAGTTTCTGCAAGGCCCGTACCAAGGGACGGCACATCTACGAGGCGGGCAGCATCGAGACCCTCATCCGCATCGTCGATGAGAATGGCGGTTTCACCATCATCCCCGAGATGCACCTGCCTTTCCTCTCCGACAAGCAACGCGAGAACGTGCGCCGCATAGAGGGCGACTACCTGTCGCAGCGCCGTGTCTCGCTTTACATCCGCGAGGACTACATCCGTCAGAGCATGCTCAACACCATCACGAAAACGCTCCTCCGCTTCATGCCGGATGGAATGATGGAGGAGCGGATAGTGAAGTTTGGAATCAAATTGTAGCCAATCAGCCTGTCCTGAGCAAGTTGCAATTTGTCGTAAGCAAAAGGTGTGTGCGCATATCCCCGCCCCGTGAGGGTCAGGTCTTGTGCCTGACCGCAAAGGGGCAGGGATGTTGCACTCCGAGAGAGCATCCCGGGTTGTGGACATTGTCTCTTGGCGTTGAAGTTATAGACCCCACCCCTGACCCCTCCCCTTGAGGGGCGGGGATGTTGCACTCCGAGAGAGCATCCTGGGTTGTGGACATTGTCTCTTGGCGTTGAAGTTATAGACCCCACCCCTGACCCCTCCCCTTGAGGCTGATCTTTATACACAAATCTCTAAGCATTTGGTCAACAAGACATTATTGATTGTAGAAGATTGCAATAAACAAGATGAAAAAG
>CADADN010000154.1 GCA_902786665.1 uncultured Prevotellaceae bacterium | reverse complement strand
CATGACGTGCCCACAACTTGCCAAATCACCATCAAATACCGACCGGCAATGCTGTTTCCATAGGAAAACGGCTGCCTTTGGCATGGAAAAAGCAAGTGTTAAGCATTTTTCGGTGCAAAAAATGTGATTCAATCCGAGTATGAAATATTCAGGCTAAAAGACATATCCATGAAGCCTATATCATATAAAGGTTACACTTTTCACATCACAGTGGCGGTCTGCCACTGTGACACACAAGAAATCATTGACGAATTTGACAACGTGAGTGAAGCCAAGGCTAATATCAAGGAAATCGGCCACGGCGGAGTCTGGTATTTGGCAGCAGAGGAAATAGATGTCAATGGAAATATCAACCCAGCCACGTGGGGAAAGACCTACAAGGAGGCACTTGTCAGACTAAAGAAGAGCCTGTGACAAAAATACTCCACACCCCCAAAAGCGAGGGTGAGGAGATGGTTGCAGCGAATGCTGAACCAAAGAAATTGTTTTAATTACGGTTGTAATGTGAATCCTATGACCAGGTAGGCTTTCTGTGAACAGGGGTTGGCGACGACTTGTCCGAAAACTGGAACAGAGAAGGTTTCTGTCACTTTGATGTCCTTTGTTGCTTTTAAGGCAAGGTTGGTGACGGCAAAGCCATCCGTACCATAAAAGTCGGTTGAGAAGGGGACAGCACCCGCCGTTGCAGTCCAGTCAACTGTTGCAAGTTTGAATGGGACTGACAGTTCGACGTAACTGCTGTAAGCCCGCTTGCCGTCATTGTTCATGCCGTCATTGCCCGCGAAATTAGTGAACCACTGCAAGCCGACAAATCCGAAATCGTAGCCGACATTTGCCTCATAGACATGGTTCGTCCCGTGGGCATCATATTTGAAATAGCGATTTTCCGGGTCGAGACCACTATTGAACCAGTAGTCGGTAATGCCGATATTGAAACCGCCGATGGTGTAGCCCAAAGTCAAGTCAAATTCCTTCGTGTCGGAAGGGTCAGAAAGTCCGACACTTCCCCATGCCGATAATGAAAGGCCCTTGAAGCCTATGCCGAGGGTAGGCTGCAGCGACCCATGCCCCAAATCCTGGCCACGCCAGATATAACTGCTCACGACATCACCACTTATTGTTGTCTCAACTTTCTCCTGTGCAAGGGCGGCTGCGCTTACGGCCAAGCCCATTGCAAAACAAACAATCTTTTTCATACTTTTTCTTTTTTTAGTTATAACAAGCCTCGCCGTGTTCGTAGATGTCGAGGCCTTCTTCTTCCACGCGTGAACCAACCCGGAGTCCATGCGCTTTCTTGATGCCGTAGAACAGCAGGAAGCCACATGCTGCGGCCCAAAGGTCAATGACTAGAATTCCGAACAACTCTGCTCCGAAAAATCCCCATCCGTGACCATAGAAAGCACCATTTGAGGTGGAGAGCAACCCCGTCATCAGCGTTCCGAGGATGCCGCACACGCCATGTACCGATGAAGCACCCACGGGATCATCGATGTGCAGACGATGGTCGATGAACTCAATGGAATAAACAAGAACAACACCACAAGCCAAGCCGATGGCCACGGCACCGATTGGTGAAACAAGGTCGCAACCTGCCGTGATGCCTACCAATCCTGCCAGAACACCGTTGAGCGTCAGCGAGAGTGACGGTTTGCCATATTTCATCCACGTGATGACCATTGTCGCTGTTCCACCTGCCGCAGCAGCAAGGTTGGTTGTCAGAAACACATGACTGATGGCAATACGGTTCACCTCACCGGAAGCGGCTAACTGAGAGCCTGGGTTAAAACCGAACCACCCAAGCCAGAGGATGAACACACCGAGGGCGGCCATTGTCAGGTTGTGTCCGGGAATGGCACGGCTCTTGCCGTCTTTCCCATACTTGCCGATACGAGGGCCAAGTGCCATCGCGCCAACGAGTGCCAGCACACCACCCACGCTATGCACAATGGCAGAACCTGCGAAGTCATGGAATACATCGCCGAAGGTCGTCATCATGAAACTGCCAGAAGCATCGTTGCAGAGCCACCCGCCTCCCCATGTCCAATGGCCTTCGATGGGATAGATGAACAGCGAGATGACGGCACTGTAAATGAGATACATAGAGAACTTTGTTCTTTCTGCCATGGCACCGCTGACAATCGTGGCACTCGTGGCACAGAACACCGTCTCGAAAATCAAGAACCCTTCTACGGGTAAGTCTCCCTTGTAGAAACTCAGATCGCCCCAGTTGGGCATACCGATAAAACCTGCTCCCTCGTTGCCAAACATGAAGCCGAAACCGAGAAAAAAGAACAGGAGAGAGCCGAACATGAAGTCCACGAAGTTCTTCATCAGGATGTTCGCCGTGTTCTTGCTTCGGGTAAAACCTGCTTCGCACAGCGCGAATCCCGGCTGCATCCAGAAAACCAACATTGCAGCCAACAACATCCATACGGTGTCGAGTGATAATCCTATTTCGTTCATAATCTTTCTGTTTTTTAGTTATCCTACTACTTATTTCTTGTCTCTCAGTACGGTGTCACCGTGTTCACCTGTTCGAATGCTCCAGGTGTCAATCATGTCGCTGACAAAGATGCGGCCGTCGCCTACCTCGCCCGTGTGGGCTACATCCAATATCACCTTCACCGTAGGCTCCACAAATTGGTCACGGCACACGATTGTCAATGCCACACGCTCTATCACATCGGTCGAGTACTGGACTCCACGGTAGATGCGTTCCTCACGGCTTTGACCTATGCCATGCACGTTGTGATACTCAAACCAATCGATGTCAGACTGGAGCAGTGCTTCCTTGACATCCTCAAACTTCGTCTTACGGATAATCGCTTCAATCCTTTTCATAATTTTCTCCTTTTACCTTTACATTATTACACTTAATTATGTCACCGGGACATCATTGTGTCAATTGACGATGCAAAGGTACGACATTATGAAACGAAAATTAGCAATATTGTATCAAAATGATTATAAATAAATCAAATTTCTGACACATTACATCAATTAATCCAAATATTCTAACAAAATGTATTTAAAACCCCGCGGTAGCTAACATTTTGTTACAAATTGACAAACCGACTCATAGCTTTTCCAGTCGCATCATACGGCACCTATGTGATGATATCGCAGCATTCTTGCCAGATCGCATCTCTGAAGGATATTCTATGAAAAGGATGAATGAAAATCCCCACAACCCCGAAAATCGAGGCTGTGGAGATTGTTTGTGCATCACGGCCGCCCATGCTGTGTATGCAATATAAGCGCTTACCTGCGTCCACCGAAGGTTCCGTAGCGGCTGATGTGCCACCGTTGCCATGGCTGGCCACGTTGCCCGACGGACGGGTGCCGGATGTGCGGCTGGGAGTATTGGCCGACCCACTGCGATGACTGTTGCCAAAGCCACCACCCATCGAGGGATTTCCGTTGCCGTTACCCGTCATTGGACGGTTGCCGTGGTTCATTGAAGGATTGTGATTGCCGTTGCCTTTATGGCTGCCACCATGGTTCCAGTTTCCGTTATTATGGTTGTTGTGGTTGCCATAGCCCTTGGGTTGATTGGGTCTGTCGAAGTGGTGTCCGGCATAGAAGCTGCCACTCCTATGGCTGTGTCCACCCTTGAAGGTCACGAACACTGCGCGACGGTCGAAGAACATTCTTCCGAAACCGTAGCGTGTGTAGTTGTCTTATCTCTTGTTTTCTACTGCAGAAGTAGTGCAAAATTCACGTCGATGAAAAGGATTATTCCTAAACCTAAAGGGTGGTTTTCCTAATCGAGAATAGGAAACACCCTTTGTGTAGGGAAAATAGTTATTCAGATAAATTGGGATTTATCTTTCCGATTGATGGCTTCGCCTCGGCATAGCTCAAGCAAGCTTGGCTCTGCGCTCGGCTTGCACATCAATTGGGATTTATCTGTTTGTCTTTTCGAAATCTATTTCTTGCTCTGCCTGAACAGCCAATCCCTGACGGCGGCAATCTTGTAGCCGTAGTCGAACGATGCCATGTGCTCCATGGCACGTCCCGTTTCAGGCAGCACGCTGCCAGCCTCCCACTTGATGAAGTTGATGTTGCCCCCACGGGCTATCAGCTCCTCGGCCAGTCGCTCCTGCTCTTCGCCGGGGAGTTTGGCACTCCACGAAGCGGAGTCAACGCGGCCATTGTTCGCCTTCAGCACCTTTGCCAGGTCTTGCATGCCGCCGTATGCCTTCTGGTCGCCACCGGCCACGATGTAGAAGAAATGCTTATTGCCGAAGTCATGCATCTTCGAGGTGTCCCACTGGCTGCTGACGAAGAGCGAAGCAGCAAACAGGTCGGGATGCGTGATGTTGAAGTAGAATGACATCATGCCTCCCATCGACTGTCCTGTGGTATACAGGCGGTTGGTGTCTACATTGTATTCCTTGCAGACGGCATCAAGCAGACGGATGGTCATCTCCACCTCGTCAGTGGTGCTCCAATCATCCTGCACGGCCCAGTCGGTATATTGCGGCACCAACACGAACGAGGGATGCTTCTGCTGGTCTCTGTCAGAAGCGAACTCCAGTGCACCATAGCCCTGCGTGAGCGGAGCCGTTACCTCCTTGCCAGCGGTACTGGCATCGGCCATAAACAGCACCAAGGGGAGTTTCTTACCAGCCTCGGCACCTTCGGGAACCAAAAGATTATACTCCATTGTCTTTCCCGTCTGTTCGTCGTTGAACGTCAGTTGCTTGAACTTGCCCAGTGCCTCCTGCTTCAATGCCACGAAAACACTGTCAGAATCTTTGTTAATCACCATATGGCCGCCTTGGCGAGGACCACGCTCACCGCCCTTCTTTTGGGCGCAGGCAGAGAAGCAAACAACTGCCACTGCCAACAAAAACAATACTTTCTTCATATTCTTCTTTGGAGTGTTTCGAGTCGCGGCTCTGGTCTCTGCCAAGACCTCTTTAATGAGACTATAAATTATTCTACTTGTGTCGTGCAAAGGTAACACATTTTTTCGATGAATCCGCTCGGAGGAACTCACATTTGTTTCTTGCAAATCATCTTTCTCAAGTTTTTCTATCACGAATTTGTGAAGTGAAGCCCGAAGGGCTGGGACGACCACAGGCAGGTGGTGGAGCGAAGCGTAACCCCTGCTTGACGGTGATATGAAATCAACAACCCCGAAGGAGTGACAGAGCAACGATATGACGTGTATGAAGTTGTCATTCTGCCCACCCCTTCGGGGTTCGTTCAACATCAAACCAAGATATAACAAATCAAGCATGAAGTAAAAAATCCTCACAAATGGAAGCGTTTTGATGGAATCATCATTTGATTATCCATACACTTTTTAAAAGAATCTACTGTAAATAATTGAATATCAACATAACCGAACTTCCGAAACTTAAGTCACCAATTCTCTAATAAGAGGAGTGACAAATAAAAGATTAGTGCATTTGAATGAGGTGGGACACTTCAGTTTCTTTGCCATCCACAAACAACCGGTGACCATTAGATTTGATACGTGATGCGTCACCTTTCAGCGATGTAATGTAAGTGTCGGCCGTTAAAGTCCAGGTGCAGTCATCTCCCAAGGTCACATGCACTGTTCCAGTTTCTGTAGAGACGCTTTCTCCAGCCGCGTTGGTGATGTTGCCGCCTATACTGCCGTTGAAGGTGGAACCGTCTGCCAATGTCAGTGTCAGTTCCGAGTCACTTCCCACTAAGATGGTGCCCTCCAACTGTTGGCGGTTCACGTTAAGCGTGGCTTTGTTTGCCGCACCCTGCCATCCGTCGGCACAAACCGACATCAGCACTTTTGCAGGGTCGTCGTTCACCAGTCTCACACCATTCAGCGAGATGATGGCATTGGTGTTGGTCACATGAAAGAGATGTCCCTGTCGGTTGGTCAACGAGCCTCCGTTCATGGTGAAATGTGAGTTGCCGCTGTCGGCATCGCCAGAAAACGACTGGTATATCATGATGGCATCCAGGAATTGTGCATGACCGTTACGTTGCGTGTTGCTCACCGTCATCTGGCAGTTGTTCAGCGTAATGCTGTTCTTGCCCTCAATGCACACACCTTCCGATTTGTTGGAGGTAAGCACGGCATCCGATACAGTAACATCGGCGGTGGAGTAGATGACAGGCGACCCCAGTCCGTTGCTCGTATAGCAGCCGCCCTCCACGGTCACGACACCGCCTCCACGGTCGGTGCGTATGGGAGCCGATGACCTTCCGCTGGTGTTCACTGTCAGGTTCTTGGCTTTCATCACGCCACCGCCAGTGGTCATGACACCTCCTGAACCATCGCCTGTGGTAGTGATTTTGGTGTCCTCGATGACGACAGTGGTGCCATCACCTTGTCCGCCATTATGTCCACCATTGCCACCGTATGAGAACACGCCATTGGCGCCCGTGCCATCGCTAGTTATCACGCCACCTTTGATGGTAGTGGTGCTCCCGCCCTTGACAAGCAGGGCGGCATTCACACCATAAAAACTGCAGTTGTCACCGCCGTCAGAACTTCCTGTCTTGCTGATGACAGGCTGGGAGATGTTCACCGCCTCCTTGGTGGATATCAGCAGCGCACTCTCATCCGCCTTGTCACTCTGGTATGTCTTTCCCGTTTCTGTGACTTTAGCCGTGAGTTCAGTAGCCCCGGAATATTTGATGTCCGCTTGGCGGGAGCCCGGTCCATCGGGTCTTCCCATTCCTGGAGGCCTTCCTGGTCTTCCACCATGCGTTGGGCTTCCTGGGAATTCCCCAAATGATGGTTCGCCCTGAGGACGTTGTGTGTCAACCTGTGCAGAGACATCCTGCAAAGAAACTATTGCCAACAGGCAAGCAAATAAAAACTTTTTCATTGTCGTTACTATTTTAATCGTGATTATTGTGTTAACAGTATGTCAGCAGAAACACAGATGACACAAGCATAATAATAATCAAAATTTTCCTCATTATTTTTCGCTTCATTTTTTTCGTTGCAAAAATAGGCAGAAGAAGCATTTTACAAAAATCTATTCAACGAGCGGCTTGATTTGTTCAATGAAATCCAAGTGCAAGTATAAGATGGCACAGATTATTCCATATGTGGGATGACCATTGACTTGCCATACTGAGGTGTAGCCTACCTTCGCTTTTCCTAATGCAAAAGTAGTGCAAAAAACATGACTGTGAAAGGGAGTATGCATAAAGTGAAAAGGGTGGTTTTCCTATCCTTAATTAGGAAAGCCACCCTTTATGTAAGGAAAATGGTTATTCAGAAAAATCGGAATTTATCCGATTCTTTTTTTCAATCTTGCAGGATTGCCGGCCACCAAGGTTAGAGGTTCAACATTTTCCGTGACTACAGAGCCAGCGGCTATGACGGCTCCATCACCAATCACTACTCCCGGCAAGATGGTTGAATGACCGCCAATCCACACATCGTCACCTATCATAACGGGTATCCCATAACCGTCAAGCGTTCGACCTTCAGGCTGTAAGCGATGACCTGCAGTATAGATGCCCACGTCAGGCCCGATCAGACAATTATGTCCAATACGGATTTCTACCACGTCGAGCATCGTGCAATTGTAGTCGGCGTGGAAGTTGTCGCCAATATGGATATTCTTTCCAAAGTCGCAATGAAAATTGTCGCCGACGAAGGGATTGTCACCCACATCGCCAAACAATTCTTTCACGATATCCTGTTTCTTGGAAAAATCAGCCAAAGTGAGATTGTTCAACTGCTTGACTAACTCTGATGTCCTTATCATCATTAGCTGCGTCTCTTCACTAATATCAGTTCTACTGAATGTTATCTTTTCCATAAGACCTGATTAACCTGCTTATACTTCTATCTTCTTGATTATCTTGGCTGGTATACCGCCAACTATCACGTTGGGTTCAACGTCTTTTGTGACTACGGCACCAGCGGCCACAACAACCCCATCACCGATGGTCACTCCGGCAAGGACAGTTGCATTGGCTCCAATCCAGACGTTCTTGCCAATGTGTATGGGTGCATAACTCATACTTTGACGTTTAGCAGGGTCAAGGTCATGGTTGATGGTAGCCAGCACGACGTTGTGACCGATGAGTGCGCCTTCGTCGATGGTGATGCCACCTTGATCCTGGAACTTGCAGCCCATGTTGATGAAAACACGTTCACCAACAACAGTGTTCTTGCCGCAATCGGTATGGAATGGTGGGAACATGCCAACCGTCTTG
>CADADN010000153.1 GCA_902786665.1 uncultured Prevotellaceae bacterium | reverse complement strand
TGTTGGCGCTGTCAACGAGGGGTTGGAGAACCCCATCACCAAAGAGGAATATATCGGCATGATGAAAACCTATTTCCCACAGCTGAAGCGCTGGCGCAAGACGTTGGATGTTAGTAACGATGAAGTCATGAATGTTAACCCCGCTTTGGCTGGCGTTAAAGAACTCATTGCGCAGATGGCCGACAAACTGCCCGTCGCTTACATCTCATCAGTAGACCAAGAAGGTTTTCCTTGGACCAAAGCCATGCTGGCACCTCGAAAGCGTGAGGGTATCAAAACCTTCTACTTTACCACCAACACCTTTTCAATACGTGTGGCTCAATACAAGGCCAACCCCAAGGCCTGCATCTACTTCTGCGATGCCGAAGGTTTCAAGGGTATGATGCTTCGTGGCACGATGGAGGTGCTGACGGATGCCGCCTCGAAAGAGATGATCTGGCACGATGGTGACGAGCAGTACTACCCTGGCGGCGTCACTGATCCAAACTACTGCGTCTTGAAGTTCACCGCTACCGACGGTCGTTTCTATAGTGATTTCTATCCACGTAGTTTTGTCATTGAGTAATAAGTATTTGACTCAGTTGCCAAACATCATTACTATACTTAGGATAGCTGGATCTTTAGGAATGTTTCTTTGTGATGTGACGGGTGTGGTGTTTTGGATAATCTATGGTCTCTGTGGCATCAGCGACATTGCCGACGGGTGGCTGGCTCGGAAGCTGAAGTGCGTTACCAGGACTGGAGCATGGCTGGATAGCGTGGCAGACATCTGCTTCGTAGCGTGTTGTGCCTGGAAGCTCCTGCCGAAACTCGAACTGCCGCAATGGTTATGGCTGTGGGCTGGAGTAATTGTCGTGATTAAAGTCGTGAATCAGCTTTCGGCACTCGTGAGGTACGGGCGTTGCTGCTTCCCTCACACCACAGCGAACAAGTGGGCGGGGTTCCTGCTATTCATCGCTGCCCCCATGACATTTTGGTCAATCATTCCCATCACCATTGTGGCTTCCGTCGCCACGTTTGCAGCGATTCAAGAGGGTCATTTCATAAGGACAAGAAATAATATGAGAAAGATAATAACATTTGTTTTTGCATTGGTTGTTACATCGTGTTTGGCTCAAGAGCCAATAAGCGACAGTACCAGATATGGTGCATGCATCATGCGCAATGGCTCTATTGTTGGCATTAACGAAAACGAGCGTTTTGCGATGCATAGTGTGATGAAGTTCCCGCAAGCGTTATACGTTGCCAATTACCTGAGTCGGAAAGGGTTGGATCTTGATGACACTATCGTTGTCGATAAAGCAAACCTGACGCAAGACACGTGGTCGCCAATGCTAAAACTATTTGAAGGTGTCAAAGCCTTTTCGTATGCTGAACTGTTGGAATTGTCTCTTGGACAGAGCGACAACAATGCAAGCGAACTCCTTTTCAAGTTTTGCGGCAAGCCCCAATCAATAGAGAAATGCATGAGAAAACTTGGATTCCACGATATTCATATCCGCATGACAGAGGAACAGATGCACAAGAATCCGGCAAAGGCTATCGAAAATAATTGCACCCCCGCCGAAATGGTTCGTTTGTTCGAGTGGTTTTATCGTCATAAAGATGACAACCAATATCTGACATTCATTTGGAATGTGATGGCTGACTGCTCAACAGGACTGGAACGAATCCCTGCTGCGATACCCACAGATGCTCGTGTCGTACATAAGACAGGTACAGGATTCCCATCTCCTGAAGGAGTGCAAGACATGAACGATGCAGGTGTCATTCTTATGCCTGATGGAAGCTATGCCATTATCGCCATTTTCACCACGCACTCATCATCTGAGGCAGTAATAGCAAATATTGCCAGACATTTGTTAGCACAATAAGATATGCATACGTTGACCTAGACGGTGACAGAACAACGGGATAATGTTAAATCCATGTTAATTTCTTCATTTCTCTTGACTCGTCCCTAAGGGCAGGCATTATCTTTGCACCTGATTTTGAAACTATCTTCAGAATCATCGCGCGATTATGAGTTATAAAACGAAGTTAAAGATCGGAGAGTTCTCACAGCTGATGCAGGTAACGGTCAAGACACTGCGTCACTACGAGCAGAAAGGACTGCTGACACCTGACGAGGTGGACGAGTGGACGGGCTACCGTTACTACAGCATCAACCAGATGCAGAAGTTGCAAACTATCCGCGACCTACAACGACTCGGTTTTTCGCTGGATGAAATCAAGGATTTGTTCGAGGACAACTCGCATTTTCCAAGTATCCGCCAACTGACTGAGAAAATCAAAGAAACGGAGTCGCAACTGCAACAGTTGATTGCCCGCCGCAACCGACTGCTCAACTGGAGGAACGCTCGCAAAGAAATGAAGACAATGGAAAAATTCAGTATTCAGTCATTGCCAGAGATTATCGTGGCAAGTCATCGCGAAGTTATCCCTAACTTTGCAGCCATCGGTCCTATGTGTGTGGAGAAAATCGCCCCTGAGATGCAACGTCTCGGCTGCAAGTGCCCACCACCAGGTTACTGTTTCACTATCGAGCACAACAAGGAGTACACACCGACGGACATCGACATAGAATATTGCGAACAGGTAGAGGAGATGGGCGAGGACAGTGCCATCATCCAGTTCAAACGTCTGCCCGCTGTGCCCAAGGCTCTTTGCATGAAGCACGTCGGCCCCTACGAACGGTTCTACGAGTCGTTCATCGAGGCCTTCCGCTACATCGACGAACAGGGCTATAAGCCTGTAGGTCAGCACCGCACATGCTACATCGATGGTGCGTGGAACCAGAAAGACCCAGAGAAATGGCTCTCGGTGATTCAGATTCCGATAGAATAACCGCGAGAACAGGAAAAGCAAAAAGAAAATCGATTTTCTTTTTGCTTTTTTGCTTGTTTAATCGTACCTTTGTCCACATGAAACGGAAAATGTTCTGCGAGATCTCTCCCTTCACCTATCGCCTCTCGATGGAGAAGGAGATCATGAAACGGTGCCTGAAGGACACGTTCCAGCATACGCTTTTTGCCAAAGAACAAGCTGATTCCACCTTGCCTGTGCTGGTTTATCGGCATAACTCTTTGATCCGTCGCCGACTGGGTAACGTCAACATGCAACTGCAGGAGAACAAAGCTACGAACTTGGCCCTGGCGGTTAAACATATCGACGGACTGCTCATCCGGCCTGGCGAGACCTTCTCGGTGTGGAAACAGGTAGGACGAACCACGAAGAAGAAAGGTTACAAGGAAGGACTCACCATTGCTAAAGGTCAGCCGGCACAGGGCATCGGTGGTGGATTATGCCAACTGTCGAACCTGATTCATTGGATGGTGCTGCATAGCGATCTGACCATCACCGAGCATCATCACCACGACGGACTGGATCTCTTTCCCGACTTCGGCAGACAGATTCCCTTCGGCACAGGTACAAGCATTTCGTACAACTATATTGATTACCGGGTAAAGAACAATACTTCCAATACCTATCAGCTACGACTGTGGGTGGATGATGAATACCTGTGTGGTGAGTTGCGGGCAGAAGAAACACTGCCTCATACTTTCCATATTCATGCCGAGAACGAATTCTTCTCTCGTGAAGGAAAAGATGTGTATCGCAACGGAGAGGTTTATCGGGACACGATCGACCGTGTGACGGGCGAGTGCATCAGTCGTGAACTCATCCGTACCAACCATGCCAAGGTGATGTACGAATGTCCTCCCTCTATCATTATAAAGGAACAGGAACAATATAATGATAAATGATTAGATGATATGCGTGAAATTTGGGCATTGATCAATGAGATGTCGCCGTATCTGCTTCTTGGATTCGGCTTCGCAGGACTGCTGCACGCTTTTGTGCCAGCAGTGATCTACCGGCGTTATCTGGGAGGTAATGATTTCCGCTCGGTATTATGGGCTGCTATGATTGGTGTACCGCTGCCGCTCTGTTCTTGTGGTGTGATACCTACAGCCATGTCACTACGTAAGGAGGGGGCTTCGAAGGGGGCTACCACCTCGTTTCTGATTGCTACACCGCAAACAGGCGTGGATTCCATTCTTGCCACTGCCTCACTACTGGGTGTTCCCTTTGCCATCCTCCGTCCTGTGGCTGCGCTGGTTACTTCCCTCGTAGGTGGCGAGATGGTGAATATGGCAAACCGTCATCAGCCGTCGGAAAACGTTAGTCAGCAGGTGAAGCAATCTGTAGAGAAACTGTCTTTCGGTCAACGACTGATGGTTGCCTTGCGCTATGGCTATGTGGATATGGTGCAAGATATTGGGCGCTGGCTGGTGATGGGACTCATCATTGCTGCGCTCATCACGGTTCTTGTACCTGATGATTTCTTCCTGCGTTTTGCCGATACGCCGATGATTGGTATGCTCTTGATGATTGCTATCTCGGTTCCGATGTATGTGTGTGCAACGGGCTCCATTCCCATTGCCGTGGCCTTGATGCTCAAGGGAATCACCCCAGGGGCGGCTCTCGTGCTACTCATGGCCGGTCCGGCATGTAACATGGCCTCTATATTGGTCATCCGTAAGGTGTTGGGCAAGAGAACACTGTGGTTCTATCTGCTCTCCATCACACTCGGAGCTATTGTGTTTGGCCTGGGTATCGATTACCTGTTGCCGCGGGAATGGTTTACTTCGCACTTGACGCAATCGCACGCCTGCTGTCATGAGGCACCTGCATTCTTCAATATCGTATGCAGCATCGTGCTCGGCGCCTTGCTTGTGTATGCGCTCATCAAACGCTTGATACCTACTAAAAACAATCATACAATGGAAAAAAGACTATTCAAAGTGGAGGGCATGATGTGTAACCACTGTCGTGCCAATGTGGAGAAAGCGCTCCAGCAGTTGGAGGGCGTTACCAGTGTGGAGGTTGATCTTACAGCAGGAACAGCCGCAATAGAAGGTTCTGTGAGTGATGAGGAAGTCATCAACTCGATTACCGGAATCGGTTATTCTGCAACCAAACTGTCGAATTAGGATTATTCCCACGTTGGGAACACTTTATTCCCACGTTGGGAACATTTTATTCCCATGCTGGGAACTTTTTATTCCCAACGTGGGAATATTTTTATCGACTTCTGTAAAATTTTACTACAATTTTGCTTTAGGAAATGCTACCATTTTGTGTATTTTCGAAAGACCTAACATTAAAAAAACTTAGCTGTTTGATTATGAGTAATTTAGCTTCAAAAACAGGTCTTAAAGACCTAACATAAGACCTAACAAATACCTAACATAAGACCTAACATGACACCTAACAT
>CADADN010000152.1 GCA_902786665.1 uncultured Prevotellaceae bacterium | reverse complement strand
TTTGAACAGATGTGGAAGAATGTGCCGATGGATATCTTTGTGACATAGTGTAAACAGTTGGTGAACTTCCTGTCGGTCTCATCAGGTCGGTATTTCACGTTCTGCGAGCTGACCAAATGAAACAGACTGCGACCTCGCTCACCAAGAGATGCAAGGGCTGCACCCACATGAAACCAGTCGTCGTATGTGGCGGTGATGTCAATTCCGTGAGCAGCGATCTCACGACAGCATTTTTCCACATATACCATGCTGTCCGATATGTAGTGGCTGGCATGGTAAGTTGGCTTAGGCTCCACCCACAACTTATTGTATAATGTGGCAGCCTCGTTGACGTATGGATTGGGGTCGTAGGATATGATACGCATCCGGCTGACATCGCTGCAAGAGCTGTCGACAGTCAGGCCTTCATGGGCGAAGTCACGACGCAGGGCCTCGAATTGAGCACGGTGTTTATCGGGATAACCTAAGCGGAAAATGACAAACCATCCTTGTCCTCCTACACTGCGGGCAGCATAGAGAATCTGAGGGATGTTGTGCCACTCATTCTTCAGGTCGTCGAACCAATCCACATTGCTGTTGTCCTGCTTGTCGAGGTCAATACATAGCAAGTGAGAATGCCTCACAAGGTTCTCTGCCCTGCGGGTAGGCGCAAAGGTGCCAGAAATGGTGGCCATTGGCAACTGCCTCTTCAGGTTCTTCCTCACATTGATATCAGTTGTGGAGCGAAGCGTCTCTATCTGCTCTTTGTACTTGTCGCAAAACAAGAACTCACGCAGGGTAATTTCCTTTCCGACATTGTCGGTGACATTGGCGTAGCAACTGACGGTGGTATTGAACATACTTCTCATTGTCTTGTTTTTTTATGATTAGGGTCACAGTCACATTTTGCTGCAAGTCATTTATGGCTTGACTGTTATGATGTGTTCAGACTGTGACGGTTGAAGAATATTTCTCTCCCAATAGAGAGATTAAGTGAATCACACTCCAGCCACATGCCAAACCCTTTATCTTTAGGATTTTAGCCCAAGTTGTGACTGTGACCTTATCCTTTCAGTTTGCCATTCAGGATATTGGTGAGTTTGGCACGGTCGTAGCCCAAAGCCTCGGCCAGCAACGACTTGTTATGGATGTCGAAGGCCTGTCCTATTTCAGTGATGACCAGTTCCTTGGTCAGCTTCTTCTGACTTGGGTGTGCGTGAGAGGTAAGCAGTGGATATATACGTTCTATATGCACTCTTGTGAAGTAGTCTGCCATTCGGATAGCATAATTCATGGTCTCACCTGTAATCAACGTTTCATTCCAGTGGTCGGACAGCAGATGAGCCATGATAGCCAGTCGCAGGACATGAATGTTCATCTTCTGCTTGATACCTCCGATGTAATCATCCTCATCCGCATCAGCCATCATGTCGTTGGCATCTGCATATTCTGTATAGAGGTATTCTGCCTCGTGTGAGAGGTTCAGCAGTCGAGGCTCCATGTCGAAGAGTCTGCTGATGATACTGATCCAGATACCACGCGCCTCTGTTGTCATCCGTTTACGTTCACAACGCTTCACAAAGTTGGCCGTCTCAGGATAAACAAATAGAAAACGCTGGGTAAATCCCGTGTCCATCAAGGCGTCAGAGCCAAAAGTCTTGCCAAGCGGTCTTGGCTGGATGCCCCCGATGATACTCATGGCTGGATTGTCCACCAGTTTGGTCTCCTCGGATTTCCTGTTGATAGGGAAGCTGACATTCGACCAAATGGAAAGCAGTTGTGAGACCTCTGTCCCTAAGCCATTACCACCTTTTGCATACCGCCCGAAGGAACCGACGAAAGACTTCATCTCGTCGGCGAGGACAAGAATCATATCGCCTATTGAAAGCAGATCGTTCCGTGCCTCTGGCGAACTGTCACCCACCATGAGTTGGTGGAACACCGGTTTCTCACCATCGTCATCACAACCATCTCCATTGCTTTGTTCGTAAGCAGTTTTCTCTTTGATGTAATTCTCGAAATTCATCTTATCCCGTTCCCACAACGGCAGGGTTATTTCCCGGATGGGACCCGTCTTATTGCTGCCCGGCTTGCCTACGACACAAATGAAGTCGCTGGGATAGTTTGAGTAGGGATTGGTGTCCAACTTCACCTTTTTTCCCGCGGCGACACCTGCAGTATGAAGGCATATTGCAGTGGCATAATCCCGAGGACAGCCAAATGCATCAGCCACAGTACTGATATATGACTGAACCGATTGAGACAAGCCGTCGATCGGGATGGACATTATCTCAAAGGTCTCCGCCTTGAGGTGAGTTCCGCCTACGTTTGCCTTTTCCTGTATCGCTACTTGATGACAATCCATACTCCTTACTTTTTATGAGTGACTGCAATATCAACACCTGACGACAGCAATGCTTCCACCTCCTTTTTATTATAAAGATTGCGGCGGCCAATCTTGTGCTTCTGAATCACCCCATCGTTCTCTTTCCGCCAGAGTGTAGTATAAGTGATGTGCAGCATGTCACACACTTCTTCGCGCGTTAGCCAATCGCCATCCCCTTTGGAGGGTTTCTCACTAAGTCTGCGTCTGGCGCAAACCTTCTCGACAATCTCAGTGACGACCTGCTTCAGGTCATCCATCTGTAGCATAATGAAATTTCCTTGCATAATTTTTTCGTTTAAATTTTTGTGCAAAGATAGCGTGGGATTGCAGAGAATCATGCCCATGTGGGTACCACATGGGTACCACATGGGAAAGTAATTATTTGATTATAAGTGATATATAAGAAGCCTCATCCAAATGGTCTAACCAAATAGAGCCTTCGGAGTTTTATGATTCAAGGACTTAGTTTTTGCAATTATCCACATTCTAATGGCCACATGCGTATATGGCAGAAATGTGATTCCATAGATTTCAAGGAAGATGAAAGAAATGAAAATTCAAAGTGATTGACTATCTGTAATGTGAATTCTTACGACTGTAAAAGATGCCAACCATACATCAAAATCCGGCATCTTTATGAGTATAGACGTTAAAGTATTTAAAAAAGCATCCCAAAAGAGTGGTTTATGACGAACTCTTCATAAATTTGTTACTAATTTCATACATATCAATATGTTAATCCGGATTATTGCAACGATTTTTCGGTCATACGGACAAGAAACGGAGTTCAATATGCTGACGTCATCAAATGTCAGCAGGATGGATTGGCATATACATAACCAAGGACTTCGAATATGACCCACCAATCAAACAAGCAATTCAACACCTATAAGGCGGGGCTAAACCTGGACTTCCTGCAGGAGTACTGCATGGAGTATGGGGAAGTACGGACATTCTTGCGGGGAGATACGCTGGAAGAAATGGGTAAACCGGCGCAATGGGTGGCATACGTGGAGCGTGGATGTTTCAAGTATATGGTGCACAACAACGAGGAGGGAAAGGACTATTGCACGGGCTTTGCCTTCGAGGGCGAGTTTGTGGCAGATTACCCGAATTGTCTTTCTGGGAAGATTTCTGAGGTGACCATTATGGCAGGGGGCTCTTGCAAAGTATATCAAATCCCAGGCATAGAATTATGTTCACTGCTTAATTCCGACTATAAGAAAGACCTCAAACAAGCCATATCCGACCATCTGTTTTCTCAAATATATGCACAATACCTTGATACCTTCCGTATGACAACCAGAGAAAGATACAAGCGTTTATTCAGTCGTTGTCCAGAAATTGTGCAAAGTATCAGTCTGAAAGATATTGCCTCTTATCTAAAAGTAACGCCCACCACTATAAGCAACATCCGTAGAGAGATCACCTTTGGCCTATAAACTCTCAAAACGTTTTGAGAGTTTGTTTTATGAATGGTGTTTTATTCCATAATCCATGGTGGGGGAAAACATTCTCATTAACTTTGTACTCAAAAAAAAGTAAAATGAATGTTCTCATCATCGGAGCGACATCGGGCATAGGTAAAGCCCTCTTTGAAATATATGCAGCAAAAGGGAACTGCATCGGTATTGTTGGACGGCGTGTTAATTTACTGGATGAACTGTATCAGCGACATCCCGATAACACCTTCACGTCTGCGGCTGACATCACCAAACAGGAAGAAATTGGGCAGGCCATCGATACCCTTTGTAGGAAACTCGGAAGCGTTGATATAGCCATCGTGTGTTCTGGTAGGGGTGACCTCAATCCCTCACTTGACTATGCATTGGAAAGTCCAACAATAGAAACGAACGTAAGGGGTTGGACATTTGTCATTGACATGCTCTATCATGTCCTTGAAAAGCAGGGGCATGGTCACCTCGTTGCAATCACATCTGTTGGCGGGCTACGTGGCGAACCTATGGCACCAGCCTATAGTGCAACCAAAGCCTTCCAAATCAACTACATGGAAGCTCTGCGTAAGAAAGCATTCAAAATCGGCAGTCACATAGCAGTTACCGACATCCGCCCAGGCCTCGTTGATACAGCAATGGCAAAAGGCGAAGGATTGTTTTGGGTGATGCCTGTTGAAAAAGTGGCCCGTCAAATCATTGACGCCATTCGCAAGAGGAAATCCCAAGCCTATGTCACTAAGCGTTGGCACATCATAGCCATCATCAACAGGCATCTGCCGTTTGGACTTTATAAACGTATGTAATGAATAGACACGCCTGTTCCTATGCATCAAATTGTTCTTCAATCGAAGATAGCGTCAACTATCTTATGATTTTGGGGAAGTATGCCGGTTTTATTGGTATATGTGTTTCTGGCACCCGAAAGACCTGATACCTGAAACAAGGTCTCGAAAGGTTTCCAAAAGACTTTTTTCTTACCATCCTGCTCGGCTTTGCTCAACTGAAGATACTCGCTGGCTCTGTCTGCGAAATATGCAAGCAGTACTTTTGAATGTTTCCAATGGTAACACTCATCACAGAGTCCTTTGGAGATGGCTTTTCTGAACATTTTTGCCGCTTTTTCAGTGCGTAGTTCTTCGGGGATAACTGGTTGGGGGCTCACTTCTGCAACCTGAGCATCGGATAGTTGCTGAGCATGACCAATATCTGCTGAACGTTCTTGGGTTGGCTTCTCCTGCTCTTCCATCACTTCCAAAATACCCAGTCGGATGTCGTTTCCAGCCTCATGTTCCCTCCGGACAAAAGTGTGCCATTCATCCAGCGTTCGATGCCCCGAATTCACACTGGATTGGATGATGTTGTCCTTCATCTCACCGAACAACTGAGTGAGCAGACCCACTCCTTTTATCTTGGCAGCCTTGTCCAACATCAGGACTTGATCTTCGAAGGCTGTGCCGGGCTTGAAAACTTTCAGAAAAGCGCGACTCTTTCTTCTGTTCGTCGGCGTTATTATAGAAAGTGGCCAGTCGCTCATAACCACCATTGTCCTCGATGAACTTCTTCATCAGTGCTGTCATGTGACGGAACTGGTGCTCATCATAGAGTTTCGAAAGTTGGGCTTTATAGCCAGGATACACCTCTTCCATGATATCCACAGTTTCTTCGAACACACTAGGATTGAGCGTGTGCACCAGTTTGAGTGACATAATGAACTTTTTGATTTTGTTGATTATCCTCATAATAATAAATATCTAAATGATTTTCCAATCCCATAAAATGGCGTTATCCAACACTATTTGCACTACGGCTTGTAGTGTATCAAATAAAATGTGATGTAAAGATACGACATTTCCTAAGATAACAAATGATTGACACTATTTTTTTAGGAAGATTTAATCATTACTACTTTCAGGCAAGATTTCCATCACTATCTCATACCTGTTTTTTATCGTTCATACCTCCTTAAATAGTATGAAAGGCTCCACAGAAATGCATAATGGGGGAGACAAAAGAGTTGTAATCTTATGAAATTCCATAAAAATAAATATGGTTTCACTACATTTAAAAGGGGAGTCAAAGCTCAAAATTAAAAAGGAGTTACATCTTCGTAACTCCTTGATTTTCAAGTGACTCCCGCGGGATTCAAACCCACAACCTTCTGATCCGTAGTCAGATGCTCTATTCAGTTGAGCTAGGGAGCCTTTTTTGAATTGCGACTGCAAAGGTATGGCTTTTTTTTGATTGCACCAAATTTTTGGGGCGATTTTTTTGATTTTTTGCAATTCCGCTTAAATTCTACTACTTTTTCTATGAATTTCTTGTGAAAACTACTTGAAAAATGGTGCTGGACAACAGCCTTGAATGACAATTTCCCGTCTCTACTGTGCGCACAATGATCGAGTGGACCATTGTCGCTAACTTCGAGCGTAGGCTACTTCTCTTACTTCGATGACTTCTTTAAATATCATTCCAAAAGGGGAGACGGGAAGAATCCCGTCTCTACTGTGCGCACAGCCATTCTTGGACTCTTGCTTTTTTCACACAATGTTTCGGGGTGTTCCGGAGAGATACGCCTGCACATTCTCGGTGGCGATGCGAATCAGTCGCTTCCGTGCCTCTACCGTGGCCCAAGCGATGTGCGGGGTGATGAAGGCGTTGGGGGCGGAGAGCAGTGCGTTGTCGCATGTCGGTGGTTCCGTGTCGAGCACGTCGGCGCCATATGCCGCCAGGTGCCCGTCGTGCAGCGCTTTCGCCACGTCGTGCTCGTTGACGAGTGGCCCGCGTCCCGTGTTGATGATGATGGCGCCGTGCTTCATCTTCTGTATGGTCTCAGCCCGTATCAGGTGTCGTGTGCTTTCTGTGAGCGGGCAATGCAGGGTGAGGATGTCCGAGACGGCGAGCAATCCTTCCATCGTGGTCTTCTGTACACCATGGGGTAGGGCGGAGGGTTCCTTGCTGGTCAAGGCGAACACGTCCATGCCGAAGTCGGCGGCGATTCTTGCTACGCGCTTGCCGATGTTGCCCAGCCCCACGATGCCCAATGTCTTGCCTGCCAGTTCGTGCAAGGGGGAGTCCCAATAGCAGAAGTCTGCGTTGTTGCTCCATCGCCCATGGGCGTTCTCTTGCGCGTAATGTCCCACGCGGTTGGTGATGTTGAGGATGTGTGCGAAGGTCATCTGTGCCACGCTGTCGGTGCTGTACGCTGGGATGTTGGTCACGATGATGCCACGCTGTCGGGTCTCTTCAAGGTTCACCACGTTGTATCCTGTGGCGAGTACACCGATGTAGCGCAGCGAGGGCAGGCGGTCGAGCGCAGACTTGTCGAGCACCACCTTGTTGGTGAGCACTATTTCCGCCTTTTCGGCACGTGTCACCACCTCTTCTGGCGATGTGCGGTCATACACCTCCACGTCGCCCATTTCTCTGAGCGCGTCCCAGGACAGGTCGCCGGGATTGACGCTGTATCCGTCCAGGATAACGATTCTCATGATTGTTCCTTGTATTTGTCGCCCCAGCAGCGGAGCATGTTTTGGTAAAGTTTCTCTTCGGAAGGGGAGTGCTGGGCGTGCCACAGGCGCTCGGTGGTGAGGGCGTCGGGCATAAACTGCTGCACGACGAAGTGGCCGGGGTAGTCGTGGGCGTATTTATACCCATCGCTGTAGCCCAACTCGGCCATCAGTTGGGTGGGGGCGTTGCGCAGGTGGAGCGGCACGGGTTGGTTGCCGGTCTTCTTCACCAATTGGAGGGCCGCACCGATGCCCAGGTAGGCGGAGTTGCTCTTCGGGCTTGTTGCCAGATAGACCGTGGCCTCGGCGAGTGGGATGCGTCCTTCCGGCCATCCGATTTTCATCACGGCGTCGAAGGCCGCGTTGGCCAGCAGCAGAGCGTTGGGGTTGGCCAACCCGATGTCCTCGGCGGCGCTGATGACCAGGCGGCGGGCGATGAACTGCGGGTCCTCGCCTCCCTCTATCATCCTCGCCATCCAGTAGAGGGCGGCGTCGGGGTCGCTGCCGCGTATGCTCTTGATGAAGGCTGAGATGATGTCGTAATGCATCTCGCCGTCCTTGTCATAGGCCAGCGGGTTCTGCTGCAGGCGGTCTTCCACCAAGGTGTCGGTGACGACCAACTCTTCCGACGGGTCGGAGGCTTCCACCACCAGTTCCAGGATGTTGAGCAGTTTGCGGGCGTCGCCACCGCTGTAGCGCATCAAAGCCCCTGTTTGTTCCAGTTTGACACGACGCTTGCTTAGGACAACGTCGGTGGTGAGGGCCCTTTCGAGGAGGGTCTGCAGGTCGGCTTTCTCCAATGGCTTGAGCACGTAGAGCTGGCATCGGGAGAGGAGTGGACGGATGACTTCGAAAGAGGGGTTCTCCGTGGTGGCTCCTATGAGTGTCACCACGCCTTTTTCCACAGCACCAAGCAGCGAGTCTTGCTGGCTCTTGCTGAAACGGTGTATCTCGTCGATGAAGAGGATGGGGGAGGGGGCGTTGAAGAAACGACCTTTCTGTGCTCGTTCGATGACGTCGCGCACGTCTTTCACCCCACTGCTCACCGCACTGAGGGTGAAAAACGGGGTTTCCAACTTGTGGGCGATGATTTGCGCGAGTGTGGTTTTGCCCACACCCGGAGGTCCCCATAGGATAAACGAACTGATGCGTCCCGCATCGATCATCTTGCGCAGGACGGCTCCTTCGCCCACCAGGTGTTTTTGCCCGATGTATTCATCGAGTGTGCGGGGGCGCATTCTTTCTGCTAACGGTTGACTCATCTCGGTTGCAAATATAACTCTTTTTTTGAAAAAAACAACGAAAAATTTGGCAAATCCAATTTTATTGCATAATTTTGCACCGCTTTAATGGAAAGTTGGCAGAGTGATCGAATGCGCTGGACTCGAAATCCGGTATACCCATTGCGGGTATCGGGGGTTTGAATCCCTCACTTTCCGCAAATAACATTGATTTTCAATAGGTTACAATGTTTACGCATAGAGAAACGCACACTTTTAGGAGTGTGCGTTTCTCTTGTTAATTGGTGTGTTACAATCTTCTATCACGGGTTTCATTTTGATATGATAATTGTCATTGATACATTGACTTTCAGAACATTGACTGTTTTAAGCAATGCTGTGAAGCCGATAGTCACATATATCAACGTAGATGATAAATGAAATGATGATGAGAGGTAAGTCTCCCCTGTTTGACTGTTCGTCAAACAAGTCAGGTTGTCGCGACACCGTCAACCACAAAGTGTTCGGCAAGGGCACGATACTTGAGTACTTACCCTCCAAAGAATCATTCAAGATAGATTTCAACGGGTCTGTTCGATTCATCAGGGCGGATTTCTTCAAAAGATGATATTATTCACGCTTATCGATTCACACTATTTCTTCGTTATAATAATTGCATCCTCAACATCTACCATTTCATCATAGTCGGAATCATACCTATAACCATACTTCTTTCGAGGGACTTTCTGCAAATCAAGAATACCATTCCATAGTGCATACGTTGGAGACTTGCTACCAGGATCCTAGGTAAGAAAAGCAGATAGTTTTCCATAATCATCTTCTATATACCCGACAGCAACCACCCAATGAGCATAGTTCTTGCCAGCGAGTCCTAAAATGATAGGATTATCTGCATCAATCCACTCTTTTACAATTTCTACAATGTTATGTCCACTTGCTTTGCTAGCGCATTGGACATCTACGCGTCTGCGTATTGATATAGTCGTTGTCGGCCTCGAACATGCGGAGCTGGGCTTCCGAGTGGTTCAGTCCGGCTGCGTGTATTTTCTCCAGCACCCATCCTGGTCGAACCTTGGGGACGGGAATCTCACTTACCTGCAAATCCTCGGCCTTGCAGCAGCCGTTAATCACAATGGCTCTCATCTTATGCAATAATTACAATTTACACGTTATGCACGCTAAAGTATTTCAGCTTACCAAGCGATGGCAGTTACTATGACTACTGCTCAGAGATTTCCGATGAGACAAGGAAGGAGATGATTGACTACCTTGTGAACGAACTGCTGCCCAAAGGCATGTTCTCCCTTATAGGCATCGACGAGATAGTCTATAACGGAGGTGCCGATGAATGGAAGGCCAAGTGGATAAAAGCCATCCACGACAAGGCTGGAGAGGTGACCACCGAGAACGTCCTGGACTGGATAGGCCCGACCTACCAGTTGGAAAAGGAATTGAAGAACCCGCTCCACACCGACCACCACTTCTATCTCTCTGAAGACTCCTGTCAATCCTATGCCGAGCCATCTGCAGAACTTATGGAAATGGTTTGCCGAGGATCCCAACTATATCTTTAAGGTGAAGAAGATTGAAGGCCAGTTGGGAGGATACGGGTTGAGTGTTGGGGAAGGCGGGGAGTGAAAGTGAATGTAATCAGCAGATGCAGGGCGCATCACTGCGCCCCACATCTGCTCCCGGGTGTGATTGAGTTTATGTGATTTGCTATGTTACTGATTTTTATGGTTTTGTTCCTCGTGAATTATTCAGTTTCCTGGCACTGAGCATCAGCAGGTCCCCGACATACGTGTCGTTGAAATTTTCTGCGATGTTCTTGAGGCGTACGATGCAGACGCCTTTCTCGTCTTCGTCCAAAGACTCGGCGTTCTTGCAGAGTTGGAGGATGATGCCGGCAGCCACGATGAGGTCGTCCTCAGTATTGTCCTTGTCAATCATCTTTTGCGTGATGAGTCCGAACAGGCGATGCCAGTCCTTGTTGCTGAGATGCTCAACATGGTCAATGGCATTCGCCATCCATTCCCCCTTGCTGCCGGTGGAGGGAAGATCCTGCGCCTTGACATCCGTCTGCGTCATCTTGAATTGCTGTGAATCCTTGTCCCAATGGAGACTCGGTCCGTCCTTTATTACTATTCCGGGCCATTCCATTTTCGGCAACTCCCGAATTCTTTCCATGTTCCCCACCCAACTGGTGTCAGGGAGCATTCTATAGAAAGCAGTGTCCACGTTCAGGATGTTGCCCATGTTGAAGGATGGAGAGAAGCCGGTCTGTGCCTTCGGCGTCTCACCATAGGCCACCACCAGGAATCCCTCATTGATGTTGGAATCGTCGGGGTCGTTTGCGTCCCACCATTCCGCTGCATAGGCGAAACGATAGCCAGGATGATCCTTGTCGGGGAAGGTAAGGATGAGATAGGAAGAGTTCGGCTTGTTTCCAAGGATGATGGCCGGACTGTTTTTCTGGACGATCTGATAGTGGTTGCGTGGAGCATCGGGAGACGTGTTGATGAATGCCGTCTTGGCCTTGCCCTTGTCTTTTTCAAAAGCATCTTGAAGGATGTTTGTGAGGCCGTTTTTCAGGCTGACGACCTTGAAACCCACATATCTTGTTTCACTGATGGCCCTTCCGTTGGAGTCATGCTCCTCACTCGTGCTGACAGAAGGAAAGACGGTTGTGGATTTCTCGATTTTCTCGAAAGCATCCTGTATGTGTTTTTGTGCGTTGGCCAATACAGGCACCACCATCAAAAATAGGATGGAAAGATAATTTTTCGTTTTCATAATTCTATGTTTTTTTGTTCTACAATCTGACGGGGGACGGTTGGGTGTCATTGGTTATCACATAGTCACCCTCCTCGTCGATGACCAATCTGAAGTTGGGCTTTTGTGGCAATGCATGAAAGGAAGCCTCCATCACCTCATTTCTGATGGCCTGGCCGCTCTTCCTGATGGTCATCTCACAGTCCTTGAGCATTTCCTCAGCCAGGACGATGTTTTTCTTGCTTTGCCAGATGCCGTTGCCCAAGGTGTCCTCATAGAGGGTGTCGGAGATGGACGCCACTGTCTCCATGTGTGTGGTAGTCTTTTGTGTGATGGAGAGCCGGTGCTCCTTCATCTTCGGTGTCTTCTCAATATTATTGACAGTATTTTGTTCTGGAGACTGTTCTAGGGTTGCAACATGGTCTTTTGCTGGTTCGACGTGCGTGTTTTCCTTGGTGTCGTTCACCTTCTCCTGCTTATGTCCTCTCACGGCCAAGGGTTGGTTGCCTTCCTGTCCTTTCGGCCACGCAAGCAGCAGAAGGAGCGCAAGCGAGGCAGCCACGGCCAAGGCTGTCATCCATCCCCGGGGCCTTTTGGGGGACGTCGTGTACGAAGGTGCCTGACCTTTGGTCATCATCTCGTCATAGGCAGCCTCTCCCATGGCCAGTTCGCCGAGCATCATCTTAATGGCCTCCCATTCCAGGGGGACGTCTGCGCGTGACAATTCCCTGGCCAACCTCTTCTCCTCTTCCGGTGAAGTGGCTCCGTCGAGGTATTTGTCAATCAATAATTGAATATCCTTGTCTTTCATTGCCGGAGTCGTTTGAGTAATTCTTCATACACTTTCTTTCTTGCAGCAGAGACCATGGCGGAGACGGAACTTTTCAGGATGCCTGTCTCCGCTGAGATTTCCTCCGTGGAGAGTTCTTCCATCTGTCGCAGTTCAAACAGTTGACGTTCTCGTGGTTTCAGTCTTGCGATGGCCTCATGCATCATCCGCCGCGTGTCTTTCTCTTCCAGCCGTTCCTGGGGAGACATCGAGGGGTCTGGAAAGGCAGCAAGGCAGTCGTCCAAGTTCGCATGCTCCTGTCTTTTCCGCCGATAATGGTTGACACAACAGTTTTTCGCCACACGCACAGCCAAACCCGTGACATTGCGTCCGGAATCAATCTGTCCGCAATACCGCCACAGTTGGAGCATCGCCTCCTGCACCGTATCTTCGGCATCATCCTCGTCGCCGAAGAATGCCAGGGATACTTTTAGCATCTCTGCACGCAACTTCGGTGCCATCTGTTCATACTCTGAGCGTGTCATACATATAATATACGCTTCAAGAAGCAAAATATTAAGTCGGAAAATGATCTTTTAACAAAGTGCAAATACCTGTTTTGATCTAATTCATTGGATTTTGTGTCGTTTTTCGCCGAATTATTTGTTTGGATAATATCTTTCTTGAAAGAATATCGTTGCTTTATTGTATTTTTGTCGGCAAATTAAAATCAGAACAGATGAAGAGAAAAATTCTGGTCTCGTTGGTTGGCATCATCGTCCTGATTCCAATCGGACTCTATTCCAGACATGTCAGCTGGCTCCCG
>CADADN010000151.1 GCA_902786665.1 uncultured Prevotellaceae bacterium | reverse complement strand
GTTTTGATGGAATCATCATTTGATTATCCATACACTTTTTAAAAGAATCTACTGTAAATAATTGTATATCAATATAACCGGACTTCCGAAACTTAAGTTTATTATTGTCATCGTCACAAAAAAAGGCGAAAGATTTTGTGATTTGTGGAAAAAGCACTACTTTTGTAAGTTGTTATCTTTAAACCATATCATCAACCCCCAAATCAACAAAACCCATATCATCAAGCCATGGACCAACAGATGAACTCACTACGGGAAGGATTCGTATTGAGAGGAAACCATGATTACACTATCAAAGCGACCATCAACTGCGGCGGCTTCGGCATCACCTACCGTGCGGAAGCGGAATACATGGATGACCATATCCCACAGACGGGCATCTATGCCATCAAGGAACTGTTCCCCAACAAACTGTGCCATCGCGCCGCCGACCAGTCGGTGACACCCGACGAAGCCCGGGAAGAGATATTCAGGAAAGCCTACGTGGAGTTCAAGGCCGAAGCCGACTGCCTTTACAACCTCCACCACCAAGGCATCGTCCCCGTGAACGAAGTGATGGAGACCAACGGTACCGTCTACTATGTGATGAAATACCTTGACGGCAAGACCCTGAAAGACTATGTGAGCAACAGGGGCGGCCGCCTGCCACAAGACGAGGCCGTAGCCATCACGAAGAAGGTGGGCGAGGCACTCAGCTACCTCCACCGCAACAACATCCTGCACCTTGACGTGAAACCCGGCAACATCATGATGGTCGGGGCACAGCCCGTGCTCATCGACTTCGGGTCGTTCAGGAAATACAAGGCCAACGGTCAACTCACCACGGAGAAAGTCGACTGCTTCAGCAACGGCTTCTCCCCCTTGGAGCAATACGACGGGATAGCCACGTTCTCCCCCAAGGCAGACGTCTATGCCCTCGGTGCCACACTCTATTACATGCTCACCGGCGAGGTGCCCGTAGAAGCCAAGGAGATAAGCAAGAAATGGATATACACCACCGTTCCCGATGAGTTGAGCGACAACGTCGTCGACGCCCTCTCCAATGCGATGTCCAAGACCCCTGCCGACCGCACGGAGAGCGTGAGCAAGTTTGTGTCGGCGCTTCTCGGCCAGGTTGCCGACGAAGGGGGAAAGCACCGCACACGCGTGGTGGAAAGGGTGAGTCCACAGAAGAAGGCGCCCAAAAAGAAATGGTTCTGGGCTGGCACCTTGGCAGCCGTAGTCCTCGCCGCCATCGCCGCCTTCTTCTTGCTTCGCCCGACGACACTGCCTCCCGAGGGGGGACAAGAGGGGCAAGAAGAGAAAGCCGTGAAAGAGACGACAAGCAACGGCCCCACGACATCCAACGAAAAGGAGGAGGGGCAGACCGCCGTCACGCCACAGCAGCAAGAGACCCCATCCGACACACGGCAGTCAAGCACCCAGCAGTCAGCCACCACGCCGACCGCCAGTCAGCAACCCGTCGCCACCCCCACCCCGACGAAACAGGAAAAGACGGAAAAGGCAGCACCACAACCCGAACCCGCGAAGGTGGAGAAGACGGAGAAGACAGAGAAGGCAAAACCGACATCGGGAAGGTTGGACTTGGGCTATGCCGTATGGGAAGGAGGCATCGCCAACGGCCAGCCCGACGGCAAGGGCACGATGACGTTCAAGTCAAGCCATGTGATAGAAAGCCGTGACATCAACCATAAGACGGCATCCCCCGGCGACAGGGTCTCTGGCACCTACAGCCAAGGCCACCTGGTATGGGGCACCTGGACCAAGAGCAATGGAGAAAAGGAGAAATTAAACATAGGGAAATGAGGCATTTGAAAAAAACATCTGTCATGGTAGCCGCCCTGCTGTTGCTGACGGCAACGATGGCCAGCGCACAGCAGTTCAAGGCGTCGCACCTCAACAAGGCCGCCACGAAGCTGAAGCTCGACGCTGCAGCACTGGCCACCGACAGCCTGCCCGCCACGAAACAGGTGAAGGTGGGGCAGCAAACAGTGACGCTGCGCAAAGACGAAAAGGGCGTGGTGGAACATATCGGCATACCACTGTTCTTCGAGGAGATGCGACAACTGCAGCCCTCCCCCATCTACGACTACCTGGAGTATGCCGTGCTCGACCATCAGTACAGGGTGAGCGACAACTCCCTGATGCTGCAAGACCTGAAATTCGAGAAAGGCAACTGGGCCACCCTCTCCAAGGTGATGGAAAACGCCGATGGCTGCGACATAGAGAACGTCTCAGAGAAATACTACCGCGTGAAATGGACCAAAGGCGGCACACCCGTCGTCGTGGTGAGCTTCCCCATCAACTACGAACTGCTCTCCAACAGCAACAGGAAGGAGATGGAACTCAACTTCATCCGCGACATCAAGACCTACAACGACACACAACGCACGACGCCGAAGGACTATTCCGGACGGATGGCTCCCACAGGCGAACCCGACATGTACGTCGTGCCCGGCAGCAGTTACATCATCAGCGACATCAACAACAACAGATACCTCACCACCATCACCGAGGAGACGGACAGCGGCAAGACACACCGCCTCGCCATACTCTTCGACAGGCACTCGCCGAAGGAATCACTCGCCAACCTCTTGGTGGAATACGACATGCCCATCGACAGCGCGATGATCGAACTGGAGTTCGTGCTCGACAACCACAAGCGCGAAACCTTCACCACCACCATCCGCAACTGGTTGGGGTTCTGCCAGAAACAAGGCCTGCAGCCATTCTTCGGTTTCGAGGAGAACAAGAACGGCACGCTGACGGGGACGCTCATCATGAGGAACATGCAGTCGGGCTACGACCACATCCTGGCCATCAGGGCCGCGGAGAATGAGCTGTTTGCCGACCACCCCCTGGTGCACGGCAAGGTGCACCTCTTCACCCCGTCGTCCAACGTAAGAAGCATTTTCGATAACAACGGCGCCGCATCACGTCGAACAAAAAACAACCATTGACAGGGGATGAAATATAATGATGTTTGACATATAAGTTCCACAAAAGATGAGTTTTAACATGAAATTTCCATATAATGTATCATAAATTGGTGAGTAGGGTGTCCAATTTGTTGTATTGACTTTTAATCAAAGACCCCACCCCAGCCCCTTTGCGGTCAGGCACAAGACCTGACCCTACAAGGGAGGGGATACGCGCACCGATTGTTGGACAAGACCTCTTGGCAAAGCCGAGAGCGTGAAAAAAGACAAATGATGAATGCACACAAGATGATAACCCTCCTGTTGATGCTATGGACGACCTCCGCCTTCGTCCATGGCCAAGACGTGGTGACCCAGATGAACAGCATCAAACTCGACAAGAGCTATGTTTATGGACAAGCCACCCATGAGAATGCCGACACGGCTTACATGGAGGCCCTGAACGACTTGATACTCAGCATGGAGGCGCGGACGAAAGAAAAGGTGGATGTGAAACAAGTGAGGACGAAAGCACAAGAACTCTCCCGACAACGTGGCAACCGGGTGCAGGTGATGGTATATATGAAAGTGGAAGAAAACACCTCCTCACCGGCGGCAAACAATGCACCGACGGCAAACCATGTGGAGCCTGCGACAAACATTGCGGAGCCTGCGACAAACATTGCGGAGCCAACGGCAAACATTGCGGAGCCAACGGCAAACATTGCGGAGCCAACGGCTACGGTGGAACCCTCCGTGAAGCCATCGCATCAACCTGCGGCAGCATCCTCCATCAACTATGGCGATAACAAACGCCTTGCCCCTCTGGTGAAGGAGATGATGAGCGTCGACAACCTGGAAGCCGTCATCTACATACTCAACGCCCGCAAGCGTTCCGGCACCGTGGCGGACTGGGCGCCATACCCCGAGGCTGAACACCCTGAAAGGATGTTCGTGCTTGTCTTGGACCCGGAATACGGCATCCCCCTGGTCGTCCTCTCACCGGAAAACGACAAAGGGATGAGATACAACATCACCGACAACAACAAGGAAGAGTCGCTCTCCCTCTACACCGACTATGGCGCCCTGTGCTTCACCATGAAATGATGAGCACCTTTCTCTCGATGAATGGCATCAAATGAACACATGTCCCTTTAACTCCCCTTTAACTCCCTTTTAACTCCCCTTTAACTCCTAAATAAACTCCTCTTTAACTCCTATAAATAAAATGAAACGCATACTATCCACCGTGGTTCTCGCATCAATGGCCATCCTTGTCATTTGCGCACAAGAAAAAGTGACCTTCATCTTCTCCGAAGGACTCTACAAAGAGAACCTGAAAAAAACCGCCGAACAAAACATCAGCCAACTGCTCACCAACATCAACGCGGCAGCGGAAAGCAAAAGTGTTGTCAGTTTCAACGGTGTCAAAATCAGTGAACAAGCGAAGCATGAATTCCTCGACCTGTGGGAATTCATGCCTTTCTCCTGCGACGACGCCGTCAATGTGGAGAAATGCCTGCAGACCGTCACGGGCTATCAGGTGAGAGGCTTGCCGGTGACCATCCTCGACATCGACGACTACAACGACAACCCGACACGTGAACTCACCGTCAGCTTCGCCTCCGACGGGGAAATCACCGGCGTGTTCTTCTCTCTGGAGAAGCACATGGTGAACACCATCATGAACTCAGGAACAGGAGTCACCGACGCGAGGAGGGCTGAGGAAATCCTCAACTTCGTGGAGCGTTACAGGAGCTATTACGACCAGAAAGACCTCAAAGCCATAGAAGACATCTTCAGCAACGACGCCGTCATCATCACCGGACGGATGGTGACATACAAAACCCCTGAAGGGGCAATGGTCACGGTGCCGAAATATGATGAGAAAAACAAGGTGCAATACATCAATGAACTGAGAGGCATCTTCGCCCGAAAGAAATACATCAAGGTGGGGTTCTCGAATATCGAACTGAAGAGACACCCTACCAAAAACAATGTCTATCTGGTCACACTCGTTCAGGACTGGAGAACGGAGAATGCCTATGGCAGGGTGTATAGCGACACGGGGTATGTGAACCTCCTCTGGGAATTCCCCGAGAACGACGGCGACCCACGCATCATGGTGCGCACATGGGAGGCAAAGGATGTCACGCCAACCAAAAGGTTGGAAATGAAGGATTTCAAAATACCTAGCGAGGGGCGAAACAAATGATTTTTGGCCTTTTGGGTGTGATTTTGTCGCAACCACATTCTTGGCGACGGGAGCAAGAGAAGATATAGGAGTTTTTAGGAGTTTTAGGAGTTTTTAGAAGTTAGAGAAGATATAGAAGTTTTTAGAAGTTAGAGAAGTTAGAGAAGTTAGAGGAGTTAAAGACAATTGTTTGTGAGGAGGGGGCAACAAACCCCATTTGTCGTAGGGACTTGCTTCATGCATGTCCGGGACTTGCTTCATGCATGTCCGAAAAGACCAAATGGTCCCCCGAAGTCGTGGAGTTTGAGGAGATTTTTAGAAGTTAGAGAAGTTAGAGAAGTTAGAGAAGTTAGAGACAAGTGTTTGTGAGGAGGGGGGTGCAACAAATCCCATTTGTCGTAGGGACTTGCTTTATGCATGTCCGAAAAGGCCAAATGGTCCCCCGAAGTCGTAGGGGCGGGTCTTGTGCCCGCCTGCCGCCAAGAGGTCGGTGCAAGGTGGTAGAGACGGGATACATCCCGTCTCAGTGCGCACCACCTCATTTGGCGTGGCATTCCGCTGGTGAGACGGGATGTATCCCGTCTCTACAGTTGCACACCGAGCCGTATGGCGTGGCATTCCGCTGGTGAGACGGGATGTATCCCGTCTCTACAATTGCGCACAGAGCCTACACCGATATTCATAGATCAACGCCCCCTGCCCCCTCTAATCTTAGAGGGGGAGTAAGTTACATCGTGAGCACAGCAGCGAAAACTTCGG
>CADADN010000150.1 GCA_902786665.1 uncultured Prevotellaceae bacterium | reverse complement strand
GAGGGCATAGCCGTTGGCCTCGTAGTGCAGTCCCTTCTCTGCCGGTTGGATTTCCAACACGTCGGCCTGAATCTGACTGGTCAGTTTGTTCACTATCTCTCGGCAGTTGCCCGTGTAGCTGTAATACACCACGAGCGTCTTGCCTTGGGTAGATGAGCATATGGCTGTAAGCGCCAGGATGAGGATGAGTAAAGTCTTCTTCATTGTTTATCTTTTTGATGTTTATTGTATGTTCTTGCCGGCAGAATCCCATGCTCCTTCGCAGAAAAGGCTATAGGAGGTTATAGGAAAACAGGTAATCATAGGACTGCGTGAAATCAAAGTGGACTTATATGTTTTTTTCACGCCGCAAAGGTACGGACATAATATGATATGGATATTACACAAATTAGCTGATTGTGCACCAATTTTGCAGAAGATATGTTTTTTTATGGCTATTGTTACCATTTTGTCTTGTTTTTTTGTGCTTTTTCATATCTTTGTGGCACGAATACCATAGATGGCGTGAGATATGAAGAAAATACTGAAAGTAGACAGTCCCAACGACTATGCACGGTTTGTGGACGCCCCCGTGCTGCATCCTCTGCTGAGCATCATCCACTATGACGAACTGCCGCCCGTCCGCCATAGCCTGAACAACTATGGGGTGTATGGGTTGTTCATCCAGCGGCAGTTTCCCAAAATCCTCTCCTATGGCATGAAGACCCTGCAGGTGAGCGATGCCTCGATCATTGCCGTGGAACCAGGACAGATAGGAGGTCTGGAGGACAACGGCGAACGCATCTCACTGAGCGGATGGGTGCTGCTGTGGTCACCCGAACTGCTGCATGGCACGGACCTGGAACGCAAGATAGACCACTATCAGTTCTTCTCCTATTTCTTTACCGACTCGCTGCGGATGGAACCCGACGAATGGCTGTGCATCACGCAACTGACAGCCCAGATGCGACAGGAGTTGACGGGACACGAAGACTCGCCCTCGCTCAGGAGCATCCTGTTGGGCTACCTGCGCTTGATATTGGAATACTGCAACCGCATCTACCTGCGCCAGCTCTCGGAGGAGGACAAGGGCAGCAACGACCTGCTGAAACGCTTCCACGACCTGCTGCAAACCTATTTCCGCGAAAATCGGCAACTTGCGCATGGCCTGCCCTCCGTAGCCTACTGCGCCTCAGAACTGGCCTATTCCTCGCACTATTTCGGCGACCTCGTACACAAGGCTACGGGTGGAACGGCCATCGGATACATCCACAACTACGTCATCAACCAAGCCAAGAGTCTGCTGATGAACGGCCATAACATCAGCGAGGCATCGCGACTCCTCGGCTTCGATTTCCCACACCATTTCACACGACTCTTCAAGAAGGTGACAGGCATCACACCGAGTGAGTTCCTGGGGAAATAGGTTTCTTGCGGACATGCTGTAGGGGCTTGCTTCATGCATGTCCGCTTAGTCCCTACAGCCGTTACGGGCCATTTGGCGTGATGTTCCATGGATAATTCTGCCAAAACATTCACTTTTCCACGCATTTTTTTGCATGATATCAAAAATATTCATAAATTTGCCCGTTGGAAACCATTGATAACAAACTATGATAGACGTTAAAGCAACACTTAACGAAAGTGAAGAGAGAATGGAGATGGCCGCCATGTTCCTTGAGGACGCACTGGCCAAAATCAGAGCAGGAAGAGCCAACACCGCCATCGTCAGCGGCGTCAGGGTGGAATCCTATGGTAGCATGGTGCCGCTCAACCAAGTGGCCAACGTGTCGACACCCGACCCAAGAACCATCGCCATCAGGCCGTGGGACAAGAAGATGATACGGACCATAGAGAAGGCCATTATGGACTCCGATGTGGGCATCACACCGGAGAACAACGGGGAAATCATCCGCCTCAACATACCGCAACCCACCGAAGAGCGCCGCAGGGAACTCACCAAGCAGTGCAACAAGATTGCGGAGAAAGCCAAGGTGGAGGTGCGCAATGTCAGGGGCGACATCAAGGACAAGCTGAAGAAGGCCATCAAGGACGGACTTTCAGAGGACAACGAGAAAGATGCCGAACTCGAACTCCAGAAACTCCACGACAAGTACATCAAGAAGATAGAGGAAATCCTTGCTGCAAAGAACAAGGAAATCATGACCGTGTAGGCAGGTGAAGGGACTCGTCATCAGGAACACGGGAAGCTGGTACACCGTACTCACCGATGATGGTGAGACGGTGGAAAGCAAAATCAAAGGCAATTTCCGACTCAAGGACATCCGCAGCACCAACCCGGTGGCTGTGGGCGACAGGGTGGGCATCATACGCAATGCCGAGGGGACTGCCTTCATCAACGAGATAGAAGACCGGAAGAACTACATCGTCAGGAAGTCGCCCAACCTGTCAAAGCAATGCCATATCATTGCCGCCAACGTGGACCAGGCCTTTCTCATCGTCACTGTCAACTATCCCGTCACATCACTCACGTTTGTCGACAGGTTCCTTGCATCGGCGGAAGCCTACAGGGTGCCTGTCGTACTCGTGCTGAACAAGACGGACCTCCTCGACGAAGACGACCTCAGGATGCAACAGATGGTGGCCGAGTTGTATGAGAACATCGGCTACGACGTCTTGCAGGTGTCGGCAGAAACGGGGATGGGCATCGACAGACTGACGGCCATGCTTGACGGCAAGGTGTCTGTCTTCAGCGGAAACAGCGGCGTGGGAAAGTCCACCTTGCTCAACAGGCTGATACCGGGCCTGAAACTGCGCACGGCGGAGCTCTCCGCGGCGCATGGCACCGGCACCCACACCACCACGTTCAGCGAGATGCTGAAACTGCCGGGGGGAGGATGGGCCATCGACACACCGGGCATCAAGGGTTTCGGCTCCTTCGACATGGAACCGCAGGAGATTTGCGGCTATTTCCGCGAAATCTTCCATTTCTCAAAAGACTGCCGTTTCGGCAACTGCACACACACGCACGAACCGGGATGTGCCGTGCTGCAGGCAGTGGAACAGCATTACATCGCATTGAGCAGATACAACTCCTACGTGGGCATGCTCGAAGACAAGGACGAGGCAAAGTACCGCGAGGCATTTTGACTCTTAAGTGAAGATCAGCATAAACATAGATTATGACAACGTTCAAACATTTCTTTTTTTCCGCGTGTGCCTTGACCGTCTTGGCATGCGCGCCGGCTCATGCCCAAAACGCTGGCACGGGCAAGCCCCAGGCAGCAAGCAATGCTGCTTCGGGAAAACTGGTGCATCCCGCCATGGGCACCACCAGCAAGGCCGAGGGAGGGGAGCTCACCCTCACCATCGTCAATAAACACGTGAACTTTGGTGGAAGTCCAAAGGAGTACAGGGACCCCAATATCAACTCACCCAAGTCGGCCAACATACATCCCGACGGGACAAAGTATTATGTCAACTCTCTCGAAGGATGCGCCACGGTGGTCTATGATATGAAAACCCATGAGCGACTCAAGGTCATCAAGTATGACTTCAAGGACGGGAAGGACGACGCACTGTGGAGCAAGCCGAGCCAGTTCTATCCTTTCACCCACTACTCCAAGAACCTCAACACCTTCCAGGGAAAACCCGTCGAGGCCACCTTCTCACATGGTGGACGGTACTTGTGGATTCCGTTCTACAGACGCACCTATGACCTTAATGCACAAGACCCGTCGGCTGTCGCCGTCATCGACACAAGGACGGACGAGATAGTGAAACTGATGGAGACGGGACCGCTGCCGAAGATGGTGGCCACCTCGCACGACGGGAAACATGTCGCCATCACACATTGGGGCAACAACACCGTGGGACTGGTCAACGTGGCCAGCCTCAACCCCGACGAGTGGTATCACGAGAAACTGCTTGTGGTGGACTATGTGCTGCCGCTCAATTACAGCCTCACGGTGTCGGTAGACCGTGACAACAAGAGCGGCTACTGCCTCAGGGGCACTGTCTTCACACCCGATGACAAATACCTCCTCGTGGGATGCATGGGAGGAAATGGCGGCATCGCCGTCATCAACATGGAGACCCAGGAATATCTCGGCAGGGTGCTGGGCATGAAGGCCAACGTCAGGCATCTTGTCATACGCGACGGTTATCTATATCTCAGCATCAACAGGGACGGGTATGTGCAGCGCATCAAGCTTGACAAGTTCATGGCTGCTGCAAAGGCCATGACGGGAAAGACCACCAGCGTTGATGGTTGGGAGGAATGCAAGGTGGGCGCAGGAGCACGCACCATAGAAATATCACCCAGCGGGCATTTCGTCTTTGCCGCATGCAATCTTGCCAGCAAACTCTATGTGGTGGATACCAGGACGATGAAGGCCGTGGCCAACATCGACGTGGACTCCTATCCCGTAGGACTGGACATCTCCAACGACGGACGGTATGTCATCGTCACCTCACAGGGCAGGGGGAATGCAGGCGGTAACGCCGTCAACATCTACGAGGTCGAATATGCAGAGCCGGAACCCGTGTTGAAGAATACGGATGGTGCTGCTGTCCTGGAGATGTTGGAGAAGAAGGATGCTCCCGACTCTGATGATGAGGAGGCCAGTGGCAGCCTCGCCGCCATGTTTGATGGTGAGAATGGTGGTGGCATGACGCCTGTCCTCGTGGGGGCAGGAGCCGTCGTCGCCCTCGCCGTCGTGGGACTCCTCGTGAGAAGACGTCAGAAGAAAGCGCAAGGATAAACTATTAGGGTTCTCGTTTTTCTAGTATTCCTGGAGTTTCCTGTAAAAACGATTCCTGTTGCGAAAAGGCCATGCCCTTGCTCCATTGGAGCAAGGGCATGGCCTTTTTGTGAGCGAGGTGGATATACAAAATAGGGATAATCCCCCGGAGTATTAGGGTAAATCCCCGGAGTATTAGGGAAAAACTCTTGATGAATTTAAGATTTCTTTGCATTTTTGCAACAAAGATGGAGGCGCTGGCAGTGGATAGGCTTCCTTGGCTTCCATCTTTCTTGATAATAACCCTATAAAATTCTTGGATATGTTTTCACGTTGTTTTACCCTTTTTTCCTTGAGTGTATTGGCGGCTTTGGTCGTAGGTTGTTCTTCTTCGAAACTGTTGTCCTCGGTGGAACCTGTGAGTAAAGGCCAGTCAAGTGAAGACATGGTTTCCGATGACTTGGCTGTTACAGGGAAAAGACTGCCGACCACCAAATTGGAGGATGTAAATAGGTTTCCGTTTGACGAAAAGCGTGTCCCGTGTAATGTCGTCAAGGTGAATGTCGGCCCTTCGCTCGTCTGTTCGGAAGTGGAGACTCCGAGGAATTTCTATGAATACAAGTTGGGCCTGGATTATGGTGTTGAGTACCAACATTTATGGCGTTCCGGTTTTGGATTGGGAGCAAGTGCGTATTTGTTCAACACTTCGTTCGACAGGGACTTGAATGTGGAAATCAAGTATGTGGGACCGTTGGTGGCCTACAGTGACTATCTGGACAGCAAAGGGCTGGTTCGCGCCGAACTGGAATTTGGTCTGGGCTGTGGCATCTTGACCCACATTGCAGCTATAGCCTACGTAAATCCCTGATTTTCAGTAGGCGGTTTTTTTTGAGGCGGTTTTAGGGGTACCACGGATTTTACTTTTCCAATG
>CADADN010000149.1:4950-10600 GCA_902786665.1 uncultured Prevotellaceae bacterium | reverse complement strand
AGCATATCATCAAGGACGAAATCCTGCCAAAATGGAACTACCTTGTCAAATGCAACTGAGGACATAAATAATACCAACTTATTTTTTAACGATTACTTAGAATACATCAAATCTATTTTTGTTTAAATATGGCTGCGAAAGTACACATTTTTTGGGTAATAACTCCTTTTTTCCATGATTTTCTATCTTTTTCCAACTATTCCAAAATTCAGGAACGGCATGAGGAGCGTTGAGTATTTCGTTACAAATCAGCACAAAAATGCAATAAATTGCACAAATCCAATGATAATTACCAAAATTATATTATCTTTGCTAACGCGAAGATAGGCTGCACCTCGGCCTTGAAAACAAAAAAAACTTTTGTTTTGCAATGCGCTCGATTTGCACTATCTTTGTCCTCAGACGAAGATAGGCTGCACCTCGGCCTTGAAAACAAAAAAAACTTTTGTTTTGCAATGCGCTCGATTTGCACTATCTTTGCTATCGCAACTTGAACTCAAACCAACCTAAGAACATATGAAAACAACATCCATCATTACAACCCTTCGGGCGCGGGTAGCGATGACGCTGCTGCTCGCCATAACCACCTTCACTGGTGCGTGGCCCAGGCAATTCATCACCGACGTGGTACTCATCGGTGGCACGAAAAGCGAGGTGGACAACCTCAAGGCCGCCTATCAGAGCAAGGGATGGACGGTCATCGACAAGGACTTGAACGATGGCTGCGGCTCTGCCAGCGACTACATCTACCTGCTCTACAAGACGGCGGACAACTTCGAAAACTCTCCCAACCTCACCTTCATCACCGGCTTCTATCTCACCAACGAAAGCGGCCATTTGAGTGAGGACAGAATGATCAATGATCTCCCCTATCACCTCGTACCCTACGACGGCGGCAGCCACTTCAAGAGCGTGCAGGGCAACCTGAACAGCAACTGCATCCCCACCAGCTCCGACATCCATCTCTATTATACCACCGCCGGTTTAAATAACAAGACAGCCATTTACGAAATTTCCTTTAACAGCAACGAATGGGGCACCGATGTAGTAGGCAAGAACGGTGACAACGCCAAAGGCTACGACCTTAACGCCGGTTGCGGGAAATTATCCGATTACATCTTCATGCACTGCAAGTCTTTCCAGTCGAATTACTGGGACATCGTGACAAGCAGCGATTTTTCGCAGTGCCGCATTACTGGTTTTAGCGAAAGTGTGAAAGATTCTGCCAAAGCTGTACCGGCCATCATCAACGGCGCAATGGTGATAGATATTTACCCCAGCGTGAACCTTTCAACGATAAGCAACCTTGAAACCATATACTTCACCGATGCATTTGAACCCACCGAGATGTTGTCGGCGAAGGATTGCAAGAAACTCACAAATGTCAACGTCGTTGATAACAACGGCACTGTCATTAGGGCAGACGAACTACCAAATCGAATCACAAGCATCCCTGACGAAACGTTCGCTAACACAAAAATCAAGAACCTCAAGATGCCCAATGTGACGAGCATAGGTGATAATGCTTTCCATGGTTGCAACAATCTGACCTCCATTGACATACCCAACAGCGTGACAAGCATAGGGGAAGGTGCCTTTAATTTCTGCAATAGCCTAACTTCCATCACCATCCCCGACAATGTGGAGAGCATAAGAAAATTAACTTTCTATCATTGTGAAGGAGTGAAATCTTTTACCATCCCCGACAACGTGACGAGCATAGGGGAACAGGCTTTTGAGGGTTGCAAGAGCCTAACTTCCATCATTATCCCAAACAATGTGACGCGCATAGGAAAAAGTGCTTTCCATAGCTGCGACAACCTGAAATCTGTTACCATCGGCAACAGCGTGACGAGTTTAGGGGAAAAGGCATTCTATAAATGCAAGAGCCTAACTTCCATCACTATCCCAAACAATGTGACAAGTATGGGGGAAGATGCTTTCGCTAACTGCACCAGCCTGAAATCTGTTACCATCGGCAAAGGTGTGAATAACATCAACTATACAACCTTCCATTATGACAGTGCTTTGGAGTCGATAACTGTGACAAGTGGAAACCCAACCTACGACAGTCGAGACAACTGCAACGCCATCATAGAGAAAGCAACCAATACGTTGATTGTTGGATGCAAGAATACAGTCATCCCTAACAATGTGACGAGCATAGGGGAAAGTGCTTTCGAGAATTGCACAAGCCTAACCTCAATCAACATCCTCGACGGCGTGAAGAGCATAGGGAAAAGTGCTTTCTATGGTTGCTTTGGCCTAACTTCCATCACCATCCCCGCCAGTATGAAGAGCATCGGGATAAATGCTTTTGCATATTGTGCCGGACTGGCTTCTGTCACCATCAAAAAAGGCGTAACGAGCATAGGGAAACATGCCTTTTATTACTGCTCTGGTTTAACCTCCATCGACATTCCTATCAGTGTGACGAGCATCGGGGAAAATGCTTTTGGTGCTTGTACCAGTTTGACCTCCATTTCCATCCCAAATAGTGTGACGAGAATCGAGAGTTTTGTATTCGTAGATTGTTCAAGCCTATCCTCCATCGATATCCCCAACAGAGTGAATTTCATTGGCTGGGATGCTTTCAAAGGTTGCACGGGGATGACAGATGTCTATTGCTATGCCAACCCTGACATTCTGGACTGGCCTGAAAATTGTTGCGACGACTTCAAATCTGGAAGAGCCACCAAGTGCCATGTATTCAACGCCGAGGATTGGAACGGTTTTGTGAACGAGGTCAATGCCACCTTCGTGGGCGACCTGGTCATAGACCTTGCCGACAATGCCAACAATGACGCGTTTCTCAATACATGGAACGACAGAAAAGTGAATATCGCACTACAGGGTCGAAAGCTTTATGTGAATGGCTCCTGGAACATGCTTTGCCTGCCCTTTGGGGTCATTGACAAAGATGACACCGATGGCATCTCCTTTAGCGGCTCGCCTCTCGAAGGAGCCACGGTAATGACGCTCGACAACACATCGTTCTCCAATGGCACGCTGACGCTCAACTTCAAGAATGTCACGACCATCGAGGCGGGCAAGCCGTATATCATCAAGTGGGAACCCGAGAATTCCAACGAGGGCATCGCCATCAGCTTTTTTACCAATCCGACGTTTTACGATGTAAAAATCAACAATACCACTCCGACGGCACTAAGCAGTACCGACGGTGCAGTAAGTTTTATGGGCAGTTTCAGCCCCTTCACCCTCGCCGCTAACGACCGCACCAAACTCTATCTCGGGGAAAACGAAAAACTCAATTATCCGAGTGTAGCAAGTACCATCAACGCCTGCCGTGCTTGGTTCCAGCTGGTTTCTCCAATCACGACAGTTGGCGACATGAACGGCGACAGGGGCATCAACGTGACCGACGTGACCTCCCTCGTGAACCTCATCCTCGGTAATGCCAACAGCAACATCATCATCGCCAATGCCGATGTCAACAGCGATGGAGGCATCAACGTAACCGATGTGACATCATTGGTGAACCTCATCCTCAACAGCAACGACAACATCTATAATGTCGTGGTCAACATTGACGGCAACACCATCACTTATAACGGCAATAGTAATGGTGACCCGAGGGCTGGGGAAAACCACATCTGGGATGAATAGGTTGCCGACTACTGCCGGGACAAGTAGGAAAAAGCAAGTCTGTCCCTATTGTGTACGAATCAATGTAGAGCCCAGGGTACCCACCTGTACGGCATAGACACCTGCGGGGCAGCCGACGGGCAGACTGACACGACCTTCCGAGAGAGGAGCAAAGGCCACGAGTCGGCCGTCGGTGGTGTAGATACGTATAGGTGTGCCGTTTTCAGCGCCTTCAATGAAGAGACGGCCGTCCTTCATGCGAAAGTTCACACCCTTGGGCTGATGCTGGCTGAGTGTTGGAATACTTGTGGAAAGTTCCAGCACGTGGAGTAAGCCCTTGTAGGCATCTATCTTGCCGTGACCATAGCGGATGGGGGCAGCCTCGGTGAATTCGTCCTTGGTGGCAGTGGCAGCGATGGTCTCCCTGATCTGCTCATAGGTCAGGTCAGGCTTGGCCTCCAACCACAAGGCGATGATGCCAGCAACGGTAGGTGTTGCCATCGACGTGCCGCTATCGGCTCCCCAGATAAAGCCATCGGCATCCTTCACCACTACTTCTACGTCTACGTCTTCGTATTCGTCTTCGTATCTTTCTAGGCTGTAATTGGGGTCGAAGTGGCTCAGCGCCGATATAACCAAGGTGCCCGGTGCAGAAACATAGGGATGATTGTGACCGGCTATGTCGGTACCATAACTGCTAAAGCTTGAGTATGACCCCACAACGTCTTTCCCTGTAGGATTGTCATCCTCTATCAACTTGCCATTGATATTGACATACTCGTTCCTGGCCACCCACGAGCCAACGGAGATGATGGTTCCACCGGTAACGAAATCACCCGCGGAATTGCTTGTGACGCCTTCGGTGTAATAGTCGGTTCCGGGCATTGTACCAAACCCTGTGCCGTTGCCCCACATATCGACAACGTTGTTCTCCGGACAGGTAATGTGAAAGACAAGTCTGTTTCTGCCCGCCGTTGATATACCTTCAAAAGACATTCTTGCACGCCTGTCTTCCATCGTGCTTATACTAAAAATCACCTGACCAATTATAACCGCCGCCAGATGGCTTCTAATGTCTTCATAAGGTGTTGTCGTGTCATCACTGTCGTCAAGCTCAAAACAGAAACTGCAACCTCCGTCAGCACTTGACAGCGGCTGTGAGCGCCACTTCTCTTTCTTCGTTTCCCCGTCAATTATTCCAATCTGGAAGCTCATATCACCTGCCTTGCGGGTAAAGGCATATGCCATCGGAACTCCTTCGATAACGGTATGCAGGGTATCATTACCGACAAGCGTCCGAGTGACGTAGCTAGCCTCGCATGCTTCGTTACCTGTGGCTATGGTCATATTGGTGTTTTCGCGTGCCAACTGCTCCAGCATCGACGCTGACATGCTCGTACCGTCGTGCGGTCCGTCGTGACTGTTCAGACTCATGCTGATAACGTAAGGCTTGCCTACGCGCTTGGCATAGTCGCGGATATAGAGAATGCTTTGCATGATGCGGTAGCCTAAGTTATCGCTATTCTCCTTTTTACGTTCCTCATCATTTAGAACATTATATGAGCAAAGCACCAAATCAGCATCGGGAGCCATGCCTCCTGCCCAGTCGAACGTTGACCCTGCTGCTATGGCGGCACAGTGTGAGCCGTGGCTGTTATTCTCTTCATCGGTTCCTAATTCGAGGATTTCCTCTGGCTTGGTGTAGGCCTTGCCTGCCAGTTCTGTGCCGTCAAGAGTCGTCACCACCTCGCCACCTTCATAGCGTGTAAAACTTGGTATAAAGACCGCTTTGATGCGGAGGTTGCCCTCTGCATCCTTGAACGAAGGATGGAGAAAGTCGAAGCCAGAGTCGATGATACCCACGACAACCCCGAAGGGGTGGCAGAGCAACGATATGAAGTGTATGAAGTTGTCATTCTGCCACCCCTTCGGGGTTGTTGTTCATACCATGCTTTTAGCAGGGGTTCCGTGCTTCGCACTCCACCACCTGCCTGTACTCTGTCCACCCCTTCGGGGTTCGTTCAACATCAAACCAAGATAAAGC
>CADADN010000149.1:0-4897 GCA_902786665.1 uncultured Prevotellaceae bacterium | reverse complement strand
AAAATCCTCACAAAAGGAGGCATTTTAATGGTATCATCGTTTGATTATCCATACAACTTTTTAAAAGAATCTACTGTAAATAATTGTATATCAATACAAACGGACTTCCGAAACTTAAGTAATAATCCTGTGCGCACCTAATTTTCAATTTTCAATCTTCAATTTTCAATATAATAAAATCTTCAATTTTCAATATAATAAAATTTTCAATATAATAATCCTGTGCGCACCTAATTTTCAATTTTCAATCTTCAATTTTCAATATAATAATCCTGTGCGCACCCAATTTTCAATTTTCAATCTTCAATTTTCAATATAATAAAATCTTCAATTTTCAATATTATAAAATTTTCAATATTATAAAAGTTTCATCTCCGTTCAGGTGTGTTTCATCCCAAGAACCCCCGCGTTTCACAAAGGATGGCCGTATATGCTTTGAAAACGCCCCCGTGCAAATGTATCTTTGCATCAGAAAGTTTCAAAAACCGTATTATTGACACATTAAAATTTTAACGAGATGAAAAAGACATTACTGGTCCTGGCCGCCATCTGCATGACAATGGCCGCCAATGCGAAAATCCTGAGAGTGAGCAACGTCAGTGGCAGTTCTGCATCGTACACGAGCATTGAAGACGCCCATAATGCCGCCAGCACAGGCGACACCATCATGATCGATGCCTCACCCGACTATTATGGCGGCATATATGCCGATTATCAAATCACAAAGAGACTTGTGATCATTGGTCCGGGCTACTGGCTCGTCAGAAATGGAATCATGGAAGAGGGTGCCAATTGGGCCCGAGTGAATAAGTTGACCATCAAGACTAGTGGTGTGGTAGTCAAGGGATTGTATCTGGATGGCATAGAAATCCTGGCTCCACAAGTGGTTGTCAACAGATGTATTTTAGGTGGCCTTGCCTTTGGTGATGAAGCCGACAATGGAGCTGTCACCCAATGCTTTATTACGAGTGCTGTCAATGGTGCCAACCACATTCTGCTGACCAATAACATTTTCACAAGCACGACAATTTATACTATCATCAAAGACTTCAACAACAGCATCATCGCATACAACACCTTCCGCAACAAGAATGTGCAGTTTGAAAACAATGTCCATAATTGCACCATTGAAAACAATCTTTGGAAGGCTTACACTGCCAATGGCACTGGCAACAGTTTCAACAACAACTACCAGACCGACATCATCAACACCCAAGCCACGGACAAATTCAACGACACCGACTACTACAACCTTGAGATTCCCACCGAGGTGACGAGCCTGTATGGCGCCTTTGCCGGCGACTCACCCTACGTCATCAGCGGCATCCCCACCGGCCCCTACATCATCGGCATCGACGCACCCTCTACCGTGGAAGTAGGAAGCACTCCGACTGTCACCATCAAAGTAAACATTTCAAAATGAGCGTTATGAGACCCTTTATCCTTCTTCTGGCCTGCTGCATGGGCATGAGCATGCATGCCCAGCAGCCAGCGAGGACAAACGACGTCCTCGCCCCCGCCCCCAAGCTTGAGTATTTCTTCGACAGCGACCCCGGCTATGGCAAGGGAAAGCAGATGGAATGTCTCAACCAAGATGAAAACACCTACCGCATATCGGTGGAGGGCCTGCCGGCCGGAACCCACCTGTTGTGCTTGAGGGCATGTGACGGCGACAACAACTGGTCGCAGACCATCTCTCGCAACCTCTATGTCTGTTCGGTGATGGGCAAGCGTGTCAACCGCATCGAGTATTTCTTCGACACCGACCCGGGCTACGGCCTTGCCAACGCCTTGGAGGTGCCTGAGAATGGGGAGAAGAGTTATGCACTGCCCATCGTGGGGGTCGGCAGCGGGGCGCATCTGCTCTGCCTGCGTGCACAGGACGAACAAGGACGGTGGTCCATGGTGCTCTCACGGCCGCTCTACGTCATCAACGCCAGCGATGGTGAAGTCACCGCCATAGAGTATTTCTTCGACAAGGCCGACCCGGGCGAGGGCAACGCCACCGCAGTGGCACTCCCCGACACTCACGCCACGGAGTTCTCCTTCGACCTCGACATCTCGCAACTCGCTGTCGGCGACCACCAGCTCTGCGTCAGGGTGCGCGACGGCAACAACCAATGGTCGATGCTCCGCATCCAACCTTTCGAGATTGTCAGCACGGGCACGGGAGTAGAAAACGTGACATGGACGATGCAAGTGGGGATGGAGGCAACGACGACGGAATGCCGCCTCACGAGTGACTCCGACCGCGGCAACTGCCTCGTGGAAGTGGTCAATGTCGCCGGCATGAGGCTCGCCGCCACCAATTGGTCTGCTTTTGACCATCAGCTCACGGTTCCCATCAACGCACGCCAGGGAGAAGTGGTCATCATCCGCGTCACCGACACCGACAACAACCGCACCGTGCTGCGCAAGATACGCATCAACAGATAGAGGGCAAGAGAGTGTCCCCACGCTCTTTACACGATTTGATTTTTTTCGGGCGGGTCTTGTGCCCGCCCGAAAAAAATCTCAAATTTTAAAATTCGGGATGAAAACAATTTTGGATTTTAGTCCAACTGCAGGACCATGTTGTGCTCCTTGGCCATCCTCCTCAGATTGAGGATGGCATACCTCATACGTCCCAAGGACGTATTGATGCTCACACCGGTGGCCTCGGCAATCTCCTTGAATGACATCTCCTGGTAGAACCTCATGAACACCACCTCGCGCTGTGTGGGAGGGAGCATGTTCATCATCTTGCGCACGTCGCGCATCACCTGCTCGTTCACATATTGGTTCTCCACGTTCAAGTCGAGCACCTCGCTGCCACCAAGGTTGGAGAGGTCGTTCTCCTCGTTGGCCTCGACAATCTTCTCCGACTTCTGCTCGCGGTACCAGTCCATGATGACATTGTGGGCAATCCTCACCAGCCAAGCCCCGAACTTCCCGGAGTTGGTGTATTTATGCTGCTGCAACTTTGTGATGACCTTGACGAAAGTCTCTTGGAAGATGTCATTAGCCACTTCGCGGTCGCGCACGACAAACATAATATAAGTAAAAAGCTTGGTTTGCGTTCTTGACAACAACAAATCAAACGCCTTATTGTCACCGTCGATGTAGGCAAGGGCCAACTCCTCGTCGGTCAACTTTTTCAGATATTCCATTGCTTCAATGATTGTTATTCAAGTAATGATGTTCCGATAGGCGTGATTTTTTTAAGTTTGAAATATGAAATCAAGAAATTCGTTGCAAATATAAGCACTTTTGCAGATACCAACAAATTTTTTCACAAAAAAAAGCATTTTTGTAACAAAAAGGAAATACGCTCCATTTTGAACAAGACAAGTATAGGGACTCGAAGGACTAAGTCCACACCTTCTTATTACATCACCATTCCACTCATTTCACGCCCAACCGTTTGCGGAGTTTCTTGGCAGCCTTCCCCGTCAATTTCATATAGTATGCGCTGCCTTTGTCTCGCGGCAGGAACTCGCTGCCCGGCGTGGGCGTCGGCACCTTCTTCGCGATTTTGAAGATGGCGGTGCCCTCGTCGATTTCGTCAAACATGGCGATGTATATCATCTCAGCATTGGCGGCGCAGAAATCCAGTTGTTTCTTGAAGAACGACCCTTTGTTGCGCGGTATGCCCGTCACATTCTTGTTGTTGTGATAGTTCATGTTGCGCCAAGAGAAGCCTGGGAAACAGACGGGCGCATAGTCGACATGGTTGGCTTTCGCCCATTTCATGTCTTCGAGTATCAACTGCTTGAATCCGGGGTAGCTTTCCTCATTGTACCTCCCCACGAACCAAGGGAGCACGATGTCGCACATCTTGATTTGCTGGTGCAGGCGCGGGTCTTTCAACGCATCCTTCTCCATCTGTCTCCAGTAGGTGGGAACGCCGAGCATCACGCTGAAACCCAGTTCCTTGAGTCCCTTGATGATAGCCTCCGTCTCCTTGAATCCATATCTGCGTCCCTCGTCGAATCCCACTCCAAAGACGGCCACGAGGGGTTTGCCATTATGATAAAGGTATTGCGGACAACTTGCATGGTTGAAGAGGTTGTATTTGACGGCCAGCAACCGGATGTCGTTGAGCAACACCTTTTCATCTCCCGGTCCCGTGTCGCTCAGGTCGTACATCACACAAACCGCCCTTTCATATTTCCTACCCGCATTCATCGCATTTTTGAGCACGTCGTCGTGGTGGGCTTTCGCCTCAGGTATTTTCTGGAGGACGACGAACCGTTGCACGAAGACACCGTCGATGCCATACTGCTTCATCCACTTGAAATGAAGGTCCACCGTGGAAGCATCGCGGGAGGAGAACACCCTGGCTTTCTGCCCATTGTCCAAGGTGAACTGAGTCTCGTAAGTCTTCTCATACTCACTCACGTCAGGCCACAAGTCCACGTTGGAGAATCCCGGTCGGAAGGTGCCGTCCTTCCCTTGGTAGCGGTACCAGCCACGGGTGCCACCGTCGCCCGGCGTGCTGAACCATCCCTGGTAGCCAGCCATCACCAACCCCTTGTAGGAGTCATAACTCTTCATCGTCTGCGCGGAAACGGGCAGCACCCCGACAAGGAAAGCCGCCAGACAAGCAGCCAAAAACATGCTCTTTCTCATATCATCGGTTTTTAGTTCTATTAGATGTGTTTTTTCCTCTTGTCTGCAAAATTATAAAAAAATCTTGAATCCATTATGTTTGGCGTGAAAAAAACGTTGGCCTTTCAGATGGTTGTTCTTTGTTGCACCAAGCCAGCATTGATAGTCGCGACATTTTTCGAGGCACAACACCCGCCCGAAAACATTTGTGCTGTAAGGATGAAATGAAAGGAATGCCACGCCAAACGGCTCGGTTCGCTATTGTAGAGACGGGATACATCCCGTCTCACCAGCGGAATGCCACGCC
>CADADN010000148.1 GCA_902786665.1 uncultured Prevotellaceae bacterium | reverse complement strand
CCCAAGTACAAGTCAAAGAAGCCCGGCAAGAAGAGGGGAAGGCCACGAAAAAATCCGTAGGCAAGAATAGCCGTTACAAAAAAATTGAAAATTCAGAATCCCATCCGCCTGGCATACTATTATTGGAAGGTGACGGGCGACGACACGATTTTCGGCGATTTGTGGCGCGAGGCTATCTCAAAGATTATAAAGACCTTCCGAGAGCAACAGCGCAAGGATAACAAGGGATCGTACCGTTTCATGCGCACCACCAACCGCCAGTATGACACGGTGTGCAACGATGGCTATGGCAACCCCGTCAAACCCGTGGGACTCATCGCATCGGTCTTCAGACCTTCCGACGATGCCACCGTCTTCCTTTATCTCGTGCCATCCAACTTTTTCGCTATGACATCCTTACGCAAGATAGCGGAGGTGCTGACAACGGTCAACCACGATGCTGCGGCAGCGGAGGAGTTCACCAACCTTGCCGACGAGGTGGAGGGGGCTTTGAAGAAGTATGCGACATGTCAGCATCCGAAATATGGCACCATCTATGCTTTCGAGGTGGATGGTTTCGGCAACCAACTGCTAATGGACGATGCCAACGTGCCCAGTCTGCTTGCCATGGCCTATCTGGGCGACGTTGCCATCGACGACCCTGTCTATCAGAACACGCGTCGCTTCGTCTGGAGTGAGGACAATCCCTATTTCTTCCGTGGGAAGGTGGGTGAGGGCATCGGCGGCCCGCATATCGGTTACGACATGGTGTGGCCGATGTCGATCATGATGAGGGCGTTCACCAGTCAGGATGACAACGAGATTGCGCAATGTCTGCAGATGCTCATAGACACCGACAATGGCACGGGCTTCATGCACGAGTCGTTCAACAAAGATGATGCATCAAATTACACCCGCTCCTGGTTTGCTTGGCAAAACACGCTTTTCGGAGAGTTGATCCTCAAACTGATTGATGATGGCAAAGCGGACTTGCTGAGGAAGATACAAAAACAGGGATTATAGGAGGGGGTAGGAAGTTCTAGGAAGTTCTAGGAAGTTCTAGGAAGTTCTAGGAATTTCTAGGAAGTTTTAGGAAGACTAGGAAGACTAGGAAGTTCTAGGAAGTTTTAGGAATTTCTAGGAAGACTAGGATTTTTAGGGAAACCATCCCCTCTGGGAATCTGTGCATTTAGATATTAAAAAGGTTGGCTTGAGGACTCAAGCCAACCTTTTTAATATGAGATGTGATGTAGCAAGAAGGCGAGAGGTCATCGCTGGATGACCTTCTTGCCATTCTTGATGACGATGCCCTTGTAGTTGTTGTCCACGCGGACGCCCCAGAGATTGTAGATGTTACTGAAGCGGTTGTCATCCTCGTTGACGATGGTGTTTTCGATGTCGGTTGTGTTGATGAACTCAATCTTGTCGATGTTGCAGTAGGGGCCGGTGATGGTGAGGCGTATGATATGCTGGCCTTCCTGCAGTTCTTGGCTGAGTGTGCCAGTCACCGTCTTGTAGGTGTCCCAGCTGTTGCTGGCTGTCTGTGGCACGTTCACTTGAGCCAATTTGGTCACTGTGCTGCCGTTGGACAAACCGATGGCGAATCCGGAACCGGTGGCGCCGGAGGAGACGGTGGCCACATAGGAGTACTTGCCAGGCGAGGTGACGTTGACGGTATATTCCAACCACTCGTCGGTGGCCGTATAGCCGATGACGTAGTTGCTGTTGAACTTCACGATGTCCACGCCCTCGTTGTCGGTGCGGTAGTTGGCGCCACCCTCATCCTCGGAGTCGGAGTCGTGGTAGGTGAAGCCTTCGCCTCCCTTGTCGAAGTTCTCTGCTTGAAGGATGCCGGGAAGTGCGATGGCGCCCTTGTAGGCAGTGCGCTTGGGATTTGCGGTCAATGTGAACTTGGCCATCTCAGACTCCTTGCCGTCCTCGGTTTCAGCCACGGCAGTGAAGTTGTAAGTACCCTTTGCTGTCGGCTTGTAGGTTGCCTCATAAGGTGCTTCTGTGAGAGTCTTCATCAGCACGTCGCCCTGGTAGATTCTCACGCTCTTGACAGGACTGGTCTCACACGAGGCATCCACCTTGATGGTGGTGTTCTCGTTGATGGTTGCCGGTGACGGGTCGGCATAGAGGTTCACCTTGATGTCGGGATTCACATCGATGTGCTCAAACACAATCTTGTCGATGTTGCAGCTGCTGCCGGTGATGTTGATGCGGATGATCTGCTTGCCGGCCTCCAGGGGGACGAGGAGACGACCGTAAAGAGCCCTGTATGTGCTCCAACTGTTGGAGGTCACCATGGGCACGGCGATGTTGTTGGTGAGCGGGACAAGGCCATCTTGGGTGTGCAAGGCGAGGTTGAAGGAGGAGTTGGTGACACCCGAGGAGGCGTAGGCGTTGAACGCGTAAACGCCGGCCTCTTTCACATTCACCGTGTATTCCAACCATTCGCCTGAACTGGTGTAGCCGATGGCGTAGCCGCCATTGCCTGTGACGATGTCGACACCGGTGCCGTCGTTACGGTAGGATGTGCCGCCTTCGTTGTTGGTGTCTGTGTCATGGTAGGTCATGCCCTCGGCCCCCATGTCGAAGTCCTCGGCCTGGAGTGTGCCGGGGATTTCAATCTCGCCCTTGAACGGTGAGCGCGGGTTGTAGGCGGTGAAGCCAGACAATCGCTCGAACTTGGTGCTGTCGGTGGCGGTGACGACAGCCTTGATGTCGTATCTGCCGTTTTCCGCCGGGGTGTAGGAAGCTTTATATGGTGCTTCCGTCAACGTGCACACATATTGGTTGTTGACATAGAGGTCGATATGGTCTATCGTCTTGGTCTTCAACCTTGCGTTGATGGTGATGGGCACTTCTTCGCCCTTGGTGACGGCAAGTGAGGCAGCCTTGACATAGACCGATGCTTCCTTCACCATGCCGGGGAAGGGGCTCTTCGCATTTTGTGCGGCCTCGCTCTTCATATATTCACGCAGCCAGGTCATGGCGGGACGGTCCTTGCCATCTCGGATGATGCCGGAGTTGCCGTCGGTGGTCCAGGTGTGGCCGTAGATGTATCCCCAGAGGGTGATGCCGGCGCAGTAGTCGGCTTCCCACATGTATGGAATCTGCTCCTTGTAACGCTGCAGCTGGAGTTGGTCGTCCGACGTGCCGATGTCATACTCAGTGCTGTACATCGGCATCTTCAGTGCGTTCTGGATTTCCACCATGGCGGCCTTGAAATTGCCCACGTTCATATCGGTGAGGTCGTGTGACTGGCAGCCGTAGGCATCAATCGGGGCGCCGGCGTCGCGTAGTGTCCTGACGAGGTCGATGAACTGCTGACGCTGCCATTGGAACGTGTTGTAGTCGTTGTAGATGAGGATGGCATCCGGCCAACGCTCGTGGGCCATTTCGAAGGCCTTGATGATCCAGTCGTATCCAGTCGCTCCGTCACCGCCGAGGGCTGCCTTGTAGGGGGCGGGCTGGTGTCCGGCTACGGCCTCGTTGACCACGTCGATTAGAGGAATTTCAGGATAGTGTGCCTTGATGGCGTCCATCCACTCTTCTATGGCCTTGTACTGTTCCTCTGTGGAGAGGTTGTTGAGCCAGTTGGGGTATTGCGCACCCCAGATGAGGCAGTGGAACTTGAATGGGAAATGATGGTTCTTGGCGTAGTTGAAGGCGTTGTCGCAGCCACCCCAACTGAAACTGCCCCTGCGTGAACCTTCGATGGACGACCATTTCGATTCGTTCTCAGGGGTGATCTGGTTCCATAACTGGTAGAACTTCTCATTGCCGTAGTCCACGGAATAGCCGGTGGTGATGTTGCCCAAAAACTTGTCGGGATTTGACGACAGTTGTGCGTCTGCCGTCAAAGGCGTGAGGGTTGCCGCCAGCAACAAGCTGACTGGTGCAAGCCTTCGCAACTTGAGGTTGGTGAAGTGAGTAAAAAATGTTTTCATAAGTGTTGTAGTTAGAAGATCTTCAGATTTTGTGCAAAGATACAAAGATATTTGATAGAATGTACCGAAAGGAGGGGAAAAATAAGCAAAAATTGTAAAAATAACACCAAAAAGGCTATGAAGTGGTATGACTACTCCCCCATGGCACTCCCGTTTGTTGCCAGAAAGCGCAATATCCCCGGAAACATCTCAAAGTTTCCGGGGATATCACCAACTCAACTTTCGCAAGTAATGGAAAATGAGGTGTGAAGAGGGGCTGAAAAAGTATGAAGTAATCATTTCTGGCTGGTCTTGTGCCCGCCTGCTGCCAAGAGGTCGGTGCCAGGTGGTAGAGACGGGATACATCCCGTCTCAGTGCGCACCACCTCATTTGGCGTGGCATCCCGCTGGTGAGACGGGATGTATCCCGTCTCTACAATAGCGAACCGAACCGTTTGGCGTGGCATCCCGCTGGTGAGACGGGATGTATCCCGTCTCTACAATTGCACACCGAACCGTTTGGCGTGGCATCCCGCTGGTGAGACGGGATGTATCCCGTCTCTACAATTGCGCACCACCTCATTTGGCGTGGCATCCCGCTGGTGAGACGGGATGTATCCCGTCTCTACAATTGCACACCGACGAGCCGTTTGGCGTGGCATTCCGCTGGTGAGACGGGATGTATCCCGTCTCTACAATTGCACACCGAGCCATTTGGCGTGGCATTCCTTTCATTTCATCCTTACAGCACGAAATATTTCCCCTTCTTCATCTCGTGCTGAGCACGAGGTTGACGAGGCGCGTCACATCGGTGATGGTGTGCTGTCCGCTGCCATCAAGGTCGGCAGCTCGGTGGCAGAAGATGCGCTGTGGCGTGCCCAACAGATATGATACGAGGCACGTCACGTCGGTTATCGTGACATCGCCATCACAGTTGACGTCGCCCATCTTGAATTTGAACGGATCCACCCATTGCGGGTTGAGCGACCCGAAGTAATGCAGCCGGAAATGGTCGAAGATGCACCAATGGAAAGCGTCGTGGTTGGTGCCACGGATGCCCATGGTCAGTTGGCCACGGTCGGTGAGGAGCGAGGTGGTGACTTGGTTCTCATACAACCCTTTGCCGAAATAGATGCTCGCCGCCTCCATGTTGTTGGGGATGTATTTGCCGTTGACGTACGATTCCCCACCACCCAGGCTTTGCGCTTGCGCACCTTCGGTGATGTGAGCCAGTTGTCGGTTGACGTTGCCCAGGTAGATGTCCGCTGTGACGGATGCCGACGTGCAGTTCTCCGGCCTTCCTGGACGTTGGAAAGCGTTGCTTCTGAACTGATACGTGCCGGCTGGCAGTTGCCCCACCGTCTGGTTGAAATCAAAATCGGTTTGGTAGTATTCTGCACAGGAGAAGTTGAGGGTGGGGGAGTCGGACCATCCGTCGGTGCCCTCCATATCGGCATTTTGCATGAGGAAGGTGAGGTCGAACGGTTGTTCCGGGTCCACGGGTGTCGCTTGGCTGAGGAAGGTGAATGCCGCCTGTTCGGCTTCACCGAGGAGTGTGGCCAACGGGAGAAGTCCGTTGCCCTCCATCTGAGCCTCGATGTGGTTGAGGCTGGTGTCGAGGGCTTTGTCCACCCCCTCTGTATCCTCCGTATGGGGAACGGCCTTCAGGGCTCTGATGAGGGCAAGTTTGCCATTCAACAAATCCCTTTCCACCTGAGGCACCGATGCGAAGTCGAACGTCGTGCGGCTCTCCATCTGGTAGAGGGCGGCGGCTTCGTCAGCCGACAGCGGGCGGTTGTAGACAAGCAGGTCGTCGATGCGGGCGTCGGCCGACCCCCAGAACGACCCACGGCCCAAGTAGAACTCAGTGGCTTTGGTCAGGTGGTTGACGATGAGGTTGTAATCAAACGCATTGGCGTTGCTCACGTCGCTGCCGTTGCATGCTCCGCTGCACGAACCAAACGCTTTTTGTTTGCCATCGACATAGAGCGTGATGCCCCCTCTTGCGATGACGATGGTGGCGAGGTGCCACTCGCCCGGAGTGAGGTTTCCTGTCTCCACGCTGCCGGGATGGTTGAGGTCTATCCAGTTGCCTGCACCGTTGTTATAGCCCAGGTAGGTGTTGCCTGTCATGTAGAAACGGCTGTTGCCGTCCACGAAACCGAAGAGAGCGTCCCAGAGGTTGTTGTCCGTGCGGTTCACCCATAAGGATATGGTGGTGCCTTCTTCGAGTGCCTGTCCCAAAAGCGGATTGGGCACTTGCACATGGCTCTCATTGCCATTGATGCCGAAATAGAGATGAACCGACTTCCCCTCTTGCAGTCTGCCCGTGTCGAGGGTGGGTGCTGCAGCAGTGCCATTGGCTTTCAACACCGCCACTTCGTTGGCATTATATGAATTGGCCAAGGGGGTGTTGTCGAAGCCATAGTGCGCCGTCAGTCCCGTCATCCAGTCGGCATCGGGCAGCGAGTTCGCCTCAGAACGGGCCGTCACGGTGAAGGACTGCGTCCAATAGTATCCCGGGGTTTCCATCCTCAATGTGAGGGTGACGGGTGTGTCTTCTCTTAGTCCTGCAGGGTTGAACACCCCTTCGTTCGAGATGATGTCCGGCCGACTGCTCGTCCACGTCACCGTCACGTTGTCGAAGCTGTCGGCAAAGCCTTGCAGGTCGATGTCTCCCGTGATGGTCTGTCCGTTGCTGACGGGTGGGTCAAGGTGGAGCACCTGCCACGCCAGTTCGTATTTGGGATGTCGCTTGTATCCCCAGATGTTGACTCCTCCTTTGCTGCAGGCCGTGAAGGAGACGGTGCGGGTGGTGCTGCCGTCCATCTCTTCCTCGAGCACCACGCCCTTGTAAGTGGCGCCGCCGAGGGTGAGGGTGACATATCCCGTCCCTGCCTCGACTGTCCACGAACCGGTGAGGCTGCCCGTCACCTGCCCATCGATGCCGAGTTTGATTTCCTGAGGTGTGACTTCCTCGTAGTGGGCGTAGTCCATTCCGTATTTGTGCAGCAGCATGTTGTAGGTTCCAGCAATCTCCTCTGTGGTGAAAGGCTGTCGTGTGGCGATGTCTGAGTCGGTGGTTGTCTCGCCGTTGTATTCGAAAGGAGCAGCCACGAGCCATCCATCCTTGTTGACAAACACTTGGTGCACACGCACTTGATGGCCGATGGTGCCGTCGTTGAACTTGGTGTGATACACCAGGTAGGTCTTCCCGTCCTTGGCGGCGATGATGGAGTTGTGGCCTTGTGCGCATTCGCCGACGGTCATATCACCCCAATTATTGTATGCACCCATGATTTTCTCGCCCCGCGTGTCGCCATTCCTGCCATAGTTCATCACATATCTGGGGAAGATGGCACTTGTGCCATTGGCGTCGGTGTAGGGGCCGTCGGGTTGTGTGGAGCGGAAGACGCGCATCTCATACCCACCGTCGGGGGAATAGAACCCATAACTCACGAAAAGATAGTAGTAGTTGCCGATGCGTTCGATGTAAGGGCCCTCGCCGGAAACATAGAGGCCGCCGGCCACCTTCTTTCCGAAATAGGGGTCGCTGGTCACTTGGTCGCTGGAGCCGTTTGTCGAGGGATAGTATATGTCATAGTCGCGCAGACCGGTGTTCTCGTCGAGTTGGAGCATCCAGATGCCTCCCGACCAAGAGCCATAGGTGAGCCACAGCTTGCCGTTGGCGTCATAGAACACGGCGGGGTCGATGGTATGCGGCCACCGCTTTCCCCAGTTGCTTCCCACGTTGTAGCGGCCGGGGAGGGATGACTGAGTGCCGATGGCCAGTTCGAGGTCGGTCTCCTTGTAGGAGTGCTGCGTGTCGTAAAACCCGCTGGTGACGACAGGTCCTTGGTAGAGGTAGGGCCCGGTGATGTTGTCGGAGGTCAGCAGGATGATGCTCGAATGCCAGTCGTTGCCATTGATGCTGAGGTAGTAGCACCATTTTTTCATCACGGGGTTGTAGATGACATCGGGCGCCCACATGTTGCCGTCGATGTTGTAACCGGCATCGTTGCGTGCCGACCAGTCCTTGGCATTGAAGGCAGGAAAGCTCACCGATTGTCCTCCTTTGGTCACCTGCTTGACGGCGGGCGTGACGAAGGCGTCGGCGTTGGAGGCATTGTAAGTGGTGGCGGTGCGCCAGATGGGGTTGGCCGCAGTCCAGTTCTTCATATCGCGGGTGTAGGCGCCAACTTTGTGCGAACCGAAGATGTAATAGCGCTGCTGGCTCTCGTGATAGACCACGGAGGGGTCGTGGATGCTCACCCTCGCCTTCGTGGTTGTTTGGAAGAGGCTTTGTGCCTCGGTGGTGGTCAACTGTGTCTGTGCAGTGGCCGAAAGGACTGCCATCAAGGCTGTCAGTAGGGTTGTCAGTAGTTTCATATATGTAGTTTGCTTGTTCGATTTTGTTTCGGGTGCATCCCGGTTTCCAATTGTCAAAACCTGATTATTCCGATTCTCCAAATTTCATTTTTCGACTATCAAATAATCGGTGAGTGCTCGTTTTTCGATGGAGAACCCCATTCCGACCTTCACCACGGGGCGCGGGTCGGTGGCGTAGCGCAGGGCATAGCCCTTGTCGTTGATTTGGTCGAGTGCGTCTTGTGCCGTGCCGTTGAGCTTCAACTCCATCACATAGATGGTGTCGGGCATGAACACCACCATGTCGGCACGTCCGCGAGCGCACTTCACCTGCGTCTGCACATAGACGTTGAGCATGGAGAAGATGAGATAGAAGGTCCACTCATAGAAGCCTTCCGCCACGACCACCTCCTCCAATTTCTTCTTGAAACCCTCCACGTAGGGAAGGCCTTCAAGGTATGCCTGCAGTTCGCGTAATGCCAGATCGGTGTCGTTGGCTCGAAGGGCACGCCAGAAGCGGACGGCGAAGCCAGACCTCACCCCCTCGACATTCATTCCTGTAATCAAGGGTAACAGGCTCTTGGTCAATCCCACGCGCACCTCTTTGTTGGGAATGCATAGTGTATATTCCTCCGTCTCATTGTCATAATCCTTGATGGTGAGGTATCCACTTTGGTAAAGCAGTGGCAGTGCATCCACCATGTATTCTGTGGGTTGGTCGAAAGCGTCTGAAGATACTACAAGGTTGTCCATTTTTGTGATGTCGGTATGGAAATGACGCATCTGACGCAAGAGGTAGGATGGTGTGCCACTCTCAAACCAGAAATTGGCCAGTCGGCACTCGTTGAACGCCTTCATCAGGCTGAAGGGATTGTAGATGTCGGGCGACTCCCCGGCAAAATGGTAGCCGTCGTAGGTGTCGCGCAGTTTTTGGCGCATCTCTGCAGACGAGCATTTGTAACGCTCAGCAAGACGTGCCACGTCGGGTTGCATCTGTTCGTCAATCTCCTCGCTGGTGATGCCGCAAATGGCGGCGAACTCTGGCAAAAGTGTGATGTTGGTGATGTTGTTCAGCGTGGAGAAGATGCTCAACTGCGAGAATTTTGTGATGCCAGTGATGAAGCAGAAGCGTATCATCGCCTCATTGGCTTTCAGACATTGATAGAACTCCTGCATCACACGGCGGAAGGCGGGAAGTTGTTCCTCCTCATGGAGTACGTCGAGCAGGGGAGCGTCGTATTCGTCGATGACCACCACCACCTGTTTGCCTGTCTTTTCGTAAGCGCGGCGGATAAGGCCGTCGAAGACTGCACCGGGGGTGCTCTCCTCTGGTTCTATGCCATATAAAGAAGTTAAAGGCTTCAGTTGCCTTATCAATGCCTGTCGCAACTCCTCCTTACTTTCTTGACTCTTCGCCTTGCTCACGTCGATGTGCAGCACGGGATGGCTTTTCCACTCCTTCTCCAACTCCATTACCTTCAAACCTTCGAAGAGTTCACGCTCGCCTCTGAAGAAGGAGCACAACGTAGTAGTGAGCAGAGACTTTCCAAAACGCCTCGGACGACTCAGGAAGATGAAGGGGCTTAGTCGTGTCATCCTCCACATCAGGTCGGTTTTATCGATATACACATATCCCTCTTTCCTCAGTCGTGAAAAGGTTTGTATGCCTACTGGATAGCGTCTTTCTTGTTCCATAATTAATGCCAAAAGTTGATTTCCGCTTCAAAGATAGATAAAATCGAGGGGAAAGCAAAACAAATAACGGAGTTTTTGTTTTCTTTCCCGAGATACAACCTGTCTTCGCCTGCAAGGCAAAGATAGATAAAATCGAGAGGAAAGCAAAACAAATAACGGAGTTTTTGTTTTCTTTCCCGAGTAACGAATTGGGTATCACACAAAATGAAGCCTCGAATAACGTTTTTCCCAAACCTCCGGTTTGATGGTTCACAACCACCCCGCCCCCTCCTTATCCTAACTGATCTTTATACACAAGTCTGCATCCATCTGAATAACAATTAATTAAAAAACGCTTCGCTTAAAAAAAGAAATAAAAAGGCAAGAAAAATAGCTGTAA
>CADADN010000147.1 GCA_902786665.1 uncultured Prevotellaceae bacterium | reverse complement strand
GTCGCTCGTGGTGAGATGCGAGGCGCTCAAGGAGCAGATGCCGGCAGAGGCTCAGGATGCCTTCTATCAATTGGTATATTATCCCGCTGTGGCCAGTGCCGGCGTGGCACAGATATACAACGCCGCCACCATGGGTGACAGCCTTGCTGTCAACCACCTGATGGAGAAGGACAAACGCCTGACGGACTACTATAATAAGGCATTGGCTGGTGGCAAGTGGAACGGCATGATGCTTGACAACCATATTGGCTACACCAAATGGTCCATCCCTGACAAGAACTACCATCCCATGACCCTCAGATTTAAGGTGGCACACGACCTTAATGTCACGAAAGAAACGAAGGAATACTCCATCCCGGCATGGAAGTTCAACCGCAAGGACGATGAATGGATGTTCTTGCCAGACCTTGGTCGCGGTGAGGGCTGCATGGGAGCCAAGGATGTGATGATGTTATCTGACGAGAACGGACGTGGCCCTGCTCTTGAATATGAAGTTGAACTGACGGAGGAAGGCCATGTGGCCATAGGCATTCTTCCTACTCAGGACCTCCTACCTTCACGTGGCTTGCGCATAGGTTTGCAACTTGACAATCAGCCGATGCAGGTGATTGATGCCCGACGCGGACTGGTCGACACTTTCTCGGAATACACTCAGCAAAACCTTTCCGTGTCGAAAGTCCTAAAGCCATTGCCCAAACGCAGCAGCCTTTCGCTAAGTGGTTTTGTTAACGGCCGCCAACTTCTACGCCGTGACGAAGTGTTTGATAATCTACGTTGGCTCGATGCGTCTTTTAAAACCACCCCAGGCAATCATACACTGAAAGTTATCATGATAGACCCGGAGATTGTCGTTGAGCAGATTGTTGTCAATCCAGACAACAACCGCTACAGTTATTTCGGTGCTGGTTTTCCGTGGAAACAAGAAAAGTAGCACAAAGAATGATGTTCCATCAAGAGCACTTGCACAATTGGTTCAGCCATGTCAGGATGATTGATGTTTGAGGAAGGAATGGACGTTTGTGGCAAGATAATACAGAAAAAGGTAGGATGCTCACTCCTGCCTTTATCTGTGTTTGATAGGACTGAATACAGCTTTCTTATTTTCACGTGAATCTACCACTACTTTTCTCCACTTACATGGGGAAGAAGAAAAAAGGATAATGAGCTCCTTGTTCTTTACGTATCACTAAAGTGATATTTATGCTACATTTTTGACTTTAATCTTCAACATCCTGATAATTACAATGCAATATTCAATTACAATCGAAGCAGTACTAAAGCTGCAAAAGCATTACTCCCAGATTTTCTCCAAAGTGCAGAATTTGCACTTTGGAGAAACGTGTCGTGCAATATTTGCACTTCGGTATACTCTTTACATCAGTTCGGCCCATAATAGTCGTGGAGCATCTGTATAAGAATCTCGTACTCTTTTTTGTATCTTTCCAAGCGAGCATAGTCCTCGGCGGTCGGATTCGGTATTCTTGAGATGTCCATATTGTTTCTCATATCATTCAACTTGACATGCAAGGCCAGGATATTGCTCCTGAATCGGTTGATGTACGCTTCACGGTTGGGAGCTGTATGGTGGTTGAGGACGAGAAGGGCATCTGTTATTTCTTTCCAGTCGTCATCTGAAGGGTAGAAGATGGAATTGCCAGGATAAGGCATAATGTCAAATTCTTCCACTTCATCTTCCCATGGCCTGTCTTTTATGTGCTCTCCCCATTCGTGGAGTTGTTTCTCAACCATGCTCAAGACGGTCTCGACATCATTGCCGGTATCTTCCTCCGCTTCATGGAGGAAACCGACAATCTGCTGCTTCCACGTATGGCAGGCATTACCAACTTTCAGTAAGTGTGATGTGAAGTAATCGTTCCCACCTTTGTCTTTTTGGCCTTGGTGAAGTTTTTTGGCCACATGGGCTGCGGCATAGACAGCAGGTGCCCAATAGCCGAGATCCTCTCCCAGAGACAGAAATCTTTTCTTTCCCTCTTGTGGATTGAAAGAGGCTATAAACACGATGTACTTTCGATAAAGGAATTCCACATCGCTGCCCTGGTCCATGATGTCGTATAGCCGGTCCATATAACCGTCCATGTAATCGATGTCCCTCTCCTTGGTGGCCTTGAAACCAGCCAGCAGCGTTGTGCACTCCCTGATGCACGCATTCTTATACTTGACGATTTGCTCCATTGCATCATGCATCTCCTTGGGCAACTCTAAATGCTGCTGTCCTTCTTCATCACTATTTGGAGTTCCAATGGCTTTCCTATCTTCTTTGTCCGACATAATTCTTATTTGTGGAATTTCATTCCACCATTTTCTTTCAGGTAGAGAAAGTATACTTTCTCTAAATATTTGGCGCAGTTCTTGGCCCATTGGCGGAATTGAACACCTCGTTGACTTTTCACACGATAGCCAACGGAGATGATGACATCAAGTGTATAAAAAGCCACAGGTTGCTTCACGCTATCAACACGCAAAAAATGCGTGTTGATATCTTTGGGCACTTCATTTTCAGTAAAAACATTGTTTATATGTTTGCGAATCGTCTTCTCATCACGCCATCCTAAGCAACCAGCATTAAATCATATACTCCACCGTCTCTTCAGTCAACAGGTGACTCATAAAATAAACTATCTGTTTGCGCCACCATGCCCAGTCGTGGGCAACATCGTGTCCCCAATAGTCTATCCATGCCGGAACCTTCCGCTCGCTGAGAAGGGCATCCATTTGGCGGGTGCTTTCCAGCAACTCGTCCTCCCAGGCGCCCTGTCCTACACACATCACGATGCTGCGATGGCGATAGACATCCCAATAGGGGTGGTCGGCAGGCATGCCACGCAGGAAGTCGTAGGGTGAGTTGTCGTAGATGAGGGGATCGCTGTAGTTCGGGAAGAAGTAACCGGCGTAGTAGAGGCCGCTCAGAGCCAATAGCGTGTCGAAGAGGTCGGGGCGGCGGAAGAAGAAGTTCCCTGCATGGAAGCCGCCCATGCTGCACCCGGTGACGATAAAGGTCTCTTTGTCGTGATGCCTGACTTCAGGAATGAGTTCATCGACAATATAATGAAACCACCGCTCATGAAGTTCGATGCGGCGATGGTGGTCGCCCTGGATGTCCGACCACGTCTCGCGGTCGATGCTGTCGACGCATATCAGACGTATCAGTTCACGGTCGATAAAACCTGACAATACGCCCACCATATCGAAATCCTGGTAGTCGTAAAACCGTCCGTCCTGTGATGGAAACACCAGCACGGGATGACCGTTGGTGCCGTAAGTCTTGTACTCCATTTCCCGCCCGAGGGCGGCGCTGTATTTCTTGAAATAATTGATATTCATTGTAATTTTTCGTGTACGAATGCTGTAAAATCTTTCACTTCTTCGAGGCTGTCGAGCCTCACTGTGTACATCTGTTGTCCCATGGCTGCCGAGAACAGTTCCGGCATCCTTTCGCACATCACCATGCGGTCGCCGTATCGGCCGAGCACTTCGTCATGGCTGTGGACGTAATGGTAGATGTCGCGGCGGCTGGCAAAAGCGCAGTAGTGTTGTTCACCCAAGGTGGTGCGGCTCTCGTTGAATGCCACCATGTCGGCCCAAATCTTATAGACGTCGGTGGAATGGGCGTAGTTGATCATGTCGGGAGTATAACCACCGGCAGGACGCATGTTCACCTCCAAAGCCACGAAATCGCCTTCCTCGCCCAAACCCTCGCGCCGTCGGTCAAGGCGGAAGAATTCCAGATGTACGAAACGACTGCCTATGCCGAAAGCCTTCACCGTGCGGCGTCCCCAAGTGCGGAGATTCTCAGGCATGTCCTTGTCCACATAATAGGCGAGGTCGAGCCGTAGGTTCACGATATCCATGATGGACGGCGGCCACACGGTCATCGACTCGAAGAGCGCATTGCCCTGTGCGTCGACCACGGCGTCATAAGAGCAGATGTCACCTGTGATGAACTCCTCCACCACGTAGTTTCCCACCCCTTCGCCGACAGTGTTGAAGAACGCCCAAAGTTGTTCGTCGCTGTCTATCTTGTATGTCCCGCTGGCACCCACGCCGATGTCCGGCTTGCAGATGATGGGATAGCCTGTCTGCCTGGCGAAATGACATACAGCCTCATAGCCTTCTGATGCCAGAATCTGTCGGGCTGTTGGGATGCCACCCTCTTCGTAGTAACGCTTCATGGCCGACTTTTCCTTGATGCCCCTGATGCGGTCGGACTTGATGCCAGTGCTCACATTGAAATCAGTGCGCAATCGGGCGTCCTGCTCCAACCAATATTCGTTGTTCGATTCAATCCAATCAATTCGCCCGTATCTGTGGGCAAAGTAGGCCACAGCCCGAAACACCTCGTCGTAGTCCTCAAGTGAGTCCACGCGGTAATATTCTGTCAGCGACTCCCGCAGTTCGGGTTTCAACTGTTCGTAAGGCGCGTCGGCAATGCCCAACACCCTCACACCGTTCTGGCTGAGCCGTTGACAGAACTGCCAGTACGTATGCGGGAAATGTGGCGATATGAATATGAAATTCATTTCCTTATTGTTTGTTTGATACCTTGGTGGCACCTGTCTCTGCATCAACATCAGCCTTCTTGGGGGTTGGCTTCACCTCTACGGCCTCATACCCGATTTTCTGGAATCCCTTGATGATGGTGGGGACATCGGTCTTGTCGGCATCATAATCAATGGTTATGGTCTTGTTGTCGAGGTTGGTCTTGATGGTCTTGACACCCTTCTCAAAGCGGATATTCTCCTTGATTGTCTTCTCACAGCCTGTGCAGTGTATCTCAGGCGTGGTGGTCAACACTACGGTCTTGATGTCCTTGGCAAAGCAGGAGGCAGCCAATGTCAATGCGATGAATAATACTTTTGTTCTCATATTGTTTTAGTACTTGATGAAATTCATTCTTATTCCTATGTAATAGATGGCTCCGTGCATGGGGCCCCATACCATCGTGGCGTCGAAGTTCGTTCCCCAGGGATCATCAGCGGCGATGATGGGATGCTTCTGCCTTCGTGCCGTGATGTTCTCGCCACCGGCGTAGATGCTCCAATGGCGGAAGAAGCGGGTCACCTGTGCGCTCACTTGCTCGTAGCCCTTGTAGCGGCTGTCCCACGACGGTTTACCGTCGGCTGTCGTGTAGGGGTCTGGCATCCTCCCGCCGCCATTGAGCTGCAGGGTGGCGTCAAACTGCCACTTACCCAAGCCAGGCTTGTACTGGGCGGTGACCAGCCCCTTGTATCTGTTGGTGAGGGGCTTTTCCCTGAGAATTCCGCCGTAGGTCGCTTTGACGTTGGTGCGGCGGTAGGTTGCTGTGATGGTAAAACCCTCGAACAGTGGGTAGGTGGCCTCCGCCTGCCAGGTGTGAGAGTAACTGTCGCCCACGAGATTGGTGAAATGGACCGCATGTGGGTTGCTGTCCATATCGATGAGCATCTGGTGCTGGAAGGTGGTGTGGTAGTACTCGGCGCTTAGTTCCAATTTCCGTTCTCCGATGGGGATGCTCACGATGGCACTCACGCCATAGTTCCATGCCTCTTCCTGGTCAAGGTCCTCGTCGATGATGATTTGCCGGCTGCTGGCCAGCAGATAGTTGTACTCCGCCATCACGTGGTTGGTGCGGTAGCCTTTCCCTATTGAGCCTCGCAGTGTCAACTTTTCATTTGGCGAGAATTTCAGATGCATGCGAGGGGTGAGGAATCCGCCGTGGATGTTGCTGTGGTCCCATCGAAGTCCTCCCATCAGGGTGAACAATTCTCCTATCTTGTATGTGTATTGGGCGTAAGCGCCTGGTATGGTCTCGTCGCAGAGTTCCGGCCATTGGCCGCTTGTCCGTGGCCTGTCGAAATGGTCGTGGTTGAGGCTCACGCCCGTAGAGAGGCTGTGATGCTCGTTGAAGTCAGTCTCGAACATCAGCGATGCATAGCCGTTTCGCTGGTTGGTGTCGTACTGCTTGTGTCCGTAAAGGGCATTCTGGTGGTGTGTGGACCCCGAGAGAATAAGGGCGATGTTCGACGAATGTTCCGGGTCGAAGATATAGGCATTTTTCACGAAAGCCTCATACCGCTCGTTGGTGATGTCGATGAGGTATGGATGGCTCTCCGTGGCATGGTGACCTATTTGCCCGCTCTCCCTATGCTCCTTCAGTCCCTTTACTGATGCCTGGAAGACATAGTTGTCACTCAGCCACGCCCAGCGGCTCATCAGTGAGCCTTGCCGCACCTTGGGCATGTCGGCAAAGCCGTCGCCGTTCCCATCGTGCGCCTTGTCGAGTATCTCATAGTGCCCGAACAAGGCGGTGCTCCAACGGCTGGTGAGGTGCAGGTTGGCACCGAAGTTTGCCTCCACCTTGCCTCTCGTGTTATAGAACAGGTTCGCATCGACAAAGGGCGTGCCCTGGGGTTTCTTGAACTCCACGTTGATTTGTCCTGTGATGCTCTCGTAGCCGTTCTTCACCGATGAGGCACCTTTCGACACCTGTATGCTCTGCATCCACGGACCAGGTATGAAGCCCAATGAGTAGGGAGCCGCTGCACCACGATAATTGAGAATGTTCTCAGTCAGCATCTGCACATAGGTGCCGCTCAGTCCGAGCAGCTTGATCTGTTGAGCCCCCGTTGCGGCATCTGCATAGTTCACATCCACGGAAGGGTTTGTGGTGAAACTCTCGCCCAGATTGCAACAGGCGGCGCGAAGCAGTTCGCCGCTGCTGATTACCTCGGTGTTGCCTACGCCCTTGGACTTCACGCGTCCTGCTCCATACGCCGAGACGAAGATCTCCTGCAGTTGCTTCCCGTCGAGCGCCTGCACGTCCGACGAGTCCCTGCCTTCTGCCACCTGCCCGTAGGTCCACGAGGCTGGGAACGTTATGGCCATCAGCCAACCGATAAGTCTCCTGCAATCCATTTCGATGGCAAAATTACTGAAAATTTTTCACATTTCCACCTATCGACACCACCATCTTCTTTTTTTCTCCTATCACAAGTGTATTTCCTTGTCCACCACTTCGCCGCCAAGGATTTTGAAGGAATTAAGATGTATGCCTTGATGCAGGGAAAGGATGGCGTAGCGGATGGTGGGGTCGTTGGCCAGCCTGAGATCTTCCTGTGACGGACGTGAAGGCGACGCCGGGTGGCTATGCCAGTTGGCAAGAATTTTCAGACCTTTGCTTCTTGCGTACTTCAGGGCAGCAAACTGGTCCTTGGGGGCGAAGGCAAAATGTTCTGGTGAGTGGTCGATGTTCTCCATCCAATAGTTCTCGGTGACGACGTCTCCCTCATCCGTTCTTTCTCCTAGCAGGTAGCCACATGACTCATCAGGAGCATCGCGCCTTGCCTGTTCTATCAATTCTTCTATTACTTGTCGTGGTATGGTCATCTTAATGCTTCTTGAGTTTGCATATAGGTTGCTCGTAATCGATGAGATGGTCGATGGTGGGATTGGAGCCGCAGATGGCACATGTGTCTCGACGCCTGACGTTGACCGTGCGGAACTGCATGGTCTTGGCATCGAATGTCAGCAGCCGGTTGGTCAGGAGTTGGCCTATGCCGGTGAAATACTTCAGCGTCTCGGCAGCCTGAATGGTGCCCAACATGCCAGCGATAGCACCCAGCACACCAGCCTGGGAGCATGTGGGAACGGCACCTGCCGGAGGCGGTTCCTTGAACATGCAGCGATAGCATGCAGTGCCAGGTAGATGGGTGAACGTCTGGCCATTGAAACGCAGGATGCCACCATGAGAGAAAGGCTTTCCTGCCATCACGCAAGCATCATTGATGAGGAACTTCACGGGGAAGTTGTCCGTACCATCCACGACGAAGTCATATTCCTTGATGATGTCGAACGCATTCGACGAGTCGAGGAATTCGTGGTAGGTGTCCACTTTCACGTCAGGGTTGATGGCCTCGATTTTCTCCTTTGCGCTCAGTACCTTCGGCACGCCCACATCCTTGGTGAAATGGATGACCTGACGCTGGAGATTGGAGAGGTCCACCACATCGGCGTCCACGATGCCGATGCGTCCGATGCCAGCAGCAGCGAGATAGAGCGAGACGGGCGCACCCAGTCCACCAGCCCCCACAACGAGTACGCTGGCATTCATAATCTTTTCCTGACCCTCCACGCCGACATCCGCCAGCAGGATATGCCTGGAATAGCGCTGTATCTGTTCT
>CADADN010000146.1 GCA_902786665.1 uncultured Prevotellaceae bacterium | reverse complement strand
CGACTATGAACATCTTGACACCCAAGGCGTTGCCTTGGGCTATGTGCTTGCAGGCCTTTCAGGCCGCCCTTCGGATACAAGCGGATAATCATTTAATTATATGTTGAAAAACTTTCGGCTATTTCGGCTCATTCGTGTTCGTTGAAAAACTTTCGGCTATTTCGGCTCATTCGTGTTTGTCAAAAACTTTCGGAGGCTTCGTGGTCACTCATCTTCAATCTTTTCGGGATTTTCAATTTCCACTAAGGATGATGTTGACGATTAATGTGACATCAGCGATGTTGTATTGGCCGTCGCCGTTGACGTCGGAATTCATGAAGACAATCACGGTATTGTTGTCGAGAATGTAGTTGACCATCTGCGTGACGTCGGTGATATTGACAGAACCATCACCGTTGACATCGCCGAGTAGCGGTTGTGCGTCGAAGAACGCCGAGACGTCGCCCGGCGACGTGTTGTTGCCATGGAAGTATCCGCGATAGCCATTCAAGACGACACATTCGCCATCATGGCTTACGGAGGCCAACCCGTCGTTGACATAGACATAGTCCACATCCTTCTGGAACGGCACCGCCCCCTTGTTGTCGTAGTTGCCGATAAACCGGTAATAGCTGTTTTGCACGACAGGCACGGCAACAGGGTTGCTGGTGATGCCTTTGATGAGATAGGGCGCCGACCTTGTGACCCCCTTGATGAGCACAGGCTTGTTGGCGTGGATGGTGCGGCTCACGGTCTCGAAGTACAGCGCGGCGTCATTGCCTTTGTCGGTCACGAGGTTGGCCACCTGTGCCTCCTCGCCAAACACCTGCGTGATTTGCTCAGATGTCATGTCAAACGGCAGCACGAGCGAGGTCCATGAGGTGTCGGCGTTGAGTCCGGTGCGCCAGAGATGCACGTTGCCATCGGTCACCGCGTTGGGCAGTGAGGCGAGCAACTCGTCGTGCACGCTGACGGGTATGAAGTCGGAATAGGGTGAGATGCAGATGTTGTCGATGCCGAACCCTCCGATGTAGCGCCCCGCCACAAAGTAGAGGTAGGTGACATCCATCCCCGTCTCCTGAGGAACGACATCCTTCCCCCCGCCGATGCGGGCACCATCCTTGTTGGTGATGGTCCATTCCATGGTGCGTTGCGTCTTGTCGATGGTGAAATGATAATGGCACCAAGCGTCGGAAGGAATCGTGACGACGGCGTCTCCACTGGTGGACACGGTGTAATTCATTGAATTCTGCCCTTCGTTGACAGCGGAGAAGAGGAGATTGCTTGTCGCCAGGGCGTTGGTTGATGGCAGCCCTCCTGCCAACAAGGCAACCTGGTTCTGGGTCTTTCCCGTGGAAGGGTCGCTGTTGCCCGGCTTGAGTTTGGCATCGAAATCGACGGTATAGACATCGGCATCGATACCGATGTTGTTTGCGCCGGAAGTCAAGTTGCAATATGCGCTGCGGCTGCCACCAGGCCTGTTGGTTGCCGGGTATTCAGAAAGGTCAAAGCTGAGATATCCATCCTTGATGCCGAACACCGCGGCGGCGCTGGGGCTGGTCCATCGTGACGGGACAGCAGTCACGCCATCGAATGCCTCGGTGTAGAAGTCCTCGCCGTCGCCGGATTTCACATAAGGATTCTCCACGATGAAGGTCTTGTAGTTTGAGGCATTGACACCGCTGCCAACAGCCGTCACTCGAAGCGTTCCAGGCTTTTTGAAAGTGAACTCGCTGAAATTGATTTCAGGAGAGGTGATGACGATGTTGTCAATCTTGCCACCGGTGCCCTCCCTTGCAAGACTGATGAAGATGCCACTCATGTTGGTGGAGACAGAAGGGTCAAGTGCATAACTGCCGGATATGGTCGTGCCGCCTGTCACTTGGTATGACACCTCCTTGCTGGCTTGGTTCACCGTAATCTTGTAATGGGCCCATCCGAGGTTGTTCAAGGTTACGGTTTTCGACGGGTCCTCTGTCACCCTATAGCTGGTTCCTTTCTTCTTGCCTCCAGAGATGCGGAAAAGATAATTCGTGCCTCCAAACATCCAACTTTTCGAATCGACAGACGGCGTGTTTCCGTAGAGTATCAATTCATTGTCATTGTAGGTATTGTTGGTGTTTGAATATCCCAAGGCGGCATCGAACTCCACGGTATAATTCTCTGACGTGACGGGTGCGGAGCTGATGTTCCAATAGGTGTACCTGTTGCCGCTTCCCGAACGGGCGAAGCTCACATAATCGCCGTGGACATTGTCATTGGCCATGGAGGCGGTGCATTGCCCGTTCCCTCCATTATCCCAGTCAGAGACTGCACCATTGGCGGTGTAATCGATGTCGTAATGGGTCATGGCGGGTTGACTCTCTATCTTGGTCACATTGCCATACAGGTCGGTGAACACACCGTTAAGTGTCGGCTTCACACCATTCACATCATCCACACTGACACCTACCTTCGGCATGTAATAAGAAGTGGGTGTCGAGGAGAGGTAAAGGTTGGTGAGGTCGGTCTGTACCATGTCGATGATGGCGATTTCTGGTTCGGCCGTAGGAGCCAAATTGTTGAGAACCAAAGAGATGACACCGCCATTCACCTCGATGTGCGGGTCGCGATTGGCGTCTATGCCTTCGATGACGACATCAGTGAGCACACCCCCGGAGACGTTTGCCGGCAGGTTGGCGAGCGTGCCAATGGGATAGTTGCCCCCAGGCAGCACTCCTCCGGTGTTGAACTGGAACACCGGCTTCAGGTTCTTCGGTCCATAGCTCTCCCATGTGCCGCCGTTCTTTGTCTCGAGCGTGAGGTTGGTGACGTGTATCTGGTCGTTGTCGCCCACACCCAGGCCGTTGAGGTCGAGCACCACGCGTGCGCCGAAGCCCAATGAGAGGTTCTCGATGGTCACCTCCCCCACGTTTGCGGCGGGCCCGCCGGGCAGTATCTCAGAGCCATACTCTGCCGTGACATTCTTGAACTCGCCGCCGTTGGAACTCAACACGGCAAAGCGGTTGAGCCAGACAGCGCTGTTGGTCATCCTTCCGTCATACTGCAACGTGCCGGCCCACACCTTGGTGTCGCCGGTGTAGGTCTGTTCCTCTCCGGGGAGCACGAGCACTCCGTCACCTTGTTTCACCACCATGGTCTCGCCCGTGAAGGGGGCCCCGGTGAGCACATGGGTGTAAATCGTGGTGGAGGCTTCCGTCAGCGTCTGCGACTCCGAAGGGTTGTTGCCCTGCACCCACCACGGGGCGTTGTCGGTGAAGATTTTCGGACTGGCACCCTCTGCCACTTCCACCTGGGCATTGCCCGTCTCGGCCAACATGACGTGTTTGCCGTCGAGTGCGGTGGAGATGACACCGCCGTTGCGCACCTCTTCGCGCCCGCGGTTCATCAATGGCGGCGGAGCCTGGGTGATGCCCTCCATCTCGCCGAGGAAGAAGCTGGCGTTCGGCGGGAGGTTGTAGGTCTGCATCTGCGTGCCCATGGCCTGACGATACTGGTGGTCGGCCCAGAGGTTGTAGATGGGATGCGAGGTGGGGAAGGCTGTGGTGGTGACGCGCATCGTGTTGCATTCCGTATAGGTGTAGGTCTTGCCGGGAACCTGGTCCCAGTCATGGGTTTCGGTCACTGTCTCACCAAGAATCCTCATGACAATTTCCTCACGCCAGTCGCCTATGATGTCGCCTTGGAATGCGGGATTGTTCTTGGTGCCGTTGTTGGTGTTGCCCATCACGCTTTGTATCACACGGTAGGTGTCTGTCCCATCCCATTTGAACACCATGCCAGGGCGGCCATAGGGGTCGCCGCTGGCACCGACACCATCAAACAACTCCGACAAGAGGTCGCCGTCCCAATAGATGCGATAATTGATTTTACTTCCACGACCGCCACCCCCGACATTGGTGAAAACATTGTCATATTGACCGACATACTCGCCGGAAGTCAATGCGAGAGCGGTGGAGGCAGCAGTCTTTCCCAAGGAGCCAGGGATTTCTTCGATGAAATTGCCGGCGAGCGCACGGCCGTCGTCGCCGGTCGACGTGTATTTCTTGTACACCTCTCCGGTGAGGCCGCTGCGGAAAGACATCCCCCAAGCAGGGGCGTCCTCGATGCAATTGTATATCTCAAGACCTTTCCTGTAGGGGTCGAAGTCATTCACATGCATCGCATCGCCATGGCCGTATCCTGTCGAGTTGAGTCCTTTGCCATTGTCGTCGATCACCATGTTGCCATAGATGATTTCGTCGCGCCCGTCCTCGTCCACGTCGGCGATGACATAGTTGTGGTTGCCGTTGCCATACCAGTATGAGCCGGGAGTCGTGCCATCAGCAGTGCTGTGCCATTCCCATCGCTGGTTGAGATGATGGTCGGAGTCGATGTCGAATGCTATCATCTTGTGGCGCGTGTAAATGCCTCGTCCAATGAAAAGGCTGGGCTTGCGGCCATCGAGATAGGGGGCGCCGAAGAAGTGCTTCGTGGAGACATGCCCATATTGGCCCTGCCCATGCCATGCGGCATCGATGTCGTTGGGGTTCTCTCCCGGCTCATAGCGCTTCAGGGGGTATTCCATCACCTGATAGGGCCTGCCAGTCTCACCGTTGAAATAGATGAGGTATTCATTGCCGCTTTGGGTCCATGAGCGGTTGTTGTTGAAATCACGGGTGTTGACAGCGTCGCCAATGAGTACGGAACTCCCGTCTTGAAGATGGAAAACCATATTGTCGGCACCGCGCATCACCACCTCGGCCTTGCCGTCCATATCCCAGTCGTAGGCAAGGAGATTGGCTTCCACATCACCAGGACTGACCATGTTGGGACCCATGTCCACCCACCACAGGCGCGTGGCGGTACCCTCATTCCAGTCGAGTTTGTAGGCGTCCCAAATGCTGAACTCTGTGGTGTTTTCGGTGGGATAGTTCATATAGACGTCGTTCGTGCTGCCATCAGATGTCGTCTCTGTCCTAATGAAGCGGCCCTGTTCGTCATAGCGGTTGGATCGCTTGACGATGAAGTCCAACTGCCCGTCGCCGTCAAGGTCGGCGAAGATGGCGTCGTTGGGGTTGTAATGATGGGTCTTGTCGTTGCCGTTGCGGTCGAGTACTGGCTGAAGGGTGAAATCCACATATCCAGCCTGATAATCGCCAGACTTTTTCCATTTCGCTTTTGTAGAGGCACTTCTCACCTCTCCGTTCACCGTGGCGGTGACGGTGAAGGTATCCGACGAACTTCCTGACAACGTATAGTTGCTCACGGCGAGGTTGCTGCCCACAAGTTCTCCATTTTTGTATAACTGATAGGTGCAGCCGTAATACTCGTCAGGAAGTATGCGCCAACTGACAAAGATTGTGCCATTCATGTCAATGGCCACGAGTCCACGGTCGAGGTTGTCGGTGAACCTCTGCGCATGGATGGCATTCACGCAAAAAAGAGCCAATAAGGCTATTAGGACGGTTTTTCTCATCATTTTAAAAATGTAACGTTAGTTAATAGATTACAGAACGGGCAGTCTCGCCTAGTCTTGTTTGTGGTTGTGGTTGCGAAATTAATGTTTTTTTTCAAATAATGGAAAATTTTCAAGGGAAAAAATGATATGGGGGAATAATTGCCGTCACGAAGTAGCCGAAAGGTAACACGAATTACCATTGAATTATCATTGAATTGATAGTGACAAGGATGTCTGGGAGAAACGAACACGAAGTAGACGAAAGAATTACATCAACTATCAGGAGTTCTCCCTCGCCCCCGGCCGTCGGCCACCCCCTCTGAACCCTAATCTTTATACACAAGTCTGCATCCATCTGAATAACAATTAATTAAAAAATGCTTCGCTTAAAATTCCTCCTTTTACTATCCTTTTTCTTCCTTTTTCATCTTGTTTATTGCAATCTTCTACAATCAATAATGTCTTGTTGACCAAATGCTTAGAGATTTGTGTATAAAGATCAGTCTCGGGCAGAGGGGGGGTGCACCAATTAACGACTAATTACATGATAATTATATGTTGAAAACTTATTGTTCAGCGGTTAACGAACACGAAGTAGACGAAAGAATTACATCAACTATCAGGAGTTCTCCCTCGCCCCCGGCCGTCGGCCACCCCCTCTGAACCCTGATCTTTATACACAAGTCTGCATCCATCTGAATAACAATTAATTAAAAAATGCTTCGCTTAAAAAAAGAAATAAAAAGGCTTGGCACTTTTTCAGTCTTCTTTCATATTTTCCTCCTTTTACTATCCTTTTTCTTCCTTTTTCATCTTGTTTATTGCAATCTTCTACAATCAATAATGATTAGTACCTTTGGCTTCGCCGAAGGTACTGCCGCTCGGGAACGAAAGCAAAAACTTCGTTGTTTGCTTTGCGTTCCGCTCGCTTATTTGTACCTTTGAAGCCGTAACCAAAAAGAGAAGATATGAGAAGAACATTATGGGCCTTCATCGTTGGTATTGTCATGTTGATGGCCTCCACGGCATCCGCCCAGCAGTCGGGCACCCTGCGCATTGACGCCCAAACGAAACACCAGAAAATCACGGGATTCGGCGGTTTCGTCTGCTCCCCGCAGTTCACCTACAACCATATGAGCACCTCCGACATCAAGAAGGTGTGGGGCGCCGGCAGCACAGTGGGCTGCAACATCATGCGCCTTTACATCCCCATCGGCAGGAACTCCTGGAGCCAGTCGCTGCAGACGGCGAAGAACGCCAAGCAGATGGGGCTCATCGTCTTCGCCTCGCCTTGGGGACAACCCGCCGAATGGAAGACCAACGGCACCATCAACGCGAAGAACAGCGACGGCACCCTGGGTTACCTGAAGAGAGAGAACTGGCCCGACTATGCCCAGTATTTGGAAGACTATGTGCAATACATGCGCACCAACGGCGTGGAACTGGACGCCATCAGCATCCAGAACGAGCCCGACTGGCCAGCCACCTACGCCGGCTGCCTCTGGTCGGCATCGGAGATAGCAGAGTTTGTGAAGACCTACGGCCCCACCATCAGTTGCAAGGTGATGGCCCCGGAGACGCTTGCCTGCAGTGACAGCTACGCCAACGCCTTGAACAAGAGCGACGTGCTGCCCTGCTTCGACATCTACGGCGGCCACCAATACGGCGGCATACAGTCGGCCTACAAGAACCTGGCCAAGAAAGGCAAGGAGGTGTGGATGACGGAATACCTCATCAACTGGAACGAGGGGCAGTCCTCCAACCGCAATTTCGACTTCTCCAAAGACTTCTTCGACTTCTTCCGCGCCATCAACACCTGCATGCTCGGCGACTTCAACGCATGGGTGCACTATGCCGCCAAGCGCTACTATGGCATGCTCGGCGACGGACAGATGGGCACGTCGAGCGGCGTGGTCACCAAGCGCGGATACGTGATGGCCCACTTCGCACGCTTCGTCACCGGTATGACACGCATCGACGCCAACTTCGGCGACAGCGGACTGGAAGGGTCGGCCTACCTCTCGCAGACAGGCGACACCGTGGTGGCCGTCATCGCCAACGCCACCAACAACGCCGTAGACCTGACCGCAGACCTGCCCTTCTACACCCAGGAAGGGAAGGTCACCGTCACCACCAAGACCAAGAATTTCCAAAGCGCCACGCTGGCCCTCGAAGCCGAGACCTGCCGCCCCGCGACACGTGTCGAGGCCCAGAGCGTGACGACCGTGCTGTTCGTCCGCAGCCGCGACCGCCAGCCGTCGGACATGAAAGGCAGCATCGCCCGTTTCGACCGCATCGACGACATGCAAGCCACCAAGACGACATTCGGCACCGGCTACAAGTTGAGCGGCAAGACGAAGACCTTCGACCACAGCAACCCCCTCATCTCCTCACGCACCAGCGACAGCTATGGCTACGTGGCATTGGACAACCGCTACACCCGCCTTGTGATGCAGGTGAAGAAGATGACATCGACACTCAACTACAGTAGCGCCATGACCACCCTGACCTATGTCAACGCCAAGGGCGAGGTGTCGTCACACAACTACGGCGACCTGGAGTTCAACCAGCGGGAGAACTTCTCCATCGTCCTCGACCTGTCGGCAAAGACGCTGACGGACGGGTGCCTGGGACTCATCTCACTGACCAACAACAACTGGTCGTCGACGCTTACCATCACCTTCGGCGATGTCTACCTGAGCGGACCATCCTCACCCTACGCCGCCACGCTCACCGGAGCCTACGTGGAGGACGACAGTTATGTGCTCGACTACACCGGCGACGCCAACTGCACCAGTTTCGACTTGACCGGGGTGACACAACTGCCCGCAACACTGCCTTGGCTCTTCGGCAACCGCGTGGCCTATGTGGCGGAAGGCAGCGGCGTGGAGGGTGACAACATCGTGACCAACGGACAATGCGCCTCGCTTGCGCTTGCGGCCAACGGTCTCGACTTCCGTCCCGCCAGCACGTTTGAAGCACAGCGGGCGACGCTGACGCTGCACATCGATGGCTGCCAGATGGCCATGGTGCCTTTCGCCGCCACCATCCCCGAGGGAGTGAGAGTGTATGCCGTGAACGACCAGTTGGAGTTGACACCCTTGGAGAGCATACCCGCCCATACGCCCGTTCTTGTGGAAGCCCGGGGCGAGGTCGCCTTCACCGGCAGCGGCGAGGCGGGCTACCATGCGTCGCCCCTCACCGACATGCTGCGTGGCACCTACACCCGCGCATCCCTTCAAGAAGGCGACTATGTGTTGGCGTGCCAGGATGGAGCGTGGGGCTTCTCGAGAGTGACGGCAGACGACGTGCTACTGCCTTTCGGAGTGTATGCACAACTGCCTTCCACAGAGGCGTTCCTTCCCCTGAAGGGAGAACTTTCGGGTGTGAGAGAGATGGCAGACACGGACCGCCATTCCTGCCATTGGGAGGTCTATACCTTGGGTGGAACGAAAGTGGCAGAGGGCGATGGCGACTGCCGACTCACCCTGCCCGCCGGCATCTACATCGTGAGGCGAGGCAACATTTCCCAGAAACTGGTGAGGAAATAGGATGAAGAAGGTGTTTTTCTTTTTCTTTGATTTTCTGTATGAAATGAGGAGAATTCAGAAAAAAACATTATCTTTGTAACAAATATAGCTGAATGAAGTCTGACGAAGAACAATCTGCAATATGACAATCAGCAAGTTCAAATATCCCATAGGCATACAAACTTTCTCGGAGATTCGAGAAGGAGGCTATATGTATGCTGACAAGACAGGCTACGTCTACCGTCTTGCCCAACAGTTCAAGTTTGTCTTCCTTAGCCGCCCGCGCCGCTTTGGCAAGTCGCTGCTGCTCTCGACGATGAAGAGTTACTTCGAGGGGCGCCGTGACTTGTTCGAGGGTCTGGAAGCCGGCCGTTTGGAGACGGAATGGGTGGAATACCCTGTGCTCCACATCAGTCTGGCATCGGCGAAAGGTGGCACAGTGGAGAACTTTCAGGAGATGGTGGGAATCCAGCTTAGGCAAATGGAGGAACAATATGGCATAGAACGTGTGGACAATGGCCTGGGAGCACGTCTGAACACACTGATCACCGGCTGTGCCAAGAAATACGGCAAGAAGGTGGTGGTGCTCATCGACGAGTACGACGCACCTTTGCTCAGCGTGATGCACAAGCCGGAGCTGCTTGAGGAGATGCGCCTGGCCTTGCGGGCGTTTTATGCGCCGCTGAAAGATTGTGACGAGTTCTTGCGCTTCGTCTTCATCACCGGCATCTCCAAGTTCTCGCAACTCAGCATCTTCAGCGAACTGAACAACCTGAAGCGCA
>CADADN010000145.1 GCA_902786665.1 uncultured Prevotellaceae bacterium | reverse complement strand
TTTTCGCTTTGTTCTGGAACATCTGAGACTCATCTTCTGTGAGACGGATTTCCAAACGGATACATTTCTTCTTCATACGTGGTTGACGGTTTATGGTTCATCTAATAAGGATAAGGGAGTTGCGACCGTTTTCCTCCCCAGCTCTGCTGGCAAGTGACTTTTGAAGTGTGCTGAGGTGGTAACCGAGGTGTACGTACAAAAGTACAACTTGCTACTCATGAATGGCTCCCGTACGTGATAAAGGCAATGATTTATCGTTGTCATAGTTTCAAAATGTCCATGATGTTATATTCTTGATTAAAAGTTCGTTATAATGGTGCATTCCAGCTGTTCTTTGTGTATCGTCCGACGTTCAACCCTCATTCGCTAATGTGCAATTCTTGCGGAATAAAAGGCGTAAAGTCGACTATCAACACATCAACACATCGACACTGGTAGAAACTCAACACATCGACATAGTCAACTCATCGACACAAGTCGAGAGTCAACACATCGACACAGGTTGAGAGTCAACACATCAACACAAGTCGAGGGTCAACATATCGCCACATGTTGAGTGCCAACACATCGCCACAAGTTGAGGGTCAACACATCGACATAAGTCGAGGGTCAACATTAGCTGTCTGCGGCATGACTGCAAAGAGAAGCTTTTGCCAGCAAGTCAAAGTTGAAGAAAACGCCATTACGGCTAAAGGCATGTGTAAAGATGTTTTGGCACGTCAAGTCGTTATCACACTTCTCCAAAAGCATTCGAGGGGTCAACATGCTAATACCATCACCAGCCAATTGCCATCCATTAGCCACCCCACCTTCCACACGTATGAAGAGGGTATAATTGCGCGATGAGATTTTCATGTCACGACAGAATATAGGATTGCGTTTGGTCATAAGGACTGGGGCCTGGCCAAGAATAGTTGAGAAGCATTTCTGCAAGAAATCATTGCGGTCGTCAGTGGTGACAAATGGCGTGTTAGGCCAGACTGTCGGACAGACAACTTCCTCATGAAGAGGACTGAGCATTAGCTTGATGCGTTTGAAGTTGATGCCAAGTTCTTCTTTTAGTTGCTTGCACAGCACGGCTACGAGCAGGCAATGGAAAGGTGTCTCGATAGAACGGTCAACGAGGGTCAGGCTGCATTTATACTGTCCCTTGAAGACGTTGCGGAAGAACGCCCAGTGCTCTGGATTCTTAGTGATAATTGACTTGAGGAACTGCTTCGTGGAGGTGTCCTCACGAAAGAATACGTTGAAAGTAAGCAACGATCTTGTGTAGTGTTTTGGGTTGTAAATTATATCCATAAGTTCACGATTGAATCATTAACAAATCATTTGATTATCAGCTAAATAAATACTGTATATGGTTTGGATTATTCAATTATTTTTCGTATCTTTGTATATATATTATAAGAGTAAGAGTTTACAAACATAGTCATTCACCCTCAAATAGAAATCACCATGGCAGTAGCAGCCCTCGTCTTCGTGTATGTGTTCATCATCACGTTCATCATCGTACTCGCTTACTACCTTCTTGTAGGCCTCCTGAAACTCATCGGCTTTATTCTGATGTCGATAATCATCTATCTCGGTTTCTTTCTCCATTGGCTCATCGAGAAAGTCTACCGAAGTATTTTCCCCCGTGGGGAAAGGATGGGCAGGAATTAATCTGTTCATCTTTGTCTTGGGTTTGTAGGAGGGACATTCCATCACGGAGTGTCCCTCCTGTTGTTGTTTAATCTATTGTCATCGTATGAAATCTATTGTTTCTTGCCATCAGCCTTGACGTGGAGCAGGTAGTCGTTCAGGTCATTGTACCCCTCAAACATGAAGGAGAGGTCAACGGTGCGAGGTGCATAGAGACCGAGGATAGTCTCTGTCGCTTTCCGTCCTGCCTGGTCGTTGTCGAGGTAGGTGAAAATGCGCTCTATATGTGTCATTTCCCTCAGTGCCTTTCCGAGATTGTTGACAGAGTTAAGAATGATGTAGTGCGTCGAGCCATAGCTTGGCAGCCGCAGCCTGCCCATGGCTTGCAGGACACGGAAGGAGAGGAAGTCGAAGAAGCCCTCAAAGACGTGGCAGCAGGAGGTGTCAAGTTCTTTAACTTCCTCACCTTTGAGGATGGTGATGTCCTTGCGCCCCATGCAGCCCTTGAAGTAAGGGTTGCGAAGCTCATAGCCGCCGGAGCTGTTGGGGAAGCCAAGGGCGAAGTAGCGTTTGCCATGAATCTCATAATGTACCTCACAGCAGTATGATCTGCCAATCTCCAACGGGATGCCACGCTTAACCAAGTAATCTACCAACGCATGATGAGTCAGCGGTTGACTATGGATATTCTTCATTGCCGGTTCCTCTTTTTGCTTGACAGATGGAGGTCTTGCGGGTATCGCGCAGACAGGAATACCCGGCTGGGTCTCCATGCGCTTGAGGATGGCAGCGATGTCGTCGGTGCCGAACAACCGTTTGGCCAACGGGATGATGCCTCCGCCAACACCCTCGCCGAAATCATACCAAAGGTTCATCTCAACGTTGACCTTGAAGGACGGCTTGCTCTCGGCTCTGAACGGAGAGAGATACCATAGTTTGTAACCGCGGACTATCGCAGGATGGAATCCCATGCTGGCAAGAAAGTCCACCAGACTGATTTGAATTGCTTGTTCTATGCTCATTTTATTTGTGGGTTGAGTTTATTATATATATACGCCTTAAACTTAAACCTTAAACTTACTCGGCAGTGGAGAAGTTGTCGTGATAGTGATAGCCGTCGGGATCCTTGGTGAGGACTTCTTTCTCCATCAGCCTTTTCACGAGGGCCTTCACGGCATTGGTGCCTCTCTTGTAACCTTTCCCGGCATAGACCATTCGGAGCGTATCAACCAGTTCCGTGTATTTAGCCGGTGGCACATGGCTGCCAAAGTACTCACCAAGTATTTCCTGGTGGATGTCCTCGCTCAATGAGGTCAGCGGCACGTCCTTGCTTTTGACGACGGTCACGTGGTAGCCTTCCTCCAAGACCGGCATGGAGTCTTCGTTGATGCTGAAGGCGAAAGAGGAGAATTCCCGGTCGCGCATGTGCATCGGCCTGACCTCGCTGATGTTGGTGTTCTGCTTATCCTTGCTGATGACGAGCACCGTCTCCGCCTTGTTTTCCAGTTCGGTTCCGATATGTCCACGGGTGTTGTTGTCGTTCTTGTTGAGGTGGAGCACACAGTGGATGTGCAGGTTGTGCTTGCTCGTCCACGCCATCAACATGGTCATGACATCGGTGGCTTCCTTGGCGTTGTTGATGTCGTACATCAGGTCACGGAGACCGTCAATGATGACAAGTCCGTAGCCCTTGCTTTTGCGTAGCGCGTAGTCGATGAGACTGATACGCAATGAAGGCGTATATTCGCGCAGTCCTACAAATGTGATGCGGTCGCAGTCCTTGTTGGTCGGCAGCCCGGCCAGCCGCAGGATCCTCGACAGGACGTTGTGGCAGTGGTAGCGGCTCTGTTCCGTATCGAAATAGAATATCTTGTCCTTGCCTTTGGGAAGGCACGCCCGGTAGTTCAGCACGCGGTCGTTCTTCAACGCCGCCGCCACGATGGACGAGATGTTGAACGTCTTCTTGCTCTTCGCCTTTCCCGTCGAAGCACTGAAGTTGCCGAAGGTCGCGATCGTGCAATCGTCCACCCATAGTATCTGCGGAGGATTGTCGGGACGCTCCGATGCTTTTATCTTGCCTTGGTTGAGATAGGCCTCCAATTGCTTGTCGGAGAACTCGCTCTTGAAGAGCATGCCCATCTGGGTCGTGTCAATCGTCTGTTCCTTGTTCTGTTCCATAGTCTTCCTTGTCTGCCGCTCCGACCTTGATGGTCGATTTCCTTATCATTTCCCGAAGCTGTTCCTCCGTGTATGCCATTCTGTCACGGTGCCGGTTGGTGCCATGTCGTTCTATTCTTCCTGTCATAGCCTATATGTTAAGTCTTGATTTATTGGGCTTGCGCCGGTGCGAAGCCATGATTTCATCGTTCATCTTTTCAAATGGAATTCCTTTTCTGTAGGACTCCAGCCATACAACGACCTCGTCCTTGAAGAAGGTGAGGTTCTTGCCGACCTTGACACAAGGCAGGCCGTTGTTGTCAATATGGTAGTACACCGTCGATTTCTTCATGCGTGAAAAGGCCACCATGTCGTCGATGTTCATGGGCACATGAAGGTCGGGCGGAGGCGTAGCGGCTTCCGTCTGACGCTTGTGAATGCTGTGAATGTCGGAAATCATGCCCTCGAGTTTCTCCATCCTCACGAGGATGGAGTCGATGGCTTGGGGAATCTCATTGAATGTTGCTTCAGTCTTTTCCATTCTTTGCTATGATTAAAATGATGGCGCAAAGGTCGGAAAAGAATCAATGCTGACCAAATGGTTACGCTGGTCAACAGCAAGTAATCATCTAATAATCAGAAGATTCATTCAATGGCTGAGAGGAATCAGGAATTTTATCATTAGGATAGTGGAATCGGTAGTCGTCCTTGCTGTCCGGTTCATCGATTTTGATGGAGAACTGGTTCTCGGGAGACTGTTTCAAGGTTCTTCGGATGGTCTCTACTTCCAGGTCCTTCATGGCGACCGGGAAGCAATACTTGGCAAACTCCGCGCGTTTGACACCGCTCCAGCCCAATCGCTCACCAATGTTCCATACGAAATGGCGGATGTCGAAAGATGTAAGCCGGGGGTTAGGTTTAAGTGGAACAGGCATGAATTGCTCGTCATCCGAAAGATGCCAATGTCGAATGTTCTCGAAGAGCAAATCCAAGGATTTGTCATCATCAAGAAACGGAACCATGACGATGTCGATGTATTCCTTGATGGCCTCACGTCTGTCCGCCTTGTGCTGCTTGCGCTTCTGCTTGAATTCCATGCGGAGCTCGTCCCTCGACTTGCGAGACTCAGAAGACTGTGGGGGAGCCTTGCCATCACAAGCAGAGCCGTGGACATTGCCCCAAACGAAGGAACGGTGACGGGCAATAAGGTAGCCAGATAACATAGCCAGTGGTATGGCTATGACAACAGCCCAACGTACAGCCAAGGTTGCGGCATCGCCTCTGCCGTGGAGGTAGTCATGGGCAACAAGACTGTTGCCCATGACAAAGGTGGTTAACAACAGCAACGAAACCGCCACTGTGAGGATGAATTTAACTTTGTTGTTCATGTAACTTATTTATTTTGGTGATATGAATAGTCGCAAGACCAACGGTGGCAAAGTTAATAAAAATTTTTAAACGTGCATATATACTATGTTGCCAAGTTTATGACTTTTTGTGCAAACGTTGAACATAATTGCCTCTGATAGTAAGCACCTTGCATATTCATGCACGTTAGTTGTAACCTATGAGTTTTCGTTTTGCTTTTTCTCATTATCATCGGAAGTCTTTACATTCGCATCCTGATGTAGAATATTGAGCGAAATCTTGTCAGCCGCCTCACGGCTCTTCGGGTCGGCGTGGCGGGCATAGCGTTGCGTAGTGCCAACATCCTTGTGGGCGAGCAGGTGCTGCACGGTGTAAAGGTCGGTGCCGAGCTCTATCTGCAACGATGCATAGGTATGGCGGAAGGAGTGGAACGTGATGTGCTTGGTGATGCCGGAGCTCTTGATCCATTTCTTCAGTGGATGGTTGAACATTTCTATGGTGAGTCCGGGGAACACCTTGCCCTTAGAGCGTGGCTTGATCAGCTGGAACGTCTCGTTGCTGATGGGCACGTAATTGCGCTGCTGAGTCTTCTTGCTGATGAAGTCGAGGTAGAGACCGCCGTCGGCATACTCGCAGACCTCATCCCAATCGAGCTTGATGATGTCGCTGCGTCTCAGTCCCGTCAGGCACGAAAAGAGAGAAGCACGACGGATGATCTCCTGCTCGCACGGTGTCTGGCTGAG
>CADADN010000144.1 GCA_902786665.1 uncultured Prevotellaceae bacterium | reverse complement strand
GCGACTATGAACATCTTGACACCCAAGGCGTTGCCTTGGGCTATGTGCTTGCAGGCCTTTCAGGCCGCCCTTCGGATACAAGCGGATAATCATTAAAAAAAACCAGAAAAACCAGGATTCCACAACCCCAAAAAAATGCTAAAAAAGTGACAAAATTGCAGTTTTCTCCAAAAGATTGTGTAATTTTGTCACCTCATAAGCAAAACCCTGTTTTATGCCCAATCTGCAAGACATTAAAAACCGCTACAACATCGTAGGCAACTGCGAGGCGCTGAATCGTGCATTAGACATCGCGTTACAGGTAGCCCCCACCGACTTGTCCGTGCTCATCGTAGGTGAGAGCGGCGTGGGCAAGGAAATCATCCCCCGTCTGATTCACGACTTCTCCACCCGTCGCGGCAAGAACTACTTCGCCATCAACTGTGGCTCCATCCCGGAAGGCACCATCGACAGCGAACTCTTCGGTCATGAGAAAGGAGCGTTCACCGATGCCATCGGGGAGAGCAAAGGCTATTTCGGCGTTGCCGACAAAGGCACCATCTTCCTCGACGAGGTTGGAGAACTTCCCCTCGCCACTCAGGCGCGACTGCTTCGCGTCCTGGAGAACGGCGAATACATCCGTGTCGGCGGCACTGAAGTGAGGAAGACCGATGTACGCGTGGTGGCAGCCACCAACGTGAACATACGCAAGGCCATCAGCGAAGGCCGGTTCCGCGAAGACCTCTACTACCGTCTGAACACCATACCCATCCAGATGCCACCCCTTCGCGAGCGCGGCGAGGACATTCTCAAGCTTTTCCGCCTCTTCGCCATGCAGACAGCAGAGAAATACCGTCTCCCCCGCATCAGTCTCACCAAGGAGGCACAGCAACGCATGCTTGAGTACAAATGGCCAGGCAATGTGAGGCAGTTGAAGAACATCACGGAGCAGATGTCGGTGTTGAGTGAGCAACGTGAGATAGACGAGGCCACCATCTCACAGTTCATCCCCAAGGATGACGACACCACCCTGCCCGCCCTCCCCAAAAATCCCTCCGGCAGCCACTCCTATGAGAACGAGCGCAAGGCCATCTTCAAGATTCTCTACGAGATGCAGAACAATGTCAGCGACGTCCGTCGCGAACTCAATGCCCTGCGCCAACAGCTCGACGAAGCAGCGTCGCTTTCCGCCAAGGCACAGACACTCAGTTCGCATTTCTCCGCTTCCATCCCTTCCACCCTAAGCGGCAGCGACACCTCCCTCGACCGTCCTCCCCATGTGGAGGATGCCGTGGCAGAGGAGATTGCCGATACAGAGATGGAAAACCTCAATCTCAACGACCAAGAGCGCCAAGCCATCATCAAATCCCTTGAGCGCAACAACGGCAACCGCAGCAAAACGGCCCAGGAACTGGGCATCTCCTCCAGGACGCTGTATCGAAAACTGAAACTGTATGGACTCACATAAGCACCTCTTCACCGCATCCGTCTTCCTCGCCGCCCTTTTGCTCGCCGCCTGCACCGTGTCCTACAAGTTCAACGGAGCGAGCATCAATTACAACGAGACGAAAACCATCACCATCAGCGACTTCCCCATCCGTGCTAACTACGTGTGGGGGCCGATGCAAGCCATCTTCAACAACGAGTTGAAAGACATCTTCGCCAACCACACCAAGCTCATCCAAGTGAAACGCAACGGAGACTTGAAACTCGAAGGTGAAATCACTCAATACAACCAGCGCAACAAGAGCGTCTCCAGCGAAGGCTATTCCGCCCAGACCGAATTGTCGATGACCGTCAATGTGAGGTTCACCAACAACAAGAACCACAAGGAGGACTTCGAAAAGCAATTCACTGCATCCACCACTTACGAAACCACGCAGTCTCTCAACTCCGTCCAGGAAGAACTCGTCACCGAAATGGTGAAGAACATCACCGACCAAATCTTCAATGCCACCGTGGCCAACTGGTAACCGCCATGAACCTGATAGAACTCATCGAGCACCCCGAGTTGCTGAACAAGGACACCCTCTACCAGCTTCGCCAACTCACCGCGAGCCATCCCTACTACCAGACGGCCCGCCTGCTGCTGCTTCAGAACCTTTACCTCCTTCACGAATCGTCTTTCGACGACGAGTTGCAACGTGCAGCCCTCTACATCACCGACCGCACCAAATTGTTCGACATGGTTGAGGCACGCCACTATCAACTCACCTCCGACAAGTCAGACGAGAAGAAACAGTCGGGTGATTCCGACCGCACGACGACGCTCATCGACAATTTCCTGGACCACAGCAGCGAGGAGCCCCCTCGCCGCCCGAAACGTCGTCGCCCCACCGCCACCGACGCCACCGTCGACTATGTGGCCTACCTCTTGGAAAGTGAAGAAAGCAGCGACACTCCCGCACCGTCCACACCCGAGATGCAAGGGCAAAGCCTCATCGACAAATTCATCAATGAAGAAGGTGGAAAGATGACGTTGCAGGAAAAGCCGGAATATGTTGCACCGTCAACAGCAGAAGAGCAAAAAAACGGTGAAGAAGGCTATTTTACGGCCACTTTGGCCCGAATTTACGTAAAACAAGGCCGATATTCGAAGGCTTTGGAAATTATTAAGCGTTTAAATTTGAATTATCCAAAAAAAAGTGCTTACTTTGCAGACCAAATTCGATTTTTGGAAAAATTGATTATCAATAATAAAAAAAATAGTTAGGAAAAATGTATTATTTATTTGTCATCCTCATTGTCCTTGCCGCATTGCTCATGATAGGCATCGTGCTTATTCAAGAGTCCAAAGGCGGTGGACTGTCATCCAATTTCTCCGCAGGCAACGCTCTCGCCGGCGTGCGCAAAACCACCGACTTCATTGAGAAAGCCACATGGGGCCTTGCCATCGCCATGGTGGTGCTGAGCATTTGCTGCGCCTACTCTGCTCCCGAAGGTGGGGCCACGAGCACCATCCAAGCTACCAGCAGCGACCCGAACGCACAGCAGAACTTCGCTGTGCCACAGGCTCCCGCACAAGGTGACCAAACTGCAGCTCCCGCCAAGGAAGGTGAAGCAGCTCCCGCCAAGGAAGGTGAAGCAGCTCCCGCCGCACCTGCACAAGATGCCAAAGCTCCCGCTGCACCTGCACAAGACGCCAAAGCTGCTGCCGCACCTGCACAAGACGCCAAAGCTGCTGCCGCACCTGCACAAGATGCCAAAGCTGCCGCCGCACCTGCACAAGACGCCAAAGCTGCTGCTCCTGCTGAGAAGAAAGAATAACGATATGAAAGGCATCCCGGCAGTTTTTCTGTCAGGATGCCCTTTCTTTTTTGTTCAAGTATGCAGTGTCTTCCCCTGACACTGTTTCTCATTTTTGAAAAAAACGCTGAAAAATTTGGCGATATGGCAGAAAAGCGTTACCTTTGCATCCGCTTTTAAAGCCAAAGTGCCAACATGGTGCCCGTAGTTCAGTTGGTTAGAGCGTCAGATTGTGGTTCTGAATGTCGGGGGTTCGAGTCCCCCCGGGCACACAAGGCAAAGATCGCCAATTTCCTCTTTTCGAGAAAATTGGTGATTTTTTGTCATCAGAACAGTCAGACAAGCCCTACGGCAGTACTCATTTTCTCATATAAGAATATTAATTTTTAATCTTTCATCTATTATGAAACGCTTTCTTTCCACCCTGTTTTGCACCATCGTGCTCACCATCGGTGCCCAGGCCCAAATCGACGAAGTGGTGAACCAAATCAACAAAGACGGTGGTTGGAATCCCCGTTCCCAATGGCTTCAAAACAAGGAAATCGCCGAAAGATATCTCATGCGCATCATGGAATTCTCCTCTTCCGATGCAAAATGGGTGCAAGGTGATTTAGACCAAGACCATGAGCGCGCGCTGAAAGTACTGCAAGTACGCGACCAGCTCATCGGCAACATCAAGAAAGTGAAGAAACAGGACAAAATCCTATCAAAATACTTCAACGACGTGAGTCAGGCACGCCAAGCCTTCGCCCAAGCCGAAACCTCCGAAATGTGCTATAAGATGTTGTCAGGTACGCTCAATGGGATGATCAACCATACCGTCACCCGCAAGATGCCCTCCGGCCCCCTCACCTATTTCCGCCATAGCATTTCAAACGGTTATGCCGGCACGCACGACGAAACCATCCTTGAGAAGAAGGATGGCAAGGGTCGGCTCGCCGTCAATATGAAGAACATGCGCATGAATCCCGAGGACAAGGACAAGGAACCCGTATGGATGGAAGTGGAAGACTCCGTGTTCCAACACGTAAGAGACATGGTGGAGACAGGCCTGCTTTATGATGTCAACCCTCATTACAGCCCCGCAGCAGATATCATGGATGCCTCCAACTGGTCGATGGACTTCTATTTTGAGGGCGGCAAGATTTGTTCCGATGGTTATGCGGTTAGACCCGACCATTCCGAATGTTTAGACAACATCCTGAGATACCTTTTTGATATCTATAAGGAATGCGGAGGACCTTTCGGAGAGGAGATACGCTAAAGAGCAGCGGCAAAGCCGCTGCCTACGGAGAACGGATTTGAGTGTTAGGGAAACAGGAATACTGTTAGGGAAACAGGAATAGTGAAGGAACCTGGAGTACTCCGTACCCCCGGAAAATATTAAAATGTGTGAATTTGTTGGCTGTTCGGGCAAAAGGTTTTATCTTTGCATCCGACTTTGCGGACTCACCATCCGCTACACCAGCCGCAATGGTGGAATTGGTAGACACGAGGGACTTAAAATCCCTTGACCAGGAATGGTCGTGCGGGTTCGAGTCCCGCTCGCGGCACTTTTTAACTCCCCCCTATGAGACATTTTCTTCCCATCATCTCCATACTGCTTCTGATGTCCTGCGGTGTGGATAGCAACCATTTCAAGTTGTCTGGTCGATTTCTGAACATGAACCAAGGAGAGTTTTATGTCTATAGTCCAGAAGGCGGCATCGACGGCATCGACACGATACATGTCGTAGGTGGCCGTTTCACTTATGAGCGTCCTTGCGACCGTGAAATGACCCTGATGCTCGTGTTCCCCAACTTCTCTCAACAACCGATTTTCGCCGAGCCGGGGAAGTCGGTCGAAATCAAGTCTGACGCCTCCAATATGAAAGAGATGGAGGTTAGCGGTACAGATGCAAACGAACTGATGACCAAGTTCCGCTTGCAGACGGCGCACATCGCCCCTCCCGACGTCACCCCTAAGGCTGTAGAATTCATCAATTCGCATCTGGACTCCCCGGTGAGCCTTTACCTGCTCCGCACCTATTTCATCCAAGCCCCCCGTCCCGACTACGCCCAAGCGGGGAAGCTGGTATCGAAGATGTTGGAGAAGCAGCCCAAGAACGGCACACTCATCATCATCCAGCAGCAACTCAAGCAGTTGTCCCATGGTGTGGCAGGCGCGCCGATGGCGCATTTCAGCGGTCCGGGCATCGACGGCGGCACGGTGAGTGAGCAAGACTTAGGCGACGACGTTGCCGTATTGTGCACCTGGAGCAGTTGGAACTACGTCAGCCAAGACATGCAGCGTATGCTGCGTCGCAAGCTACGGTCTTCCGGTGGTCGCCTTCACTTGGTGAGCGTTTGCATCGACACCGACAGGAGCGCCTGCCTGAAGACGATGAAGCGCGACACCCTCTCATGGCCTTGCATCTTTGATGGAAAACTCTTCGACAGTCCGGTCATGCAACAGACAGGGCTTGCCGACGTGCCAGACAACATTGTCTATCAGCATGGGAAGGTCGTGGCCAGGAGCCTCAACAACAACGACCTGTCGAAAAAACTGGATGAAATGCTGAAAAAAGATTGAATATCTCTAAAGACCTTAAAGACCCTAAAGTCCTTAAAGACCTTAAAGTCTTTAAAGTCTTTGAAAAAAAACGAGAGGCCCTAAAAAACCAAGGCCTCTCGTTTTTTATTCGATTTTCAATTTTAGCTTCGCTTCAATTTACTTGACCACAAATTTCTTTCCGTTACGGATGTAGATGCCGGGCTTGAGTTCGCCCTCCACCTTCACACCTTGGATGGTGTAGGTGCTGCCGTCGCTCGGAGGAGCGATGTTCACGCCGTGCACG
>CADADN010000143.1 GCA_902786665.1 uncultured Prevotellaceae bacterium | reverse complement strand
GTGGTCGTCCCAGCCCTTCGGGCTTCACTTCACAACCGGTTGCCATACAAGATAAATTACAGTTTTGTAAGGCATTTTCACTTCCGAAACTTAAGTAATTATGAATTAAAATATTCACAAACCAGCGGAATCTCAAAAAAAAGGACCGATTCCGCTGGTTTGCGAACTTTTTCTTTGAAAATCGGAGGCTTTCCTTTTTCTCCAAAAGGCCTGTCTCACACTACACACCATATCCTTTTTCCGCTGACAATCTATTTTATGAACTGCCTGCCTATGAAGCCTATGGGAGTTTGACCAAGCCTTGTGGCGCTATCTACCATATATTATTCACAAGAGATTGATTTCCATAAATAATTCAAGTTATATGTTTTTTTGTTCATCGCAGGCTCTATTTTCATTTTTTTTTGCTATTTTTGCACATTCTCTTGCTGTTTCCGAAAAGCACAGGAGCACTTCACCCTAAATTGAACCATTATGAAAAAGAAAACCACCCTGACCCTGGCCTTGGCACTGACATTGATGACAGCCAATGCACAGACCACTTACCAAGTGCCCGTTTCTGAAGTCCACGAACCGATGCAGACAGGCAAGTTCCAGCCCACCTGGGAATCTCTGAAGACCCACCAGACACCAGAATGGTTCCGCGACGCGAAATTCGGCATCTGGGCACATTGGGGACCACAATGCGTGGAGGGCAGCGGCGACTGGATGGCCCGCAACATGTACATAGAGGGCAGCGACGCCTACAGATGGCATGTGGAACACTACGGCCACCCGTCGGAGTTCGGCTTCAAGGATGTCCTGCCCCTCTTCAAGGCAGAAAAATGGGACCCCGACAAACTCGTGGAACGCTACAAGCGGTGCGGCGCACAGTATTTCTTCGTCCTGGGCAACCATCACGACAACTACGACCTATGGGACTCCAAATACCAACCCTGGAACTCCCAGAACATCGGCCCCGAGAAAGACATCCTCGACGGATGGGCGAAAGCTGCGAAGAAGCACGGACTGCCCCTTGGCATCTCCTTCCACGCCGACCATGCGTGGACATGGTATGAGCCGGCGCAACGCTATGACGTGAACGGCTCAAAGGCAGGCATCTATTATGATGGCAAACTGACGAAGGAGGATGGCAAGGGAAAATGGTGGGAAGGCTACGACCCTCAGATGCTCTACCGCCAAGACCACCCCATGAGCGACCGTTCGTGGGCGAACAACAGCATACACCGGCAATGGGGTTGGGAGAACGGTGCCTATCCGCCATCACAGGAGTTCGTGACCAACTTCTACGACCGCACGCTCGACGCCATCAACCGCTACCAGCCCGACCTCATCTACTTCGACGTGACGGTGCTTCCCTTCCACCCCATCAGCGACTGCGGCCTGAAAATCACCACCCACCTCTACAACAAGAACCCAAGGGCGGTGGTGCTCGGGAAAATCCTCGACGAGGAGCAACGCAAGGCCCTCACCTGGGACGTGGAACGCGGAGCCCCCAACGAGATAGTCCCCGAACCGTGGCAGACTTGCAACTGCATCGGCGGCTGGCACTACAACACCAGCATCTACGAAAACAATCGATACAAGAGCGCCGCCAACGTGGTGAAACAACTCGTGGACATCGTGTCAAAAAACGGCAACCTGCTGCTCTCCATCCCCTTAAGGGCCGACGGCACCTACGATGACAAGGAGTCGAAAATCCTGGACGACCTGGAGGCGTGGATGACGGTCAACGGTGAAAGCATCTTCGGCACACGCCCGTGGGTGAGGTTCGGCGAAGGACCCGTGGCGGAAAAAGACATCAAAATCAACGCCCAAGGCTTCAACGACGGCCAGTTCGCCAACATGGACTACCGTGACATCCGCTTCAACCAAACGAAGAAATTCTTGTATGTCACAGCGATGGGATGGCCCACGGACGGGAAACTGCGCATCAAATCGCTGGCAAAGGGCAACCCCGATTTCCGCAAGCCCATCTCATCCGTCTTTCTCCTCGGATATGGGAAACTGAAAGCACACCAGACAGCCGAAGGCCTGGAGGTCTCCCTGCCCGCAACTCCCTGCAACCAGATTGCCCCCGTCCTCAGAATCAAGAAATGACAGGAAATACATTTTCGGGAGTTAAAAGGGTTTTTTAGGAGTTAAAGGGACATATGTATACTTGCAACCAACGCCAAGAATGTTCATCGGAATTTGCAATCCGCTAAAATCGTCATTATCATATGTACACTGTTTTCGGGAGTTAAAGGGACAAAGGTCGTGCAAGTCGAGTGCTAAGTCAAGCATGCTTGCTCTGCCGAGGCGTAGCCGACAATTGAGCGAAGCTCAGATGCTCACTTTTACAGCCTTTTTTGGGGGATTACTCCGATTACTCCGATCACTCCGCCCCCCCCCAAAAACACCTCCAAAGAGAAAAAAACAGGAAAAAAAGAGCAAGATATGAAAACTTTCATTATTTTTGCAACTGAACACGACCTATTGCCAATGTCAAATATCAAACGATACCAAATATGAGCAAGCCTGGCAAGAATATCGATAAGTCGAAAGACAAAAGCAACATCCCAATTCTTGGAAAAGCGGAACTTGCCAAGGGGAGGGGGTATTACGAAGTTTCCACACCTGCACTCCACAATACCCTTTACAAAGTGGTTTGCCCTAAATGCAAGTGGAACATCATCTTCAAATTTGATGATGCTGCTCAAAGAGTCAAGCTGATCAAATGTGAGAGATGTTCCGCAGACATCATTGTGAATGCCGCCGAAACAGACAACGACCCAAAGACCATCTACGACCAAGACTCAGAGGATGTGGACACTGACTACAGCATTCATGACAACAAGAAAGAAGACACGAATTACAGGTATGACGACCAAGAAGAAAAACCTGCAACCTCCTCGGGCAACAATCCACCGAAAGAAGGCAAGAACCAAAAGAAGCCAAAAACAAAGGAAGACCCTGCAACCGTCTATCCCCATGACCTCCCGGATGATGCCACAAACGTAAAGAAGCAAACGCGGAAGGGAGACACTCCAACAATATATGCCTATCCCGATGCCGTCGGGGGCGGCAACACCAACCGGCAAAAGAAACAGGAAGACCCTCCAACGGAATATGACCCACCCAAAACCAACGAGGGCAAAAACACCAATCAGCAAAAGCAGGTTCAAAGACCCCCTCAAGGAAAGAACATTTTGAACAGACAACCGGAATCGGATGCCAAGCTTGTCTGGTGGAGCCGCACAGGAAGAAAGAAATACATACTCCGTGTGGGAAAAAACTACATTGGAAGGAGGGATGAGGACAGACCATCGGATCTCTCGCTCAAGGACGAACATGCCAGTGCCCGCTCCGTCTGCATTGAAGTAACAAAGAAATACTCCCCACGAGGGAGAGAGACCTATGAGTACAAATTGACCGTGGAAAGAGCGACAAACAGCGTCCTGCTGTGTGGAAGGGAGTTGCGCATAGGAAAAACAGAAGACCTTGAGTTCGGCGACACCATCGTCCTGGGAAAAACCACCTTGACTTTGAAAAAAGTATAGTATAGAAATGATTGAAAGATGATAACCAAACAGGATAAAAGACCTACAAGATGCCACCTCTAAGAAATGGAGCCACACTGAAGAATGGCAAATACACCATCGTCAACATGCTGGGTAATGGTGCTTTCGGCATCACTTACCTTGCAACCACCCACACTTCGCTCCGCGGCGACTTAGGCGACATGGCCATCGATGTCAACGTGACCATCAAAGAGTTTTACATGTCTACATTGAACAGCCGGTCGGACGATGGCACCACCGTGAAGCATACAGACAGCTCCTTGGTGAAAGATTACAAGCGGAAGTTCATCCGCGAGGCGGAAAACCTATCACGTCTGCAACATGACAACATCGTGAAGGTGCTCGAAGTGTTCGAGGAGAACAACACCGCCTACTATGTGATGGAATACCTCGATGGTGGCACGGTGGACGACTTGATAAAGGCGAAAGTCAGACTTTCCGCCGTCGAGACGGTGGAAATCACAAGGCAGGTGTGCGCCGCACTGCAATACATGCATGGAAACCGAATGCTGCACCTCGACCTCAAGCCCAAAAACATCATGCTCACTTCCAAGGGAGAGGTGAAGCTCATTGATTTCGGACTCTCCAAGCAATACGATGAAAAAGGCATGCCAGAGGATAGCACGTCCATAGGGCTTGGCACACAGGGCTATGCACCCATAGAGCAAGCCAACTACCGGCAAGACGGCTCTCTGCCCGTCACACTCGACATCTATGCCTTGGGGGCCACGATGTATAAAATGCTCACCGGCATCGTGCCACCCAGCTCGTCGGTGGTACTCAACAACGGACTTCCCATACAGCCTCTCCAACAGGCCAGGGTACCACAGCAGTTGGTAAAAGTGGTTCTCAAAGCCATGGCTCCCACCTTGCGCAACCGCTATCAATCAGTGGAGGAACTCGACACTCTTCTCTCCAACATGTCAACCGAGGAACTCACCATTCCCATTGTTGAACAAACACAAAATGAAAATACATATTTTATAAATGATGATAGTGGGGCAAAGGATGGTCACCCGCAACGACAACCAGCAGACCCCTCACCCCATCGCCCAACCATCAATCCTCAACCTGCTATCGCTCAACCCCAATCCTCCAAATGGTGGAAGACATTGGCTATCGTATTAAGCGTAGTGGCTTTAGGAATAGTCGCGCTATTGGTGGTGGAATCGACATCCGAGGATGAGGATATAGTCATAGCAGAAGAGACACCAGGTTCCAAGGAGGTTGTGGACAATCCATTTAAAAAACAATCAAAAAAGGTTGAGAAAGAGCCTGCAAAAGTCGAGACAAAAGATGACTATGTCGATGACTCGGGAAAGAAGGGCGACGACAATAAAGGGACGGAAGAGAACAATAGCGGCTATATCTTAGACACCCATTATCTCACCGATGCCGATCTTGACGGGAAGACCCAGGAAGAAATAACAATCATACGTAATTATATGTACGCATGGCATGGCTATGAGTTCAAAACGGCATGGCTGGCAGAATATTTCAAGCAATTTTCCTGGTATCACCCCTACACAAATAATGCCGTAACCGTAGCGAATTCTTTCAATGCAGTAGAAAAAGCAAATGTAGATTTCATTGTAAATTATGAGAAAAGACACAAGTAAGATGCCGAGTGCTCCGCCCCCAAGTGCTGCGAGACCGACAAGCTGAAATGCCTGTTTTCAATCTTTCACCGGTTACTTTCACACATCAAACACACCAACTTAACTCACATATTGTAAGAAAAACGTTAGCTTTTTTGGCAGATTCATATAATTGCACTATCTTTGCTTCGAAAACGGGAGACCATACGGCATCACGCACACCAACATCTTCACCTGAATCAAACTCAGTGTCATGCACAGACACCTAAATCATTCACAAAATGGACTCACACATTCAAGACAAGATAGAAAGGCACCTGCTGGGCAGGATGACTGAAGAGGAAAAGAAGGCTTTCGAGGCTGAGATGGAAGCCGACGAGGAGCTGAAAAAGCAATATCTGCTTGCGAAGGCCCTCAAGCAGGAGGCCAATGGGCACGCCCGACAGGAAGAGAAGCCGGGGCAAGGGAATGCTGGAAGTGAAAAGGAAAGACCTGTTTCCTCATCCTCCAAAAGGAAATGGATGTATGCCGCCGTTCTCATGTCTGTCGCCGTACTGGTAGCCTTCCTCTACCTGCATATGGAAACAACAGATGTCAGCGACCCGCCCATCCGTAGCGGAGAAAGCAGTGCCTTCAACAAGGAAGTGGATTCGCTCGTGGGAAACAAGGAATATGCAAAAGCCCTTGAAAACGTGGAAGGAAAAGTGACGAACTGCGAGGGTTTGATAGAGCATTACAAGAACTTTGTCGACAGCATCCCCGCAGAATACGCCGGTGAAGCAGAAGCGCCATCATCCCCGGAGGAGGCACGGAAAGAATTAAAGAAAGCGGAAGCGGAACTGATGGATTTGAAACTCATCAAGGCACAGGTGCTTCTCAAGAAAGGAGAGAAAGACAAGGCGGCAGCCATACTCAAGGAACTAAGTCACGAAGACTCGACCGTTCAGGAGACGGCCAAGGAACTGCTCGAGGAAATCGACTGACAGAAGGCCTACAACCAAAGAAATCTAAGTCTTGTTGAGGCCGTTTGAAAATAATTCGTTAACTTTGTACCACATCTGATACTTTCTCAATTTTTTGAAAGTCTTGGATACGGGCATCGGTATTGTTGTATGGTGGAAAAATACAAAAGTACGCGATGCCTTTCTCTTTACCAAATCATGACGATTTTACTTTACCAAAATCCGACGACGCAAAGTTACCGATAACAGCCCCTTGAGGGGAGGGGAGGGGTGGGGTATTTGACCCAAAGGTTGTTCTTGCGTTTTTCCAATATGACGTTTTCCGCGCTCTGGGTGTGGACACTGTCTCTTGGCGTTGAAGTTACAGACCCCACCCCTGACCCCTTTGCGGTCAGGCACAAGACCTGACCCTACAGGGGCGGGGATGTTGCACTCCGAGTGAGCATGTCGTGAGCAAAAGGGGGGTGCGCATATCCCCGCCCCTTGAGGCTGATCTTTATACACAAATCTCTAAGCATTTGGTCAACAAGACATTATTGATTGTAGAAGATTGCAATAAACAA
>CADADN010000142.1:6938-13664 GCA_902786665.1 uncultured Prevotellaceae bacterium | reverse complement strand
GGGATGGAACTGCCGGTAGTAGTCGAGCATCTCACGAACCTCCTCCTCGGTGAAGCCCACCATGGCGTTGAATTTGGCGTTCATAGTGTAATTGGTGCCGATGTTGAAGCCGCTGGTCAGGTCGTCCATCGTCACGGGGCTGACACCAGTGATGAAGAGGCGCTTGATGGCACTGTCGGTGCCGCCCTTGATGGTGTTGAAGAAGGCACGATAGGCTCCCTTGCCATGGGTCTCGGCCTTGTAGGACTGCTCTATGGAAGGGTCGGAGAGGATGATGTTGGTGAAGTGGTCGTACTCATCGATGAAGAGGTAGATCTGCTGGCCCGTCTTGTTGCAGAGACGCACCAGGGCGGCCAACTGGTTGGCAGCGCCTTTCTCTGCGCGGAGCAACTCAAGGGCGTTGTCTGGCAGCAGGTCGGCATAGTCTTCCACGAATCCCTCGAACTGTATGCGGCAATAACCGTCCATACGCTCCTTATACCCTTCCAAATCGCCCGAAAAGACAGAGAAGTTGAGGTATAGCACCAGATAGGTGTTGTGTGCCTCGGTGGGGTGCTGGCCAATCCACAGGTCGCCAAACAAACGGTCGAAAAGCGAGGCTTTCCGAATGTCGTAGTACTGACGAAGCATGTTCATCATCAGCGACTTGCCGAAACGGCGCGGGCGGATGAAGAAGAAGAAATGGTTGGCCGCCTCTATCTCGGGGATGAAGCGGGTCTTGTCCACGTAGTAGCAATTGGTGAGGCGCACGTCCTCCCAATTCTGCATCCCATAGGGGATGCGCTTGCGCTTCCGCTCTTCCATGATCGACTGTTTATTGGATATCCCCAAGGGTTTTCATGTTTATTCCACTCCAAACAGGGCTTTCAAGCCAAGGTCGACACCGGAGAAGCCCATGAAGGCAAGGCTGAGCAAGCCGGCGGTGACGAGGACGATGGCCATGCCGCTCATCCCCTTCGGAATCTTCACCAACGACAGTTGTTCGCGCAGTCCGGCGAAGACGGTGAGGGCCAATGCGAAGCCTATGGCCGTGGAGAAGGCGTAGACGACAGCCTGCAAGAGGTTGAAGTCCTTCTGTATGACGAGGATGGCCACGCCAAGCACGGCACAGTTGGTGGTGATGAGCGGGAGGAAGATGCCCAGCGCCTGGTAGAGGCTTGGCGACACCTTCTTGAGCACGATTTCCACCATCTGCACCAAGGATGCGATGACGAGGATGAACGCCAGCGTCTGCAGGTATTGCAGTCCCATGGGCTCCAGCACATATTTCTGCACGAGGAAGGTGACGATGGTGGCGAGCGTCATGACGAAGGCCACGGCACCACCCATGCCCAAGGCAGTATCCACCTTTTTAGACACCCCGAGGAACGGACATATCCCCAGGAATTGCGACAACACGATGTTGTTGACGAAGATGGCTGAGATGAAAATCAATATGTATTCCATGACTTATCCTTTCTTGAGTTTGTTGACGATGGCGATGATGTATCCGAGTGTGATGAAGGCTCCCGGAGGGAGGACGAAGACCAGGATGTTGCACACCTCTGGCAGCAAGACGAATCCGAAGAGCGACCCGGCGCCGAGGAGTTCGCGCACCATGCCGAGCAGGGTGAGTGCGAAGGTGAAGCCCAGTCCGATGCCGATGCCGTCGAACATGCTGGCGAGCGGGCTGTTTTTGCAAGCGAAGGCCTCTGCACGGCCGAGGATGATGCAGTTGACGACAATCAGCGGGATGAAGAGTCCCAGGGCGGCGTCCACGTCAGGCAGGTATGCCTTGATGCACAGTTGCAGGATGGTGACGAATGATGCGATGACGACGATGAACACGGGTATGCGCACCTTGTCGGGTGTGATGCTCTTGATGCAGGAGATGACGACGTTCGAACAGATGAGTACGAACATGGTGGCCAGTCCCATGGAGAGGCCGTTGATGGCCGAGGTGGTGGTGGCCAGCGTGGGGCACATGCCCAGCAGGAGTACGAAGATGGGGTTCTCCTTGATAAGACCGTTGGTCAGTATTCTCATGTGGTTCATGGCTGTTCTGCTTTAATGGTGGCAACTTTCTTGGTGGCGCCGCTTTCCGCATCGGTGCCCTTTTTCATATAGACGTTGTAAGCCTGGTTGATGGCTTTGAGAAACGCCCTTGAGGTGATGGTGGAGGCGGTGATGGCATCCACGTCGCCCCCGTCCTTGCTGACTTGCAGCGGCGTGGCGGGGTTCTTGCCGATGATGCTTGCCTTGCCGTCCTTCTGGAACCACTTGTCGGCTTTCGCACCGAGGCCCGGCGTCTCTGCATGTTCGAGGAGGGTGTAGCCCAGGATTTCACCCGCGGGGTTGAATCCCACGAGCACCTTGAGGTCGCCACCGAATCCGAGGGTGGTGGACTCCACGGCGGCGCCCAGTTCCTTGCCCGATGCATCGGCCACCTTGTGCACGATGAACACACACTCCTTGTTGTCGATGGTCTCCTTCACCGTGTCGTTGGCGGTGACGTTCAGTTGGTCGCTCACCATGACAGCCTTGATGCCGTCGGAGAGCGCCTTCTCCGCCTGCAGGCCGATGGGACCTTCTGTGACATGGTTGACGAAGGCGAGGATGCCTCCCATGATGAGGCAAACGCAAACGAGCACGCCCACCATGTTGACTAATGTTGATTCTAACTTTTTCATTTTTCCTGAACCTCCCCGAATCGTTTAGGTTTGACATAGGTGTTGATGAGGGGGGTGAATGCGTTCATGATCAGGATGGCGAACGACATTCCCTCGGGATAAGAGCCCCAGTTGCGGATGACGACGGTGAGCAGTCCGATGCATACGCCGTAGATGAGTTGTCCCTTGTGTGTCATGGGCGACGTCACATAGTCGGTGGCCATGAAGATGGCTCCGAGCATGAGACCACCGCTGAGGATGGCGGAGACGGGGTCGACATAGACGGGACTTGCCAGATGGAGCAGTCCGCAGAAGATGAAGACGGTGGCGATGATGCTCACGGGGATGTGCCATGTGATGATTTTCTTCCAAAGCATGTAGGCCAGACCGATGAGCAATGCGAGGGCACAGACCTCGCCGATGGTTCCCGCACCGCCGTTGGGGACGTTGCCCAACAACAGGTGGAGGGAGTCGGGCAGTTGGTCGAGGCATGAGGCGTCACCCGTCTTGATGGCGGTCTTCATGATGCTGAGCGGTGTCGCACCCGTGGTGACGTCGGCATATTTGCCAAGTTCTCCCACGACGGGCCACGAGGTCATCTGCGCCGGGAAGGAGACGAGGAGGAAGCAGCGTCCCACCAGGGCGGGGTTGAAGGGGTTGCACCCCAGTCCGCCGAAGGTCATCTTGCCGATGCCGATGGCGACGAGTGCTCCGATGACGATGATCCACAACGGCAGGTTGGAGGGGAGGTTGAATCCCAGCAGCAGGCCGGTGAGGATGGCCGAACCGTCGGAGATGGACGTCGGCCGTTTCAGGAGATATTTGGTGATGGCCCACTCGAAGAAGACGCAAGCGGCCACGCTCACCGCACAGACGAGGGCCGACCCAATGCCGAAATAGAGAAACGACACGACCAATGTCGGCACCAATGCGATGATGACTCCATACATGTTGCGCTCCACGGAGTCGCTGCCGTGGGCGTGTGGAGAAAGTGATACTATGAATTTTGACATGGTGGTAAACTTTATTTCTTAGCATTGCGGGCCCTGATGATGCCCATGACGGTGGATTTTCCGAGACGGATGTTGTCGAGCAGCGGCCTGTGGGCCGGACAAGTGAACATGCACGACCCGCACTCGATGCAGGAGGTGATGTCCTCCTCTTCGGCTTTTTCCCATAGGTGCAAGGACGACACCTGCGCCAGGAGGTAGGGCTCGAGTCCCATGGGGCAGGCGCTGACGCATTTGGCGCAGCGGATGCAGGGCTGCGGCTCTTTCCTGCGGGCCTCGTCGCCGCTGATGAGCGTGACGCTGTTGGTGCCCTTGCACACCGGCACGTCGGCGGAGGTGAGGGCCTTTCCCATCATGGGACCGCCGGCGAGTAGTTTGTGGTCGCCTTCGGGCACTCCACCACACGCATTGATGAGGTCTATCATCGGCGTGCCCATCCTCACGAGGAAGTTGGAGGGGTTCTTGAGCATCTTTCCCGTCACCGTGGTGTAGCGCTCGAAGAGGGGCTTGTTTTTCATCACCGCCTCATAGACGGCGAAGGCCGTGCCTACGTTCTGAACGATGGCGCCTACGTTGACGGGGATGGCGGGTGGTGCCGGGACCTGTCTTTTGATGACGGCGTCCACCAACTGTTTCTCGCCTCCCTGCGGATATTTCTTGGCCAACGGCACGATTTCGATGTCGCCTCTTCCGGCGGTCTTCTCTTCAAAGAGCTGGATGGCGGCGGGTTTGTTGTCCTCGATGCCGATATAGCCCTTGTCCACCTTGGCGGCTTTCATCAGGAGTTCCAAGCCCACGAGTATTTCGTCGGCATGTTCCATCATCAAGCGGTAGTCGGCGGTGATGTACGGCTCGCATTCCACGCCGTTGATGATGATGCACTCCGCCTTAGCCGTGGGTGGAGGACAGAGTTTGATGAACGTGGGGAATCCCGCGCCGCCCATGCCGGTGATGCCGGCGTTCTTCACCTTCTCCACGATAAGTTCCGGGGTGAGTTCGGGGTGCTCGGCAAGCGTCTCCAGTTTGTCGGAGCGGTCGATGGACTCCTCCCATTCGTCGCCTTCCACCTTGATGAAGATGGATGGTTTGAGGTATCCCGTGGCGTCGATGGCATTGTCTATCTTGAGCACGGTGCCCGAGACGGAGGAGAAGATGGGGGCGGAGACGAAGCCTCCGGCCTCTGCTATCATCGTGCCCACCTTCACCTTGTCGCCACGGGCGACGACGGGTTTGGCGGGTGCGCCGATGTGCTGCGAGAGCGGGAAGACGGCTTGTGCGGGCAATGCCGCTGGCGTGGTCTTCACCTCCGACGACAGTTTGTTCTCCTTTGGGTGTACGCCACCCATGCTGAATGTACGCAGTTTCATGCTTTTTCCTCCTTTCCTTCTTGTTGGGGTTTTACTTCTGGCCTCACCGTGGACTCATCGGGTTTCACCGCTTTGCCGACGGGTTGTGCCGTGGTGGCTCCCACAGCCTTTGGCTCCGCCGGCTTCTCCTTCCTCGGTGGGAAGTTGTAGGCGATGATGGCTCCCGTGGGACATGCTGTCTCACACTTGCGGCACATCTTGCATTTCTCCGGGTCGATGTAGCTGAGGTTGGCATTGATGGTGATGGCCTCGAACTTGCATTCCTTGAGGCATTTCCCACATCCGATGCACGCGGCCTTGCAAGCCTTCTTCGCTGCCGGACCCTTGTCCTTGTTGACACACTGCACATAAACGCGCCTGCCTTTCGGGCCGCGCTTACGCAGTTCGATGATGTTGCGTGGACAGGCTTTCACACACGCTCCACAGGAGGTGCACTTCTCCTCGTCCACCTCGGGGAGGCCCGTCGTCTCGTTGATGACGATGGCGCCAAACTGACACGCCGCCACGCAGTCGCCACATCCCAGGCAGCCGTAGCCGCACCCTGTCTCACCAGCGCCGCAGGCGTGCATGGCGGTGCAGGTGCGCAGGCCGTCGTACTGCACGGTCTTGGGACGGTTCTCACACGTTCCGTTGCACCTGACAACGGCCACCTTGGGTTCGCTGTTGGCCATGGCCATGCCGAGGAGGTCGGCCACCTTGGTCATCACCTCAGGACCGCCCACGGGGCACGACAGGCCGTCGATGGACCCGGCGTCTGCTCCCTTGACCAGCGCGTCGGCAAGACCGGAGCATCCTGGGAAGCCGCATCCTCCACAGTTGGCGCCTGGCAACTGTTCTGCCACGAGGCCCAACCGCAGGTCTTCCTTTACAGCAAACTTCTTGGAGCAGACGTAAAGGATGACGGCTGCTATCAAGGCAATGCCTCCAAGTACGATTACTGCATTCAAAATGAAATCCATAATGCTTGTTTTAGTTGATATTTGTTGATTGTTCGATGACGAAAGAGAATGTCCTGGCTATCTTCTTTTCCGAGAGATAGAGGATGGCGTAGTAAGGGACCAGACTCGCGAGGGCGAGCAGGGCGGAGAGGGCCTCGTCGCCCGACACCCAGAGGGTGAGGAGCAATACCGCCAGCAGCACAAGGAAGGGCAGGATGAAGGCGAGGAGCACCGCCCGACTGCCATTTCCCATTGGCATGGACACCACCACCTCGTCGCCGACGGCATATCTGGCGGCATCGTCGCAGACGACCTCCACCGTCTTTTCCTTGCTCTCTGCGGCACTGCAGTGGTTGGCAACCTTGCAAGCGGCGCACGCGGAACCTTGTGTGATGCGCACCTTTACGGTGTCTGCATCCACAGTTTCCACAACCCCCTTGTGTGAGATTTTTCCCATAGTGTTTTCAGGTTCCTTGGCAGTGTCTTTGTTTGTTTCTTGCAAAGTTACGTCAAAAAAATGACTTCCGCAACAAAAAGCAGAAATTAAGTTGATTTTCTTTCCGTAATCGTTATCGGGAGGATAGAAATTATAGAAGTCATAGAAGTTATAGGAGTTATAGAAGTTAGAGACAAATGTTTGTGAGGAGGGGGGTGCAACAAATCACATTAGTCGTAGGGGCGGGTCTTGTGCCCGCCCGCCGCCAAGAGGTCGGTGCCAGGTGGTAGAGACGGGATACATCCCGTCTCAGTGCGCACCACCTCA
>CADADN010000142.1:0-6813 GCA_902786665.1 uncultured Prevotellaceae bacterium | reverse complement strand
ATTTCATCATTACAGCACGGAATTTTTCGGGCGGGCACAAGACCCGCCCCTACAGTTGCACCGTTTGACGTTCCGTTTGTTGCACCGTTTGTTGCACCGTTTGTTGGACCGTTTGACGTTCCGTTTGTTGAACCGATTGTTTGCACCGTTTGACGTTCCGTTTGTTGCACCGATTGACGTTCCGTTTGTTGGACCATCCGAGGCGAAAAACGGTTCAATGGCATTTTTTGACGATGTAACGGACATACATAAAGCAAGTCCCTACGTGAGCAACGGGCATTCTTGGCAACATGAGCACGCTCGGAGGCGTCGCCCCCTAAGTGCACTCACTGGGGAAGAGGCCGGTGCGCAAATGAATTTTCAATTTTCAATCTTCAATTTTCAATTTTCTAAAATCTTTCAATTTTCAATCTTCAATTTTCAATTTTATTGAATTCTCGCCACCCTTATTCCTACGCTGCTTGGCTGTTCCTTCAGGTATTGATACATGGTCTTTGGGTCATCGGCGACCTTCACACCGATTCTTTTGGTGGGAGAAGCGTGGAGAAGGTGCAGTCCATCGTTGTGCCAGACAGCGAAGCCCACATGTGAGATGTCGAGTCCCGCCTTTGTAGTGACGATGCCGATGATGTCGCCATCCTGGATGTATTCCTTGTATCGCATCGATTTGGCCAGTTGCTCCTTAGGTATGTAGGTGAAAGTGATGGCATTCACGTGCTCCTCCATGGCCTTGATTTGGGGCAGCCATTCACGGTGTGCGTTGAGCATGGCATAGGAAGCGACATGGGTGGTCATGTAGTTGACGTTCGGCTTTCTCTTTGCCGACATGGGAGGTTCGGGCAAGGAGATGTCGCTGACGATGCCATCCTTGATGTTGTCTTCAAGCCAGATGGTGAAATAGTGCTGGCGTGCGGTATAGGCCACCTCCCCACCGATGTATCTGACATCGACGAGAGCGCGGCAGAAGTCAGCAAAGGTGGTTTGCTTCTTCCTGGTGCACATGGTGAGCGCCACCACGTTTTCCACGAAAGTGGTGCAGTCCACTTGTTCTGTGTTGATGACCAGCCCCTCCTCCTTGTCTTTGTCGAGCGTGTAGCCTACATACGGCTTTCCCAAGAATTTCCTGGCATAGAACAAGGGGATGTTCGTCCCTTCCGGCAGTGCCGCCCCTTCTTGCAGTAGTTTTTCCACCCATACGCTGTCGCTGGCGTTCTTGATGCGTATTTCATAGGGGGGAGTATTCTCCTTCACGGCAACGGACGGAGAATCCTGCCGGGTCTTTTGTTCCGTCGTTGCCGGCGCCACAGGTTTCTCACTTTGTTGACCAGGACCGTTGTTGTCCCCCTCTTGATGTGATGAGCTTTGGCTGCTGCATGAAAAGAGGGCCAAGCCGATCATTGCAAAAATTGATATAAATAGTCTCATATTCACTTGTTTTTTACACGCTCTCGGCTTTGCCGCTTGGCTCGTCCAAGAATTATCACGATATTATCAAAAATTTTTTATGAATGACAGAGAATGCAATTATTGAATAATTATATGGGAATTATATGTATTAAATCCATGGGAATTATATGTTTACAATATTTCATTTTATGTCTTTTTATGTGATTTCTTTCTTCCGAAATTGATGCCGATATACACTCTGACGTTACCGAAATAGTTGCTGGTGGCGAATCTCGACTTGCTGTAATTGTATGAATGCACGATGCCGTCGGCACCGAAATACCATTTGGTGTTGTTCCATGTGATGGCCATCCTTCCCACCCCGTCCAGGTTGAAATTGCTGAAGGAGAAATCATCGATGAAGAAGTTGATGGGGTCGTGCCCACTCGAGGAGTGCTTGTATCCCAAAGCAGCAGACAAGGAAGCCGACAACAGCCAGTTGCGTGAGAACACCCAGTTGTATCCATATCCCGCCGAGAGCGATACGTCGGTGTATTTGATTTTGTTGAAGAGCAGTCCGCTGTCGAGTTCCTCCACATGCTCCGGACTAGCCTCCTTCAGCACGTCTTGCAGTTTGTGATAGTCCAGTTCGAGCGTATGCCGAGTGTATCCCCCACCGAACATGAACGAGCCGCAGCTTTTCCTTTGGTTGGTGCTTTGGTTGAATGCAGCGGGATAGGAGAATTTCCTATGGTTGGCGATGTAATAGCCGTTGAGTCCCGTGATGGAGACCTTCAGTCCGTCGAAGGGAATGCCAGTGACGGGACTGTTTTCCCCGTCGCCCAAGTCCCACGACCTGATGCGGTAGTCGTGTCCCGACTTCCTGTAGAAGAAGTCGAGTCCTAGCATGGAGGTATAGACGCTGAGGTCCATCTCCTTTTTCTTGTTGGCGCTGATGTAAGCCAGGTCGATGGTGTATCCCAAGAAGAGTAGGCTCCACCCGATGTACGGCCCGGCCTTCACCCTTGCCTCCGGAGAGAAATGCACCTCCTGTCCCGACTTGCTGGTGATGCGGTATGACTCAAAGGTGTAGGTGGACATGAAGGTGGTGGTGAACTTGTAATGCTGAGGTTCGATGTATGTGGTGTCGATGTTGTTGAACTCCTTCAACACTCCCCCCACCCCACTGAAGATTTTGCTCACAAAAGACTTCTTGCGAGGAACACTGTCGTTGTCGATAGTAGAGGCCATGATGGTCAATGACGGCAGAAGCGTGATGATGAGGAGTATGACTTTTCGCATCAGAATTTTCCCAAGATACGGTCAAGCACCCAGTTGACAGGTGTTGCCGATACACATGTCGCAGTGCACACGTCCAGCCCCTGCAAGTGTCGTATGACGGCAGTGATGATGGGTAGTTGCACATAAGGAGGATTGGGCACCTCGATGGATGTCGCCCCTTCGCTGGTGTAGAGTTGTATGGGTTTGTAGTCGAACACGGAGAAGAGCACGATGCCCTTGTCGCCGATGACCTCTATGCGGTCGTCCCTTGCCGACTCATGTCCCACGAAGCACCAGGAGCCGCTGCCGGGCAATCCCCCTTCGAATTTGAAGCATGCGCTGAGGGTGTCTTCCGGCGAATACAGTCCGCCCCTGTTGGCGCAGATGCCTTTGGCGTCGACGATGACGCCGAAGAAGTCCTGCAGCAGGTCCAACTGGTGCGGAGCGAGGTCGTAGAAATACCCACCCCCCGAGATTTCCGGTCTCAGTCTCCACGGCAGTTCATCGGGTTTGGAGTAGTCGATGTCCCTTGGCGGACATGCATACCTGAGTTGCACGTTGATGATTTTTCCTATGACCCCGCTTTTCACGATGTCCTTCACCCTTTGGAAATAGGGAAGGTATCTTCTGTAATAGGCGACGAAGCACGGTATTCCCGTCTGCTCGCTGATTCTGTTGATGCGTGCGCAGTCGTCATAGGTAGCTGCGAGCGGTTTCTCCACATATACCGGTTTTCCCGCCTTCATGGCCATGATGGCGTATGTGGCGTGGCTTGACGGCGGTGTGGCGACATAGATGGCGTTGACATCCGGGTCGTCGATGATTTGTTGTGCATCGGTGTACCATTTCCTCACATGGTGACGCTCAGCGTAGGTTCTCGCCCTGCGCTCCGTCCTGCTCATGACAGCCTCCACCATCGAGCCCTCCACCTCGTTGAAGGCAGGGCCGCTCTTGAGTTCTGTCACCTCACCGCATCCGATGAATCCCCATTTGATGATTTTCATAGTTACGTTTCTTGTTTTCTCATACTGAATTCACACCCGCAATATTGCTGGTTGTAGAAAGCATATTCCTTGAGAAGTTGGTTGCGCCTCTCATAGAGTCCGCCCTTTCGCCAATTCTGAGCCCAGAACACGGTACCCGGCACCGCCTGTTGCGCCGCCATGCCAGCCTCGTTCACCTGTTCGATGCTTTTCCATCTCGATGAAGCCAGCGTGGTGGCGAAGTGTACGATGCCCCTTCTTTGCGCCTCCCTTGCCGCCTCGGTGAGACGCATCTTGAAACATTCGAAGCATCTCCTTCCACGCTCCGGCTCGTGTTCCATGCCCTTCGCACATTCCATCCACCGTGCATGGTCGTAGTCGCCATCCACCCACTCCAGGCCCAGGAGTTCAGCATGCCGCTTGCTCTCCTCCTTTCTGATGACGTATTCCTCCCGAGGGTAGATGTTGGGGTTGAAGTAAAACACCACCGGCGTGACGCCGTGGTTCACCATCCACTCCACGATGGCTGTGGAGCACGGGGCGCAGCAGGCGTGCAGGAGCACCCTGTCGGCACCTTCAGGGACGATGACGGCTTTCTCCTTGCCCATTACCTCACAAAGCGTTTGAGAGTCTTGTGTCCCGGCGAGGTGATGATGTTCAGTCCACGCGTGGGATTCTCCAACCGTCGTCCTGCGGCGTCGAAGACCTTCACCTGAGTGTCATGGTCGACCTTCACGTCAGCCACACCCTCGGGATGGTCCATCTCCACGATGTCCTTGAAGAAGAAGGCATCAAACTCCTCCGAATAGAAGCCTTTCTTAGACAGATAGTTCATCGCCGTACCCGGCAGGACATGCAGCATGCATTGCTCCATCACCGCCCCGCTTGTGTCAAGGAAGGAATAAGGTTGCAGGTTCTCCTCCCTAATGTCGGGAGCGAACAGATAGAGGTTTTCCAAGGCGATGCACTCGTCGACGACGAGGTCGCCCACCTTTTCCACCCCTTCGCCCAGGAACAGTTCATTCAATCCTGCGGCGTAGGCGAAGGCCCCGTCGCCGATGGCTTTCACATGGTCGGGGATGGAGATGGACGCCATGCCCGTCGCCCCGGCGAAAGCATACGCCCCCACCTCTTCCATCGTCTCCGGCAGTCTCACCTCCTCCGCCATGGTTGGAACGAAGCACAAGCGCTTGAGGTCTTTGGAGAAGAGGGTGCCACGTTCGTCGGCGACGTAATAGGGATTTTCCTCATCCACCTGTATGGATTGCAGGGAGGTGTTGAGGATGAATGCACCCCCCTCGATGTCGGAGACCGAGGCGGGTATGAACAACTGTTCCAGAGCAGACTCTTCTCCAACCGGCATGCCGAAAGCCCCGAAGCCGATGTGTTTCAACAAGTCATTCAGATTCACTTCCTTCAAGGCGGTGCATCCGAAGAAGGCGAGAGAGTCGATGCCCTCGAGGTTGAGGGAGCAGGTCACTTTCTGCAAGAACCTGGCATTGCTGAAAGCGTATGGTGCCACATTCCTCAGATCGGGGTACATGGTGAATTCCTCCATATCCAATGCAGGGGGGAAGGTGACCAGCGTGTCTTTTTCCGCAGTATACAAGATGCCGTCTTGCGAGGAGTAATAGGGGTTGTCGGCCTCCACGAACAACTCGTTGAGAGCCTTGGCCGTATAGAACACCACGGGGTTGAAAGTCTTGAACTTCCTTCCCAAGTTGATGACTTGCAGGCTGTCGTCGTACATAATGAGTGAGTTGTCTATCTCCTCAATGCCATCGCCCAAGGTGAGTTCCTTCAGCCGTGCCATCTGTTGGAAAGCCCCCACTCCGATTTCAACCACGCCGTCGGGCACCTTGATGGACACGATGTTGTCGCACCCCACACAAGCGCCATATCCGATGGACTCCACGGTGTTGGGGATATCCAAGTTCTGGAGGTTCTTGCAGTTGGCGAAAGCGAGGGAGTCGATGCCCTCCAGGTATGCAGGCAGCATCACATGTTCCAATGTCTTGCAATTGTAGAGGAAGCAGGTGCCGAAGCGTCCCAACTGTGAGTAAAGGTCCCTGCCATGGAGGTTCATATATGGCTCGCTAGAGTCCACGATGTCGGCATTCTCCAAGTCAAGCACTTTCAACTTCCCTTCCGTGGGTTCGGAGAAGCCTTTCACGCCGCACAAGTCACGAATGAACATCATGTCCTTTCCGTTGATGGGGCCGAAGACCTTCATCGAGGAGATGTCATACTTGGCATCCTCGAGGATCTGCGTGACCTCCTCCTCCAACGTTCCTGCCTGAGACACCTCCACATATAGGTCATACTGTGCCCTTGCCTGCACCATGGCGACAAGGGACAAAACGATGGCAATCAAAAACCTGTTCATATCTTTTTATTATTTGGAGTTAAAGGGGAGTTAAAAAGGAGTTAAAGGGGAGTTAAAGGGACATATGTTTACTTTCACCGTCTTTTGGAAGGCAATAATGCCATCCATACTTCTTTAAAACCCTTTTCACACCTACTTTTCCTTCATTTGCTAAAGTTAAATGTCTTTTTAACCAAGTGGGGCAAGAAAAGCCACACCCGCCAATCAATCTGCAAATATAATAAAAGAAAGTGGAAAACAAAACAAAAGCGGTTTTTTTTGCTTTTTTTGGATTTTAGGAGTTCTCCCTCGCCCCCGGCCTGCGGCCACCCCCTCTCGGGCAGCTGATCTTTATACACAAATCTCTAAGCATTTGGTCAACAAGACATTATTGATAGTAGAAGATTGCAATAAACAAGATGCTCACAAAAAGGAAGAAAAATTTTTTCCTCTTTTTTGAGAAACGCTTGCGTTTTTTTCTTACTTACAGCTATTTTTCTTGCCTTTTTATTTCTTTTTTTTAGCGAAGAGTTTTTTAATTAATTGTTATTCAGATGGATGCATACTTGTGTATAAAGATCAGTCTCGGGCAGGGGCGGGGATGTTGCACTCCGAGTGAGCATACTGGGGTGTGGACACGGTCTTTTGGCGTAGAAGTTACAGACCCCATCCCTGACCCCTCCCCTTGAGGCTGATCTTTATACACAAATTTCTAAGCATTTGGTCAACAAGACATTATTGATAGTAGAAGATTGCAATAAACAAGATGAAAAAGGAAGAAAAAGGAAAGTAAAAGGA
>CADADN010000141.1 GCA_902786665.1 uncultured Prevotellaceae bacterium | reverse complement strand
GACGGTCAGCACCTCGTCGTTGAGCGTGGCCTCGAGAAGACTGCAGTCGACGTCCTTGTCAAACTTCAGCTTGAACTCAGTGATGTCGTTGGGGACTTCTACGGCACCATCCTCGGGGTCGGCACTTACGAGCTGCGGAGTGATGGAGGCGTAAGGACATACGTCGCTTCCTTCCACTTCGGAGTTGTAGGTGGCAGTGACGGTGAAATCCTGGACATCACCACCGGTTTCGGAGAGATTGACAAGGTGGTACTCCTGGCCTTCCGGGTTGGTGAAGGTCACCTCCACGACGTCGCTCGGGGCCAAGCCCTCGTTGAGGAAGATGTAGAAGCGTCCGTCCTCGAAGCCTTCCACGGAGTAAATCTCCTTCTCCACCCCATTGGCCTTGACAGTGACGCAGTCGAGCGGGTACAGCAAACGACTGTTGCCGCCAGCCTGAACGAGTTGGCTCATGTTGGTCTCGAAATCGAAGGAGATCCGGATTGCGTCGTTGGAGAATTCTGCCACGGCCTCTGGTTCGGGTTGCGGGTCAGGGATTGAACCAGGCAGGACGCCGGTGAGAACGTAGTTGGTGACAGCCGAGATGTCGGAGATGTTGATGCTGCCGTCTTGGTTGACATCACCCTCGTTGAAGAAGAATCTTTCCATTTGAGTACCCATCACATACGACACCATCAACGACACGTCGGTGACGTTGACCTGGCGGTCGTGGTTGACATCTCCTGGGTAGAAATCGAAGCCGACGGTGAGGTTGAAGGAGGTGTCGAGGAGGTTGACATCCTCGCTGTTCTTGCCAATCAACACGATGTTGGTGATTTCGCAGGGGAAGGTGCCCAATTCTGCGTTCTGCGCCGCCTTCAACTGAAGAGTGATGATGGGGCCGTCGGTCCCGGTAATAGCCCTGTTGAAGAGGGATATCGCCGCCACGAGGTAGTGGCCGTCGCCAGCAGACTCGAAAGCGGCCATCATGCCCGCCGGGTTGCGGTCGGACAGTTCGTAGGCGTAGGAGTCACCTTCCGGCACCAGTTCCACACCCTCCGGGAGGATGAGTTCAAACTGGTATCCGGAGTATTCCTTGCCCTTGTCGACAGCAAGGTTGACGACCAGCGATGCCGTCTTGCCCGGTATGATGGTCACGTCGTCGCAAGACACGAACTGCGGGCGTGTGATGAGTTCAAAGTTTCTCCATCCCTCGAGGGAGGCATAGGCCTGCCACACGTTTTCCGGCACATGTAGGATGGCGGTGGAATAGACAACGTCGGTGAAGTTGTTGTCGTTGATGCCGTAGGGCTCTTCGCTGTCGCAGTAGACGTCGGTGATGGCGTTGCTGTTGTCGAAAACCTTCTGTCCGATGGACGTGACGCAAGCGGGAATCCACAGCTGCGTCAAGGCTGGGCAGTTGGCGAAGGCGTTGTCGCCCACCTTCGCAATGTTGGTGAGGTTGACCGACGTGATGAGCGGGTCGCCCTCAAATGCGCAGGGGCATATCTCGTTCACCGTGGCGGCGAAGCTGATGTTCTTGTTGGCGGCGCCCACTGCGAAGGCCACCACCATGCGTTTGTCGGTCTTGTCGGTGATGTACACCTTGGAGGAGTTGTGGGCGTAGGTCTTGTTGGAGGTGTTCACCGTGAACGTCTTGTTGGAGGTGCAGTTGGCGAATGCTCCGTATCCGATGGACGTCACCTTTGCCGGGATGGTGAAGGAGGTGATGGAAGTACAGCCGTCAAAAGCCCTCTCGCCGATGGTGACCAGGTTGGCGGGGAAGGTGACCTTCGGGAGGGAGGTGCACCCGGCGAAGGCGTAGGCCTTGATGGTGGTGACCGCCGTGGAGAAGGTGATGGTCTGCAAGGCGGTGCATCCTTCAAAGGCGTGCTCGCCGATTGTGGTCATCTTGAGCGGGATGGCGATTTCTTGCAATGAGGTGCACCCTGCGAAGGCATAATCGCCGATGGATGTCTGTGCCGACTGGAAGTTGACCGTGACCAGGGAGGTGCATCCTGCGAATGCAGCCTTGCCGATGGTCTTTGCGTTTGGCGCGATGGTCACCTCGGTGAGCGCCGTGCAGCCGGCGAAGGTGGAGTCGGCGATGGATGTCAGCCCGCTGAAGGAGCGCAGTTCGGTGAAGCTCGTCATCTCGGTGTCGCCCTTGAAGACGACGCCGAAGGAGGTGACGGACTGTGCCTCGCGGTAGGATATTTCGCCATCTTCATTGTTGTCCCAGTTGGCCACGCAGAGTGCTTTCACGTGCGGGTCCTTGAAAATTATGTTGAAGTCGACCTCGTAATAGGTGGAAATGTTGCCGAAATCCTTCCAGACATCAGCTTGTGAATAAGCGTCGGAATAGCCTTGCGGCACCAGGAGGGTGGCATCGGCTACATTCACGCCATCGAAGATGTTGGAGGGAACTTGCAACGGAGTGGTCCACTGCACCTTCACCGAGGTGAGATAGGTGCAGCCCTCGAAGGCTTTTCGACCTATGCTCGTCACGGAGTTGGGGATGGTGATCGACTCCATCGTCTCGCAGTTGGCAAAGGCCCTGTCGCCGATGCTGGTCACTTTGTAGTAGACGCCGTTGATGAGCACGCGCCAGGGGATGACGACGTTCACCAGCCCTTCTTCCTCCTCGTCCCAATAGCCGATGGTGGGGTTGCTGGGACTGGTGGCGCTGAAGAAAAACTCTTCATCGTAACCGGTGAGGGTGACGGTATGCTCCTGTGAGTCCGTAATGTTGTAAAGGAAACCGTTTATCTGGATATCAGCGGCAAAGGCAAATGCTGCCAAACAGGTCGAAACCAACGTCAACAGTAATCGTAATCTTCTCATCTTTTTCGTATGATTCGGGGAATTTTCTAAAATCGCCACAAAGGTACGAAAATTTCGATTAAACGAGCAAGAAAGGAACTTGTTTCTTTCTTCGAGTGTGAGAAATTTATCCAATAAGTGAGCGAAAAGCCAAAAGTTTTTGAGCTTTTCCGAACGAGAGTACCTTCGGCGAAGCCAAAGGTACGAAAATTTCGATTAAACGAGCAAGAAAGGAACTTGTTTCTTTCTTCGAGTGTGAGAAATTTATGAAATAAGCGAGCGAAAAGCCAAATTTTGGAGCAGCGAATGTAAAGATATGCCTGCATAATCTTTACTGAGTCGTGACAAAATTCAACCATCAGTTAAATTTTGGAGCAGCGAATGTAAAGACATGCATGCATATCTTTACTGAGTCGTGACAAAATTCAACCATCGGTTAAATTTTTGAGCTTTTCCGAACGAAACCAAGAGGACTGCATTTGTCATTTGCGGAGTTACTATAGTGGGCGACGTCCTCCGAGCGTCGCCAGGGCAAACCCGGAGTGATAAAATTTGTTTTTTGCCGGAAGACGGGAAGAATCCCGTCTCTACAGTGCGCACCGGCCACTTGGTTGTTTAGGTCTACGGAGTAAAGGAGTAAGGGAGATTGCGCCTTCGGCGCATTAAAAAACTCCATATCTCCACTACTCCGTAGACTATATGGACATTTGGATGGTCCCTTGAGTCCTTGGAGTCCGTAGACTTTTTGGGCGACGGGTATAAGAACCGCCTCTAAACCTATGTCAACGCCCCCTAGCCCCCTCTAATCTTAGACTCATCTTTATACACATCTCATACTCCTTTGATTCACAATATGTTATTGACTGTAGAAATAGAAGAAAGAAGATAAAAAAGGAAGAAAAAGGTCGAAAAAGAAATAAAAATGAAGATGGAAAAAGTGCCAAGGCACTCTCAAAAAGGAAGAAAAAGGTTCTACGTCGAAGTTGTGCACACCTTTTTGGGCTACTTCGTCCGAAAATGCTATCGCTCGGCATAGTTCAAGCAAGCATTGACTCTGCTCTCGCTTAAACGCATTTTTCTTCCTTTTTTATGAAACGCTTGCGTTTTTTCTTACTTACAACTATTTTTTTAGCTTCGCTGATTTTTGTCACGACTCAGCATAGCCCAAGCAAGCTTGGCTCTGCTCTCGCTGTTCCAAAAATTAGCTTCGCTGATTTTTGTCACGACTCAGCATAGCCCAAGCAAGCTTGGCTCTACTCTCGCTGTTCCAAAAATTAGCTTCGCTGATTTTTGTCACGACTCAGCATAGCCCAAGCAAGCTTGGCTCTGCTCTCGCTGTTCCAAAAATTCTTGCTTTTTCTTCTTTTTTCTTAAGCGAAGCAGTTTTTAATCTTATTGATATTCAGATAGATGCAGGCTTGTGTATATAGAATAGCTAAGATTAGAGGGGGAGTCTACGCACCGGGGACTTCGGAGGACATTTTGGCGGGGGTGGTACGAATAGCGGGCACGAATGGGCACGAATAGTCAATAGGATAGTATGTTTTTGTCGTTTGTTTTTTTGTCGTTTGTAATATAGTTTGAAATATTATTCGTACCTTTGCCCTGTAAGTCCGCGAAAGAGCAAAGGAATCACGAATTTGCCGTGGAGGAGAACAAAAAATGGAGAAAGCGAATGGTTGACATTATGTCAAATTTCCATATTCCATATATATAGATAATTCGTTCAACAACAGACCGTTATTAATCTTACATCATTATGAAAAGAATTTTTATCTTACTTGTCATTTCCATATTATGCATAACTTGCCATGCACAGAAAAAACTGTTCGAAAAGGCCATGGCAGCCGGTCGCAACCCTAATAGTTTCTATGTTGTTCAAAACAAGGGTGGGAAGAAGTTGAAAATGGAAGATTTGGCGGAATATGCACGAAACAACGGATATCTTATAGGCAAGGCCACCTATAAGGAGATCAGTCGTTTTGGTGACGTGGACCAGACCATAGAAACTTTTGAATTCCTTCCCAAGGCGGAATATCCATCGTTTATATACAGCAACATCAAACAAAGCGATGCCGGTTATTTATCGAATGTTCAAGAAGAAGGCAGTGGATATTTTTTCATGGGTTGGGACAACACCAAGCTATTCCAGCATTATAGCAATGTCAAATGGAGCGGGCAGGTGAGCTACGGGAGCATTGAAGGCAAAGGCGTGGGATATGTCCTTTCTGACAACGGCAAGGTGTTGTTTGTCGAAGGGACTTTACAGGATGGCTTTCCTGTTGGCACAACCACAACCACCATCTACGACACACGAAACTACTCAAGTGCTTTCATACGCGACAATGTTGTTGAGAAATCCATCACGACGGGTAAAATGTCCGACGGCATGGCCATGATAGAGAAAGATGGTGTCTGCGGATTTGTCAACAAGGAAGGAAAAGTCGCCATCACCCCTCAATACAAGGCAGTATTGCAGGACTTCGTCGATGGACAGGCAATAGTGATGATAGACAACAAGGAGTGTGTCATCGACCGGAAGGGGGCTTTTGTAGATTATAGTCCTCATCAGAAGGAACTCTTCGCGGAGGCAGTGGAGATAGCCAAGCAGGGATTGCAATATTATAACAACGGGGATTATTCCAATGCCTTTGAATTGTTTAGAAGGGCAGCGGAGCAAGACAACGCCACTGCCCAAAACGGCCTTGGCAATTGTTATTACCATGGCCACGGGGTCGCCAAGGATTACGACAGGGCGGTGGCATGGTACAACAAGGCGGTAGAACAAGGTGATGTGTCTGCGCAGAACAATCTCGGCAACTGCTATTTCAATGGCTATGGCGTTTCCCAATCCAACATCACAGCAGTATCGTGGTATCGCAAGGCAGCAGAAAAGGGTGATGCCGACGCTCAATACAACCTGGGTTATTGCTACCTGAACGGTATCGGCGTAGACCAAAGTTATGCCTGTGCCAAGGAATGGTATGGCAAGTCTGCCGAACAAGGGTATGACAAGTCCATCAAGGCTTACCATGAATTATGCCAAGAACTGGATGTGAAGGTGAATGGTTACAAACTCATCAAAACCAAAGATTCATGGTTTTTTGATCCTCAGTGGTTTAATCGTCTCTTTACAGTTCTTGTGGATGGAAAGCAATTGATGTCGGATATTGGTGAAGGCATATATGTTGAAATACTAGACGAACATGACTATGATGGCGACGGGAGAAATGAATGCTTGATACGAACGTGGCTTGGAGATGCTTCTGGGGAATCTACCGGATACTGGTTAGTGTATTATAGCATGACGACAAAGGAATTGGAAGAAATAGCATTGGATGATGCTATTTGGAGTGAAGACCCTAAAGCTGAATTAAGAAATGGAAAATACTATATTGTTTGCAAGAGAGGCATCAACACCAAAACGTATGTCTATAATGAAGGGAAATTACAATTGGATGATGACAGCGATGCTGTCAGTAAGGAGGCTGTGATAACTTATACCATGGTCGATGTTTTTGGAGTCGATATCGTGTCAGACCTACCTGACAGTAGATTTGAAAACCGAGAATATTCTTATGGAGTATACGAAAAAAAATACTTTGATTTGGATGGCGATGGCGTAAACGAGACACTCGAATTTTACTCTGATCTCACTCATGCTTTCGGTTGGGGGACTTGGATGACATTAACAATCATATGGTCTAATGGCAGGAAAGCAGACGTTCCCCATATAGGTGAAAAATGTGCCATATTGAAATCAAAGACGAATGGGGTGCACGACATACTATTCTCAGACGCTTTTTTATGCACATGGGATGGGAAAAAATATGTCAATCAGACCAAATGGAAATAACATTGGTATCGGGAGTGAGAGGGGAGTTAAAGGGGAGTTCTCCCTCGCCCCCGGCCGTCGGCCACCCCCTCTGAACCCTGATCTTTATACACAAGTCTGCATCCATCTGAATAACAATTAATTAAAAAACGCTTCGCTTAAAAAAAGAAATAAAAAGGCAAGAAAAATAGCTGTAA
>CADADN010000140.1 GCA_902786665.1 uncultured Prevotellaceae bacterium | reverse complement strand
TATCCTTTTTCTTCCTTTTTCATCTTGTTTATTGCAATCTTCTAGAATCAATAATGTCTTGTTGACCAATTTCTTAGAGATTTGTGTATAAAGATCAGCTAGTCTTAGAGGGGGAGTGAGTCACTCTGCTTGCGTGGGGAGTAAGTAAAACATAGAGACGCCATATATGGCGTCTCTACATTATGCGATTTCCGAAGAAAGTATGGAGTAATCATTTCTCTAAAAAATAGCGGAAAAAATGAGTATCTGAGCTTCGCTCGATTGTTGGCTGCATCTCGGCAGAGCAAGCAAGCTTGACTTTGCACTCGAATTGCACAACAATTGAGCTTCGCTCGATTGTTGGCTGCGTCTCGGCAGAGCAAGCAAGCTTGACTTTGCACTCGAATTGCACAACAATTGAGCTTCGCTCGATTGTTGGCTGCATCTCGGCAGAGCAAGCAAGCTTGACTTTGCACTCGACTTGCACAACAATTGTCCCTTTAACTCCTCTTTAACTCCCTTTTAACTCCTCTTTAACTCCTCTTTAACTCCTGAAAGTTGAACGAATGCGAAACTTGAATTAATTATTTACCGTCTTCGCCGGACTCAGCCCCGCCCCGCTGTAGATGAGGCCGATGTTGGTGACGACGTTGTTGATGACGACACCGGATTTGCCCAGGATGATATCCACGAGGGCGGTCACATCGGTGATGGTCACGCTGCCATCGCCGTTCACGTCGGCCATGGAGGGGAAGGACGTGGTGTTGCTCAGGATGAGGTTCACCAGGTTGGTCACGTCGCTGACGTTCACGTCGCTGTCGTTGTTCACGTCGCCCACAGGCTTGCCTTCGCTGTTGAGGCCGGTGAAGAACGCCGCGTGCTGCGCTCCCATCTTCTGGCCTTTGGCGAGACGGCCTATCTTGTTGCCTTTGGAGATGCAGAGCATGCCGCTGCTGCTGGAGCGTGGGGTGTAGGAACCGACGAAGGCAATCTTGCCATCGCTGCTGGAGACAACGGTCGGGGCGGCGCCATTGATGGTCACGTTGGAGAACACCGGGCTTTCGATGACAGACGTATTGACACCATACAACTTCAACTCCGACACCACCATGACATTTGCCACCGAGGGGTCAACAGTTTGTGTCACCTCGAAGCGGTAGTACATGTAGGCGCCTTGGTTCTCGGGTGCGATATCGAAATTCTTTGAATTTGTGGCGACAGGAAGGGCATCGCCTGGATTCGCGCCCGTGTCACGGCTGTCGATGACCGTCCATTCGTCATCCTCGTTCATCCTGCCATACAGCGTCCACACTTTCGGGTTGGAGAAATCCCTCAGGTTGGTCGAGATGATTTCGTAGCGGGTCATGGTGACAGCGTCTGCGGTATGGAACTCACAATAGCATGGATTGCTTGCTGTCGGGGCGTTCGTGCGCCACCGCCTGCCCGTGGAGCCATCGACCAAGCCGTGATAGTCAAAGGTGTTGTTCGCAAGTCCCGTCTGAGCATCCGTGCCCTCGTCTGCCGTGCAGGGGACGTAGCTCGCGTCTCCCATCTCCTTCTTCACGAGGTAGGGCTTCCCGGCCTCTATGCCCGTGGCGTCCTTGAAGTTCAGGTAGAGCGTGCCGTTCTCCAGTCCTGTCTGGTGGTCGTTGACACGGGTGCTTGTGTCGAGTTCCTTCACGATGAAGCCTTCGAGCGGCGTGCCGGTGAGGGAGGTGAGCGAGAAGGGCAGGCAGAGCGTGTTCCATTTGCCGTCGGCGAAGAAGGTGTGGTCGGCGAGGGTGACCTCCTTGGTCTTATTGGAGAGGGAGCCGACGAGGTCGCTGTTGTCGGCGGTGTCGTACAACTTCACGGGGATGTCTTCCACGAAGGTGACGTTGACTTCACTCTCGAAGCTGCTCCACGACGACGCGTCATACACATGGCATCGCGTGACCCGCCCATCCTTGAAGTCATTACAATCACCCTCGTCCCATGTCAGCTTGTTGGGAAGGGCGTAGCAATAGACGTCTTCCATGGCAAAGCACCAGAAGAAAGCATTATTGCCGATGTAGGTCACACTTTGGGGGATGGTGAGCGATGTCAGTTTGTCACACCATTCGAAAGCGCTGTTGCCGATGGTTTTCACGCCGCTGCCGATGGTGACGGACGACAGGTTCCTGCATACATGGAAGGCGTATTCGTCAATGGTGGTCACGTTGTCGGGGATGGTGATGGATGGCAGACTGGAGCAATCATCGAAAGCAAACTTGCCGATGGTGGTCACGCCGCTGCCGATGGTGACGGATGTCAGGCTTTCGCAACTTGCGAAAGCACTCTCTCCTAAGGTGGTCACATTGTCGGGGATGGTGATGGATGGCAGGCCGCACCATTGGAAAGCACTTTTGCCGATGGTGGTCACACCGCTGCCGATGGTGACGGATGCCAGGCTTTCACAACTTGCGAAAGCACCCTCTCCCAAGGTGGTCACGCCGCTGCCGATGGTGACGGATGTCAGGCTGGAGCAACTATAGAAAGCACTCTCTCCTAAGGTGGTCACGTTGTCAGGGATGGTGACGGATGACAGCCTATCGCAATTTGCGAAAGCACTCTCTCCTAAGGTGGTCACATTGTCGGGGATGGTGATGGATGGCAGGCCGCACCATTCGAAAGCACTCTTTCCGATGGTGGTCACACCGCTGCCGATGGTGACGGATTTCAGGCTATCGCAACTTGCGAAAGCACTCTCTCCTAAGGTGGTCACGTTGTCGGGGATGGTGATGGATGGCAGGCCGTTGCAATCTTCGAAAGCACTCTTGCCGATGGTGGTTACGCCGCTGCCGATGGTGACGGATGTCAGGCTGGAGCAACTATAGAAAGCACTCTCGCCGATGGTGGTCACGTTGTCGGGGATGGTGAGGGATAGCAGACCTTCGCAACCTTCAAAAGCACTCTCGCCGATGGTGGTCACGTTGTTGGGGATATTGACGGATTCCATGCTGGAGCACCATTTGAAAGCCTTCACGCCTATCGTGGTCACGCTGTTGGGGATGGTAAGGGATGACAGACTCCAGCACTCTTCGAAAGCACTCTCACCGATGGTGGTCACACTGTTGCCGATGGTGACGGATGTCAGGTTATTGCACTCAATGAAAGCACGCTTTCCAATGGAAGTGACGCCATCGTTGATGACGAGAACCGCAGGCTCCAGCTGGGAGAAGAATGGGGTGTCGAAGTCAGCCATGCTGAAGTCATTTCCCACAGCGGCGGGGTTCTTGCTGATGGTGAGTGTCTTTTCCTTACCCGTTCCCGTCACCTCGTAACATACGTTTTTCCCATTGTTGACATTGCTGTTTCCACAGTATCCGTGCGTGATATCTTGGATGACAAGCTTGAGACTGTCAAGGTCCAGTGTAAGGATGTATTCACCCGCCGGTACGCGGAAGGCTTGCGGGTTGTCATAGGTGAGCGAAATCTCCGTGCCCAATATGGCATCTGTCACCCAGAAGTCTCCATTGCTGACGGCGCCGAAGCGATAAGGAGTGATGTCATCCCAGTCATCACCAAGTTCGGTGGTGAAACTGAAATAGCAATAGCCATCGTTGCGACCGTCGGCAGTTATAGTGGCGGTGTAAAGACCCCTATCATAATCGTAATCCATTTGCACACCCTCGTTGGCAGCCCAGTCGTTCTCGTTCACCTCTCCGAGGATGAATACATCTGGTAATGGTGTGATATCCTCTATGTAGAGTGTGAGACTGTCAAGGTCCAGATACAGATAGTATTCACCCTTTGGTATGCGGAAGGCTTGCGGGTTGTCATAGGTAAGCGAAAGATTCTTATAAAACATTTCATCGGTCACCAGGAAGTCGCCCTGACTGACGGCCCCGAAGCGATAAGGAGCGATGGAATCCCAGTCATTTGCGTCTCGTGCGAGTTTGGTGGAGAAGCTGAAGGTGTTATATCCGTTGTCGCGTCCGTCGGCGGTAATATAGGCCTCAAAACAATTTGAACCATCATCATCCTCATCTTTACCTGGTCTATTATCCTTGATTTTATTGGCAAGGCCTGGAGCTTTACCCGATTCGTTTTCTTTGCATCTATACATTTGAATCCCCTCGTTGGCCGCCCAATCGTTGTTGTCGATATTTCCAAGGATGAACACGGTATCATTCACAGCCTTCTTTCTAATGACGAGTGTGAGATTATCAAGGTTCAAGTTCAGGGTGTATTCGCCGTATGGGATTTGTAACCATTGAGGGTTGTCATAGGTGAGAGATATATTTTTGCCCATCAAGGAATTGGTCATTACGAAGTCATCTTCGCCTGTAGCTCCGAAAAGATAAGACTCGATTTCATCCCAATCGTTCCAATTCTCTGCGAGTTTGTTGCTGAAGATAATATAACCATCGTATTCTTCTGTCTCACTATATTTCTCACCAATGGTGACCGTGGCGGTGTACAAGCCACTGCTCGCATTGTAATCCATCTTCACGCCCACGTCGGCATCACCCCAATTGCCGTTGACCAATCCGAGGATGTACACGTCTTCGGGGGCTGACTGTTTTCTCTCAATGAGGAGTGAGGGATTATCAAGGTTCAAGGTCAGGGTGTATTCCCCTTCCGGGATTTTGAAGGCATGATAGTCATCCCAGGTCAATGACAGCTCCTGACCCAAAAATTCATCGGTTACCAAGAAGTCATCTTCGCCGGTCGCGCCTAAGCGAAAAGGCTCGATGTAGTCCCAACCACCCTCATCATTATTTTCCGCGAGTTCGGTGGTGAAGCCGAAGTAGTTGTAGCCTTCGTTGCGTCCGTCAGCGGTGATGGTGGCAGTGTACACGCCTTCATCATTGTTGTATTCCATTCTCACACCATCGTTGGGAGCCCAGTCGTTCTCGTTGACCTCTCCGAGGATGTACACATTTGTTTCCTCACTATCAAAGGGGTAGTACTCTGCTGCATCACTTTCTGGAACCAGCAGATAAGCCTTGTGAGGCTCGTTAATGAATTCGCCTCCGTCTTCCGCTCCCCAATAGAAGCCGATGCCATTGTCACCCGAGGAGAGTTGGTAGTATTTGCCATCACCATGAGTATAAGCAGCTCCATCGCTTCCTTTCAACATATTTTCTCCTTCAAACTCATAACAATCTTGAAGGATAGGAAATTCATATTCCATAGGTGCTCCTTGGATGATGACACCGGTGGCGGCAGGGATGAAGTCGCACAAATTCTCCAATTGAAGATTCCCATCGGCATCAGCATTGGTCACTACGCTTGCGGTAATGCCTTCAGGAATAGCCAATGCGTAACTACCACAGTACAACGTTTCATAGCCTAATTCGTCAATGGTGACCCTAACATTAGGTTCATCAACAGCCTTGAAAAGATAAATGGGTTGAATGCTACTAATGCCATAGAGGAAACGTTGAGGCGGTCGAGTGTAAAATCCCAAGAACACTCCATTTTCTTCACAACAAATCATAGCATGTCCATTATCGTCCATTTGGAACGAGTGAGAATAAAGCGTATCTACACTTTGTCCCAAACCGTTTGAACTAGATGTTTGGCCAATATAAAACCCGGAAGCACTTTGAACCGTTCCTTTAACTCTGTTGATGTTGAAGAAAATGTCCTTGTCTGTAGTGATTACACCATTCTCAATCTGTAATTGTTGTGTATTGTTTCCTTCGTTTAAAGCCTCAAGGCTTCCGTCAAAAACGAGGGCTTGACCATCATTGGGATTATAGGTAAAAACGATGAGATACCTGCCTGTTGTGATTTCATCATCAGAGGTCACAAGCTGATATTGAACCTCCTCTCCCTCTGTAGTTTTATTCCTTTCGCCGACCGTATCCGACCCGGCGAAACCCATGCTTGCCATCAACAACAGCAGCATGGTGAAAGATAATCGTAGTTTTGTCATCATAATCTATAAGGTTTTTGGTTATTTACAAGGTTTATATATGGTAGATATCGCTATGTTTCCCTTTTATCGCGTGACTTGCATACGACTTTACAATATTCGGAAATATTTTTGACTTATGCAACTATTTTTGAGGAATAGGACAAAGAATATTTCTAGGTAAGAATCGGATTAGGTTTGTTTCCCTTCTTAAATATCGTCACAAATATCGGAATTATTCTTGATATTTGCAAATAATTCAGGAAATATTTTTAGGATTTGCAACCGAGGCCTCACTATTCAAGGTCTAAGGAGCCGAGAAACATAGCTAAGGTATCGAGGAACAGAGCTAAGGTATCGAGGAACATAGCTAAGGTATCGAGGAACAGAGCTAAGGTATCGAGGAACATAGCTAAGGTATCGAGGAACAGAGCTAAGGTATCGAGGAACAGAGGAAATGCACCAGGGCGCAATAATTCCTGAAATGCAGATGTAGGAGGATTGGCAACGGCGGTGCAGCAAACGGTGCGGCCGTAGGGACTTGCTTTATGCATGTCCGTATTTTATGCATATCCGTCCAAAAGCCAAGAATGGCGGTGCAACAAACGGTGCGGCTGTAGGGGCGGGTCTTGTGCCCGCCCGTAATAATTCTCAAATTCTAAAATTCGGGATGACTATGAATCTAATCTTCAATCTTCAATCTTCAATTTTCAATTTTCAATCTTCAATCTTATAGACCCGCCCCTACGACTTCAGATTTGTCTTTCGGACATGCATAAAGCAAGTCCCTACGACTTCTGGGGCATTCCAACCCCGCCGATTATTGATGCCCGTTTGTCCGCACAAAAACCAAGAATGTCGGTGCAGCAAACGGTGCAACTGTAGGGGCGGGTCTTGTGCCCGCCCGAAAAATTCTTAGCTTCGCTGATTTTTGTCGCGACTCGGCAGAGTTCAAGCAAGCTTGACTCTGCTCTCGCTGCTCCAAAAATTCAATTTTCAATTTTCAATCTTCAATTTTCAATTTTCAATCGTCAATCCTCCCTTTAATTCCCCTTTAACTCCTTTTTTTAATTATAAATTATTAATTATAAATTATTAATTATAAATTATTAATTATTTAACCTTCCTATATATTTCCGCCACCTTCGCGGCGGTGTCCGCCTTCATGAATCGCTGGATGTAGCGGCGACTGCGGTCGATGCGCTCCTCGCGCCCGGGCGCGCCTTTCAGTGAGCGGCGTATGGCGTCGGCCAGCGCCTCCACGTCGTCGGGACCGACATAGATGCAGTCGGGGCCGCCAGCCTCCTCCAGGCACGAACCAGTGCAGGCCACCACGGGCAGTCCGCAACCGATGGCCTCGATGATGGGAATGCCGAAACCCTCATAACGCGAAGGATAGGCGAAAGCCTCCGCATCAGCGTAGATGGCATGGAGGTCGGCATCGCCCACGCCATGGAGGAGCCGCACACGGGATGCCAGGCCATGGTCGTCGGCATACCGCCTCACCTTGGCGGTGTATTTCGTCTCCTTGCCCACCACCACTAGCGACACATCCTCCGAGAGGAGGGCGAGAGCCTTCACTGCCAAGAGCACGTTCTTGCGCTCCTCCACCGTTCCCACGTTGAGTATATAGCGGCCGGGCAGGTCATAACGGCGACGCGTGTCCTCCTTCTGCTCCATCGACACACTGCCATGATAACGCTGTGCGAATCCCTGATATACCACTTCTATCTTGTCGGCATCCACCCCGCCCAACTCCATGATGTCGCGCTTCGTACACTCGCTGATGGCGATGATGCGGTCGGCCTCGCGACAGGTGCGGTGGAACTTCCATTTGTAGATGGCAACATCCCATGGGTGATAGTATTCGGGATGACGCAAAAAAATCAGGTCGTGGATGGTGACCACGCTCTTGATGCCCGCCTTGCGCAGACCCACGGGCAACTCGCCCGTCAGGCCGTGGAAGAGTTGCACGCCGTCACGCCGGAGGTCGTCCACGATGCCGCGCTGACGCCACTGCCATTTTCCAATGACGGGCCAAACTTTTCCGGGATAAACGAAACGGCACCGCTCCCCCTCCTCGATTTGCCCCCGCAGGTCGTCATCGCCTGGCGTGGGGGTGTAGAGACGGAGCGACAGGTCTGGGGCGCAAGAGAGCAAGTCGCGCACCAGCGTGCGCGAATAACTGCCAAGACCGGTGCGGTTGCGAACGATGCGCTTGGCATCCATTCCTACAAGCATCATCATCTCCCCCTCAGCCATCTCTTCACTTGTTTCATTCTTTTCTTTCGCACCCGCGAGGCATTGTGTCGCCGCTTGACCTTGTAGAGCAGGTCTAGTTCTGCCTGACCCATCCCCCGCAGTTTGATGTATGTCTTCGCCACGAGGTCGAAGAGGTCCTCCTTGTAGGTGAAGCGTGTGATGTTCTCCAAGCACTCCTCCAGGGGCGGCCAGCCCTCGGTGAAATGCATGCGGTTGATGTCGATGACGGAGAAGGCAAAACCCTCCTCTCCCCTGTCGTCGAACTGCACGTTGGAACAGTTGAGGTCGTCGTGCAGCACTCCTTTCTCGTGGAGTTGCACGGCATAGCCGGCGAAAGCCTCCGCCAGGCGGCGGTCGAAGGGCTTTGGTCCCTCCAGGCGGTCGCGGATGGGAGGGTTGTCGTCGACTCCCGTCACGAGATAGCCATATTCCAGGAGACCGTTGCTCCGTGTCTCGAGATAGGCGATGTTGACAGGTGTGGAGACGCCGAGTTGGAGTAGCCTTGCGGCGTTGTGGTACGCCCTGCGTGCCTTCCCCTTGCGGAAGAAGGTGTATGCCACGCGCTGCACGAAAAGCGGGCGGCGGTAGCGTTTCACCACCACCGTCTCTCCCGCGACATCAAATTTCTTGATGATGTTGCGGTCGTCATAGATGAGCGTTCCCTCGTGGTCGAAGCGCTCTGGCAACGCCACGATGAAGTCGCGCATGTGCTCGTAGGAGGGATTGATTTCCATTCTCATGGCGTGACACGTTTGAGGGTGTATTCGTCGGTCTCCATCAAGTCCTTGCTGTCAAAGACGGCGTGGAAGGTGTGGTCGTCGAGGTCATATTTCTTCTTCGTCGAGGTCATCTGCCTCCCGTCGGCATATTTCAGAGTGATGGTTTCCGTGGAATCGACCTCCCAGGTGAAGGACATCTTCCACACGCGCTTGCCATCACGATAGTCTGATTCACTCCCGTTACCCCATGGCGCATTGCCTTCGGGAAGCGAGAAGGAGAGCCTCACATCGTCGAACTCGTTGTGCTTCCATTGGTTGTCGGAGTCGATGAAGTCCATCGTCGCACTCCCTTGCCATTCGCCAGCCAACAGGTCGGTCAAGCGATGGTCGTCACTCGGAGAAACGGGAGTCTTCTCTTCCTCCACGCCTGGCGTGGCAGGGTCGTCATAACGCAAGTCCTCGTGCTCGCAAGCAGTTGTTGCGAGCACGAGGAACATAGTGAATATCAATGCGGCCCTGCCACCCATGGTCATTATTCTCTGGTGCGGAACACCCTCTTGGGAGCATTGCCCTTGGCTGTACTTACGGCAGTGCCATCTGTCTTCACCAAGTCGGGGTCGTCCTGCATGGAGGAGCCGTTGGAGTAATAGTATGGATCATAGTAGTAGTCATATCCCCAGTGGTCGTAGCGTCCCCAGTTGGGTGAGGAGACATGTCTCAGGCTGAACTGCTGCCAGTAGCCGTCGCGCCAGCAAATCTCACCGGAGAAGTAGTTGTCGTTAAGCCTGTAATTATGGATTTCCACCGACTCATGGTCCTCCACAAAGTAGATGTAAATGTTGCCATTACGTACTTCCCATTCGATGTGGCTGGCCACGTAGTTGCGTCCACCCCAGTAGTTGCCATCATAATAGTCCACCCAATATCCAGTTCCGGAGGAGTAGCGGTAAGGGTCTCTTGAGAAGCACACCTCTGTATAGGATGCATCATAATATCGGCCGTCCCAATCTGTGGAGACCCACATGTTGCCTTGCCATGTACCCTCGAGGGTGTAAGCGATTTCATCGTCGTCGTCACAGCTGGTGAACGAGAAGGTGAGCATGGCCATGGCCATCAACACCCAGAATTTGGTAAAGGTTTTCATATCGTCTGAATTTATATGGTTACTAACTTGTTTTACCTCTCTCTTTGTTTTCTGATGCAAAGGTAATGCTTTCCTAACTATCATGCAATAGAAAAACCCCTTTTTCAGCAAGGTTTTTCCCTATTTCATCAGGGGGAATCCCCCTAATAGGAGGAAAAAGAAAGATGGATATACGACTTCGACATACGCCCCGAGTACCGCAACCAATATGCGATATCGCATATTGGGTTTGAACGGTCACCTATATCTATTCAGGTTTATCGAAAAAAAAACTTGATATTTTGTTTCTTTTTAAAAAAAAACATATCTTTGCAAACTGTAAACCAAACCTATGCACTTATGAAAAAAATACCAGCTTTACTCGCATTCGCGCTCGTTGCATTCACGGCCAATGCACAATCCTATTTGAATGGCGACATGAACCATGATGGGGACAAAAACATCACCGACGTGGTGTTGTTAGTTGATGAAATCCTGCATGGTCCCAAATCCGAAGGATTCCTAACCTGCCCCGATGGACACCACCCCCATGTGATAGACCTCGGCCTGCCCTCTGGCACGAAGTGGGCCTGCTGCAACGTTGATGCCAGTGCACCTGAGGGCTACGGCGGCTACTACGCTTGGGGTGAAACGAAGGAAAAAAACATATACGATTGGAGCACATACATTCATTGCGACGGTGATAAAGAAAGCTGTCTCCACCTCGGTGGCAATATCGCCGGAACTCCATACGATGTGGCTCATTTGAAAATGGGAAGTGCCTGGCAGATGCCATCTCCCGATCAAGGAGAGGAGTTGCTTGACTACTGCACTCCCGAATGGACAACGGTGAACGGCGTTAATGGTATCATGTTTACTGGCCCTAATGGTGGCAGCATTTTTTTGCCAGCAACAGGCATCCGCATTAACAACGAACTTCGTGAAAGCGGTGATTTTGGCTACTATTGGATGTCCACACATTACCCTTCTCCATCATATTTTGCTTTTTACTTCTTTATCGGCCCTTATGGCACACATTCATTTTGGGGTAACACGTCTCGCTCAAGCGGGATGTGTGTTCGCCCTGTGTTTGTCGAGAACGCACAAAGACCTCTTGTCCTTTCGGCAAGCAAAGTGAAGGTCTATGATGGAGAGAGCACAACAGTGGAAATAGCTTCGGGAAGTGGTTCTTATATGATTGGCTGTTCTGACAAAAAAGTAGCAACGGCTTCATTGTCGGGTACCACTATCAGCATCACGGGTGTTGCTGCGGGCTCAACAGTGGTATCTGTGACAGACGCGACGACAGGTAATTCTCAGTTCGTCAATGTTACTGTGGTCGCAAAAGAGAAAAGTTACCTTGCCTGTCCTGATGCTCACCACCCGCACTTGATCGACCTCGGGATGCCTTCTGGCACGAAATGGGCGTGTTGCAACGTGGGAGCCGACAAACCAGAGAGTTATGGAGGCTACTATGCATGGGGTGAGACGGAAGAGAAAGATGTTTACACTGTGGACAATTACCTTTACTACGATAGTTCATCCAAAACCTACCTCGACCTCGGAGACATCGCTGGTACTCAATACGACGTGGCGCATATGAATTGGAGTGGTTCATGGCAGATGCCAAATATTGATCAAATCCAGGAATTATTAATTTACTGCTCCAACGAATGGACAACACTCAATGGTGTTTATGGTTTGAAATGCACGGGGTTGAATGGGGGTGCCATCTTTTTGCCCGCAGCAGGATTTCGCAAATATGAAAACTTTGGCGACGTTGGTAACTACGGCAATTACTGGTCGACCACGACGAATCCTGAGGACTTGAAACAAATAATGAGTATCTATTTCAGTTCATTATCAAGTATGTGGTACTATGCCAGAAGTCGCTGGATGGGCTACTCCGTCCGCCCAATCTCGAAATAAATCATAGAGGGGACGGAGAAATTGATTCGTTTCTTCAATTTCCCCGTCCCTGATACACCAAAGGGCCTGTTGCACCGACTTCTGGGGCATTCCTATCACGCCAAGGGGCCTGTTGCAACTGCAGGGACTTGCTTTATGCATGTCCGTACTTTCAGGAGTTAAAGGGGAGTTAAAGGGAAGTTAAAGGGAAGTTAAAGGGACATACGATCACTTTAACGGTTTCTGCGGGCCTGTTGCAACTGCAGGGACTTTTGGGACATTCCAACCCCGCCGATTATTGATGCCCGTTTGTCCGTACAAAAGCCAAGAATGGCGGTGCAGCAAACGTTGCGACTGTAGGGGCGGGTCTTGTGCCCGCCCGTAAAATTCTCCAATTCTAAAATTCGGGACAACAATGAATCTAATCTTCAATTTTAGCTTCGCTGATTTTTGTCTAGCTTCGCTGATTTTTGTCGCGACTCGGCAGAGTTCAAGCAAGCTTGACTCTGCTCTCGCTGCTCCAAAAATTCAATTTTCAATTTTCAATCTTCAATCTTCAATTTTCAATTTTCAATCTTATAGACCCGCTTCTTGTTGGGCCTTGCCATGAAACGTCGAAGAGCGCAAGCCTGGCTTGCGCTCTTCGACGTTTCAACCGGTATTTTGGATGATTATTTGAATATCAGTTGTGCGAAGTTGTAGAGACCATACTTCCAAACTACGAAGTTGTGCTGTCCCTCGGGATAGTTGATGAGTGTGCAAGGAATGCCATTCTCATCACAGAACGCCTTGAGTTGTGCGCTGTGATTCATCAGTCCGGCGATGGCACGGTGGTATGACTCCCTGTTCTCCCTTGTCCTCCCCTGTTCTCCCCTGTTCTCCCCTGTTCTCCCTTGTCCTCCCTTGTCCTCCCCTGCCCTTCCCTGTCCTCCCCCGTCCTCCCCTGTTCCCTATGCCGCGACAGTGTCGCGGCCTCATCCCCCCTCATCCTTCCCCGCTGTGGTCATTTCATCCCTATCCCTCCCCTTGAAGGGGATGACCGGCACCGCTGTTTGCACAAACGGCTCATTCGTTCAAGAAAAAGATGGATACACAAAAAATGCATAAAAATTTGGCATTTTTGTCAATATTTCCTACTTTTGCATAATCATGTATTATCAACTTACTGAATCAACAAAACTACAACAGTTGGGACGGTTCCCACAGCATCTACTTCCAGGATGGCGTGGACGTATGCGGCGCTTGGACGAAGGTTGGCATTCAGAGCATCTATTATGGTGGCGGTGAGTGCAACAAGTCTGCAGTGGTTTGGATAGACAATCCCAACGCTGATGCCATCAACGACATCAAGGCTGACATCGAAGCTGGCAGGGCCGTCATCTTCAACGTTGCCGGACAGCGCCTGGTCGCTCCACAAAAGGGATTGAACATCATCAACGGCCGCAAGGTCCTGGTCAAGTAGAATACCTCAAGCGACAAAATTTCAGTGCGATAGTTACATCAAGGGCGGGTGCAAGACCCGCCCTTGATCTTTGGATGTTAATTGAGGTGGCGTGGTGGTCATTCACCGTGGATGAGGTATTTCCTGCCATCTTTGACATACAGGCCCTTTCGTGGTGTCTTGAAGAGGCGTCGACCTTGAAGGTCGTACATTCCTTGTCTCATGGCGTTGGCTGCACTTGGTGTTTCAATGCCTGCATAGACATCCCAACCGGGAAGGTCGTCAAGGGTAACGACCCGGCTGTCATTCATGCATTTTCTCCATTCCGCGGCACTGGTCTTGTCAACAAACCTTCCGTTCCACGTCTGATACCACGGCATCCACCAAGACCAAACGGCTTCCTCCTCAAACTCCCTGTCTATGTCGGGAATGGGACCGTTTTCCGACAAGGCGATGATTTTCTTGCCTTCGGTGAGCAACTTGAGTTTGTCAAACGACACATAGTTGCTGGAATAGTCGAAGTCGTTGTTGTAGATATCGGCTGAGACAACATCAAAAAAAGCATCTCCTGGATTCCAGTCTTCGTCGTTCTCACCTGCATTCCAAATCCAAATGACGTTGTGCACTCCTTTGACGTTCACCATCTCCTCGAAAACCAAATGAAAGAGTTTTACAAATGGTGCGGCTCCCTCACGCCCCCACCAGAACCATCCCCCGCTGGCCTCATGGAGAGGACGGAAGAGGCAGGCGACGCCCTTGTCCTGCATGGCAAGGAAATAGTCGGCCACGGTGTCTATGTCCTTGATGATGTTGGCATACAGGGGTGAAGAGATGTTCCAACTGCCATCGGCATTCATGGCATCTGTTATTCTCATTTCGCTGTCGGAGGTATAGAAGGCGTAGGTGCGGCGGCTGGGGTCACGCCAGTGCCAGGTGAAGGCTGGTAGTCCTCCGCGACGGTAAGTGTCCTCTGCCAACTGTATGGAAGCTGATGTGTAATCCTTGTTCCAGGGATTGTCCTCGCTCTTCCCCGTGGCATTCATGAAGTCGAAGCCGATGAGCGCCGGGTATTTGCCCGACACCCTGTAGACAGCCTGCACGTCGGCGTGTCGGGTGACATTCCCATTGGCTGTGGACATGTCTCCTGTCATGATGCCCGAGATGGTCTTCTTGCCGAAATTCTCATGGAGGAAAGAATAGAGCGTTTTTGCTGCATCGGAAGCCTGGGTGTCGACAGGTGTATCGGAAATGTCGAATTCCAACGTGCTGCCACCTTGAGCAATGCGGATGTAATCGATGCGGAACCAGGTCCAACCGGGTGTGATGACGATGGTGTTTGTGCCTTGGTTCATCATGAAAGTGCCCACTTCCGATTCTTCCCTGACTCTGTCGCCTGTCTGGAAGGAATAGTTGGTCCCATTGACAGACACATTGACCATTTTAGCACCATAAAGCGCGTCGTAACCCACATGGATGATGTATTTCCCACGCTCCACGGCATTATAGACAAATCTTATCCTGGCGTTTTCATTGATCAGTTCAAGTGCCTTCCCGCCGGAATACTTGCTGTCCCTGACGAGAGAGCAGTTGGAGTGGTTCGCATCCTCGGCTTCCAGCTTGGTGCCGTCCTGCGCGAAAGATGACAGCAGGCCGCAGAATGACACGACAAAAAATAGTAGAGCTTGTTTCATTTCTGGTTAAGACTTATGCTGAAAGCGATAATGTTCTTTCGTATTATTTTTGTTCCGTGGTAATGGTATAGTTGTTATAAACTCTGCCTCGGTTTTTTATCACTACCCGGTAAGCTTCATTCGCCTTCGGAGTCCATTCCATAAGACAGTCATCGGTATAATCCTCATCTGATAGAATGAGATTTCCATTACTATCATATACATATACATCAAGGTCGGTATAACCGTCTCCACGAACAATCAAAGATACCGGTTCTTCTTTAGAGAAGTGAAAGGTATAAGTGTCTGTACCCATGGCGGCTATTATGTTTAAACTCCTTGTTGGGCCGCCCAATTTTGTCGGAGATGTTGGTATTTCTTTGTCAGGTTTCCCGCTGTTTTGAGCAAGAAGAGGTTTGTCATCTGATGCATTTGGAGGGAGTTCTTCGTTCCCCTCAACCTTAGGTTGGTCTTTCCTTTGAGCCATATGGGATTGATGGTCAGATGCCGGGGGGATGGATTTATCAAGGTGGTCTTTTTTTCTTGCGGATGACTCTTTCTTTTCCGTCCCCCCTCTTGGTGGATTTGATGCGATGTCTTCTGCCTGGGGCTTGGAAGAGGGTGCCGCTGCCACGACTATTGAGTTTTCTTCTTGCTCGTTGAAAATGGAAGTGTCTGGAGCTATTTCTGCCACGACCCTTTCATCCTTTGTTCCTTCATGATTATTGTATTGAACAAACAGTCCTATCAAAAACAGGACACCCATTACGATTGTCATTGACAATGCACAGCCTTTATAATTGACATTGAAGCTAAGGCAACCTTTAGGGTTGTCTTTTGTATTTTGAGCAGCGTTGTGTAACGATGCTTTTTCCGTTTTCTCAAAGTTAGTTGTACTTTCTGCTGGCTCTTGCGGTTCCTCAAGAACATTATCAAGGATATCCACTATTTTTTTTGAGGGGTTCTTGTAATATTCAATATAGTCAATCCCTGTCAGAATCAGGGCAAAGTCTACATTGTAAGTGGAATTGTCTAGTAAAACAGGTAGTATTTCTTTCTTGTTTTCAAATGCATATAGTATTTCCTTGCTTACCCATTCGGAAGAGTTGGAATTTTGGGAAGAAAGGAAAAGAATTTTGTCTGCCCACATTATTTTCTTAGCCAACACACTCGCAAAATATTTGCCGGAATAATGCTCGTGTACATCTATCCACACGTCAATGGCGTTCGTTGCCTTGAGTGCTTCCAATATGGCGTTCACAGGTGAATCGACAAGAACTTGTCCATTCTCGTCAATGTAATCTGCTCTTGAATAACTGATGAATAATTTCAACATAATTACATTTTGCCGGCATTTCCTCCATGCCATGATCATATTTTTCAGGGCATCAGCCTCGTTTCCTCATCCTGTTGCGCTGCAAAATTACAAAAAAACGTCGAATAATGACACAAAGTCAAATGCATAATTAGTGACAATTAAAAAATTTCGACCTGTAAGGATGAAATGAAAGGAATGCCACGCCAAATGACTCGGTGTGCAATTGTAGAGACGGGATACATCCCGTCTCACCAGCGGAATGCCACGCCAAACGGCTCGGTGTGCAATTGTAGAGACGGGATACATCCCG
>CADADN010000139.1 GCA_902786665.1 uncultured Prevotellaceae bacterium | reverse complement strand
ACAGCTATTTTTCTTGCCTTTTTATTTCTTTTTTTAAGCGAAGCGTTTTTTAATTAATTGTTATTCAGATGGATGCAGACTTGTGTATAAAGATCAGCTGCCCGAGAGGGGGTGGCCGCAGGCCGGGGGCGAGGGAGAACTCCCCCTCTGCCCGAGAGGGGGTAGCCGCAGGCCGGGGGCGAGGGAGAACTCCCGAAAGTGATCATTTGTCCCTTTACCTCCCCTTTACCTCCCCTTTACCTCCCCTTTAACTCCTAAAAGAAAGCATATGTCCCTTTAACTCCAGGAAACAAGAACGAAAAAGCATAGCAAGATGAAGACAAAGAGCATCATGACAGGAATGTTGTTGTTGGCTGCCCAGATGCTGACAGCACAAGAGTTCAAACTCAACAAAGACGGCTATTTCAACAATGGCGGCGTGGATGTTATGGCGTTCAGCGACTTCTATCCAGAAGGCCATCAGGGCGGCGTGTGTGTCATCATGAACGGAAAGCGGGTCGCCACCAATGGCGACATCAGGATGGAGGCCACGCCGGGACAATGGCAACCCGTACCCAAGCAACTGGGGAGGAAGGTGGAGGCCAACAGCATCGTCACCACATTGGCCTATCCGGACTCTTCGCGGCATGAGACGGGCTTCAACCCCATGACCTACCCAGACTATGTATTCAATTACGTGGTCAGGTTGGAGGCACAGGGGAAGAGCCTCGTGGTGACCGTCGACATCGACAAACCCGTGCCAGACTTCCTCTTGGGAAAGGTGGGTTTCAATATGGAATTCTTTCCTGGTGAGCTGTTTGGCAAGCCTTGGCTGATGGATGGCCAGACGGGCATCTATCCACAGCAACCCAATGCTCCCTTGGAGACCACGAAGCCCAACAATCTGCATACCGGCGATTTCTTTGCAGGAAAAGGGCAGCGGGCGGACATACGCCACCTCAATGCACAGGGATACAGCCCGTTGGTGGCCGACGACGTCATCGCGGCTCCCTATGCGGAAGGCCGGGTCTTTGTCTCAAGGCCCGACGACCCCTATTCCAAACTGACCATCGAGTCGCAGACTGGCAACCTCAAACTCTATGACGGACGTATGAACCACAACAATGGATGGTTCGTCCTGCGCAGCGAGATACAACCGGGGGTGACCAAGGGGGCGGTGAAATGGGTCATCACACCCCATGTGGTGGACTCTTGGCGGTATGCCCCTGTCGTGCAGACCTCGCAGGTGGGATACATGCCCGCCCAGGAGAAGAAAGCCATCATCGAGACCGACAAGAGAGAAAACCTTGTGGCTGAAGCCACCATCGTCAGGGTGGACGCCGAGGGGGAGACAGTGGTGAAAACACTCCAACCCAAGACGTGGGGGGAGTTCCTGCGCTACAGATACCTCACCGCCGACTTCTCCGACATCACCACGCCGGGACTATACCAGGTGAGGTATGGGCAGTCTGCATCCTCCTTCTTCCGCATCGCGGAGGATGTCTATGACCGTGGGGTGTGGCAACCTGTGGTGGAGTATTTCCTTCCGGTGCAGATGTGCCATATGCGGGTCAGTGAGAAATACCGCGTCTGGCACGATGCCTGCCACATGGACGATGCCTTGATGGCTCCTGTGGGAAACCATATCGACGGCTATGACCAACGGCCCGGAATCAGTCCTTTCAATGCCGGCGAACGCGTGCCGGGGGTCAATGTGGGAGGATGGCACGACGCCGGTGACTTCGACTTGAGGGTGGAGTCACAAGCGGGTGAGGCATACATCCTCGCCCTGGCCTACGAGGAGTTCAAACCCGACATCGATGTGACAGCCATCGACCAGCAGCACCACAAGGTGGAGATTCACGAGCCGGATGGGAAGAACGACATCCTGCAGCAAGTGGAGAATGGCACTCTGACAGTGGTGAGATCCTACCAAGCCCTCGGAAGGCTCTACAGGGGCATCATCTGCAACAACCTCAGGCAATATGCGCTGTTGGGTGATGCTGCTGCCATGACCGACGGCGTGGCGGGCAACGACGACGACCGGTGGATATTCACAGAGGAAAACCCCATGAGGAGCATCAGCACGGCGGCGCAGTTGGCTGGCGCGGCACGGGTGCTCAAGGACTTCAACCCCCAACTCAGCCGTGAGTGCATCGACATCGCCACCACCATCTTCCATCAACCATTGGACAACCCGATGATGGAGGCCATGAAATGCCAGGCGGCAGTGGAACTCTATCTCACCACCGAAGAAAAGGAATACCTCGACTTCATCCTCGACCATCAGGACATGGTTGTCCGCCAGGTCAATCGTGGTGGATGGTATGTTGCACGTCTCGCCAAACGACTGGAAACCAGCAAGAACACAAAGGCCAAGAAATTCGTGAAAGCATTCAAGGAGGCTCTTGGTAACTATCGCGCTGAACTGGAGAAGCTGGCAGAGGAGACACCTTACGGAGTGCCTTACAAACCCAGCATCTGGGGCGCTGGATGGGACATCCAACGCTTCGGCTTCGAGTATTATTTCCTTACAAAGGCTTATCCCGACATCTTCCCCAAACACACCGTGTACAACGCACTCAACTTCGTACTAGGATGCCATCCGGGGAGCAACACCGCCTCATTCGCATCTGGAGTGGGGGCGAAATCGGCAACGGTGGCATACGGGCTCAACCGCGCTGACTGGTCATACATCCCGGGAGGTGTGGTGTCGGGAACGGCGCTCATAAGACCTGACTTCCCTGAGTTGCTCACATTCCCTTTCCTGTGGCAGCAAACCGAATATGTGCTGGGGGGAGGGTCGTCACACTACATGTTCCTTGTACTGGCGGCACAACAGCTGACAGGCAAGGGGGACTAACGAAAAACAAATCTTATGGAAAACAACATCATCACTCCTCCTTCCATATTCAAGGTCACTACCTATGAATATCAAAACCCTTCTCCCAGGAAGGCCAAATATCCTTGTTTCAAACTGAGGAAGACCACCTCCTCTTTCCACCTCTCATTGTATGAGGCTGAGGAGAAGGTGAAGAATACGGAACGGCAACAGGAGGAATTCTCCGAGATGGTCGTGCTCGACACCTATGCACACGTCATCACGGAGCTGCCCTTGGGAATGGCTGTCAACACGGAGGCTTTCGGACAAAGCCTCTCTGAATGGGTCTATGGCCCGGATGGCTCCTTGCTGGGGGAGAGGGAGTATTGCAACTTCATCCCAAGCACCTGCAAAGAGCCGGAAGAATTCGACAATTGGGTAAGGTTGTGCTTGTTCAAGGGGAGAAAACCGGAAGAAGTGAAGTTCAAGCCCGGGGACATCGTGGAAATCTTCGGATTCCCGGGAAACGACTATTGGAATGACGGCGAGGTCAATCTGGCCATCATCGTGAAATGCCCGCCGACGGAAGAGGAGGTGACCACCATGCTGAATCAGCATCTGGACAATCAGGGCACCTTCGATGTCATCGAAAACCGCTTGTGGGTGCTCAACAACCTCTGCCAAGACAATTACGAGGTGCTTTCCCTGGCATGCGACGGCATAGACCACTCGCCGACCTTCGCCACGTTCAGCCCCTCGTTGAAGGTCTCTCCGAGGTTGCGCAATCGCCTGCAACGCCTCTATGAACAATACAAGAGTGAGCAATAGCAATTGGGATGAGTATGCATTATGCTTCATCTTGAAACCATGAATGAAAATGAAAAGAGAAGAGATTTGTGTCTGTGAAGATTGTGGCTTCGTGTTTTATTTGCCCACGAAGTAGGGCTTCCTGTCAACGCAAAAACTGAAGAAGTTAAAGATTGAAAATATGAGATTTGACATACAGCCTGTGGACCGGTGTTTGTCTGAAGACATACAGCATAAGATAGACCATTTGAACAAGCCAAAAGGGTCGTTGGGACGTTTGGAATCATTGGCCAGGCAGATATGTCTCGTGCAACAGACGCTTTCCCCCTTGCTGTCACATCCCTGCCATCTCTTGATGGGGGGCGACCATGGCATAGAACGGGAAGGGGTGAGCGTGTCACCACGTGAGGTGACATGGCAGCAGATGGTGAACTTCACCCATGGCGGTGGAGGGGTCAACATGTTCTGCAGGCAGCATCACTTTCACCTAAGAATCATCGACATGGGCGTCGACCATGACTTGAGCGGCGTGGAGGGCATCGAGAATCACAAGGTCGCTCCGGGCACGAGCAATTTCCTCCATGAACCCGCCATGACAGAAGAGCAGTATGAACAGGCCATCGGCACTGGTGCCCAACTGGCGGACGAGTGTGCGGAGGAAGGTTGCAACATCCTATGTGTCGGGGAGATGGGCATCGCCAACACCTCGCCGTCTAGCATCTGGATGAGCCTTTTCGGCAACATCCCCCTGGAAGAATGTGTCGGTGCTGGCGCGGGATTGAATGATGAGGGTGTCAGGCACAAATACCTCGTTCTCCAGAAGGCAGTCCGCCACTATGAAGAATGGTTGATGCAGATGAAGGGGCAGATGGGACAAATGGGTCAAGTGGACCGGATGGGGCAGACCTTCCAAGACCGTCTTGCCATCCGTTATTTCGGAGGGTTTGAGATGGTGGGTGCCATCGGGGCCATGTTGCGTGCCGCAGAACGACGGATGCTGGTGATGGTGGACGGTTTTATCATGACGGCTTGCATGCTCGCTGCTTCCCGCCTCCATCCCGCCGTCCTCGATTACGCCATCTTCGGCCACTGCGGAGATGAGAGCGGGCACCAAAGGATGCTCAGCCTGATGCATGCAGAGCCTCTGCTTCGCTTGGGGTTGCGTCTTGGAGAGGGCACAGGAGCACTATGCGCCTATCCCATCATAGATAGCGCTGTCAGGATGGTGAATGAAATGAACAACTTTGACAACGCACACATCACAAAATACTTCTAAGAGGTTGAAGATTGAAAATTGTATGTTGCACCAAGAATCTCGGTGCAACATACAATTCTTTTATTGGAGTTTGAAGGTCACGGGGAGGTTGTATTTCACTCGTACAGCCTGTCCGTTCTGCTTGCCTGGATTCCACCTGGGCATGCTTCTCACCGCTCGGACTGCCTCGTTGTCGAGTGAAGGGTCGACGCTCTTCACCACATGGATGTCACTAATGGAGCCGTTTGGCTCCACGACAAAGGACACCAGCACTTTTCCTTGGATGCCGTTTTCTTCGGCCACAGATGGATAGTGAATGTTTTGACTCAGCCACGCCATTACGTTGCCGTGGGCGAATGTTGGCGGCTGATCCACAACGTCGTAAATTTTGTTTTCAACTGCCTTTTGGGGCGCTGGTGACTCTGGCTTGGCTTCTACCTGATTTGATTTTGTTGGTTTTGCCATGTCATCGCGACCTTTGTCGGTTGCTTTATCTTTCACAGCAACATCCTTGTCAAGCATGTCTTGCTGTTTCTGTTTGTCGGCTTCCTTGACGTTTGCATCCTTCACTTCTAGACCGTTGTCTGTCGTGGGAAGTTCACCCGTCGCCTCATCCTTGCTCTCTTGCTCAAGGGGGGTGTCATGTTGTTGCTCGACTTTGTCCTTTGCCACTTCCTCTGTCTTGGCGGGAGTGTCTGGTTCTTTTGAGGAAAACAGCCAGTAACCACCAGCCAACAAGGCAGCGGCCAGAAGGGCGAAAAGCAGGATTTTAGGTTTGTTGCTGGAAGACTCGTCGTCATCGTCATAATAGCTTTGTCTGGCATCTTCGTCTCTTCTATTGCCGGTGTAGGAATTATTGGAAGCCGAATGATGCTCATTGTAGCTCGTCCTTTCTGTCTTTTCGTCAAACCTTTCGTTGGTATCAATTATGGTGCTTTCATCAACCATGTTGTTGCCTTTTCCCATGGTGTTGCCATTCTCCATCTTGGCACCTCCAAGAGTGGATGCCGATGCCCCAGAGCCTAACCATCTTTGTATCTCGTCCACCGAGTGAGGGCGGTCGGATTTGTCAAACGCCATCATCCATAGGATCAGTTGGCGCAAGCGTGGGCTGACCGAAGGAGGGAAGGGGAGTGCTTGGGTTTTCTCCTGCGTTTTGTCAACGAGGATGTCGGAAGGTTCTGCAGGTTTCTTGAGGGTGAGCATGGCGTAAAGTGTCGCGCCAAGAGCGTAGAAGTCCGTCCAAGGGCCCATGCTCTTTTTGTTGCCTGAGAGTTGTTCCACTGGGGCGAAACTGGGGGTGTAGATGACGGACGACAGTGATACCGAGCCTTCGCCAGTGGTGGCATACTTGCTTGCTCCAAAGTCGATCAACACGGCGTGCCCCTTGTCGTCTATCATGATGTTGGCTGGCTTGATATCCAAATGGCAGAGGGGAGGGTCCTGACTGTGGATGCATTGAAGGGCATCCAACATCTGGTCGAGGATGGACATCACATCCTTCTCGGCAAGAGGGGTGGGGGATTGCTCGATGATTTTGCTCAAACTGTCACCCTTGATGAAATCCATCACATAGTAGGATGTGCCATTCTCCTCGAACAAGTCGTGAACCGACACGAGGTGTGGGTTGCTGAGGTTGGCCAACCGGTCTGCTTCATTGTGAAACTTCAGCCTCTGGCGCTCGTATATCTCACGATTGTTTTCCAACGGCACGATGACTGCTTTTTCGTCTTCTCCACGTCCGCAAACTCCATTGAGGAAGTATTCCTTGACGGCCACACGCTTCTTGAGATTTGCCAATGTGGCTTCATAGGTGATGCCGAAGCCACCTTGACCGAGTATGCGGGATATCGTGTATCTCCCGTTTTGCAACTGGGTTCCTACTTTCAATGCCAATGATTTGTTTTGCATCGCAATATGGTGTTAGGTGAATATTTTGCAAAAATAAGGCTTTTTGTGGAAACAAGCAAAAAAGTAAATGATTATCCGCATCTTTCCGATAACGCCCCGAAGGGGCAATAAGCCTCCAGCCCAGGGCAACGCCCTGGGAAATTGGGAAGGAGGCAATCGCCCT
>CADADN010000138.1 GCA_902786665.1 uncultured Prevotellaceae bacterium | reverse complement strand
TATCCCGACTATGAGGATGAAAGCCATCATTACAAAATCTATTTTGAGAATTGTTGGGACAAGCCTGTCGTCATTTGGTCAGCAATGGATAGTCATTGGTATAATGATCCTTGTAAAATGTATGTACCATTCAACAAATTGTGGAGGTATGATAATGAAGGTGTAATAATATCCCCAGGAAGAATTGATGGCGATTATATGAAACATGATGGTTTTTATGAAAATTGGTTCGAGAGACAAAAATGATTCTCTTCGGTTTCTCGTCAGCTATCTATTATCATTGAAGGACCTTCAAGAGGTGAATTATCACATCACATATCCTCCAACAGAGAATATGAAAGATTTACATATGTGGCCGCCATACGATGAACTTATGAAGGACATTAATCAAAGTAAATTACACAACTTATCTGATTTGTGAAGTGAATGTTTTGGAGATAGGCACTTGTCTCAAGTGCTTATCTCCCATCATTGTGCACAACCAACTGAATGGTCGGCAGTCCTATACATCTAAGATTATCATCGTAATGCCGGTGCAAGAACCTGATGAGGAATTAGCCACACAAGACAGATGTTCCCACAATGGCATACCATACAGTTCGTTGTTCACTCAGGAATGTGTATGAAATTAAAAGGAAACAAGAATGGCCTTCAACTTAAGGAAGCGAAGCATCCAATCTCTTATCCTCTTCATCGTATGGGGGATGGCAATGGCGTCTTGCCGAAATGATGAATTGGAAGTGGGAACGGCATGCGAAAGGCCATGGGAGCCCATGTTGACGGCCGTTTCTTTCAAGTCATCCTCAAACCCATGCCAGCTGGTCGAGGATGTCGGATGCGAGATTGTCGGCGACAGCATGGCGGAATGCCGTATCGGCCATTTGGTGACCGACAGGGAGCTTGTGCCGCATGTCGAATATCGTGGTGATAGGATACTTGCCGACGGGCAGCCGATGAGAAGCGACGAGACAAGGCTGGATTTCAGCAAGCCCGTGCGTATCACCGTCATCAATGGCTTGTTCAGAAAGGACTACACCGTGTGTGTCCACACATTCACGGGCCTTCCCGTGGTGTGGGTGGAGACCGAGGGAAGGCGGGAGATTGCGTTGAAGGAAAAATACCTCAAGGCCTCTTTCAGACTGGACGGAGGCGTGAGCACCTTCGGGGCGGAGGAGGCAATGCCGGATAGTGTGAGCATCAGGGGGCGTGGCAATTCCACCTGGACGATGCCCAAAAAGCCCTACCAGTTGAAGTTCGACAAGGACGTCTCCTTGTTGGGCGAGCCGGGGGACAGGTCATGGGTTCTCCTGGCCAACTATGCCGACAAGACCTTCCTGAGGAACCATCTCGCCTTCTACATGGGTGGCATCAGCACGCTCGACTACACGCCAAGATTCCATTTCGTGGAGCTGATGCTCAACGGGGAGTACATGGGAACCTACCAGCTCGGGGAGAAGGTAAAGGTCGGTGAATACAGGGTGAATGTGGGCGACGATGGCTTCCTGCTGGAGGTTGACTCGAAGGCAGGGGATGGGGAGGTTACCTTCTTCACAAGCCATTTGGCGCAGCCGGTCAACATCAAGGCCCCCGACGTTTCTGTTGGCGATGCGGACTATGAATACGTGAGGAACTACGTGCAGACAGCGGAGGACGCGCTGTATGCCGACAATTTCACTGATGAGAACGAGGGATGGAGAAAGTATATGGACATGGACTCTTTCGTGGAGTGGTACCTTGTCAATGAAATAGCCAGGAACACCGATGCCTCCTTCTATACGAGCTGCTACATAAGCCTGAGGCGCGGTGGCAAGCTCAAGATGGGGCCACTGTGGGATTTTGACATAGCCTTTGGAAACGTCAACTACAACGGGGACTTCTCACCGACGGGATTGATGTTGAGATGGCATTCCTGGTATTCACGCCTCTTCCAGGACCCGGCCTTTGTCGCAAAAGTGAAGGAGCGTTTCGAATATTTTTACAGCCGCAAGGATGACATCATGAGGGAAATCAACGAAAAGGCCCAATATCTCAGGCTTTCCGTGGAGGAGAACAACAACAAATGGGGAACGTTCTACAAATACACTCCCCCAAACTACAACATCTGGGGCAGCTATCAGAATGAAGTCCAAAATCTGAAGTACTGGCTGGACGAACGTTTTGAATGGCTCAAAAGCGAATATGACAAAATGTAAACGGATTGAAAAAAGTGGAGAAGCAAATTCAAACCAAAAGTAACCAGATTGAAAAATTGGCGGAAAAGCGACTGTGCTATCTGAATGTCCTAATATCCGCAACTTTGCATTTTGATGGCTGATTTGCCCTCAAAGGGTCTTTTGGGCCTCTCTTGTGCTATGATATGCAAACAAAGGCGACAACAAGTGCCCTCCCTGTGTATAAAATCCCCTTACCCAATCAGGCATTAAAGGGGCTTATGCTTGAAATTGCCCTTGCACAACCTGCGATGGTCGGGGACGGAGCGGAGTTTAAGTTCGTACTGTACACGATTTATCATTTAATTTCTAAGGATAGGATTGTAAGCCATCACTAAATCCTGTATTGTGAGAATCGTTGGCATACATAAAAGAGATTAATAACAAAAAGAGCAACAGCGGTAGCGCATGGTGATATAATAACTTGTAAGAGTACATTTATGCACTATATAATATAAGGTGGCCATATAAGGTCATATAAGGTCATATACGGTGGAAAAATATCGTGAAAAAAGTTTGTTAAATGTTTGGCAGTTCCTAAAATTAGTATTATTTTTGCAAAACAAATGACGAAACTGTCGTTTTTCTTTAAGCTCCCTATGAGTGGAGAATCCCTTTAATTTTGTACTTTATTTTTCCCTTTAATTCTTTTTGTTGGTTTCTGTATCGTATCACTCTATAGAGTGACATAATTCTATTCTATTAATTTAGAAAAGCATGTACAAAACAATAAAGGATATCTTCGCTAAAAAGGGCAGGGATTTCTTGAAAAAGATAATTCGCGATGTCCTTCAGTCGAGCATTTCCACCAGAAGAGTCAGCTATCGTGTCGTGGAGGGCTTATCTCTCCACGAGGACGGCAATGGCAATCGTATTGATTTCATCATCATCCTACAAGGTGTTGTTGGAGTTTATTTCAGCCAATGCACAACCATAGGTTTCATCATCGTTCCTAAGGAGAAACAATCAGATGAATTCTGCAATAGGTTGGCAAAATGCCTGGGATTCACGGATTTCCTCATTCTCATCTCTTCAGACGATCAAGTTGAATTTGCTTGTAAACTGTTGGACGATTTGGATGTGGAATCTCCTTCCAACAAGGGGAGAACAGGGCTGCTGTCCCTGGAATCGCTCTTGCCTATCCGTCTACCGCGACCATTCAATGTGTCTTCCGAGAAGAAGGCAATGTTGTACGAACGAGTCATCACTTCCACCGTTTTCAAGGAAACGAAAGAGAAGGAAACAATCTTACTTGAAGACGCCGGCCCCATTCAAGAAACTCCAAGAAATGGCATACGCCCGGAAAACGATGTCCCCGTGGTGGGAACCCGGGGACGACCCGATGGGATGCCTGTTGGAAAACCGACGACGGAAGATGATGCCGACCCCATGGACGGGCGGAAGAAACGTAGCAAGGAGAGAAAGGAAACCATCAGGAAGAAGGCGGCCGAGAACAAGGAACGCCGGATGCAAATGTCCGAAGAGGTCTCCGCCAGGAACCTCTCACTTGCCGATTCCACCAGGGCGGTCGTATCCTCACTCTCCCAAAGGGACCAGATCGTTTTTTGGCGGATAGCGGACAGCGGGAAAGACGGCGGTATGAACGCCAAAGGCATCGTACTCTCCACCAACGAGAGTGCGGCGGGCGTGAACCGCAGCATCAAGACCCTCAAGAAGCACGGGCTGGTCATCCGGAATGGAAGCAGGAAGACGGGGAGATACATCCTTTCCGGCGACGCACTGCTGCGTTCGCGATGCTTCGATTGTATTAACAAGTCCAAATGCCGGGGCATCGCCTCGAAATGCCCATCTTTTTCGCAAGTACCAACGAAAACTAAAAAACAGCAAAAGCAATGATAGTGAAAATACTCCAACCATCAGATTCAGGTTCTTTCCCGGCCATAAAATACAACGAGGACAAGGTCAGGGAAGGAGTGGCCGAAAGGGTGGAGGTCCGCAATTTCGAGAAATACGTGATGGACAACCCCGAACTCATGACCACCGCCAAGCTGCAAAACGAACTGTCAAAGTATTCCAGCAAGAACACCCGCGTGAAACGCCCCCAATTCCACGTGACTTTCAGTGAGAAGGGGAAAGCCATGACGTGTGACGACCTCATAGATTTCGCGAACAAGTGGCTGGAGCTGATGGGCTATTCCCGGAATCCCCTCGTCTTCTATTTTCACAGGGACACGGACAACAACCACCTTCACGTGGTGACCAGCCGCGTCAACCCAGACGGAAGAAAAATAGACCATAACCATGAGCGCAGGCGCTCGCAGGAAGCCATCGCCAGAATCCTCGGCATCGACCGGAGGAAGGAGGTGGAGGACCTAGTCTCCAAGGCGTTGTCTTATTCCTTCGACGGCATTGGACAGTTCCGTTCCATCCTCGAAACCTCGGGCTACGGCTCCCAAGAGGAGGGGGGTACATTGAATGTCACCAAAGGCGGTACGGTGCAGTGCCGGATTCCAATGGACAGGATAAAGGTCTCGTTCAAGCTTTACGATGACGAGGAGGAGCGGAGGAAGCGGAAGGCTCAGATAAGGATGTGGCTACTGCGTTACAAGGCATATTGCTTCAAGCATGAGGACCTGGAGAAGCTCATGCGCGAGAAGTTCGGCATCGCCCTTGTCTTCCATGGCAACGGCGTGGGCGGCAAGGAGTTCAGCCCCTACGGCTACACCATCGTGGACCATCCTATGAAAAAGGTGTACAAAGGTTCGGACGTCGTGCCATTGAAAGAACTTATTGAGTACATGCCTCTTTCCAGGGAGGAGAAGGAAAAGGATATCGACTTCGTCATTGACTCGCTCATAGAAAGGAACCACTTCATCACGACGGAAGAGCTGAACAGGGCGCTGGCCAAGGAGGTCGATGCGAGGGTGGTTGATGGGATGGTCGTCCTCAAGGGGAAGGAGCATCCTCTCCGGGAAAACGTCATCCGGATCCTCCGTGAAAACGACCGGATTCGGTGGGTCCAGGATTTCAACCCGAGAACCAGGGGGGAGGTGCAGGCCTTGGCGGCATTGTACGGTGTGAATATGAACTACCTGAGCATCGCCACGGATGCGACACCGGTCGGCGTTGACTTGCTCATCCAGGCAAGGGAGATCGCCCGGAGCTCTTCGCCCACGTCCGTGGTTTCCAACCTCCAGGAAGCGGGATTCGCAATAGTGGAGCAAGGCGGCAGGCATTACCTCGTCTTCGAGGCGGCCAAGGCGGTCTTCTCAGCCAAGGATGCGGGCATCGAGGACCTTCTGAAGGAATCCCCGTCCCGCGAAAGGGGCATGGGGACAGGATGGCACGCCGGCATGGGCGATAGGAGCGCAGAGGTGGGAATCGATGCCGGCAGCGTGGTCTCAGCCGTTGCGGACAAAGTGGAAGGCATACTTTCCATCGGTGACACCCATTCGACAGGAACTGTGTCGGGCGTAAGCCGCAAGGATGTTTCAAAGAAACGAAAGAGACGGAGGCCGTGACAGTCGGCCGTCCTCTTCACATCCAGGCCCACCCACGCCAGGCACGGTCGTTCCGCTCACGAGTCAAGGACTTTGCCTCATACCCAAGACTGGAACAATCCAACTTCACAAAAGTATTCACATTCAAAAAACAAGGATATGGCAAGACATGGAAACAGGATCGTCAAGAAGGTGTACATCACCGAGCACGAAGAACGTTTGTTCAAACAACTACAGAGGATGAGTCATATGGGAAGCTTCAGCGGCTTCGCCCGTCACGCCATGCTCCACTTCGGCGACTACGGAGCCTACTCGGTGATAGTAGCCTGCAGGATGCACCACGAACAGATGAAGAAAAGGAACGGGGAGCTTTCGGCCATCGGCAACAACATCAATCAGATAGCACACCAGGTGAACACCTTCGCCCTTCAGGGCGAGGTGGATGAAGGATACTTCACGGACACCGTCGTCCCCGCCATTGAAAAGTTGCAGTCCACATACATGCAGATCCTGGCCGAAGACGAGAAGATAAAGAAAAGGCTCTATGGTAAAAAAAGTGAAGGTGCCATACCGCTTTAAAAGTCATTGGCAAGAAAGCCACGGGAATACGTTCACGAGTAGAGTTCGGGCCTTACGAGCTTGGCTGGAGCTTGACTGGCGACTTGGAAAAACAAAAAAACAAGGAATCTTTTTGCAAAGTCATCGGATTTCATTAATTTTGCAGAAGCAAACAGCTTTTTGCATTTAATGGCAATATGAGCAAACAGGACGGTCGCCGTCACCAAAATGCGATGACAGGACACTTAGGATCACGGACGCTTTAATTATATATTTCCTTTAAGATGGCCAAGGCCATAACCCTTTAATGTCGTTAGCGGACTTAACCCTTAAACTCATTTCATCATGGGAAAAGGAAACAACTCATCGTTCAACTGTGAGGATTGGCTGTCCGGAATGCTCGAGGCTCTGGCAGAGCGAGTTTCGGAGCTCGTGATGCAAAAGATGGTCGGGAAGGAGGATATCCAAGCGGCCGCCCAGACGGATGCTTCGCCGTCCGACATCGACTTCCTTTCAAAGAAGGAGGTGATGGAGAAGTTCGGAGTCTCCGCCTCGACCCTCTGGCATTGGAGCAAGGCAGGCTACCTCGTCCCTGCAAAACTGGGCAACAAGGTGCTGTACAGGAAAACCGACATCGAGGACGTGCTCCGAAGAAAACGCCAGCGGTGACATCGGCAAGAGTCGACAGTCATCCTCCCGGTTGCCATCCGTCTTCGGATGCAAGCTTCTTATGAGACTGTTTGCATGGGATTTCATCGGTTGAATCCGATTTTAAGAAAGTTTAACGGTATGCCGGAGAACATCACGCCAGAAACACGCCAAATCCTAATTTTGCGGAAATTTTAAATCGCCAACCATCTCATTACTAGACGATTGGCGATTCTTATTAGTACACCCGCAGGAACTCCAGATCCAGCCCCTCCTTGTAGGAATTAAAGTGCTTGTTCATTGTCATATTCGCCAATTATCTGATTCGTGGGTACAAATATAGATAAAATTTGGGCAATTATAAGCCAGTCGAGATAAAAATGTGACAAATTGCCCCGAATTGGACCTCTTGCTCCTGACTTCGGGAATGCGTCACCCAAAATACCGTTTGAGGTCAAATAGCGGCTTGATGGCACGCTGTTCATCTGTTAGGAAGAGGGTCTTGGTCTGT
>CADADN010000137.1 GCA_902786665.1 uncultured Prevotellaceae bacterium | reverse complement strand
GCTTCGCTCCACCACCTGCCTGTGGTCGTCCCAGCCCTTCGGGCTTCACTTCACAACCGGTTGCCATACAAGACAAATTACAGCTTTGTAAGGCAATTTCACTTCCGAAACTTAAGTAATCAAATGATGATTCCATCAAAGCGTCTCCATTTGTGAGGATTTTCCGTATGCAGGTCACACGCTAAAATGGCTGTTGAAAAAGAAATTCAAGGGGACCATTGACTTATACATATATAAAAGACCGAAAATGGTTTTGTTGTTGATAACTTTGTCGTATGAATGATGAGAAAGTGTTGATTTAAAAAAGTTATTGATCATGGTAAAACCAACTTGGCATAGTGAAGAGAATGTAGAGGACTTCGACATAAAGGTGAATCTGAAGTTCGACGACTCCGTTCATTTTCCTATGCAGTTATACCTATAAAAAATCAGCCCAAATTATTTCTTTTACCTACCTTTGTGTCACAATTCCGGTCACGTGAATTGAACATGCGTTCTTTGACATACTGAAACACCTGAGACATCCATCAACCACTGTTGAACTCATGATGAACTGACTTTCGGCTTATCGCCGAATTGAACCTCTTTGCATCTATATAACCATATATTTTTTTCACATAAAAAGAAAAAGCATGTTTGACGAAGATTTTGATTACATTACCCCCAATTTTGACGATGACTACGAAGAACCTGACACATGGACCCTCCTCTCCGCTCTTGACCGTGTGTTGAACGTGATGCTTGAGGAACACCTCTCACAGAAATTCTGGGATAAATGCGAGAACCCTATTGGCTATTTGACGAAGGAACTGAACATGACGGGTATACAAGTGGCCATGTTGGCGTTATTTCTGGAGTATGACGAGCCGATGACATGGAAGGAGATAGCCAAATGCGTAAGGTGCAGCCGCCTTTCCATTATGAAATATTCTGATGAGATTGAGGAATTGGTGACAAGACGATGGCTCGTGCACAGGAACGTGCGTGAATACGGCGACTGCAGCCCGGGCTTCGGTCTGGCGCACGGGGTGTTGAGTGCGTTGAAGGAGAACAAACCGTTCGTGCCTGAGAAAATTGACGGCTTGGAACTTGACTCCTTTGTCAAAAAGTTGATGAAATACGTCAAAACCTATGTCAAGAGCATGGATACGCGATTGTCAGACGATGAGGACTGGATGCTGATGATGTGCGAGGCCAACAGCCACCTGCCATTGTGCAATGAGGCTCTCAAATACCGAGACAACAAACATGACTTGCTGCTTTTCATGATGACCGTCTGCGACTATGCCGAATGGGGAGGTATGGATGATGACGGTCTCGACCTTGGAGATTTGGATGATGTCTTCCCTGACAACTACTTTTTCGAAGATATGAAGCACGAACTGCGTGAAGGCACGCACAGACTGTTCAAGGATGGTCTGATAGAACATGCATGCGTGGACGGCATGGCCTTCACAGAAAGATTCGTCCTCACGCGCGAATGCAAGGAAGAACTGCTCGAGGGATACGTACCACAGGGAAAGAGGAACCTTAACCTCAGTCAACGTGCCCGGGGGGTGATATCCCACACGAGCATAAAGGAGAAGGAAATGTTCTACAACCCGGCAGAACAGCAGCAGATAGAGCGTCTGACCAATTTGCTGACCCAGGAGAACCTTCCTGTCGTTCAGCAGCGATTGGCAGACCAGGGGATGCGCAAGGGCTTCGCCTGTCTCTTCTACGGTGCACCGGGCACGGGTAAGACGGAAACGGTGCTGCAGTTGGCAAGACGCACGGGACGTGACATTTTGCAGGTGGACATTGCTGGAATGCGCGACAAGTTCGTTGGAGAGAGTGAGAAGAACATAAAGATGGTGTTCGATTCCTACCGCAGGATATGCAAGTGCAGCGAGGTGATGCCCATTCTCTTCTTCAACGAGGCTGACGCCGTTTTCAACAAACGCTCGGAGAACGTCGAGAAGTCGGTGGAGAAAATGGAAAACGCCATACAGAACATTATTCTCCAGGAGCTGGAGAACCTGGACGGCATACTCATTGCCACGACCAACTTGACCTCCAACCTCGACAATGCCTTTGAGAGGAGGTTCCTCTTCAAAGTGGAGTTCCAAATGCCGGAGGTGTCGGTGAAGCAACTGTTGTGGAGCAGCATGCTGCAGGGTATTACCGACGAGGAGGCACGACAATTGGCAGCGAACTACAACTTCTCAGGTGGACAGATAGAGAACATAGCGCGACAGCGCGCCATAGACTTCGTCTTGTCGGGTAAGCAGGCGTCGCTGGAGGATGTCGAGGGGTACTGCAAGGCTGAGATGATAGGAAAGAGCAACAACACAAGGTCTGTCATCGGATTCCGGTGACAGGCCTTCCCCTCTATATAGTCCATCCTTTCAAAAAGTATCTGAAAAATTTGGATTTTTCTCGTCTAATGACTATATTGCTGCCGTCAAGTAACAAAACTTCAACATAAACTTTTGGATATGAAACGATTATTTTTTGACATGGACAATGTGCTGGTTGACTTCCAATCGGGACTCGACCAGGTGAATGAAGAAGTGAAAGCCGACTATGCAGACGATGGTACAGGAAAGCCCCACTACGACGACATACCGGGGATTTTCAGATTAATGAAGCCGATGCCAGGAGCCATCGAGGCAGTAAATGCGCTGAAAGACAATTACGACTGCTATATCCTCACCACGTCACCATGGGACAACCCCACGGCCCTGCAAGATAAGCATGATTGGGTGAGGAAGATTTTCGGGGATATCTTTTACAAGCGGATTATATTCTCGCATCACAAGAACCTGTGTGCTCAACCTGACGCCTTTCTCATCGATGACCGCACGAACCACGGCGCTGACCAATTCGGTGACCGTCACATCCATTTCGGCAGCAAAAAGTTCCCCGACTGGAAGAGTGTGCTCGATTATCTCTTGCAGGAAGACAAAATGTAATAATAATTTGTGAAATTCAAGGAAATGAATCGTGGGGTAGGGGGCCTGCCACAGATGTTGAATCCCCACCTGGGAGCCATGACTCCCAGGCGGACAAACGGAGAAACAATGGAAAAATACATTTTCAATTACGATGGCTTGTCCAAGTTTGGAAAATCTTCCAGCGCATCAAGTTTCTTTTTGAACTCTGACAGGTTTTCGTCATCGAGCCAATTAAGGTGATGAAGGCCTCCTTGCTTGTCGAAGAGGCGGTAGGTGGGGTAGCCTGTCAGTTCTATATATTGCTCAACGGCATGTTGCTGGTCATAAGGCAGGTTGTAGTGAACACAGTTGGGCGCGGTGAGGTCATATTCTGCGATGACATTCTTCCACGACTTCTCCGGCGAACGGTTGGCCAGGTAGAGGTACACGATGTCGTAATCCTTGAGTTCGGCCTTGAGTTTGTGCGACTCGCTCAACTTGCGCTTGCATGGTGCGCACCAAGTGCCCCAGATGTCAAGATATACTATCTTGCCTCGATAAGGCTCAACAATCTTGTCGATAATTGCCTTTCCGTCGGTTAGCCCCTCGACATCCGACGATGGATGGATGACAGCATTCACAGCCTCTTCCTTCTCCCTCATCAGTTTCTTGAAATACTCATTCTTGTCAGCAATGACTTTCCTGAAATAAGGTTCCTTGATAAGTGCGATGTATGGTTCCAACTCCTCTGGAAGTGCACATCTTTCGTGGTCGATGTATTCATTGAGTATCTGGGCATGATGGATGCTGTTGGTCAGCGGGTCGGTGCAAAGAGAGTCGATGATGGCATTCGTGATGCCCTGCTCACCACCTACGCAGAGCGTGTTCAACGCTTTTTGATAGTCTTCGCTTGTATGAATCGTGTTGACCACACTTGCCGCCTCCATGTATTTCTCCTGCACCGCTGTGATGGAATCATTGAGCGTCTTACGGTCTTTAATCTCGGTATAGAGCGTGAAAATCTCCCTGTTCATCTTCTCCATCTGGCTGATGGCTTGATGCTCCTTGTCGTTCAGGTGAAGCATCCCCTTTTCCTCAAGCCAAGGTAGAATGGCGGTGCGCCCCCATAAGACATTTATACGCGGGTCTGCATAAGCATAGCACTCACGCTTGTATCTCAACATCGAAGCCATTCTGCTAAATAGATTGACCGGCAACGTTGTGTCCACTACAGAGTGTTCCTCCACCCACTGCATGATGTCGGCAGGCAACAAGTGGTCGTAGGTGTTGTAGTGCATCATCAGTATTTCGGAGCAGACATCTATGTGTAGGTTTTCACGGATAAAGTCGCGAAAGCGCTTGCTCAGGTTGGGGTGCTGCGACAAGAAGTCTTTGCTCTGCGCCACGCTCTGCTCATAGTTGTGTATCCATTTCTGTGCCATGACCCTAACGGAATCATCACTCACCGGATTATCAATAAATCCGGCATATGGCATGTGGGGTATCTCTATCTGTAGCTCGTTCTGTAGTCGTGCGTCATCACCCATGAAGAGCGTCTGCGCCGATTTGTAGTCTTTCAGCATGAAATAACTCTCTCCTGGTGTCAGTATGAGAGCTACGCCATCAACAACATCATTCTCACCGTTTTGTATGAGCAGAGTAGCCCCTTGCGTTCCAACCAACGGCACATTCAACTCGAACCGGCCGAGAGAGTCAACCTGGGTGGAAACGTGAGTATCATCGTCGGTAGCGACGTTGCCACACCCAATCTCAACAGTCAACTTGTCATTGAGAAGTTCCTTGGGATATCTCAGCCAACCGCTCACAACAGCTTTGTCCTCCTTCAACTCCGTGTTGAAGGGTGTGTTGTCAACTGTTGGATAGTCGGTGATGTTGTTGGTGATGGCAGAGAGCGTCTGCTTCTTGCCGCCGATGTTGAATATGCGCTTGCCGTCTTTTTCCTTGCCGATGGTGATGGTGAGTTTTTCGTTTCCTGAGGCAAGCACCACTTTCTTCTCCGTTTTCTTGTCATACTGCCACACCTTGCCGGCATATACGGCATTGTCATTGAAAAGACTGATGATCCATTCGCCTGTTTCCACATCTCGCCAATTGGAATTGAATAGTAATGCTTGTGCTTTGTTGGCAGGGTCGGTGATGTCCCATATTTTGAAGAAATTGCGTGCATAGCCCTCAATAAGGTCAAAGTGCTTGACGTCTTGAGGCAACGGCTGGAAGTGGAGCGCCACATCTGTCTTGCCGGATTCGGGAATGGGTATATGAGTGTCGAGCGCTAGGTCGGTCTCGCCATCGCGTGTTTTTTTTGCACTGATGATGGGATACGACCGGCTGTCTTCCGTCTTGAGCACGGTGCAACTGCCAAAAGAGAACTTGGCATTGGGATGATTCCTGACGGTGATGTGGAGCACGGTTTCATCATTACGAAACTCAACCTCGTTGACATCAAACTGGAATCCCTGCGGTTCGTTACGATAGCTTGGATTGGTCCATATCTTTTGCGCCCACCCGTTGACAGTGGTGAGCAAAAGCAGGATGGTGATGATGGATTGCTTGTTCATTTTCTGTTATTCAATTGTTATGTTCCGGATAACGAAAGCACCCTCACCATCGCCCTCCTTAAAGTCGAAGGTGGTTGGCGTGGTGTCAAATGGCTCGAAGGTGAGGACGAAGTCGGTGAAGAATAGTTTACCCATGACACCTTCTGTGATTTTTGTCGCTTTCTCTTTGGGATAGTTGTTCTCGTCAAGCGTGATGCCATCGGCTGCTGTCAATTTATATTTCTTGCCATTGGCCTCAAGATAGGAATCCTTGACGATACGGAACCAATAGCCTTCCTGACCGTAATAGCGGAAACTGATAGTGGTGCCATCGGGCTTTATGCCGATACTGCGTACAGCCAACTGCAGGTTGGCAGTGTTGTCCTGCTTGGGGCCAATGATGGCCTCTGCCATACCCAAGAACCACCCTGCGCCATATCCGGCTCCCTTCCAGAGGATGCGCTTGTCGGGCGAAATCAATACATAATAGGGTATGGCTTTCATATCGCAATAGTGGTTTTCTACATCGGCTTTGCCCATCTTCCCGTCGTTCCAGTTCTTCCAAGCAATACTCTTGCTGAAATTGTCCTCTTGCCAAGCAGAGAGTTTGTCCTGGTTGATGCCGATGATTTCCAGTTTGCCTTGCATCTTATCATAGACCTCTCTCATTTCTGGCTCAGATATGCGGCAGGGGTAGCATCCCAGACTCCAGAAATCGAGCAGCACATATCGGCCGGGCTGAACTAGCACTTCGGCAAGATGGTGCTTCCGACCTTCCATGTCGATGAGTTCGGCATCGATGGCCTCTTCACCTACTTGCAAGATATGCGGCGGATAAACCTGAGTGTGTATCAGCGCCAGTTGCTCTTCAAATCCTTTCGGCGCACGGGCAGCGGTGGATGCCTCTGCCATCATGGCCACACCTTCCAACTCATCGAGCGACGCGGCATCTACCGGCAATGAGGGAAGAATGTCCATCGTCTGTTTCAAGTATTTCATATAGACAGCCTTTTCTTCTTCCCACGGAGCGTTGGCAAGACCGAGTCGCAACATTTCGGACAGCGTGTCATGACCATGTTCCGTAATACGGCTGACTGTCTGCTGCTCGGGGAGTGGACTATCCACTTTCCATAATGGGTAGAGACAGTCTGTACCCGTTACTTTCACCTCCACACCAGGTTTCAGCCAAATGGTCATCAGGTGATTGGGGCATCCTTCTCCTTCAAGGAATAAATAACTCTTCGTGAGTCCCTCCACAGGAACTGTCAAGGAGAATCGTCCACCCTTCACGGTGTCATTGGCTATGCGTACATTGTCAACAGTTGACTCTGCCACCGTGCCGTCTTTCAATGCGGGTGAATAACCCGTGATGGTTGCTGTCCTTGTCTGCGCCTGCCCCGACACCCAGACGAGGGCGAGCACGGGGATTACCAATCCCCTCAAACAGGTGATGACGATTTGCTTGTTCATATTTGATAATTATATTTTAGTCTTTCTTCTTGGCATCCAAGTGATAGGTGAAACTGATGTTGACATAGTGATGGCGGAAATCCTGCCATGAGGTGGAATGCTGGTAGGCAGAACGCTCACTCCAGAAATCATCCTGCTTGTTGAGGATGTCCTCAAACTCCAGTTTCAGACGAGCCTTGTTCTTCAGGATTTTCCATGTGACGGCGGCATTCCATAGGAGCATGTTTCGGTTCATCGACTGGGCAGGATAGCCACGGCGGGTGATTTCCGTGATATCCGTTTCAAAAACAAACTTTCCCACGGTGGCTTCGGCGTTGATGCCGAAGTCGTTGTTCCAAAGCGTGGTGTTCTGTTCGGGCGATGCAGAGAAACGCAGGCGGTCGGCCTCGATTTTGGCAAACGCAGAGGCTTTGAGCCAGTCAAAGTCAAGAGACAGGGTGAGGCGGTCCTTGGGGTGAAGATTGTTCTGCCTGTTCAAAGTGCGTTCCGTCTGTGTAGGTAGCAAGGTCAGGTAGCCGTAGTGCTGCCCGGCATTTAATCGAAACTCATTCTCCAGTCTGAGCAACTCACCGAGAGCCTGGTCCATGTCGAGGCGGAACTCCCATGTGCGGCTGCCGCGGACGTTCTCAGGGCGGCTGACATAGACGGCGGTCGTGGGATGATAACTGAGAGCCGTCACGAAGTCGCGGTCGTTTGCCTTGTATTCGACACTGGCGCTGAGCGAGGTCTGGCTACGGGCGAGCACCATGTTGTATGACAACTTGATGTTATGGCTGTGCGTATCTTTCAAGCCGGGGTTTCCCTCGGTGATGAAGAGCGGGTCGGTGAGGTCGCGGTAGCCGAGGGTCTGAAGGATTCCTGGTTGTGACGTGCTGAAACCGTAGTTCAGCTCAAAGCCTACCGTCTTGCTCAGTTTCCATGTGGCGCGGATGTCAGGCTGGAGCAGAATTCGGCGGCGCACGGCGGTGGTGTCGAGCACGCCTCGCTGATAGTCTCGACTCTCGCGCAGCCATTTTGCGGTGATATTGGGCATGATTTGAACGGGTGCGAGGTTGAAGGTGGAGCCGACTCTCAAGCTATGAGAGTGATTGGTGGAGCGGTCACGGTAGGAGTTGGCGGCATCTGCCACGCCATCAGTCATGAAGTCACAGTCGTTGCTGTTTCGGCCATACATGAAAGTGTATTGCGCTTTCACCAACCATTTCTTGGTGAGCCAGTTGGAGAAGAGAAATTGACCCTCGGTGGACAGTGCAGAGTTGGGGGAGGTGGATGACTGACTCAACTGCGACGAGGCGAGCGATGCCATGTGAGAAGTGACCATTCGGTCGGTCCAGCGGTTGGTCTTTCCCTCTGAGTAGTCCAACGAGACGCTGCCGCTGAGTCCGCCATCCTTGATGTAATGTTCCCACATCGCCATGGTGCTTAGTTTGGTCGTATAACCTTCTTGGCGGGAACTTACAATTTGCGAAATAGTGGGCATGTACCCACTCGAAGATTCCAACAAGTCATCCGATTCCACACCCGACGTGCCGTCGCCTATCCGTTGACTTTCCTGTTCCTCGGTCTGTCTGTTGTGCGAACGCTTCTTCTTATGCTCCACGCTCGCCCGGATGGTGAAGGTGTTCAGCGAGTCGGTGGCCCAGCGCATGTCGGCATTCAATGTCGGGTTTAGGTCGTGGCTGCGATGATACGTCTCGCTGGTGCTGCGGGTGGCGGCGGTGTTGGGCAAATAGTTCTCTTCCTCTCCGTAGGAAGTGCCCCATTTGTCATCATGGGCCACGTTGCCGCTGAAAGTGTATTGGCTTCTCATCTCCTGTGTGCCTTCCTTCTTCTTCCACTTGTGCTGATACCCACCGGCGGCGCCCTGTTCCTGTCCATAGCCACTGCCCCAACTGCCACTCCATCCGTTCATGCTTTTGCGGATGGTTTTGTCTATGTTGTTGGCGTTGGCAAAAACCATCACAGGGTCGGTCTTCGACAGACGGTTCATCGACAGTTCGCCCTCATAGTATTTGGGTGTTTGGTAGCCTGCCATGACATCGCCATACCAACGGTCGAGGAAGCCCGGCTTGATGGTCAGGTCGAGCACCATGTCCTCTGTGCCGTCATCCTTGCCCGTGCGTTCGCTGAACTCTGATGCCTTGTTGTATGCCTTGATGTCTTGCACCGCTTCTGCAGGCAACTGCCTCATCAACTGGTCGCCACCAAGCATGCCTTCGCCATCCATCGTCAAACGAATGGGTTTGCCGTTCCACGACATCCTGCCCTGACTGTCCACCTCCACGCCCGGCAACTGGCGGATGAGTTCGTCAAGGCGGGCGCCCTCCTGCAAGTGGAAAGCTTCAGGATGGAACACGATGGTGTCGCCCCGCACTGTGAACCGCCGTGCATGGCCCGTCACCTCCACCATCTTCAGCATCTGGGGCGACATCTTCAACTCTATTGTTCCGATGTCGAGTGTGTCTTTCTCACTGTCGCCGAAGGCCAACACCGTTTTCTTCTTCGTATAGTAGCCCAGCATGGATGCCTCTATGCTGCATTTCCCCTCTGCGCGAATATGAAACACGCCCAACGAATCGGCTGTTGTCGTCATTGTCATATAGCCATTGTCGCCAAATTTCTGCGTCATCTTAATTGTCGCTTGAGGCAGTGCCTCCTTGGTCTCCGAGTCCACTACGCGCCCACGGATGACATCGGCAAAGGCGGATGGCACAACAGCAAATGTTGCCACGAGGGCGAGCAGAAAGGCTGCGGGTAGGCGACGGAACGTCGGGAATGCGGTGATGATGGTTCGCTTGTCCATATTCTTTTTATTGTTACCTTCTTATTATTTATACGCAGTTTTGGCTGAAATATATAACGGTGAGACGTTAAATGTTCTTAACCGTTGCGAAATGCTTTATTCGGAGGTATGAAACGTATCCTTCTGTTATTATCACGAATGAGAACGGAAAAGGTAAACCATTTTTTCCCATCTTCCATATTTTTATCTTCGTGATAGAAAAACTTGAGAAAGATGCGCTTCAAAAGGTAGAGAAACTTCAGTTATTTTAATTTCTCTTTTAACTGCTCCAGTTCGAAGTCGATGTTGTAGTAGCCGCTGACACGTAGGTCGTCGCGGACGCGCCGGCAATCGGGCGTGATGGTCTCGTAGTGTGGGATGCCGTTGAAACGGAAGAGTTCCTGCATACGGGAGAAATCGGTATTGGTGATGCAGACGGTTTCTTCGTCGGCAAGCCACTCATTGACGTATTGATGGTATTCTTCACTCCCCTTGGCGGTGCGCTCCCCGGCGATAAAGACAAGCTTCACGTCATCGCGCTTGCCCATCTCTGCACGTTTTGCCTTACTGTTCTGAATAGCAGCACGGCACGGACCGCAACCCATGCCCCAGAAATCGATGATGAGATACCGGCCTGGATATTTCGCACAGAGCGAGCGGATGAGGTCGGCGGCAGGATTGCCGGCAGGCAGAGGTGCTGAGAGTTCCGTCTGTGCCATCTTTGCGGAGTAGAAAGCCTCGGCCTTCTGGTGAATATGGGAATCAGAGAATCTGCCAAGATAGAGAGGCATCATCTTGCCGACCGGCTGCAAGCTGGCCTCAGCTTCTTTATGCTCTTCAGCGGTCAAGGTGGTGTCGGCAAGGATGTGCTGTAGAGCATCCTCATTGCTGCGCCAACTGTTGAAACTACTCTGCATGTCTTTATAGATGCAGAGTTGCGCCATGAAGGCATCGTGGTCTGTTCCCATCAGTTCGCGCAAGGCCAAAATGCCATTGGAAAGAATCTTCTTCGAGTTGTAAAAACTACTCACATATGCTCCGTTCTCATCGAGAATCCCTTCAAACTGGCGGTTCCTGACAGGTCTGGCAAATTGGATGCGGTTGACCGTGATGGGATACCTGTCACATGTCAGCAACAAAGGATTGTCGAAGTCTATACGGTGCAGCGCCTTGTAGTTCTCCATCTTGTCTATCTCTTTATTTTCCAGACTATCCAATATGACCAGTTGGTAGACGCCATCACGTTGCTCATATTTCTTCACATCATCCTCGTGATACATGGCATAGTCCATCACGGCGTATGCAAAATTCAACTGCAAGTCGGCCAGCGCCAACTGCATCTCTTGGGGAGTGAAATGCCGACGGCGATTTTCCTTTTGCAAACAATACAACATGTTGCGCCACGTGCGTTCTGTCATCTCGCCGGCTTCGCTGAACTTCCCCTTGAACGTGTGTAGGGGATATGCAAGGTCGCTCATTTTCAAATCAGATTTCAGCCAACGCTCCACGTCCTTGCTGCTGCCGCTGCCATAGATGCATTGATACCGACCTTGCTCGTCAGGACGCACCGTAACCTCGATGGTCTCGCCAGGACGGGCGTAGAAAGGAATCTCATTAAAACCGACCTTCGAACCTCTGGCGAAGAAACATTGGCGGATAGGGTAACTGGCCTGGAACCTTTTTTCAAATGTGCCATCAGGGGCGATATTGAACACCAATGTCGTAGCGTCTTTCTCGAACACATCTTCATAGAGGCACTCCATCGAGGTGAAGCCAAACTTCTCGGCATCGTAGCCCTCTATGCAGCCTCGGATGGTGATGGTGTCGGTGGTGAACCAGTTTGCCGGTACTGTATAAGGGTTGGCATCTGACAGTTCTTGCAGGGTGGGGTATTTCAGTTTGGCTTTCTTGTCATGGAGGCCAAGGAGCATGAAGGCTCCTTGCACATCTCCCTCGACGAAGTCAAAGACCTGCACTTTCTTGGGCATCGGCTCGAAGTGCATCGTGAAATCGGTCACGCCGCTCTCTGGCGATTGCACCCATGTGTCGAGGGCGAGATCTTCTGCTGACCGCAGGGGGTAGCGGTTGCCGTCCTCGTCCATCAGATAACTCTCTTTGACGAAGCGGAAATACTGCCCCTTGGGGTATTCCATCGTGAAGTGAACGGTGGTTGCCGTGTCTCTAAAAATGACTTCGCGGGCTTTCAGTTCGCCGTTCGACACATTCACGCAGGCCATTGCCACGGGAGTCTTGATGGTCTTGTAAGTTTTTGCATGCCCCGCCATGGCGACGAGGGCGAGCACGGGGATTATAATTGCTTTTCCCTTCGGCCAGCGACCGATGGTTCCCCTCAAACAGGTGATGATGGATTGCTTGTTCATTTCGTTTTTATCGTTGCCTTCTTATTATTATACGCAGTTTTGGCAGAAATATATAACGTTGAGACGTTAAATGTTCTTAACCATGGCGAAAAACTATATTGCGCTCTTGCGCTCGGACGGATTTGCAATCTTACGTTCGGACGGATTTGCAATCCGTCCGAACCGAATATCAGGATTTGTAATCCGAAACGCATTACAAATACGTATATCCAATGCAGGTGGATTCTTTAGACCCTTTTTCACATATTCCATGATTTTGTCTTCGACCACTCTTTTCGTTGGCGAAAATCGTGCCACATCTGCAACTCATTGATGTTGAGGATAGGGGCGCTTCAAGCACTGTCCGATAATGGACAATGAATGTCCACAAGTGGACAGCGGCAAGTTTCAGAGTGTAAAAGTATATATCATTTTTCATAAAACCCTCGATGAAACCCCGAAAGTGGATGCCGAGGGTGAAAGTCTGAACAATTGTTCAGACTTTTATGTATGGCAGCAAGTTTTACAAAATCATTTCATTTTGCAAACATAAGGCACGGGCCGCATCACTGCGCCCCATGCCATGTCCCGGGTACTTATGAATCATGCTCTTTATGAGAATTGTTCGTTTCTTTCTACATTATTCGTTGTCTTTCTTCGGTTCCATACCCTTGAAATAGGAAACCTTGCCGTTGACAAAAGTCTTGATGCTGGGCCAGTCGACCGGAAACCATTCCATACCGCTGGTATTGGCGATGACGAAGTGGAAACCCGACTCATTTCTTCGCATATTGATGCTATAGGACGTGGTTTCGTCATAGTAGCAATCCAGTATGGCTCCCCAATAGGATTCGTCGAATGTCAAATATTTGTAGCGGTACAAGACATCCAGGTTTCCTTCTGTGAATTGCAGTGCCATCCTCGATATTTCATCGTAGAACTGGCGGGCCATGTCTTCCTGCTCGCGTGGCACTGTATATATCTCTGCGTTGGTGATGCCCTCATTGCTGTTGCCACCAATGCAGACCATCGTTTCAAATACGGGAGCCTTGGTTTCCAAAATGGAGTCGGAATATGCTTTGTCGTGCTGCCACATTGCCTTGCGTGGCTTGATTTTGTTCTGCATGAAAAGCCGAGCAATGTCAGAGGTGAGCGTTTCAAGACTGTTCTTTTCTGCTTGTGGACCGGGGTTGGGACCTTGTACTATATATTGGAGAGTAGCTCCTACCTCGCCCTCATCATGATATGGCTGACAGTTGAAGTAAAGGTATTCGTCGGAATAGAACGTCGGATGGTTGGCGGTATGGTGCTTACTTGCGTAGCGGGTGGTATCGCAACATAGGTTCATCGAATAGATGATGGTGTCGCTTCCTCCCTTGTGGTATTCGTAATGATAACTCTCCGCTGCCTCCGCTTGCAATTCATCGAGGGTGTGGCGGATGATGGACAAACACTGTTTCATATGTTTCCTGTCTTCTCTGAGGATGCTGTCTATGGATTGGGAACCTACGCCTTGATACATATTGGGGCCATAGTAAAGGTGAACCCTCTGTAATCAAAGCGAACAGGCTGGTCCTTGCCGCCCGACTTGACGATTCTGGGGGCTTCATCCAACTCCGTGAGTTTGTCGAAGAGTTGTTGCATCTTCGGGTTCACCTGCGCTTGTGACGCTGCACAAATGAGCGCAACCATCATTATGAGAATTGTTCGTTTCATTGTACTATGGATTTAGAATTCTATCGGTTTTTGTATATGCCGCCTCACTTCCGTTGTCAGCCGTTGGCCGCGCATGCGCAAGTCGTTGATGGATGGCATATCGGCATCCGGCACTTGCCTTTCACCATTGATGATATATACGACATGCTCTGGGGCAATGTGAGTGGATGGCATTGTCGGCTCCGCCGCCGGAGTGGTAGTTTCTGCAATGATGGGCTGCTCTTCCTGGGGTGTCGTCTTGTTGGATGGTTTCTTGCATATTGTCCCCGCCTTCCTCTTGCCTTGTTTCATGGATAACGTGGCAGGTCTTGGTTGTGACACTGTTTGACCCGCATCTATTTCCACCCTCTCTTCAGTATTCACCTTGCTTTCCTGTGGTTCTTTCTTGGTTGCTTCCGATTGTGCAATGCCCTTTGTATTCTCAACGCTGAGTACAACGCCCTCCTTGTTTGCTATGGCATCTGTCTCACTTGTGATATGGTTTCTCAGTAGGGCGGCACAGCCGATGAGAATGGCAGCACATGCTGCTGCACGCCAGCCCCAGGCCACGAACAAACGTTTTTTCTTTGCCTGGAGATTGACAGAACGTGATATGCCCATCAGCGCTCTGGTTTCATGGAGCAGAGGCGAGTCCAGCTCTGACTGCATAAGCACATACTCCAGTTCCGTCTCTTCCAGCACCGACAACTGGCAGTCCATATAGAGCCGACAGAGTTGTTCGGCTTCTTCCATGGTGATATGCTTGGCGTTCTGTTTCATCTGTTCAATTGATTGTAGGTTTCACGCATCTTCTTTCTGGTTCGGCTCATGTTTTTCCTCACAGCTTCCACGGTCATCGACAGCTTTTCGGCAACCTGCTCATATTCCATTCCTTCGTGAGTGACGAGATTGAATATCTCCCGTTGCAGAGGAGTCAGTCCCTCTTGCAAAAGTGCTTCAAGGTGTTTCAAGTCCTCTTCCTCTATGCAGTAGCCTTTCGTCTCGCGTACACAGGAAGCATCCAGCGGTATGGGTCTGGCTTTCCTCAAACGGTCTATGCAGACGTGCCGCAGCACGGTCACGAGTTTGTTTCTCGCTTCAGACGTGGTCTCTACCTCGCCTACATTCCGCAGTTTCAGCCAAGTGTCCTGTAGCGCATCCTTGGCATCCTCATCGCTTTCCAGGTAATTCAGGGCGATGTGGTGCAGCTTGTCGCGCAAGCCAAGAAACGAGGATGTCAGCACGTCGATTTCCATATTCTACTATTGATACGATTGAAAGCGCGAAACGTGACAAGAAATGATGGTTTTTCGCTTATCCTTTGTTTTTTTCGCCCACAACATAAACAAATTGCATGGAAAAACCCTCGGCGATACCAAGAGAAATGGATGCCGAGGGTGAAAGTCCTTTCCATGGTGACCGTTTGAGGGCATGGGTTCGTCCAACCGTCTATGCTGACACCAATTGATCTGTGAATGCTGATTACTTTTTCATCACTTTTTTCCCATTGGAGATGGCGATACCCTTGAAACCTTTGGGAGCAGGCTGGCCGTTCAGCATGAACCATTGGTACGACTCCTCATCACTGGTGCTTTCCGTCTGGCGAATACCCGAGGGAACTTGCCGCAGCAGGTAAATCTTGGAAATCTTCACGGTTCCGTTGGCGGCAGCCTGAAGAGCCACCTGGGCGACCTTGCTCATATCGTGTCCGTCAAAAAGGCATTCGGCCCTCTCTGCCCCGGCATTCACCCAGACCTTGGCAATTTCAGCATTACCTGCTCCTTGGATGAATATCTGGGTGGCGATGGAGGTCGGCTCGGCAAACTCAAATACCAGCTTGGCATATTCCGACCAGTCTGCTTCACCCAGCCAGCAGGCCAGACCGCCCCATTGCACGGCATTATAGACAAGTATGCCGTTGTCAGAGGTAATGGTTTCGGCAGAGTTCCAGCAATAAGTGAAACGGTTGGTGATGTCGATGGGCTGGGAATAGTCAATCGGCGGCACCTCGTCCTCGTCGATATCCGCTTCTATACCCATTGTGGCAAGCATGGTCTTGGCATAGCGGCGTCCCAGTTTGCGGTAGCCCTTGGAATCGAAGTGCAGGTTGTCGCTCTGAAGGGTACAGCCTACGGAAGACACGACGTGTGCCGTGGGAATGGTCTGCGGCAGGCGATTGATGATGTTGTTGGCAGAGCTGCAAATTCCGTTTTGGTCTTCATTGCCCACCTCGCCGGCAATGAGAGGCACGTCTTCGGCATTGAGGTTGAGTTCCGCGAGCAGGTTGTCGTACACCTTTTTCACTTTCTGCAGCCACACGCTATTGTAGGCATCGCTCTCCCCCTGATGCAGGAGGATGCCTTTGATTACACCGCTCTTCTGTGCTTCCCTGGCACATTCAAGCAGGCGGCCCAGGGGATTGCCGCCATATGCGTTGACCGCATTGATCTGCCAACTCTCGTTCATTGTTGCCACATACGACTGCCAGCCGTCGGGATCGTACAAGTCAATCTTGATGCCGCCAACGGCTACCACCACAACACCCACGCGCTTGCCCTCGTCAAGGTTGGCCACCATGGCGCGGCCGAAATAATCGGCAGGACAGAGACGGGTGTCACAACGGGCCAGTGGTGGGATGGCGTGATACCAGTGTCCGAGCTTGCGGGTTCCGCAGTCGAGCGTTGACATCATCAGGAAGCGCTCGTCGGGTGAAAGGTCGCAATCTTCGATAGTGCCTTGGCCTTCCATGTTGCTTTGACCTATACAAAGATAAATGTAGAAATTGGGATCTGCTTCAGCCTTTGCATTCATGCTGAACAGAGACAGTGCAGTAGCCAAGACTGCGAGAAAGATTTTTTTAGTCATCATATTATTGTACTTTTGATTTGTTATTGCTTACATTGTTTTTTTGATGGTGTAAAAGAAGAAGCTTTTCTGATTCCACCATCGTATCTCCTGTCAGATTTCATTGTCGCCACGCTATAAAAACGGTCTTGATGGTTCTTAGGATTTGTTTGCCTGTTTGTTTTCTGCGACAAAATTAAGAAACCTTTTCCGATTGGCAATGAGTGAAGATATGAAAAAATGATTTTTTGTAGGTGATTTTTGTGTTTTTCTCTCAATGTTCCCATATTATCATCGTCAACAAAAGTGACGTGAAAATGGAGAAGGAAAGATTGGATGAAATTCTGAATGAAATCGGTCGCACGACGTTGCTGGCTGATGATGAAGAGGCTGCGATGTGCAAGGTTGTGTAGAAGAAGGGTACGGACAGTGATGAGATGATACAACTGGAAAGGCCAAAGTTCATCTGTGAGGGCATCATCGTCTTTAGGGGCTAGATTGGTCTTGCCGCTTCGATTAATGCCCATTTTCAAATGGTCTATAGACAAATATGGAAATGTCGAAGGCTGTAATCCATATGTGTCATCCCATTCCACAGATTCCTTTGGCCCTTCCAAGACAATAGGAGATTGCCACCTCGCAAAGACCAGTCAATATCAAAAATATCCAATGAATGTTATTTCAGATTCTTACTGAAGAAGTCTGCGAGCTTATCCCACGGAATGAGGTTCTTCGGTTCGCCTTTGCCTACCAATTCGGTATACCCGCCATCATAGAGGTCGCAATGGGTGG
>CADADN010000136.1:7430-11458 GCA_902786665.1 uncultured Prevotellaceae bacterium | reverse complement strand
AGTACAGGCAGGCGGTGGAGTGCGAAGCACGGAACCCCTGCTAAAAGCATGGTGTGAACAACAACCCCGAAGGGGTGGCAGAATGACAACTTCATACACATCATATCGTTGTTCTGTCACCCCTTCGGGGTTGTTGATTTCATATCACCGTCAAGCAGGGGTTACGCTTTGCTCCACCACCTGCCTGTGGTCGCCCCAGCCCTTCGGGCTTCACTTCACGACCGATTGCCATACAAGATATTTCATCGTCAAGCAGGGGTTACGCATCGCTCCACCAACAGCCTGTAGGAATCCCATACCTCCTGGCATATCCTTGTCATCTTATGATCAGGGCCTTTCCCTTCTTGATGACCAGGCCCTTGTATCCCGGTGCCACACGCTGCCCAGCCAGGTTGTAGGCGGGAGTGTTCTCGTCACCCGTCGTGGCGTAGGCGGGTGTGATGCGTGTCACGTTTTCTGTGCCCACGGTCTGTAGGTCGCTGGTGACGAGCAGGATTTTGCTTACGTTGACATCGCTTTCATCCCCCTCGGTGTCGATATGGATCATGGCAGTGCCGCCATTGGTGAAAGTCTTGCCATCGAGGCTGTAGACGGCGACATTGTAGTTTCCGTCCTCGGTAGCTGCGTAATCCATCCGATACCTTCCCTCGTAAGCCTCGTCGAGACGTATGCCGGTCACCTTGCCTCCCTCTCCAGGCCGCACACACAGTTGCATTGCGGTGAACTGCGAGGGGTTGTCGATGTGCAGGGTGTGGCGACCTTCGCCTTCGTTCTCCAGCATGGCACTTCCCATGATGGTTGAAGGTGCATAGGCGTCGGTGGATCTTCTGATGACGATTTGCACAATCCTCATGACATCCACGATGTCGATGCGATTGTTCTCGTCGATGTCGGCCTCGTCCTTGAAGAACGGTGTCACATATTTGCTGAGAGAGTGGTATACCGTCATCATCACGTCGCTCATGTCGATGAACCTGTCGTGGTTCACGTCGCCCAGAAGGAATTGCTTGAAGGTCAAAAGCGAAGTGAAAGGTGCGGGATAGACACCATAGATATCCTCGTTGTCATCCATGGTGCTGATGCTGATGTTGTCGAACCTGACTTCATATTCCCCTTCCGGCAAGCTGTCATTGGCCTCAAGCGGGATGGAGAGTATGACACCGTTGTTCTCTGCAATCTCCTCCAGTGTCATCGACATCAGCAGTACGATGTATGAGTCATCCTCTTGCTTGATGCAGTGCACGATGTGCCCTGCCGTCCTGTCCGTCGTTTCCAGAAGTGGGGCTCCCCTGTCGTTGGTGCAGACGGTGATGCCTTCCGGCAGCATCATTTGGAATTGCAGTCCTATGGTGACATCCTTGTTGCGCAATCCCACATCGAGTGTTGCTCCCAGTGGTTTCCTGAATATGATGTCGTCGCAGTAGATGTAGTTGTCGGCCTGTGGTTCCTCGATGATGAGTTCGCACCATCCTTCAGCGTTGCTGTATGCCTCCTTGGCTCCCCTTGGCACGTGCACGACAGCCGACACGTTGTCGAAAGCGTCGGGTGCTGCCGTGGGCGGTGTGGGTTGGTTGATGAAGATGGTTCCAAGGTTGCTGCAATCAGCGAAGGCCCTCTCTCCTATGCTGGCGAGAGTTGTCGGCAGGATGATGTCTTCCAACCCCGTGCATCCGGCGAAGCAGTAGTCGCCGATGGCAACGAGTTCTTCGGGCAGCTCCACTTCTGCCAGCTCGGCGCAGTCTTCGAAGACATGGTCTCCAAGAGCTGTCACGCTCTCGGGTATGATGGTTTGGGAGCATCCCGCCACGAGGGTGGAAGTGGCTGTTTCGATGATGGCATTGCAGTCTTCTCGTGAGTCGAAGGTGGTGTTTTCTTCCACCACGGTGATTTGTGAGAGTTCCGGACAGAGATGGAAGACGTTGACGCCTACGTTTTGCACGTTTTCGGGTATGGTGACGATGCCAAGGTGTGTGCACCCCTCAAAGGCCGCATCTGCCAGTCCTTTCAGTCCGGTGAAATAACGCAATTCCTCGAATGAAGTGATGTCGGTGTTGTTTCTGAAGGCATCGCCCAGGCTTAGCACGTTGGCAGCCTCGTTGACACTCAACTCCCCGTCTCCGTCGAAGTCCCAGTAGTCGATACAGATTTCTTTCACGGCCGGGTCATCGAAGACCAGGTTGTTGCCCGAGTGTGCATTGGGCGTGATGCCCACGATGGCATGTTGCTGTCTGGAATAGTCCTTTCCTGTCTCACCATTCTCTTCATCGTCAGGGATGAGGCTGGAGAGTTTGAAATACCCGTCGCATAGTCCACCCCATCCCCAATTGATGTGATAGAACTCTTCTCCGTCGTATCCGTCGAGTACGAAGGCGTGTGAAGAGTTATCTGTCGAACCGAAGTATATGACGGGGCGATTGCATGATAATTCTTTGTAAATCAAGGCATTCCACTCTTCCTCCCCATAATCATCCTTGACGATGCTTTTGGCAGAAGAGGCGTATCCGAAATAGTTGGTTAAGGCAGCGATGGCGTTTTTAGCGTATGCTTCGGCCCTGTCGGGGTAGTAAGCGGTGAGTGCACCTTGCCCACAATAACGCATCAGTTGTGCCACAGCCAATTGTTCTTCCTCGTCTTCCCCACCCTCGTAGGTGTCGAGCATGTTTTCCCAGTCGAAGTCGAGTTGTGGGAGTTCGTCCAAGGTGACGGCGGCTCCAGTGTTTTCATAGCCAGGGATGATGTCGCAGGCTTCCTGGGGCCACTTGTGGTGCCTCATGATCTGCGCCATGGCCACGGCCAAGCATCCCGCCGGGCAGTATGTCCCATCCACAACCGGGCATAACATGTTGTATGCGCTTCCGGTCTCGTTTTTCGTACCTTGTCCCCATGACGAGGTCAATATCGGACTGATGGCCTCTTGGCCGACAATCCTTCTCGGTCTGGCGCTGTTGCCAGGGAGTTGGTAGTTGTTGGCGGTCATGGCATTGAGCCATTCTCGCATATTGACGGGCATGCAGTTTTCGTTAAGAGAGCCATTGTCGGCATATCCCAGGATTTCGCCATCAGTGTTGTTTCCTGCGATGATGACAAATCCTTTTCCACCCTCAGCATTGAAAATGTAATATGGGGCTTGAGGCGTGGTTTCATTTTTCGTGACCAGTTGTTTTCCCCTATTTGCGAAGAATTCGCAAGCAGTCTGCCGTGCCTTTTGAGGTGTCACGGGACCTGCCATGCAATTCATGTATAAGCCGGCCAGCAATAGTAAAGTCCAAGCTTGTTTCATGATGTTTATATTTTAAGTAAGCAAGTTAATAGTCTGCAAATATAATTTTTTTTCTTGAAATTCCTACTATTTTCCCGTTTTTTTTTATTGCAAGGCCAATATTCTTGACCAATGTCATAAAAGCTTGTCCTATTTGGTGTTATAATTGTTCCAAAAGCGAAAAATCGGAGCGACAGGCTAAAACCTGTCACTCCGATTTTTTGAGTAGACTAAAAGAGGCTAGATGCTCCAGATAGAGCTAGATGCTCTAGAAACTGCTTTATTTGCGGAGCAGTTTGCGTCCGTTCTGGATGACAACACCCTTGTAGGAAGCATCCACGCGCTGGCCGGCGAGGTTGTAGGCCGGTGCATTCATTATGTCATCAGTGGTCAACTGGTCGATGCCCTGGTTGATGTCGATGGTGATGGGATAGAGCTGGTAGGCTTCCTTGAAGATGACGAGTATGCCGGTAGCCTTGACAGCGTTGGCGGCAGCGAGGTCGATCTTGAACTTGTTATACAGGGTGAGTGTCGATTGTCCGTCGGAGAGCGAGAAGTTGCCGTCGGCCTCCACGACGTTCACATTGTCGAAGGACACCAGTTCGCAGATGTATTTCATATCCTGTGCCTGTGCCAGTGTGAGGGCGATGGGCTGTGCGGGCGAACCTGCGCTGAAGGTGATCTTGTCGGCGTTGGTCTTGTCGGTCTTTGCTATTTCGGGCAGGTTGTTGTAGGGGCTGTACTTGCCTATGATGCTGCCGTTGAGCAC
>CADADN010000136.1:0-7401 GCA_902786665.1 uncultured Prevotellaceae bacterium | reverse complement strand
GCCTATGATGCTGCCGTTGAGCACCTGGTCGGTCTCGAAGTTGATGCCGAGGTTGTAGAACTCGATGGCTCCGGAAGCGTCGCGCACGTAGACGTCGCGATCCTTGGCGTAGAGCACCTTGGCGTTGTCAAGTTTCAACTCTGCCTCTGTGCCGCTGCTGAGGGCCTTGAAGGCTGCGATGTTGTCGCATACGGTGACTCCTGGGTCGGGGGGAGTGGTGCCTCCTGCAAGCGACTGTGTGATATACACCTCGAAAGCTCCCTTGTAAGGTACGAGGATGCCTTCCAAGTTGTAGGTGTCATTTTCGTTCCAGTCGCCCAGCCCTACCTTGAAGCGGTCGTAAATCATGATGGAGTCGTTGCCCACATAAGCGTAGTAGTTGGTGTAGTTGCCCTCTTGTTTGGCCACCACCTTTACACCCTCGATGCGGATGAGGTTGCAGTAGTATTGCTCGTCCTTGGCCTGTGCCACGGTGAGGACGATTGGTGTGGCTGTGCCGTTGGTGGCGGTAATGGCGTTGGAGTTGGTGTTGTCGCTCTTGACCAGCTCGGGGATGTTGTTGTAGGTGGCACGCTTGCCGATGACCGAACCGTTGAGCATCTGTCCTGTCGTGAGTTTCAAGCCGGTGTTGTAGAAGTCGATGGCTCCGCTGGCGTCGCGCACGTAAATGTCGCTGGTGCCGGCGTATAGCACTTGTGCGTTGGTGAGCTTAAGGTTGGCCTCGGTGCCATCCTCAAGGGCTTTGAATGCCGCAATGTCGGCCACGGTCTGAACGTTGAGCTCCTGCTTGACGAAAGTCTTCTCCACCACGGCGCTCAAATTGCCTTCCAAATCTTCCTCCACAGCCTTCACCGTCGTGGTTTCGGTGATGGTGAACGGTCCGGTATAAACGATGGGGTTGGTGCCGGGGTCGGAACCGTCGGTGGAATAATAGACGGCGAAGTCAGGATTCGACGGGGTGATGGTCACCTGCGTGGACTCGACGAAGGGCGTGGTGCCGTTGATGGACAGCGTGGGTGACGCCCCACCGACCACAGCCTCCACTTTCTGGATGCGCCAGTGGCCTGATCCTGCAGGACGTGTGAAGACGACGGAAGCAGCCGAGCCCGTCCAAACGCCGGTTTCAGGGTCATAGGTGCCGTTGTCCACCACATCGGCAGTCTCGGGCTTGTAGGCTCCGGAGAATGTGATGGTGATTTGCGACAGGTTTCCGCTCTTGGCGGCTACAGTCATGGAGCCGTTGCCATAGACGCGGATGCCAGAGCCGGTGGTGTAGTATTTTCCGTCATTGGCTCCTCCAGAGAAAGTGACGGTGAAATCGCCTTCGTCAAACGGGTCGGTGTATTGGACGCCGTTTTCGAGGCCTAAGTCTGCGAAGGTGATGCTGCCACCCCACGCAGTGCCGAACACAACCGTGAGGAGTGCCAGCATGAAAAAGCGTAGATGTTTTGTCATAATGTTTTGATTTTGGTGAAGTATTCTCAATAGGTTGCAAACTTATAAAAAAATCTCCATACTTGTTTCTTTTTTCACGAATATTTTCAAAAACGGGAAAAAAAGCATCCCAGCCATCGCATCATGGGGCGGTGGCTGGGAGGGGGGGATTGGAGTATTCGGAGTGATCGGAATGATCGGAGTGATCGGAGTATTCGGAGTGATCGGAATGCCTAGTGGCTGCTGAGAATGATGTCGACGGCGAGAGTGATGTCGGTGATTTCTATGGTGCCGTTTTGATTGATATCGGCGTTGATGAAATTGAAGACACTTGGGTTGTTGCCCAGGATGTAGTCCACCATCGTGGTGACATCGGTGACGGTGACGAAGCCATCGCCATTGGCATCGCCGAGGAGGATGGCAGGCTCGCTACCCTTCCTTCCCGAGAGTGTGATGTTGAGCACCACTTGCTTTCCAGCAGGCGTGAATGTGATTGTGCCAGTGGCGGGTGTGGCGAAGGCGATGTCGTGTGTCACCACAGTGTAGGCTCCCGAACCATCCTTCTTGGGGAAGACGTATTGTGTCGACGGGTATTCCGTACCGTTGCACTCCTTGATGTAGGCATCGGCCTCTGGGTAGTTGTCATATCCTGTGAAGGTCATTTTTTCCACTTTGAAGTCCTCCGGCAGATGGATGGTGTATTGCACTCCGGCGGAGTATTTGATGCCATTCAGGTTTCCAGTGGTGAACCCCTTGTTGTTCATATTTGTCACACTGAAGCCCTCCTGGAACACCCATGTCGTGGTGTTGGGACTCTCCACATAGGTTGTTTTGGTGATGGTGAAGGAATAATCCTCCACGGGTTGTTCCTCTTCTGCGTTGATGGCGTCCACATGCGTGCCGTTCTCCTTGTTGTAGGCGGGGAAATAGTCGTCGACGGTCTCTTCCGCATCAGCGTTCTCATTGACCATGATGTCCTGCACGATGGAGTTGAGATACACCTCGAGGTTGTAGTATTTCTCCTCCGGGTCGAGGGTGTAGGTGCCGGCGTCGCTGGCGTCGTTGGGGTTGAGTCCGTTGGCGGTCTCCCATGCGTCGGGTATGCCGTCGAGGTCGGTGTCGAACCTATCGGGGCGTACTCCGGTGCCGAAGTTGCTCTCCGTATATCCGCCGACATCTGCGACGCGGTCGATGATGCCTTTCTGCTTCGTCACCGACCCGGTGTAGGTGCAAGTCCCGTTCCTCGCCTCATTGGCGTAGCGTGTATCCACGTTGTCGCGATGAAGCGATGCTCCGGCATAAGACAGCACCTTGTCGAAGGCGTTTCCTGCACTATGTGTGGTGACTTCTCCCGCCGGGCATGGGGTGTCCATCTTGATTCTCACGCATTTCACGCCCGATGAGTTGTTGACGTGTGGCACGGCGTTGCCGTAATAGTTGTCGGGGTCTTGCGAGTATTTCTCTCCATTGATGGTGAACACGCCGTTGTCATATACCACACCCTTCCAGTCGTAGTTGGCGGCGTTGCTGCCAGCGGCGGTCACATAGTTGCCGCTGATGTAGTATCTGCTTGTCATCCCCTCGAATACGGTGGAGGTGGAGTTTCCCGAATTGCTCACCGAGACTTGGGTGACCCTGGTCTTGTTGGACGTGGCAGGCCCTGCCTTGTAGTAGTTGTTCACCATGTTGATTTGTCCGCCCCCGGGGCCTCCGTAGCAGCCTCCCGTGCCCCAGTTGTAGAGCACGCAGTTGCGGAAGTCCACGTTCTCTGCCTGCACCACGTTCTGCCACAGGTAGGTGTTGTATTCGTAGTTGTTGGTGTATCCGGTCCATCCATATCTCGAACCGTTGAACCTTGGTGTCCTGTTCTGCAGGTGCTGGAGGAGGTTGTGGTGGAAAGAGGCGAGTTTTCCTCCCCAGATGCCGCCGTAGCCGTGTGCGTCCTTTCCGTGTCCTGCATTGGTGAGACTTTCGGCGATGGTGCACCACTGCATGGTGAAGTTGTTGTTGTCGTAGAAGGATGCCACCTCGTCGATGGACCAGCTGAAGGAGCAGTGGTCGAGCATGATGCCGGTGACTTCGCGCTGCCAGATGGCATCCGCCCCGTCGTTGACATTCCTCTCCTCCCCTCTTCTGACGCGGATGAATCGGATGATGTTGTTGGCGGTTGGTCTTACGGTGTAGTACCTGATGGTGATGCCGGGATAGGGCGCCGTCTGGCCTGCGATGGTGGTGTTGTTTCCGATGACGAGGTCGCTGTTGAGTGCGATGACGCCACCCACATCGAAGACGACGATTTTCTTGTCGTTGCCTTGCACGGCATCGCGCAACGACCCTGTGCCTTTGTCGTTGAGATTGGTGACATGCACCACTCGGCCTCCTCGGCCGCCGGTGACATATCGTCCATGGCCTTCTGCACCGGGGAAGGCTGGTGTCTGTGCCATCATGGCTGTCATAACCAATGTGGCGAGAAGAGTGAATATTGCTTTTTTCATTATTTTTAGGATAAATAGGAGGTTTTAGAAGCGGGTAGGAGGTTTTAGGAGCAAGTAGGAGGCCCTAGGAATACTAGGAATACTAGGAATACTAGAAACACCCAGGGTGCCCCCTATAGTCCCAGGCGCTCCATTTCGAGGGAGGCCCAGATGAAGGGTCCCACGCCTTTTGCGTCGTTGTCGCGGACGGGTTCGCTAAGATAGTATTCGTAAGAGCCATCGCGCTTGGTGTTCTCCTTGGCTTTAGCCTTGGGGTTGATGCGCTTGAGAGCAGCCTCCACCTGGGGACTGATGCCCGGGCCGAGACCCGCCACGGAGCAGCAGGAGGTGAGCGAGATGGTCTTGTCGGCGTTGACCCTTATGAAATGCTTGAGGATGCCGTTGTAAGCCTTCACACCGGCGTCGCGGTATTTCTCTCCAAGGTATCCCTTGCGGTAGGCCTTCAGCAAGACGTAGGCGAACATGGAGGAGCAGGTGGACTCGAGGTAGTTGCCTTCGCGTCCCGGGGCGTCCATCACCTGGTACCACACTCCGCTGTCCTTGTCCTGCCATTTGATGACAGCGTCGAGGTCTTTGCGCAACAGTTCGATGAGTTCTCCGCGACGAGGATAGTTCTCCGGAACGGCGTCAAGGAGTTCGATAAGCGCCATGGTGTACCATCCCTGTGCCCTTCCCCAGCAATGCTGGCTGAGTCCGGTGGTCTTGTCCGCCCAGAACATGTTCCTGTTTTCGTCATAGGCATGACGGTTGAGGCCGGTGACAGGGTCGAGGGTGCGGTCGTATGTGATGCTGACCTGGTTGACGGCGTCGTCGTAGATTTTCCTGGCCTTGGCGGGTTTCATCAGCGTGGAAGCAGTGAGGGCCCGGTAGGGCAAGCCCATGAAGATTCCGTCGAGCCACACCTGGTAGGCGTAGATGGCCTTGTGCCAATAGACCTTGTCGGCCACAGTGCGTGGTTGTTTGTCGAGCTGCTTCAGCATGGTCTGCATGGCGATGAGGTTCTTCTTCTCGGGTGCCAATTGATACATGCGCGTGACGAAATGCCCTGTGCGTATGTTGTCGAGGTTGTAGTCGAGGATGTCGTATCCCCTGATGACGCCTTTGCTATCGATCATCGTGTCGGTGTATGCCTTGCAGTAGTCCATGATTTCCTGTCCACCATATTCAAGGTAGGTGTCGAGCATGCTTTCCAGTTCGATGCCCATCACATAGCTCCATTTGGGTTTGGTGGAGAAGTCGAGGAGGTAGGACTGCGGCACACGTTTCATCTCCGAGTAGGTGAGCCACTCGCTGTAGTGCTTGTAGGGGTTTTCGGTGAGGAGCAGCGAACCATTGGCGAAGACGTTGTCGAGGTGCAGGTCGTGGCTTAGTCCGGTGCGTCTGAGCCCGGTGTCCTGCACACCGTCGAAACGGCAGTTCTTCACATTGATGTTGTAGATGTTGTCGGCGTCGTCGAGACCGTTGAGCAGCAGTCCGTATTTGCTCTTGTTGCAAGTGACGTCTTCCATATAGACGTTGCGCACGGTGGGATTGAACCCGCGACAGCAGTTTTCCTTCGGCTCATAGTTGAGGTTGATGCGCATGACGGCTTCTCGGCATTCGCCCACCTCCACCTTTCTCATAAAGATGTTCTCGATGACACCGCCACGGCAGGAATTGGTCTTGATGCGCAACACGCGGTCGAGATTGGGTGAGTCCATCTTGCAGTTCTCCACGAAGACGTTTCTGCATCCGCCGGAGATTTCCGACCCGATGACGACGCCGCCATGGCCGTCCTGCATCTCGCAGTTGCGCACGATGATGTTCTGGCTGGGTATGTTCCATTTCCTTCCATCCATATTGCGTCCGCTCTTGATGGCGATGCAGTCGTCGCCGGTGTGGAAGAGGCAGTTTTCTATCAACACGCGGTCGCACGACTCGGGGTCGCAACCGTCGCCGTTGGGTCCCTCGTTCCAAATCTTCAGTCCGCGCACGGTGATGTCGGTGGACATGAGGGGATGCACCACCCAGAAGGGTGAGTTGACCAGCGTGAGGTCTTCCAGAAGGATGCCATTGCACTTATAGAGGTTGATGAGTTGGGGACGGAGTCCTTTGCCGGGGCCGAACTGCCTCTCTTCCACTTCCTTGCCGTCCTCTGCCATCCGCAACAGTTGCGGACGTGTCTCGCGCTGGTGCTCGGGGGTGCTTTCCGTCCAACCGTAGCGCGCAGCTCCACACATGGGCCACCAAGTGTCACGACTGCCGTTGCCGTCGATGGTACCTTCGCCGGTGATGGCCACATCGGTCTCTCCATAGGCATAGATGCATGGGGAGTAGTTGAACACGTCGATGCCCTCCCAACGGGTGAGCACGGTGGGATAGAGCGAGGTGTCGAAGGCGAAGAGCAGGCGTGCGTCCTTCTCCACCACGAGGTTGACGTGGCTTCTCAGACGGAGGGCTCCTGTGTTCCACGTGCCGGCAGGAACGACCACCTTGCCTCCACCGGCCTTTGAACAGGCTTCAATGGCTTTGTTGATGGCGGCTTGGTTCTTGGCGGCGGTGGCGGTGGTAGACGCGCCATACTTGGTGATGACAAAACTCTTGTCGGGGAACTGAACCTTGCGGATGCTTCTTTCGATGCTGGCGTAGTCACTCTCCCACCCTTGCGCCAATAACGAGAGGGGGAACAGCAGGCCAAGCAGGAAAATTGTTAAATGTCTCATATCGTTAAAGTAGTTTGCTTCCCTGAAAAGGGGTGATTTGACGGGTTGGAATATACGGATTCCTACAGATTTGGTTTGATTGGTGCAAAGATAGTGCAAAAATCTGAATTAACGAGCAAAATGTAATAAAATAACACCAATTTGAACGGAATGGTTTACGTGAATTTATTTTCAGGAGTTAAAGAGGAGTTAAAGGGGAGTTAAAGGGACATATGTACACTCTTTTAGGGAGTTAAAGGGGAGGTAAGGAGGAGGTAAAGAGGAGGTAAAGAGGAGGTAAAAGGGAGTTAAAGAGGAGTTAAAGGGACATATGTACACTCTTTTAGGGAGGTAAAGAGGAGTTAAAGGGGAGTTAAGGGGGAGTTAAAGAGAAGTTAAAGAGGAGTTAAAGAGGAGTTAAAGGGACATATGTACACTCTTTTAGGGAGTTAAAGGGGAGTTCTCCCTCGCCCCCGGCCTGCGGTCACCCCCTCTCTGGCAGAGGGGGAGGAGTTAAAGGGACTTGCTAAAGTTGAGTAATGTCATTAGTTTTGGATGTCCATAAGCAAAAAATTATGACCTGATGTACGGTTGCATCAATCGGAAGTATTTTCAAAATAGTTCCATTCTGTAAAAAACAAAAATGCTCAATGAGTCAAACGCCAAGAATGTACAATGCATTGCGTCTGTCCCTTGGCGTTGAAGTTACAGACCCCACCCCTGACCCCTTGCGGTCAGGCACAAGACCTGACCCTACAGGGGCGGGGATGTTGCACTCCGAGTGAGCATCC
>CADADN010000135.1 GCA_902786665.1 uncultured Prevotellaceae bacterium | reverse complement strand
GCTTTTTGGTCGGACACGGCAAGGAACTCGCTGCTGTACTTCTTTACGCGCCTGCCCACCTCCAGTTTCCCGAGGTCTATGTAGGTGTTCTCGTCCTTGATGTCCTTGGCGTTGAGGGCATAGAGTACACGCACACTGGCCGTGTCGATGACTACTCGCTGATTGTAGCCGCGTTTTTCGCGGACTGGCACACGCCCGTTCTGTTTGGGCTGGGCCATCGCCCCACCGCACACGGCGGCGAGGACGATGATGATGGTGATGATTTTCTTGTTCATATTGCTATGCGTTTTTGTTATTCCAATTCCAGCGGCTCGTATGGATAGCGCTGCGTCTTGGGACGGAAATTGAAATCGAGCATGCCGGAGAGTTCATTGAAGCGTCGGTTCCACTCGCTTTGCATCTTCCACACCTTTTCGCGGGTGCTCTTCTTGTAGTAGCGCTCCTCGGGCTGGTAGATGGGAAACGTGCCGTTCTCCACACCGACGGCCTCCCACGTATAGACATGCCGGGTGTCATAGACCTTCATGATGAGGCCTGGCAGACCGCCGAACTTCCACGGCCCAGACTTCAGAGTGATGGCCGACGTGAACCATGCCACATAGTCACGTCCCCGCCAGTGGCAGGTGGCTTTCTGGCACAGGTAGCCGCAGACGGTCTGTTTCTCGCTTCCGAGCGTCCAGTGCATCGACGGCCACGGCTCCGTGTAGCGGTAGTGTGCCGTTTCGGGGCTGGGCATGATGGCCCACTCCGTCAGCGCATTGTCGCGCACATAGAAATAGCCATACTGATATTCCGTCCAAGAGGCAGACTCGCGCCCATGCAGACATAGCCCGTTGGGATAGTAGCTCTTGTTGGGATTGGCTTTGAGCCACGCCCGCAGAGCCGAGTCGTTCTGCGCCACGAAGTAACTGGTGTAGAGCGTCAGCCCCTTGTCGGCAAGCAGTTGTCCGCAGTCTATCCACGACTCCGGGTCGTGTATGTCCTTCGGTTGGAAGGCATATTTGACACGAATCTTGCTGGTGCCTACCACGGTGGGCTTCTTCATGCCGTAGTCGGCAGGCATCGGCCTCACTGCCTTTCCCTGCTTCTGCTGCGCCATCGCCCCACCGCACACAACGGCGAGGGCGATGATGATGGTGATGATTCTTCTGTTCATAGTTTTTATTCTAACTCCAACTGGTCAAAGGGGTAACGAGTGGTGACAGGAGTGTTTGACCCAACACGCATGACACCGGCAAGTTCGCCGTATTTCACGTTCCAGTCGCGCTGCATCTTCAAGACCTTCTTCCGCTCAGAGTTCTTGAACTTACGCTCGTCTAACTGAAGGATGGGGAACGAGCCGTTCTCCACGCAGACAGCTTCCCATGTGTAGAGGTGCTTCGTGTCATAAATCTTCATGATGAGACCCGGCAGACCGCCGAACTTCCACGGCCCGGACTTCATGGGGATGGCCGATGTGAACCATGCCTCGTAGTCACGTCCGCGCCAGTGGCATGTGGCTTTCTGGCATTGATAGCCGCAGATGGTCTGTTCATCCGTGCCCAGCGTCCATTGCATCGAAGGCCACGACTCCGTGTAGCGGTATTGGTAAAATTCTGCGGAGGGCATCACCGCCCAGTCGGTCAAAATATTGCCTTGGACGTAGATTTGTGAGTACTGATATTCCGACCAATAATCCTTCATACGGCCTTTCAGCTTGACACCGCCCGGATAGTAGCTCTTGTTGGGGTTATCCTTCAGCCATTGGCGGATATAGGCATTGTTCTCTGAAACGTAGTAACTGGAGTATTGCGTCATGCCCTTGTCGGTGAGCAATTGTCCGCAGTCTATCCATGTCTCTTCGTCTTTCAAGTCTTGCGCTTGGAACGCATAGAGAATACGAATCTTGCTCCTGCCTATCTCCGTCACGTTGTTTGCCCCGTAGTCTGAAAATCTTGGACGGAAAGGTCTTCCCTGTTTCTGTTGCGCACTTGCCCCGCCGCAGATGGCGGCGAGGGCGATGATGATGATGATCTGCTTGCTCATGATATTATTCCAATTCTAATGGTTCGTAAGGATAAGTCTTTGAAATGTTGTTTCCATCCAGGTCCTTCGTCCCCAATGTCTTTCCGGGGTTCTCGTTGATTTTCCGTTCAAACTTCAATACGGTCTCTCGCTTGATGGGGTGACGGCGACTATATGGACTCCTGACCATGGGCAGGCGAACGCGCTCCACATTCGTACACTCGAAAGTGTAGTAATGGTCGATGTCATAGACTTTGATGACAAGACCGGGCAAACCACCAAACTTCCATGGGCCGAACTTCAGAGGGACATCGGGTGTGAACCAAGCCTCGAAGTCACGGCCGTGGTAGTGGCACGTGGCTTTCTGACAATGGTATCCGCTGATGGTGGCAGTGTCCTGAGTGAGCGTCCATTGTTGGTCGGGGTATGGCTCGTCATAATAACCCTCATATTCCGGAAGACGCTCACGGTTGTATGTCCTCACCTTTCCGTTTGTCGCAATCAGCACATGATATTGCAGTTCATTCCAACACCCTTTCCCGTTGCGTCCGCGAGGAAGCAGCTTGTTGGTGTATTGGCCTGAACGATTTGTCCTGTAATCGACGGTACGGAGAGAGTCTGACTCCCACACAAAGTAGCTGTAATACTTGTTGCTGTGCCCGCCAATCTCCAGTATCTGCCAGTCGATATAGGAGTTCTCGTCCTGAATGTCGAGGGCGTTCAGGGCATACCATACCCGGACGGTGGCCGTATCGATTGTCACATACTTGTCAATGTTCGAAAACGCAACATATGCAATCTTGCTTTGCTTCTGCTGCGCATTTGCCATAAGGCATACGGCGAGGACGAGGGTGGTCGTGATGATTTTGTTGTTCATGTTGCTTACTCCTTTTCCAATGGCTCAAAGGACACCTTAGGAGGGGTGGGCCTTCCTTCAAGACTCATCCAGCCGATGGCATTCAAGTAGTCTTCGGAGTATTTCTTCTGCCTCTGCCAAACGCTCTTGCGTGTCGATTTCGGATAGAGTTTATCAGGATATTGCATTATCTGGTATGTGCCGCGCTCGATGGCCACAGCCTCCCAGACATAGAATTCCTGCACGTCATGGACTTTGAGGATGCAGCCGGGCAGGCCGCCGAACTTCCACGGCCCGCCCATGATGGGCACATCGGCGGCAAACCACGCCACGAAGTCGCGTCCACGGAAGGTGCAGGTGGCTTTCTGGCAGTGGTGGCCGAGGATGGTCAGTGTATCATCTGCCAGCGTCCAATGCATAAGAGGCCACGCTTCCGTGTAGCTGCCATTCTCTCGCTCTGCCCATAGAGGGAAACAGGCGTACTCTTTCAGCTCGTTGCCACGGATGATGTAGTCGGAAAAGACCAACTCGCTCCAGTTCTCGCGCAGTTCCGGCCTGCCGCCAATCCAAAAGCTTTTCGGTACATAGCCGGTGTGCCCTGTCTTTATCTTCCACTTGACGGCCTCTTGGTCGGACAGGTCAACAAATTCGCTGCTGTATTTCTTGACACGTTTACCCACCTCCAACTTGCCAAGGTCGATGTAGGTGCTCTCGTCCTTGATGTCCTTGGCGTTAAGGGCATACAAAACTCGTATATTGGCTGTGTCGATGACGATTTGCTGGTCGTATCCGCGCTTCTCGCGGACAGGGACACGCCCGTTCGTCTTGGGCTGCGCTGTCGTCTTGCTGCAAATAATCACGAGGACGATAACGATGGCGGTGATTCTATTGAGCATAGTATCCTAATTCAATCTGAAAGGAATGGCGATCACCATCTTCGAACGGACGGCCTTGCCCTTCAATTTGGCGGGAGTCCACTTTGGCATGGCTTTGACGAGACGTATGCCTTCGGCATCAAGGGCAGGATGAACGCTCTCTGGCACTTTGACATCTGCCAGGCTTCCATCGGTCTCTACGATGAAGTGGACACGGACCACGCCGCTAACCCCTTTCTTTTCAGCTTCTTGCGGGTACTTGACATTATGCATTATGAACTCCAGCTGTTTCATGGCCCCTCCTGGGAACTCGGCTTTTTTGTCAACCTTGTCTTGTTCATAGACGGGATTCTGCAGTGCTGTCTGTGTACTTGTGGTTTGTTGCCTCTTCGGAGCCTGGGCGTTGCAAACGGTGGTGCCAACCGACAATGATGCTGCGGTAATGGCAATGATAAAGTTCTTTTTCATAAGTGATGAGTTGTTTTTAAAAAATTGTCATTTATCCAATATATATCGGAATGAGAGTGTGGCGTAATGATGGAGGAAACTTTCATTTCTTCTCTTTGCCTTGTATGAAATCTATCAGTTCTTTTTTTTCCTCTTCGTTAAGATCGTCATTGTATATCAATGAATGGATATTGGGCCAGTGATGCCACAAGAAACGACGGATGGTTGTTTTGGTTATCATAACTTATTCTTTTTCCAATGGTTCAAACGGCACTTTGCCGGGAGTTTTTCTTCCTTCAAGACTCATCCAGCCGATGGCATTGAAATAGTCTTCGTTATACTTCTTCTGTCTCTGCCATACACTCTTGCGGGTGGATTTTGGATATAGTTTGTCCGGGTACTGCATGATGGCGAATGACCCGCGCTCAATGGCGACAACCTCCCAGACATAGATTTCCTGCACGTCATGGACTTTGAGGATGCAGCCGGGCAGGCCGCCGAACTTCCATGGCCCGCCCATGATGGGTACATCGGCGGCAAACCACGCCACGAAGTCACGTCCGCGGAAAGAGCAGGTGGCTTTCTGGCAATTGTAACCAAGGATGGTCTGACGCTCGTCGGCCAATGTCCACTGCATCAGGGGCCATGGTTCTGTATAACTGCTGTTTTCACGTTCAGCCCAACAAGGGAAACATGCGTATTCTTTCAGTTCGCTTTCATGGATGATATAGTCAGAGAACACCAGTTCACTCCAATGGTCGTTATGTTCTTTTGGACCACCCATCCAAAAGTTCCTCGGTACATATCCTTTATGGCGTGGATTGTCTTTCTTCCACTTGACGGCCTCTTGGTCGGACAGGTCAACAAATTCGCTGCTGTATTTCTTGACTCGCTCACCCACCTCCAACTTGCCAAGGTCGATGTAGGTGTTCTCGTCCTTGATGTCCTTGGCGTTAAGTGCATACAAAACTCGTATATTTGCCGTGTCGATGACGATTTGCTGGTCATATCCGCGCTTCTCGCGGACAGGGACACGCCCGTTCTGCTTGGGCTGTGCAATCGTTCCGCAACATAGAGTGGCGAGTGTGATGATGGTCGTAAGTAATCGCTTGTCCATAATAAAAATCATTTATTTCTTCAAACAAGCTTATTCCAATTCCAGTGGTTGATAGGGGGTGTGTATCGACACAGCATCGCCTGGAATCATATTTCCCGCTGCATCCATTGTTGCACGATGGAAGTCGGCGGCTTTGTACCAATTCTCATTGAATGTCTTCTGCATCTTCCACACCTTTTCGCGTGTGGAGGCTCTGTAGGCCTTGAAGTCGTATTTGAAGATAGGATAAGGCTTTGAAGAGATTTGCACGGCCTCGAAACGATAGACACCCGCCGTGTCCTGCAACTCCAGAATGAGACCAGGCAGGCCACCGAACTTCCACGGGCCAGCCTTCACAGGAATGTCGGGAGCAAACCACGCCACGAAGTCGCGGCCCCGCCAGTGGCATGTGGCTTTCTGGCAGCGATGGCCGAGAATGTCCCGTGTCTCCGTGCCCATCTTCCATTGCTGCAAGGGGTACGGCTCCGCGTAGAAAGAATTGTATTTTACCAACCACAGCGGCATTGTGGCATATTCCGTCAGTTCCCCGTTTGAGATGAAGAGGTCGGAGTATTCGTACTCGCTCCATTTGTCCTTCTTTTTTCCTCCGTTACCGAGGAAACCAGGAACAGCGTTTGCTTCAGGATGCTTTTTCTTCCACTCGGCAATCAACGAGTCGGAGCGGAAGAGGAATTCGCTGTAGTACTTCGTCACGCGCTTTCCGATGTCCAGTCGCTGATGGTCGATATACGTATTCTCGACCTTCACGTCGTCAGCGTTGAAGGCATACCAAACTCTGATGCAGGTCGTATCAACGACGACCATCTTACCTGCGCCTCGACTGTTCGGTGGGGGACAACAGGCGTTCTTGGGTTGTGCACTTGCCCCACTGCATAGGGCGGCGAGGGCGAGGATAACGATAGTGATTCCCTTGTTCATACATGATAGCCTTATTCCAATTCCAGCGGTTGATACACATGGCTCTTCTGTAAAATCATCATGTGGGAGTTGTAGCCGACATAATAGGTAGTTCCATTCACATTGACTTCCAGCACCTCGTCAGCTCCTTCGGGCACATAGTATGTTGGCTCCTTGGGGTAGCGGGGATTGCCCAATGTCTTTTTCTTGAACTCCATCAGTTTCTTACGGCTCAGTTTCTGGTACTCGGGACTGCCAATCATATTGATGTCAATCACCTCGTTCTTCGTTTCATACAGCGTAAAACAGTGGATACCCTCAGCATCCCCGGCTTTTATGATCAGTCCCGGTAGTCCACGCAGTTTCCACGGGCCTGCCGACGAGGGTATTTCCTCTGTGTACCACACCGTCCACAGCTTGCCGTAGAGCTTGCCCGTGGCGCGATGACAGGGCAGTCCGTTGATGGTAAGTGTGTCGTCGGTCAGTGTCCAGTCAATCTTAGCCAATGGCTCGTGGGTTTCGTAGCGATAGGGGTAAATGGGTTCTACGGCCACCACCTCCGACTTTTCCACATCGGTCAGCACGTTCTGGAAGTGCATTGAGAACGCATTCAACATTTCCTGACTTGCCCGACCATCCTTGTTGTAGGAAAGTACGGTAGTGCAATACGTGGCACGGGTGCCCACCAGCAGAGCCAGACGTATCGAGTCCGTGACGTTCTGTCCCTCATCGTCCTGCGTTTGAATGGTGTAATTGTAGAAGGCAACAAACAGGGTTGAGTCAACCGATGGAGCTGCGGGTGCAGAGCCAAGTTCGCTTGGACTCTGAGTCGTGGCAGAAGAAGAGCGAAGTTCTATATTCTCGGCCTGCGCTGCTATCGTCAACACAAGGGCCATCATAGTTGCAAAGAACTTTTTGCCTTTCAGGCGAAAATTTTCACGCTCGGCAAAACAAACGAGTTTGCTCTGCACTCTCTTAATCGGATTTTTCATTGTTGTTGATGTTTGATTTCTTGATTCTCCATCTCAATGTAATTCCTGCCGTCCTCGGTCTTCTTGATTTCATACTTCGGAGGATTGCCATCGTGGATGATGTTCATGACTTCGTGAATGTCCTCTTCGCTGAGGTCTTCCTCGCATAAAAATGAGCTTGGAATAGGCGATGTGTAGCGCCTGAACCAGTGCCACAGGTCTTCAAAGAACCAGCCGATGCGATTCCAAAAGAGGGTCCGGATGCTGATGTACACCAGCATGACGATGGTGACGATGAGCAGCACAAAGAGAATGATGCTCATAACGATGTTGGTGGTCTCATCGGCAGTCAACTCATTGCCGTTGAACCAGCGCTGAAAAGATTCGTAAATGATTTCCATATTCATGTCC
>CADADN010000134.1 GCA_902786665.1 uncultured Prevotellaceae bacterium | reverse complement strand
CCTGTGGTCGTCCCAGCCCTTCGGGCTTCACTTCACAACCGGTTGCCATACAAAACAAAACCTAGTTTTGTAAGGCATTTTTACTTCCGAAACTTAAGTAATTAATAATTTGGTTTGTTACACCGTTTAGGAATTCTTGTATGTCATCACCTTCAATTCACGGCCTTTTGTTCACGGCGACGCTGGGAAGCGTCGCCCCCTATCCAACCCCCCGGGTGTACTCACGGTTCCAAGAATGTTTGGTTTGCTGTAGGGACTTGCTTCATGCATGTCCGTTACAATGTCAAATAATGCCATTGAACCGTTTCTCGCCTCGGATGGTGCAACAAACGGTGCAACTGTAGGGGCGGGTCTATAAGATTGAAGATTGAAAATTGAAGATTAGATTCATTGTCATCCCGAATTAGAGAATTGGAGAATTTTTTCGGGCGGACACAAGACCCGCCCCTACAGTTGCAACAGGTCCGCAGAAACCGTAAAAAAGAACATATGTCCCTTTAACTTCTTTTTAACTCCCCTTTAACTCCTCTTTAACTCCTTAAAAAAACTCCTCTTTAACTCCTGAAAAAACTTCCCTTTAACTCCTTAAAAACTCCCCCTTGCCTCCCTAAAGTTGAGCGAATGCGAAACTTGAGTAAATTATTCTTTGGAGTTTTTTTCGCGAATATGTTTTTTTTTGCTACCTTTGCCGCCGTAAACCAATTTTAGATCAACTTATGGACGACTATCCGGCGGAAAATTTGATTTCGTTGGCGTAAGACGACAAGGATTTGTTAGTCTTTCGCCGTGAATTTTTTTTCACTACGCTAATCACGTGGAGGATTAACAAATGAAGACATACTGGAACTATAGCGAAGGCTTGACACTGCTCAATGAGTGGCAGCCAAATTGTTGGATACAGGTGACATGTCCCACCGACGAGGACCGCCAGTATCTGGAGAGCGAATACAAGATTCCCGACTATTTCCTCACCGACATCAGCGATACCGATGAGAGGGCGCGTTACGAGTATGACGATGGATGGATGCTCATCATCCTCCGCATACCCTATGTCAAGGAAATCAGGTCGAGGACACCTTACACCACCGTGCCGCTCGGCATCATCCACAAGCGCGACGTCACCATCACCGTGTGCTATTACGAAACCAATATGATGATTGATTTCGTCAGCTATCAGCAGAAAAGAGGGACGGGATTCACCGACTACGTGGATATGATTTTCCGCATCTTCCTCTCCTCTGCCGTATGGTACCTCAAGCGACTCAAGCAAATCAACACCCTCATAGAGAAAGCCAAGCGCAACCTTGACAAGGAGGTGAACAACGAGTCGCTGATTGGACTGAGCCGCTTGCAAGATTCGCTCACCTATTTCGCCACTTCCATCAGAGGCAATGAGAACCTGCTGGCCAAACTGAAGTTCAAACTGCAAATCGACGAGTTGGACGCCGATATGATAGAAGACGTCAACATCGAGATGAGTCAGGCAAGGGAAACCACCAACATCTATTCAGATATCTTGGAATCGACGATGGACACCTATTCGAGCATTATTAATAATAATGTGAACAATGTGATGCGAACGCTCACCTCGGTATCCATTCTCATGATGTTCCCGACGCTCATCGCCAGTTTGTTTGGTATGAACCTACCCAACGGGATGGAGGAATACCCTTTGGGTTTCCCTATCGCACTGGTGATTTCCGTGGCTGTTACAGGATTAATATGGTGGATTTTAAGGCGTAAAAGGCTCGTCTGATAAAATATTTGAAAAAAAACTAAAATTTTTTAGGCGGTTTCGCTTTTTTTACTTAAGTTTGCATTTTGATAATGTGAACAATCGAATCATAAACCTAATTGTTAAATGATGGACTCTCAAGACAAGCCCCAAGTAGAGGGCACACCAGTAGAAGAGAATGTGGTAGAATCTTCCAATGCCGACATTCAGGAACAGCAAGTAGCGGAAGGAGAAGTTGTGGAAAACGTGGAGGCTGCTCCTGTTGAGGAGCCCGCTCCCGCCGAGGAAGCTGCGCCTGTAGAGGAGGCTGCGCCCGCCGAGGAAGCCGCTCCCGTGGAGGAGGCTGCACCCGTAGAGGAGGCCGCACCCGTGGAGGAGGCTGCGCCCGCCGAGGAAGCCGCTCCCGTGGAGGAGGCCGCTCCCGTAGAGGAGGCTGCACCTGTTGAGGAGGCCACTCCTGTCGAGGAAGCTGCTCCTGCCGAGGAAGCTGCACCCGCCGAGGAAGCCGCACCCGCCGAGGAAGCTGCTCCTGCCGAGGAAGCTGCGCCTGCCGAGGAAGCTGAGAAGAAAGTATTCAAGACCAAGGGCGAAGTTTTGGAACGTGTGATAGAACTTGCCCATGGTGAGGAACACCCCAACAAGGACGAGGTGGACCTCTTGAAGACCATTTTCTACAAGTTGCTTGTCATTGAGAAGGAGGCTGCCAAGAAAGCCTTCGTCGAGGCAGGTGGTGACCCTGAAAAATACCAGCCCGTTCCCGATGAAGAGGAAGAGAAGTTCAAGGCCGAGATGATGCTCATCAAGGAAAGGCGTCAGCGCGTCTTCCAGGATATGGAGAACGAAAAGGCCGAGAACCTCAAGAAGAAGCTTGCCATCATAGAGAAGGTGAAGACCATGGTGACCTCGCCAGAGAATGCCAACAGGTCATACCAGGAGTTCAAGCGTCTCCAGCAGGAATGGCGTGAAATCAAGGCCGTCCCGCAGGAGCGTGCCAATGAGTTGTGGAAGACCTACCAGCACTATGTGGAGCAATTCTACGACCAACTCCGCCTGAACATCGAGGCCAGGGAGTATGATTTCCGCAAGAATTTGGAAATCAAGACCAAGTTGTGCGAGGCTGCAGAGAAATTGGCCGAAGAACCCGATGTCATCAGTGCCTTCCACCAACTCCAGGAACTTCATCAGCAATATCGTGAGGCCGGACCAGTGGCCAAGGACCTCAGGGAGCAGGTGTGGGCTCGCTTCAAAGCCGCATCAACGGTGGTCAACAAGAGACACCAACAGCATTTCGAGGACCTCAGGTCGAAGGAGGAGGAAAACCTTGCCCGCAAGACTGCGTTGTGCGAGAAGGTGGAAGCCATCGCCAAGGAGGAGAACAAGGGTGCTGCCGACTGGGAGCGCCATACCCGTGAAATCAAGGAAGTGCAGGCTGAATGGAAGACCATCGGCTTCGCTCCTCAGAAGATGAACGTCAAGATTTTCGAGCGCTTCCGTGCCGCATGCGATGACTTCTTCGGGCGCAAGACACAGTTCTTCAGGGAGATGAAGAGCCGCTTCGCTGAGAACGCGGAGAAGAAACGTGCACTGGTCGAGCAGGCCAAGGCATTGCAGGACAGCACCGAATGGAAGGCCACGGCAGAGAAACTCACCGCCTTGCAGAAGGAGTGGAGAACCATCGGCACCGTGCCAAAGAAACTGGGCGACCAACTTTGGAACGAGTTCCTGGGTGCTTGCAACAAGTTCTTCGAGGCACGCAACGCCGCCACAGCAGGCACAAGAGGCGAAGAGCGTGAGAACCTTGCCAAGAAACGTGACATCATCGCAAGGCTGAAGGCCATCGCCGACAAGGAACCCGACACGGAGACACAATCACAGGTGCAGGGCTTGGTGGATGACTACAACCAAATCGGTCACGTCCCATATCGTGAGAAGGACAAGCTTTTCAAGGAATTCCACGATGTGCTTGACAAGATTTACAAGGAACTCAACATCTCTGTCACTCGCCGCCGCCTTGACAACTTCCGCAACAACTTGCGCAGCGTGGCCGAGAAGGGTGCTGGAGCTCTTGACAGCGAGCGCACACGCCTCATGCGTCGCTACGAAGGACTCAAGCAGGAAATCCAGACTTACGAAAACAATCTCGGATTTCTCAATGTGTCGAGCAAGAAGGGCAGTAGCCTCATCGATGAGATGAACCGCAAGGTGCAGAAACTCAAGGATGAGATGGCGCTGGTCAAGGAGAAAATCAAGGCCATCGATGCAGAAAACAAAGCAGCAGAAGCAGAAGAGGAAGAGTAAAGCCTCTGTGGCATAAAGATAAAAAGGGGAAGCAAAACGCTTCCCCTTTTTTTATCTTGCTGCTAGGTTTTTATAGTTTTCCTAGTTTTCCTAGTTATCCTAGTTATCCTAGTTTTCCTAGAGCTTCCTAGGACTTCCTAGGACTTCCTAGGACTTCCTAGAGCTTCCTATCACCTCTTATATCTCTTCCAGGGCTTTTTTGAGCAGGGCCCAGAAAGGCTCGATGGTGGGGATGAGGCAGCGCTCGCTGGTGGTGTGCGGGCTCTTCATCGTAGGACCGAGCGACACCACGTCGAGGTGTGGGTATTTGCCCAGGATGACGGAGCACTCCAGGCCTGCATGGTCCACTTGTATGATGCCGTCCTCGCCGTTCAACTCCTTGTATATGCGGAGGAGGTGGTGCAGGATGCCGCTTTCGGGGTTCGGGTCCCAGCCGCCGTAGCTGCCGGCGGTCTCCACTTTCATCCCGGCCATATTGAAGCAGCTCTCCAGCATGTTCACCACATAGTCTTTCATATCCTCACGCGACGAGCGAGCCAGGATTTTCAGCGAGGCCTTTCCGCCCTCGATGTCTATGATGGCGAGGTTGGAAGAGGTTTCCACCACGTCGGGGTAGGAGGGGATCATGCGCACCACGCCGTCGTGGCAGGCATAGATGGCGTTGACGAGGTTGTCTTGGATTTCCACCGGCACCTCGGTGGCGGGAGCTTCCACGTCCTCGGCAAACATCTCTACGTTGCTCTCAATGTTCTTGAATTGGTCGGCAATGTTGGCTTGCCATTCGGCAACCAGCTCCTTCAACGCCTCCACGTTCTCCTTGGGAAGGGTGAGTACCACCTCGGCCTTGAATGGGATGGCGTTGCGCATGTTGCCACCATGCCAGGTGGCCAGGCGTGCGTCGCATTCCACGATGGCTTCACGCACGAAGCGCACCATCTGCTTGTTGGCGTTGGCACGGCCCTCATGGATTTCCAAACCGGAGTGTCCGCCGCGAAGACCTTTCAGCGTCACCTTCACGGCCACGTCGTCGGGGTCGGTGTCTACTTCCTTGTAGTCGAGGGTGGCGGTGACGTCGATGCCGCCGGCACTGCCTATGACGAATTTGCCCCAGGTCTCGGAGTCGAGGTTGAGGAGGATGTCGCCTTGCAGTTCTCCTTCGGGAAGGTCGTTGGCGCCAAACATGCCGGTCTCCTCGTCGGCGGTGATGAGGGCGTCGATGGGACCGTGGCGCATATCCTTCGCTTCCATCACGGCCATGATGGCTGCCACGCCCATGCCGTTGTCGGCGCCAAGGGTGGTGCCGCGTGCCTTCACCCAATCGCCGTCAATCCACGGCTCGATAGGGTCGGTGACGAAATCGTGTTTGCTCTCAGGGCTCTTCTGCGGCACCATGTCCATATGGGCTTGCAAGATGACGCCCTTCCGGTCTTCCATGCCGGGGGTGGCGGGCTTGCGCATCACGATGTTGCCGGCAGGGTCTTTGAATGCTTCCACGCCAGCCTTGGCGGCGAAGTCGAGTAGGAACTGTTGGATTTTCTCCAGGTGGCCCGATGGGCGGGGCACTTGGGTCAACGCATGGAAGTTCTTCCATATGCATTGAGGTTTCAGGTTCTTGATTTCACTCATGATCAATTAGGTTTAAGTTGAATGATATGTTGTAGATTTCTCATTGTTGGCTTTTCCCGACAGGCTTTGTCAGTGAGAGGGCCATCCATCCCCAAATTCCCAAGAGCACGACCAACAAGGTCTGCACCGTGTGGACGATGAGCACGAAGGAGAGGGCGGCGTTGCTTTCCACACCATAGAGGATGAGCATGGTCTTCACGGAGAAATGCCATGGCCCGGCACCGTTGGGGGTGGGGACGATGACGGCGATGCTGCCTACCACGAAAGACACCAAGGCGCAGTTGATTCCCAGTCCGGTGGTCGACTCGAAACAATGGAATGTCAGGTAGAAATGTAGGAAATAACTTCCCCAGATGCCGATGGTGTAGAAGAGGTAGAGTGGCACGTTCTCGACGTTGCGCAAGGATATCACGCCTTGCCATAGGCCACTGATGATGTCGCGTATCTTGTGACTCAGATGCAAGACCATGGCCAACCACCATAAGAGTAGAAGGACGGCGATGAGGCAGATGAAGGTCACGATGTAGCCCGTGCTGGTGAACTGTCCCAAGAACGTGTCGAGGCGTGTGCCGGTGGTGGCGAAGAAATGGTGGAACACCGGCAGTTGCAACAACAACGTGACCACCGTCACCAACAGCACCATGATGCTGTCGACGGCGCGCTCTGTCACCACGGTGCCGAGCGACTTGGAGAATGTGACGTTGTCGTAGCGCTTCAGCACGCCGCATCGTAAGAACTCTCCCACTCGTGGGATGACCAGGCTGGTGGCGTAACTGAGAAACACGGCGTTGACGGATGTGTTCGTGCGGGCATGCTCGCCGATGGGCTCCAGTGTCTGCCGCCATCGAAGGCCGCGAAACAGTTGAGCCGTCACACCGAAAGGAAGGGACAGCAGCATCCATGTCCAGTCCATGTCGTTGAGCATCACGTCTTTCACCAGCGCGAAGTCGAAATCGCGATACATCCAATAGAGTATCGCCCCTCCCAAGAGGAGCGGCAGGATGACTTTTGCGACTTGGATGATCGGCTTGCGTATGTCCATTGATAGATGAATACTCTGGTTTGAACAAACAAAGTTACCTATTATAAACGACATAAACAAAACTTTATTGAAACATTAACAAAAGAAATTGTCATTTTGGGGAGAAACGAATCGGCGCCGCCTCACGGCGACGCCATCCCGGTAAAACTTATATAATACACTTCGGTTGATAGCCTTCAACATCTGCCGACAATGCGCCACGGCTTGGCCATGGTTGCTGCGGCGTGGAAGCAGACAGAATGATCCTATTCTGCCAACTTGAAAACAAATAAAATAACTCATTGCGCCTCACCCCTTGCATCGAGGGGCTTTGGCAAGCTTGGGCTTGCTTGAAAAGGCAGGTCTTCTGACTTTGTCCCACCCTCAGGCGCCTTCCCATCCCTTCCGGGGCAGTGGCATCTTGCCTGGGGCAATAATGGAACTCACAGCTGCGAGACAGTCGGGGACTCACACCCCGTTCCCTTTGCTAATCGCGTGGAGCGAACCTTTCGATTGCAAAGATAATGCAATTTGTCCGTTTACCAAAAACATTTGTCACTTTTTTCGTTTTTTTGTTGAAAAACATACCGAGTGACCGAATCTTAATTTTGAGAATTTTTTCGGGCGGGCACAAGACCCGCCCCTACAGCTGCACTGTTTGCCGCACTGCCATTCCCGGGTTTTGAACGGATATGCTGTAGGGACTTGCTTTATGCATGTCCGCTTAGTCCCTACAGCCGCAACAGGCCATTTGGCGTGGTTGAAAAGGCCCCGAAGTCGGTACGCCAAGTAGTCCCCCGAAGTCGTAGGGGCGGGTCTTGTGCCCGCCTGCCGCCAAGAGGTCGGTGCCAGGTGGTAGAGACGGGATACATCCCGTCTCAGTGCGCACAACCTCATTTGGCGTGGCATTCCGCTGGTGAGACGGGATGTATCCCGTCTCTACAATAGCGAACCGAGCCGTTTGGCGTGGCATTCCTTTCATTTCATCC
>CADADN010000133.1 GCA_902786665.1 uncultured Prevotellaceae bacterium | reverse complement strand
ATTTACCACCACAAAGATACAAAAAATCTGTGAAAAACAGAGGCTTCAAACCACTTTTTTTGTAAATTTATAAAATAAATTTACTTCCGAAACTTAAGTTTTTAATTTTAGTGACGGTTAAAAAATAAATTGGGATGAATAATAAAGAACACGCGCTCAGCTCTGCCGCTTGGCTCGTCCAAGAATTATCATACGCTCGGCTCTACCGCTTGGCTCGTCCAAGAATTAATCAAAAATTCTGACGCACAGCCGCACGGCGACGAAGGAGACGCTTGCCAAAGCAAGAATTATATGTTAAAAACAGTACCAAGTTTTTTTAACTTTTACTTAGCTTCGTTGATTTTTGTCGCGACTCGGCAGAGTTCAAGCAAGCTTGACTCTGCTCTCGCTGCTCCAAAAGTGCAATCTTCAAAGTTGCGATTGAGCGAGGGCAGACCAAGCTTGCTTGGAGTCTGCCGAGCGTGAGCAACTTCGGCCGGAGGCCAATTTTCAAAGTTGCGATTGAGCGAGGGCAGACCAAGCTTGCTTGGAGTCTGCCGAGCGTGAGCAACTTCGGCCGGAGGCCAATTTTCAATTTTCAATATTTTAAAGTCCCGTGGCCGCCCTGAGTTGTTCGAAGTTTTGGTCCCAGATGTCGTAGAGGCTGTCCACGTCTTCAGGAAGGGCGTAGTCGGTGACTTGTAGCAAGTATCCTTCTGTGATTTCCGTGCGCACCATGCGCAATTCGAGATAAGCCTCGGGGTCTGTCTCGTCATCCCATTGCATGCGGATGTGGCTGTTTTTCACTTTTTCCAGTGTTGTTGCCGTGCGTTTCTCATGGTGGCCCCATTCCTCGCCCCATGTGAAGGAGAATTTGCCATGGTCTTCCTTCACTTCATCGGCAATCCACCTGCCAAGACCGCCTTCGGTGCTGATGACCTTCCATATGATGTTGGCGGAGGTGGAGCGAAGGGCGTGCTCGATTTGAATCTGTTGTTTTTTCATGTCTTTTAGGTTTGGATGGTTGCCATATCTCTGCAAATATACAAATTTTATGCGAATCATTCAAAAAAAAAGGAATTTTTTTGTGGTTTTCAAAAAAATGATTACCTTTGCACCCGCTTAATCGATATGGCGGGATAGCTCAGCTGGTTAGAGCGCATGATTCATAATCATGAGGTCGCCGGTTCAATCCCGGCTCCCGCTACTTTGAAAATCAGAGAGTTACGAAGTTCGTAGCTCTCTTTTATTTTTCCCTACGATACAAAAACGATACAAAATTGGGGTTTTATATGTCTTATGAAAGATTGTGAAACCATAATATCTCTTCATACATTGCATAAGATTTCAATCTTTTTATGGTCCATAAATGTCATGGGTTGCCTCCCCCTTGACCAATCTACATAAGAGAGGGATGCTGTTGTCCGAGTGTTTCCATTTTATGGATAACAAATTTGACATGTTATTTGGAAGTATAGTTTTTTTTCTATATTTTTGCAACGTGTTCATCAAACACAAATAACATCGTGGGTTAAGAATTAGCGTTCAGCTATCAATCTTGGTTTCGAAAATGTAGGAGTTAGAGAAGCGTATCATTGATGGATAGAGTGAATGCTCATGCATAGCGTGGGCTTTACTTTTTCTAATGATACGGGGCCTCTCCTACAGCCTTCGAACTAGATTAAGTTAGTTCGCGCTTTTTCTATGTAGGGATTTCAACGATAAGGGTATTAATCTCACACCATCTTAGCTATCGTATGCCTCTTGAATATAGATAGTTGTGATTTTGTGTAAAAATGTGAAATCATTTTATTTGGAACATAACGAAATAATTCATAACTTTGACAACTAAATAAAGGCACTCTTAAAAACAAAGACCATGAAAGTAGAACTGATTATCCTATTGTTGTCGCTTATGACATTCGCGACATCCATGGCACAGGATGATATCATCTTGTCCTGTCCCGATGACAATCACCCCCATGCCATCGACCTGGGTCTACCATCCGGCACGAAATGGGCTTGCTGCAACGTTGGAGCTGATAAGCCCGAAGATTACGGCGACTACTACGCTTGGGGCGAGACGGAGACGAAATCCACATACAATTGGAGTACCTACATCCACTGCGACGAGTCATCCAATACTTGTCACGACCTTGGCAGTGACATTGCCGGAACGGAGTATGATGTGGCCCATATCAAGTGGGGTAACGCTTGGCAGATGCCGTCTTATGAACAAATAGAGGAACTATTTGACCTTCATATTGAATCGACTATAGTAAATGGTATTAATGGTTGGAAAATCAACAACATAAATGGCGGAGCCAATATCTTTTTACCTGCAACAGGTTCCTATTGGGACAACAAATTATACGACATCAACATTGATGCCTACTATTGGTCATCCACTCAAGACACATCGAGTTTGGACGGAGTATATTTTTTCCTTTTATCAATGAATCCTAATATAGGTTGGGGTTATGGTGTTCGCATTCGCAGCATTGGCCAAACCATACGACCAGTATGGATTCCATGAATCACAGTACCAGAGATTTTGATACATTTTCTTTGCCAATGGCGACATCGTTGACCTCACAGGCTATGCGTCTCTACATGAGGAATGCGGGCGAGGTCACCCACGCTCCCTGGCATCGTCATCATCAATGGCAAGAAAGTTGTTGTAAAGTAACAGAAAGCAAAGTAAGAATATATACCATAATTGTATTAAACAGCAATGCTGAATATATTGCCAAAGCATTGTGACTCAAGCAAAAAAATGCTAAAAATTTCATTGCGATTTGGAAGAATGAGAAATCTTGCTTAATTTTGCCAACGCTATTGGGACTTAGTAATGTATTCAATCGCTTGATCGCCGCGAGGCATCTATCAACACAGGGTGGTTGAGATATCTTTAATTCAACATTCTTTAATTTCAGATTCTTTAAGGGTTTTAGCAAGAACGTAGTTGTTCCTTGTCGGAACCGATTCCTTTAATTCGTTAGCGGACCAAACTTAACATTCAAACGAAATGAATAAGCATGTGATAAATAACAATTCATCACTGGCTGACTTCATGACGTACTTCATTGAAGCATCTGGTTTGCAAGAAAGGATTGCTGAAATCGTGAAGGATGCCATCGCGGCCAGCCTGCCTTCGTCACAAAAGCAGCAGGACAATTCCGAGGACTCTTCCTACTATACCCGCTCTGAACTCTGTCAGCTCGCCCACATCACCGAAACCACGCTATGGCGCTTGGAGAGGGAGGGTGTGATCAAGAAAATCAAATTCGGACGTAAGAATCTCTATTCCCGTCTCGACGTCGACGCCTTGCTGGGGTCTGGTGGATTTCATTTCCCGCCAAAGAACCCAAACCCCAAAAAGGCAGGCAGGAAAGCAAAGAATAAGTAGGAGGAGATGGCCATGGACGAGAAAGCAATGGCGGCAGTTTCGACTGCCGCCACCGTAACCAATGCAATGTCAGGAAATCCTCCTGGTAACGCCAATGACCCTGCAGGGAAAGCCGAGGACTGGACAAGCCTTCTTCAGCTCACCCCGAAAGGCAAGGTCATGGCGACTCCAGAAAATCTCACCTTGATAGCCGAGAACGACCCCTCGCTGCAAACTATCACCTATGACCTTTTCCATGAGAGATACGTGGCAGCGGAAGGCAGCCCTTTCCGACCCAGAAAAACGCGGTACCTCAACGATGCCTCGCTGGCCGACATTTCGCGGCATATCGAGAGCCGATACGGTATCCGCATCAGCGTCGCTTCGATGGAAGAGCGGATGCTCACCATCATCCAACGACTGAGGGCATTCCATCCTGTCATGGAATTCATCAATGCAGAGACATGGGATGGGACACCGAGAATTGACACGCTGCTCATAGATTACCTGGGTGCCGAAGACACCCCGCTCAACCGGGCCATGACAAGGAAATGGCTGGTGGCAGCGGTGGCGCGAATCTACGAGCCGGGAAGGAAGTTCGACCACGTGCTGACACTGGCCGGGCCACAAGGCACTGGGAAATCCACGCTGTTGGCCACCTTGGCTGGGCTGTGGTTCAGCGACACGTTCTCCTTCTCGATGGATTATCGTCAACAACGGGAGGCTGTCCGGGCAAAGTGGATCGTGGAGGCAGCAGAACTGTCCGGATTGCGGAAGGTGGAGGTGGAAGCCGCAAAGGCTTTCATCTCCTCTTCCGAGGACAGCTATCGTGCCGCCTATGCCCGCACCGTCGAAACTCATCCCAGGCAATGCGTGCTGGCGGCCACCACCAACGAGGAGTATTTCCTTCGGAGTTTGACAGGCGACCGACGGTGGTGGGTGGTGGACGTGAAGGGCAACGGCAGCGTGGCCAAGTGGCTGCCCATCCTGAAAGCCAATATTCATCAGATATGGGCGGAGGCCTACTTCTACTACAAGAATGGCGAACCGCTTTACTTGCCTGATGACTTGGAGGCGAAGGCACGGATGGTTCAACAAAATCACAACATCATGATGGGCAGTGGCATATTGGGGGAGCTGGAGGAATGGATCAACACACCTCTTCCTTCCCAATGGGACTCTATGAGCAAGGATGCACGCCATTATTTTTTCATCAATGGCATTGACCCCAGAATTCCATGTAACAAAATGCGTGAGATGGTTAGCGTCGCCGAGGTGCGAAACGAATTCCCCTGCCAGGATATGCGTAACTGTACTTCGCAACAGATCGGAAAGTATATCGACCTTTTGCCGGGTTGGGAGAGAGTCAAGGGAGACAAAGGTGATCACCAGAGCCGATATCTCAAGGCATATGGTTCACAAAGGGTGTGGCGACGAATAAAGCCAAAGACTTTGTTCTGAACTGCTGCGTTTTTGTCGTTTTGTCGTTGTCTTGTCGTCATTTTGTCGCAGTATAATTGCTTGTCTCACAATGAATGGACTCAGATAACGACAAAACGATTAAAAAAATGACAAAAATAGGAAAAACAAACGATAAAGAACATAAAAACACGATAGGCTATATAAGAAATTTTTGTCGTTTCGTCGTTTTGTCGTAAGATTTGAGCAGATAGCGACATCAACAGTCATCATGCGTGTCTTTTTCTTCCCTCTTGCTAATGGTCGCTCCGCTTCCAGCGATAGGGAAAGAAAAATGAAGATGTGGCATTGACGGTCAGGATAGCATTATTTCCCCTATTGCCACTTGCCAATGTAATGTCGCAAAGGGAAAGAAAACCCTCTTTCCCGACATTATTCAATACTTTACTATATGATATGACAAAAGGATTTTCATGAAAATCACTGAACCTAATAAGGGATTTTCTCGAAATTTCCCGCAGGTAAATTCCTCAAAATCCCTATTAGGCCACGGGGTTTTACCCCTTTGGATTCCCCAGCCGGGAGACGCTGCCTCCCCGCACCCTCCGCTCAGGACTCTGCCCTGAGAACCCGCCAAGGGCTGCTCGCCCTATGGAACCCCGCCAGGGGGTGACCCTCCCCCTAGACCCTCCGCTCAGAGGTCCCAACCTCTAAGAACTCCGACCAGGGGATTCCCTGGACCCTTTCACAAGACACAAACTAAAAACGACAATGATATGGCTAAAGGTGTAGCGCATGCCGGAAAAGACAAAGACCTCTCGTCTGGCAATGCCCTTGAAAACGAGAGGCGAGGATGGGATGAGGACGCCTACCGCAGGAAGAACCTCAAGCCCACCAACAACTATGACTGGTCGCGGCACGACCTCAACTTCGAGGTTGTGGACGGACGCATCGTGCCACTTGGAAGCCAAGAGACGTCCCTGTACCAAAGATACCAGAACCTATTGAAGGAACTCAATTTCAAGGAGTACAAGGCCGGTGCCTCCAACAAGCAGAACACATACGTCGAACTCATCTTGTCGGGCAGCACCGACCGTATGCAGCTGTTGGCATTCGGCGACCAGAAGGTTGACTATGAGCGGAACCCGGCAACCTGGCACAACTGGCATGTGCGCCGCATGAGAGACATCGAGGAGTGGGCGCTCGACACATACAATTTCGTCTGTCAACGCTATGGCAGAGAAAGTGTCATCGGCTTCGAGGTACACCTTGACGAGACAGAGCCGCACGCCCATGTGAACATCGTCCCCGTCGCAATCAAGAAGCAGCGGGGCAATGTCGGCGGATATGTCAAGGTGGATGCCGATGGCAATCCTGTGACCTACACCAGGGGGAAGCACGTCGGCGAGGTCATCAAACTGTCGAAGGGCAAGTATGACGCCTTGCCTGACGAGAAGAAGAAGGACTACCGTCCAGCCGTCCGGGGGACTGTCAAGACAATCAGTTTTGCGGAACACTTCGGAGACACGAGGATGGAGCGAAGCAAGAAGATGTCAGATCTCCACGATGAGTACCATAGGCAGGTCGGCTCCAAATGGGGGCTTGAACGAGGCGATGTCTGGAAGGACCTCCCCGAAGAAGAACGCAGGAAGCGCCGCCGCCACACCAAGGAGGAAGCATACGAGGAAAAGAGGGCAAGGGAGGCCAAGGAGAAGGCTGTAGAAGAGGCGAAGGCCGCAGCCTTGATGGTAGAGAAACAAAATGCCACCATGGAGGAAAACGCCAAAACCATCGAAGAGCAGAATGCTACGATAGATCGGCAAGCGACCACCATCAAGGCCAACGAGACAGCAATGAAGAAAATGACAAAGGCATCACTTTTCGATAGAATGTTCCATTCCGGCCTGAGTGCCGATGTGAGAAGGGCGTTCGAGGAAAAAGATGAGGCACACAAGGAAGAACTGCATCAAGCCACTATGGCGACGTATTCAGACGGGTCTCCCGTCAAATGGGAAGGCGGCGGGCAGCTGACCTGGCAGGAATGGGCGGAATGGCTTCAGAAACAGCGGGCAAAGGACAAGGATAAACTGGCGGCGGAGAAAGCCGAGGCAGTGGACCAGGCTACCGCAGCAGCCAAGGCCGAATATGGCGCACGATTGGAAAAGGAGATGAAAAAGCTGAAGGTTGGCCATGATAAGGAAATACTGGAGTTGAAGAATAAGCACCAGAAGGAACTCTTGGCTTTCTTCCCTTCCGGACTTCCCATCAAATGGACATTCGGTCCGAAGAACGGCCAACAGATGACAAAGGACGAGCGAATTGGATATCTTGACAACCTGCTGGGTAAATACGAGAGAAAATGCAATGACAGTGAAGGGAGGCTGAAACTGGCAAAAGACCTATTCATGTCAACACTGGATCTGAACTTCCTAAAAGCCGTACTGGACATCCTCGCCCTGGCCAAGGCGGGAGCCAAAGCCTTGACAAATGGATTAATGGAATTCCTATTGATGACGATGAAAGCGATGGATACTTTGGAAAGACGCCAAAAGCATGTTGACAGAGCTTTCCAATATGTCAGGATATTCGCAGCAATGGAGGGGCTGAATTACAGCGAGAACTTTCTGGCTCCCCTTCGGGAAGATGCTAAGCGTATTGCCGACGGCACATGGGATGAATATCATCAAGAGAGGGCAGACCGCACCATGGAGAATATCAATCAGGGCAAGAGTATAAAAAGAGGAAAGGGGAGAGGATTGTCCTAATCCTCTTTCTCCTTTTTCTTGACTCTCTTAACGGTATGCTTGAATTTCAATGCAACAAGGTTGATCTCCACCGTGCTCTCCGTCTCTGTGGTCTCTCCGTCATCGAGAAGCAGGTCGTTCATCAGTTCCCCTGTGCGCTGCACCAGGCTCTTCTGCTTCTCCTTGTCCTGTTCCTGATGGAGGGCGGCGATATTC
>CADADN010000132.1 GCA_902786665.1 uncultured Prevotellaceae bacterium | reverse complement strand
GAGGTCAACGTAACGCCAGTCGTTGATGATGTATGCCTTGGCAGGGTCGCGCAGGTCGGCCAGGTAGTACTCCTTCGTGCCTGTCACCTCGTCGTTGGCGTCATAGCCGGTGATGGTCAGTTTGAACCAATCGCCCTTTTCGAACTTCTTGGCAGACATGTCGCCGCAAGTCATGGAGTTGTAAGCATAACTGCTGTTGGTGATATAGAAACCGGGGACGACTGCGGGTTCAGAAAGCAGGGTGGCATAGCAAGGACCGTTGAACTCAGCAGCGAATGCCACGCCATAGGTCTCAGAGCCGTCATGGCCGCCACCCACCACGTTGTTCCACTGGTCATCCAAAGTCTTATACTCCGTCTTTGTACGGTTGGCATAGCCGAACCAATACCAGTAGTCCCAATCGCTCATGCAACCGCTGGCAAAGGCAAAGTCGCCGCTGGTGAAGAACTCGCGTTCATCATCGTCCTCCGTACCTACGCTCATATGGCCATCCACGGGTTCGGTGATGTCGGTCACGTCCTCAAAGGTGGCAATAGCTGGGCCGACTGCAGGAACATCAACAGTCAGTTCGATAGTTGGGACACGTCCAAAGACGGCATTCTGAGCGATGGCTGTGAAATTGGGAGCGCGGCCTGTCTGTTTGGAAGTGGCACGATGGTTGCCCACGGGGTCGCCATAGCCACCAATGCACATCACACCGTCGGTGAGTTCAATCTTGCTGGTTGCCCAGTCCTCGGGAACGGTGAAAGAGACAGCCTGTGCCGTGGCGGATGATGCCATGGTATATTGGTTGCCCTTGCCATTCTGGACGGTGACACCCTCGGGAGCCTGCTTGTAGGCAAGATAAGCATTGAAGTTGTGGATGCCAGCCAACTTGCCAGCGGGATGATAGAGACCAGAATACTGCACGGTGACATCATCGCCAGGCTTCACGTTCTCCACGACTTCACCGTCAACCTTGATGTCACGATGACAAGGCTTGGCCGTCAACACCTGATAAACACTCTGTCCTGAAGCGTTTGTCAAGCACACAATATTGCGTCCCATCGTGAGACGAACGGTGTAACTGCCGTCAGCATTGGCCGTGACACCCTCAGTGGAGAAGCCGGTGTAGGAAGCAGCATTGGTGCCAATGACGGGACGTGCCAGCGTCACAGATGCAACGCCCTGAGGGGTGAAAGTGTAGTCGAAGCCTTCCTCTGTATCAAGGTAATAGAGCACGTCGAATTCAGCATCGACATTCTCCATGGAGAGTTTCGTGTCAATGCCATTGACTTGTGTCAAATAGTCCTGATTGATTGTCATGTTGGGTGTGATGCCTGAAGCGTTTCCGCCCACGGTGACCACAAAGACACCGGTGTTCTCGGGCCAGATGGCACCCCAGTCGTTGCCGCCTGCAAAACTGCTGCTGGTAGCGCTGTTGTTATAATAATCAAGGTGTATGGCATCATAAGTGACGAGCACGATGGCCGTACCCGTACCCACTGCTGTCAGCAACTCGTCCTCTATCTTGACCACGGAATTGTCTTCCTGGCCATTCAGATTGACGACCGTGAAATGGTAGTCGGGCTCGATGAAGTAATTGGCGGAAATGGCATTGGTGAGTTCCCAGTTGCGCAGGGGCAGGATGCCATAGGTGTCGCCCACGTTTGCCAGTTGCAGGTGTCCTGCGGGATTGATGTTCAAGAAGATGTCACCCACATTATAACCACCGTTCGAGGTCACATCGTGGTCGACGTACTTCGGGTCTTTGGCAGACATGTCGGCATCTGTAAAGACGAGTTGAGGACACTTGGTCTCATCGCTGCTCATGGTGAAGATACCAGCCTGCGTCAGTTTGCCCTCCTTGCTGACGCGGTAGTTGTACTGTTGCTTGTCTGCCAGACGGAAATGATAGACTGTGCCGCCTGTAACGCTTTCAGGAGCCACCTCCTTGAATTTCACATAGTGGGCAGTCTTGGTGCCAAGGAACAAGTTGGCGCCAGCAGGCACGGTGATGGAGTAAGGATAACCCATGGGAGCCTCTGCCTGGATGGTGTTATTGAAGGTCACAGTGCCAAAATAGGATGCCGGCAGGTACCCTTCAGCCAAACGGGCTTCAGAAGGGATGAGGTCGAGGTAGTAAGTGTTTCCTGTGAAAACCAGGAACATCTTGTTGCCACTGGTGAACTCACCCATCGTGGTGTTCACGACATCGCCCTCCCTCGTCGTAACCTTCAGATTGTAGGTGTAGTCGGTGCCAAAGACCCAATCGGTATTCCTCATGCGCACCTCCGGTGAGAAGATGGCGAAAGTGGTGTGTTCGGCATCGATGTCGAGTTGGATGGTGCCGCTCACCGTCTCTCCATCTGCTGCGGTGGCAGTAAGCAGATAAGAACCGTCTGCAGCATCAAAGGTGTACTTGTTGCCGTCAGGTTCTCCCACATCTACATTTTCATTGGTGCTCATATTGACCAACGACTTGATGAGCTTGCTTTTGGCGTTCATTGTCACTTCCACCTGGGAGGCTAGGGCATGGCTTGAAGTGAGCAATGTCAACGTCATGATGCTTAGTAAGAACTTTTTCATAATGAAGTTGATTAAAAAGTTAAACAATTATTGCTTTATCAGTAGTTTCTTTCCATTCTTGACATAGACTCCTCGAGGCAATCCGCCATTCGACAACATGCCATCTGAGACTTGTCTGCCGCCAAGGTCATAAACAGGATGCTCAAGGGTCAAGGTGGAATGACCAACGCTTTCCACCTTGTCAAAAATGCCATCCGGCGGCAAAGCGAGGAAATGCCCTGGGTTGACATAGACTTTGTGCTTGCCCAGCAGTTGCCCTTCTGGCGACCACTGGTAGAGGTAGCCAGCGCCTTCGAACGAGCCGGCATCGGTCCCATAGATATATCCCGTGTAGGGGTTCACATAGATGCCATAGGGCTGCTCCATCTTTTCAAAGTCAGAGTTCAACGTGCCGGGCAACGTCTGGGATATTCCGCCCTGCCCTTTGGTCTCCATCACCGTCGACGGCTCGATGACAAGGTGGGAGAACTCGTATTCGCCAGAGATGTAAGAGAAGGTGGAGCCGACAGCGAGGAATTTACCGTCGAGAGCAGTGGTGTTATAGGTGGCGGGGGAGTCAAACACGACGAAGCAATCCTCGCCATCGAGAGCCTTTTGACAATCGAAAATCAAGCCGCAGGCAGGTACTGCATAGTAGTCGCCGGGCGAATTGATGCAAAGATAGCGTCCGCTCTGCGACATATCGCCGTAAAGATTGGGAATGCCTGTGTCAATGTTTTTCTCCAGCTCCATCGTCGCTGCATTGACGATGCTCACCGTTGTCTCGAAATCGTGGTCGCTTTCCTGCTCCGCATATCCGCCGGAATTCGCCACGAAGAGGCGTCCGTCGTAGAGGGCGATGCCTTCGGGCTCGTAGCCCACCTCGCAGGCAGCCACGGTCTGGTAGTTGCTGATGTCAATCTTAGCCACAAAGCCTTTGTCGAAGTATTTGAAACCGCTGGTGGTCAGACACTCATGTCCGTAACTTGTGACATAGACATACTTTCCGTCGGTGCACATCCTGCGGTTGTTGGGTATCTCCTCCGTGGCCGCCACAGCCTTGCCTTCGGGAGTGATGAACTGCACGATGTTCGACCAGTTGATGGTGATGGCGATGAGGTTGTCGTTGATTTGGATGATGTCGTTGGGCGTGTCGCCCAGTTTGTAGCCGTTTTGGTCACGAAACCATTGGTTGCTCACCACCTTGCCGTCCTCGAAGTAGGTCAAGCGTCCGTTGTCTGCTTGCCACATCCCTTCGTTCAGCAGGATGATTTTCTCCTGGGCATGAATGCATGCAAATATGAAGCAAAAAAAGAGTAACACAATCCTTCTCATAATCTTCAATTTTCAATCTTCAATATTCAATCTTCTAAATTCCAAATGACAATGTCAGTTTATAGTTGCGGCCCGGCATCGGATAGCGCGGCAGATGCTCGTATTGGGTGTCGAGCACGTCGCACACCTCTAGGCAGAGACCCAGCGAAGTTTTGTTGATGACATGGGTGTAGGAGAGTTTCATGTCAACGTTATGATAAGGCTCCAGGATGTCCTCAGGGTCGGCCTTGCTCCACATGCGCTCGCCCACATAGAGGTAAGAGGTGGTGAACTGCAGCGTGCGCCATCCACAGATGGCTGTGATGCCAGTCGAAAAGGTCGGGGAGTAGCAGATGGGCTTGTTGTACATGTCCTCGTCCTCGGGGTCGGTCCTGTCGACATCGCGCTGCCAGGTGATGGAGTTGATAAGAGAGAAGTTCCACTGTCCTGTGTGATAGCGCCCGTTGATTGTGGCGTTCATCCCTCGGCAGAAGGTGTAGCCGTAGTTCATCATCGACCAGGTGTAAGTACCCTTCAGGGGCAGACACACGATGCGGTTCTCTATCCTGTTCTGGTAAATGTCTGCCTGGAAGGAGGCATTCCAATGATTTGAGTCGAAGTGGTATTCCACCCCCAGGTTCATCTGCTTGGTGTATTCGGGCTTCAGGTTTCTGTTGCCCACCTGGGTATAGTATAGGTCGTTGAGCGTGGGAACACGGAAAATGCTCTTATACCAGGCACGAAGCGTCAGTCCTCCCAATGTATAGGCGGTGGAAACCGCTGGTGTCCAACGGTCCAGCGGGTCGGCTGCTCCCGTATGGGTAAAAGTGAAGTCGTGATAATGCTGATGCAACAACGAGGCTGCCACCTGCAGACCATTCCAGTTGGCTTGTACCGCCAACACCTGTTTCTGGTCAAGGCGGAAGACATCATCAAACTTCTTCAGGTCTGCCTTCAACTTGCTGTAGCGAACGTCGTAACTTGCAGAGAACGACAGCCATTGCCACGGGGTGAAAGCATAGCAAAAAGCCCCGTAACCATCCTGTTGACGGTAATGATTATCCACACGGGCGGTATTCTGGTTTTCGGGATAGTCGGTGCAGTAGCGCAGATACTCGTTGGTGTATTTGGCATTCAATTTCACTTGGTGGCGTTCCAGGAACTGTTTTTGATAAGAAGCCTGTATGAAGAAGTCGCGGTCCCATTCGCGGCCCACGTTGACATACTTGTCGCTCAACCGTCTCACGATGCCGCCCGGGCAGCCACGCTCGCTGTCATAATAATAAATGTGTGACGAGAATCCTTCCTTGAACAACGCCCCTTCGATGCGTCCATAGCGGATGTCGCTGTTGGCGCGGCGGCCCACGGTGTCTTCAAACTCTGAGTGATAGCGGAAGGGATAGTCGCCGCGTGAATCCGTCCACTCACCATCAATGAATCCGCTCCACCCTTTTTTGTCGAACTGGGCATTGACTTTGGCCATCCATGTGGAAAACGACGCATTGCGTAATTGTACGCTCAACGAGTCGTTTGTGGGGCGGCGGGTGCGCAGATAGACGGTGGCTCCTGATGCATACTCACTGGCCGACTGGCAGTTGTCTAATTTGTTGGCATTATACAGCGAGACGCTCTCCATCGACGACAACGAGAACTTCCCGAGGTCTACTGTTCCGTTTTGAGCATTGGTGATGCGTATGCCATCGACGTAGATGCCCACATGCTGCGCTCCGAGCGAGCGGACGTTGATGGTCTTCAAACCTCCAAGTCCACCGTAATCCTTGATTTGAACGCCTGCAAAATACTTCAGTGCATCAGCCACCGACGTGGTGCTCAGTGCCTGAAGTTCGTTGCCCTGCAGCATCTGCGATGTGGCAATGGTGCGTGGAGGGTGCTTGGAGGTGACCGTCACTTCTTGCAAATGGTGTATGCTGTCGAGGCTGCTCGGCTTCTGCCTTGTCCCGACATCCTGTGCCATCGTGTGCCATACGGACATGCACAACAGCATCGTCAACCACAATTCACGGTGTATATGCTTCAAAATTTGCATTTCGAATCATCAGCCCATCCCCAGGGTGCTTGATGTTGACTCTTGCAAGAGGCAGGTCTTCTGACTTTGTCGCCCGGTCGCAAACGCCTTCCCAACAATCTTAGTGGCATATTGTTTGCCGGTAAAACACGACTTACAGCTGCGGGACAGTCCGGGATTCACACCCGATTCCCTTTTAATCTCTCTAAACTTGAAAGTCAGCCTTTCGGATGGCCTTTCGAGGGAGAGAACCAATTGCGGGTGTAAAGGTACACATTTTTTAACACATAACAAATTATTTCTGAATAATTCTCCGCTACGCTTTAGATTTTGTCTGTTTCACAACTTGAATCGACCTACGACGAATCAAAATATAATGATTGTCCGCAAACATCCGCTATGACAATCATTATATTGTTGTTCCACCTCCCCCAAAGTCGTAGGGGCGGGTCTTGTGCCCGCCCGAAATCATTCGCACCACCATTCTTGGCTTTTGTATGGATATGCATGAAGCAAGTTGCTTTTTTTCAGGAGTTAAAGGGGAGTTAAAGGGACATATGATCACTTTAACAGTTTCTGCGGGCCTGTTGCAACTGTAGTTACTTGCTTTATGCATTCCCTACAGCAGCAACTGGCCCTATGGCGCAGCGACTCCATCCATCGTAAATCATCCGCCGAACTTGTGGAAAGGATGTGGTGAAAATCTCATGTAAATCAATAATTCACAATCATTTTGGATTCAGTCATTCTCTTGCAGCCAACAGGTGAGAACCTGGCAATACTCCTCGAAAGCATCTATGAAGCAGGTGTGACGTGAATTCCGGAACAGATGCCATCGACTGTTGGGTATGTTTTCGTAAAGCGAGGCCGCAACAACGGGAGTGCAGATGTCGCGTGTGCCACTGCAGATGAGTGTAGGTTGGGAGATATGCCCCAGTCTGTCGGTATACTCAAAGTCCTTCAGACTTCCAAGAGGCTGGTATTCGTTGGGACCCCAACCATAGAGGTAGGCCTCCGTGCCGGAACGTTTCGGTCGTCTGATGCACTCGGGCGAGTCTTCATCGACACTGATGACAAACCTCTCGAAGTAATGGTCGTTGGCACGCAAGTAAGCGGGGTCGTCCCACTTGCCAGTGGCTTCCGCACGTTTTATCGCTTCCTGGTCTTCCTCCTTCAGATATTTGATGAGCCGATGCTGCTCGCTCGCCCACAGACTGCTGGAGGCGTGGCCTGAAGAAAGGATAAGCGACTTGACCCCTGAAGGCTCATGGTCAATGACATAGGCAATGGCCTGCATAGCACCCCACGACTGTCCGAGAATGTGGACGGTATCCAGATGTAGAAATTCCCGTATGGCGATGAGTTCGTCTATCCAGGTCTTCTGTGTCCACAGTTCGGGGTGGCCGTCAAGATAGGAATTGCCGCAACCAATCTGGTCGTATGATATGACTTGCCGCCCGGTGCCAGCGATGCAATCGAGCACCTCGAAATAGTTGTGCGTGCTTCCCGGACCACCGTGGAGCAGCAGCAAAGGTGTCTTCTCCGTGGCCTTGCCCACAACGCGGTAGTAGGTTTGGTATTCCATGAAAGGCATGTAGCCCTCAGTGATGATGTCGTGCATAATGATTGTATTTGAAGATGTAAGTAGAGTAAGTAGGTATTCAAAATTATCTATATATATCTTATTCGTAGGTGCAGATAGTCTTTTATGTCTCTTTGGCGCACATTTTCCTCTCATCCTCAGTCACATAGCCCGATATGCTCCTTCTGATATACGGGTATCAGGTTCGGATCGTCCTCTATCTCTGCTCTTTTTTTGGGAAAGAGTCGCGTGCCTCGGTCTGCTCATAACCCTTGCTAGGGTAAGTTTGCGGGCGGACTCTGGCGTAGCCGAGTTTGCGAAAAAGCCTTTGGCATTGTCTCGTTCCCAAATCAACGCCGAAGGTTCGCCTGATGGCGGCTGAAAGGCTAGGCCCGTCCCATACATTGCAGCCGAAGT
>CADADN010000131.1 GCA_902786665.1 uncultured Prevotellaceae bacterium | reverse complement strand
TTCATCTTGTTTATTGCAATCTTCTACAATCAATAATGTCTTGTTGACCAAATGCTTAGAGATTTGTGTATAAAGATCAGCCTTGAGGGGCGGGGATGTCGCACTCCGAGTGAGCATCCCAGGGTGTAGACACGGTCTTTTGGGCGTAGGTTGCTCACCAAATTTCAACCGCACACGGAATTTTTTCGGGCGGGCACAAGACCCGCCCCTACAGTTGCACCGTTTGTTATTCCGTTTATCGCAACAACATCCAAGGCGGGATGTGAAATTTGCCCGAATCCATTTGGAGATTTGAAACAAATGCATTACATTTGCGAATGAAATGTGCATATAGTCAATCAAACAACTGATAGATTATTTGTTTCAACCTGGTCTATACCAACATCAAACTTTTCAAAAGCGAATAAAGATGAAAAAGGTGAAACGTAGAATTGTAAAGGTAACGACGATGGATGCCATCAAGGCCATACGTCGTGGCGGACGTGAGGCCGAGCAGGACTTGCTGGGTCCCGGCTTCCATTCCCTCAACCATGTCCACAAGTCGAAGAAGATGTATACACGGAAAAAGAAGCACAAGCTTGCCGGCGAGTAGGCGAAGGCCGACGCCAGATTCCAACCCCATATCCCGCCCCCGGAAAGACAAGCAATATCAAACATCAAAACAAGGCATACTATGAAGAAGTTATTGTTCATTCCATGTTGTTGTGCAGCCATGCTGCTGATGGCACACGAAGGAAATGGAGCACCCTGTCCCACCCCCTCTGACAACCCCCGCGACACCGTGGTAGTCCCAGAAGGCTACAAAGGAGAGGACAGCATCTCATATATAGAGAACGCCACTGTGAAAAGTCCGATTTCCGCCAAGGACCTGCTCGGACTTGCAGAGGTGCATAGCATGGAACAGCAACTCTTCCTTTACAACAATTTCGAACTGCTGGCAGACGACCTCGAACATGCCGACCGCTATATTGCCACACATGGCGATTCGGTGGCCATGCGTCTTGCCAATCGGTTCATGAGGATGTACCACGTGGTCGATTTGAATGGCGATGCCAAAGACAAACTGCAATGGGCCATCGCTGTCAACACGGCTATTGACAACTTCCGCAAGGAAGAGCCGTCAGTACCATCCGACTCCGTGCTTGACGAGATGACACGTGTCATAGATGGTTTCTCCTCGCAAACACAGTATGAGCTGAATTTCCAGTGCTATGTTGAAGCGACGAAAGGTTATTACCTGACCATCGAGGCGTACCGCAACTGGTTGAATGCCGTGCCCGACAACCTGCGAGCCTTGGCACAGGAGGAATACGAGGCATGGCACGATTTCAATGAAGCCCGGTTTGCCTTCTGGCATGAGGTGTCATACACTCAGGAATGGTACAGCATGAAACCCATGGAGATTGAAGGCTATTACGAGAACCTTGCATTGAACCGCCGTGCCGAACTGGAAATAGAACGTGACATTGTCTTGAAGGGCAAGGCATACCAACAGAAAGGCAAGACGGTCACCACCAAGCAATGGGAAGCGTGGATAAAAGAAAAATCGGTACCGGAAGACATCGAATTTCTTAATGATTTGGATAAGGACCGCATACCCAGCGACAGCCTCGTGGCCGAACGGGTGGGCACCTTGAAGTCGACATTCTCACGATGGCTAAAAGCACGCCAGGCGTTCGCTGCCGCCCTGCCAGAGGGACGGGGAGAGTCCTACGACCGTCTCACAGCCGACATCCATTGCCGCATCATCGGGAAACTCAAAGACATCATTCCTTACGGAGAGTGGTGAAGCAGGAGTGGTTAAGCTAAAGGCTTTCCATTGTTGAATAACTGGTTCATCCTTTTCTCCTTGTCAATTCAATAGCCTCCTTGCCTGTCAGGTGTTCGATTTTCAGGCATAGAGCCAGCATCCGATGGAGTCCTTTCTCCATCTCCTTCTGCAATGCCTCATCCTGGCCGGGGTTGTATCGGTTGCCCAGCAGTCGGACGGCAGCCAATTTCTCTTCCTCATCCTCAATGATGCGTATGCGCCCGAAAGCGATGACACTGCGGAAGAAAGTGGTGTACAGTTCCCCATGCACCTCATCCTGGTCGATCACGCAAAAGGAAGCTTTTTCATATCTTCGTATGGCATCCACCTTATGCCCTGCGACAGCACTATGGAAATAGATACAGCCTTCATGATATACAAAGCTGATGGGCACGGCGTAAGGGTATCCGTCGTCGCCCAACAGGGCGAGAGTGCCCGCAGTGGCACGTTCAAGGATGCCGATGCAATCGTTGTCTGGGAGTTGCTGCCTGTGTCGGCGCATGGGTCTGAAATTGCTCATGATGTCACGTTTTTATATCTTGATGTGCAAAATTACGAATAAAATCCAAGATTTTCCTTTGAAATCACTAATTTTGCAAATTGGGATGTCAATATCATATTTCCTTTTTATCACGAATTTTCGTATCATGGAATTCTTGTCACCAAAGCGACTGTCAATCAAGACCATTCTCAAATTCGATAACAGGGTGACCAACCAAACAGATTGAACCATGCAGATATTACTCGCTTGTGCAAAGATCATGAATGACACTACGGAGACAAAGACTCCGCTTGTCACCGAACCAAAGTTTCTAAAAGAAGCCGAGCATTTCGCCCTGCTGATGAGCCAGCGCTCCGTGGAAGAGCTGATGGACATGTTCCAATGCAGCAGGCAGTTGGCCATTGACAACAAGTTGAGATACGACAGTTTCTTCACGGAAGAAGAACGTCTCCCGGCAATCCTGGCCTATTATGGTCAAGCATACAAGTGTCTGGATGCAAGCACTTTGAGCAACGACGCCTTTCTCTTTTCACAGCAACATCTATGGGTTACGTCTTTCCTTTATGGACTGCTCCGACCTTTGGACATGATACATTCATACAGGATGGAAGGCAAAGTCGTCGTGGAGGGCAAGACGATGTTCAGGCATTGGAAGCCGTTGTTGACCGACCTGCTGATTGATTCCGTCAGGTCCGACGATGGCATCCTTGTCCACCTGGCCACCGAGGAAATGCAGCATCTGTTTGATTGGAAGAAAGTATGCAAGGCCGTGACGGTCATACAACCCCGGTTTCTCGTGATGAAGAACGGCAAGCTCAAGGTCGTCACCATCTATGCCAAGAGTTGCCGGGGCGCCATGACAAGGTTCATCATCAACAACCGCCTGAAGTCTCCCGAGGCCCTCCGGCAATTCGAGTATGAGGGATTCGAGTTCAACCCAGGATACGGCGACCCCATGCATCCCCATTTCATCATCGACTGAATGTCACGTCGTGGCAGATTTGTCACCCTGTTCTCGCCAATCTGCAAAAATATGCTTACCTTTGCAGCGAATCATGGACACGGGGCACTAGATGCAAGCTCAGCAATCAAAGGCACCCCCTCGCCCAACTTCCCACAGCATCCGACAATATCAAAATATCAAAATAACACAAAAATGAGAAAACTTTACCTTATCCTTCTTGCAGCAGCCATATGCAGCCTGTCGTGGGCCCAGGGCGTGAAGCCGTTGCCCACGCTGAGCGTTGATGGCCGCTGGCTGGTGGACCAGCATGGCAACCACGTGGTGCTACACGGCGTGATGGACACCCCCAACGCCTGGTTCAACGGCGGCCGGTGGGGATGGAGCTACAGCAGCGTCACACCCTGCATCAATTATTTCGAGAAGTTGTTCGCCGGACTGGAGACAGCCAAGTGCGACGTGTTCCGCCTCCACATGGACCCGGCGTGGACCAACGACCCCAACAAGCAGAGCGACGGCAGGGAGAGCGGCGAGGCCGACATCTCACGATTCAGTTCGTCGCGCCTGAAGACCTACCTGCGCACCCTCTACTTCCCCTTGGCCAAGCGCGCCATGAACCACGGCATGTTCGTCGTCGTGCGCCCGCCGGGAGTATGCCCCGGCAACCTGCAAGTGGGCGACTACTACAACGACTACCTGATGACCGTGTGGGACATCTTCTCACAAAACGACTCCATCAAGAAATACTCCGGGCAAATCAGCATCGAACTGGCCAACGAGCCGGTGTCGCTGAAGAACGCCAACGGCGAGGATGACCCGAAAGCCCTGCACGACTTCTTCCAACCCATCGTGGACAAAATCCGCGCCAACGGCTTCACCGGCATCATCTGGGCGCCAGGCACAGGATGGCAGGCCAACTACACCAGCTATGCCGAATACCCGATAGAAGGCTACAACATCGGCTATGCTGTGCACGACTACTGCGGCTGGTATGGCTGCAGCGACGAGAACCCCAGTGCAGAGAACAAAATCAATCAGTTCCACCGACAGGTCCCCGTGGTGGACACCGCACCCATCATCATCACCGAGGTGGACTGGAGCCCGAAGAAGGAAGGCACCGGCCACTACAACGAGCACGGCGACTGGGTGGAGTCCAACTGGGGCACATGGGCCACTGGCAGCACCTCGAAATGGGGCAAGGCCTTCAAGGCGATGCTCGACCATTACGGCAACATCTCCATGACGCTCTCCGGCACGTCCTGCCTCATCGACATCGACACGCTGCTCAACAAGAACAAGGTGGTGCCCGCCTTCGACGGCTACGAGGAGGCCTGCGGCAAAGCCTGCATGGACTGGTATGCCGAATACTACGACGTGGACTGGGCACACGCCGACTTCAAGGACGTCGTCATGAGCGACCTGGGCAACGGGAAATACAAGAACCCCATCATCGCCGCCGACTTCCCCGACCCCGACGTCATCCGCGTGGGCGACACCTACTACATGGTGTCCACCACGATGCACCACTTCCCGGGAGCCACCATCGTGAAGTCACGCGACCTGGTGAACTGGGAGTATTGCGCCCAACCCCTCAAGCAACTGTCGGGCAATGACAACTACTCCCTGCTCAACGAGCAGAACGCCTACGCCCGCGGCATGTGGGCCTGTGCCATAACCTACCACGACGGGCGCTTCTACATCCTCATCAACGGCAACGACGCCGGAGGCTTCATCCTCTCGGCCACCGACCCCGAAGGAAAGTGGGAGATGAAACAGCTCTCGCGCATCTACTACGACCCCGGCATGCTCTTCGACAAGGGGAAGGTATATGTCGTCTGCGGCAACACGGAAATCAAGATGTGCGAACTCGACGAGGATTTCAACTTCATCCAGGAGAAGACGGTGTTCCAAGCCAACGACATGCTCGAGGGCAGCCACCTCTACCACATCGGCGACTACTATTACATCTACGCCACCTACGGCGGCTGGCCGTCGGGACAGACGGTGCTGCGTTCCAAGAACATCTTCGGTCCCTACGAGGAGAAGATGCTCGTGCAGAAGACCATCAACGGCAGGCCCAACACCGTGCACCAAGGCGCACTCTTCGACACCCCGTCGGGACAATGGTGGACCATCATGCAGGAAGACCTGGGATGCCTGGGACGAATGCCCAACATGCAACCCGTCAGGTGGGAGAACGACTGGCCCGTCGTAGGTGCCAACGGCGTGCCCTACTCCACCTACAACAAACCCGACGTGGGCAGTTCCTACCCCCGCGTGCCCATGCCCACCAACGACAACTTCCGCTCCTACCCCCTCGGCATGCAGTGGCAGTGGAACCACAACCCCGACGACGGGGCGTGGAGCCTCTTCGAACGACCGGGATGGCTGCGACTGAGGACCACCGGCACCGCCAGCAAACTGACCCAGGCCCGCAACATGCTCACCCAGCGCATCTTCGCCTTCACCAACCGTCCTTCCACCGGCACGATACGCCTCGACGTGAGCCACCTGCAAGACGGCGACAGGGCCGGCATCTGCATCCTGCAAGACCCCTACGCCTTTATCGCCGTGGAGAAGAGGAACGGGCAACCGAAAATCTTCTGGAGGCAAGACCAACTGACATCGAACAACGGTTTCAGTCCCGCCCAGCAGACTGCCGCCGTGGACGTAGACAGCATCGTCTACCTCAGGGCCACCGTCAACTACAACACCAGCAAGACACAGTTCTACTACTCCTTGGACAACAAGACCTTCACCCCGCTGGGCCAGCAGACCACCCTGGGATTCAACCTCAGCGTCTTCGTCGGTGCTCGCTTCGGCCTCTTCTGCCACGCCACCAAGGACAACCCGGAGAAAGGCTACGCCGACTTCGACTGGTTCGCCACCGAGAGCGACTATGAGGAGGCCATGTTCCATCCCGCCGACTTCGAAGGCTTCAACGAGGACATGCTCACCGTGGAAAAGGTCACCCTGGAGCAAACGACGCAGGAGGTGATGGTGGGCAACAGCAAGCAACTGGAAATCATCGCCACCTACCGCGACGGACACACCAACAACATAGCACCGATGGCACGCTACGACATTGACAACAGCGAGGTGGCATCCATCGAGAACGGACGCATCAAAGGACTCAGCGAAGGCATCGCACACGTGCGCTTCACCTACACCGACCCGTTGGGCAACGAGTGCAACGGGGAGTTCGACGTGCGCAGCACCTTCTTCCCCTTCGCCGCGGAATACATCAACACGTCGCTCTTCGCACAGGGTACCTACGACGAGCAGACACACACCTTCCGACCCGGGCAATGGGGACAGATGGGATGGGAGTATCCCAACGGGGCCGACATGTCGGCATACAAATACCTCGTGGTGAATCTCGGAGCCACCAGCAGCGGTTCGCACCTCAACATCTTCACCACAAGCAGCATCTGGGGTGACTGCTGCGCCACCGGCGACTTCGGACAGAAGAAGCAGATCGTGGTGAACCTGAAGACCGCCAAATACACCAGCGGAGGGAAGTCAGGCCAGGCTCTCGACACCAAGAACATACGCATCGTGGCTTTCTGGGGCAACGGCAACCAGGCCATCAGGGTGAACGACATCTACCTCACCAACAACGACGACTATTCACCCACCGGAATGGAGACCGTCCACCTGCAACCCGCCACCGGCAACCAGATGTACGACCTCCAGGGAAGGCGCATCACCAACCCGCAACCCGGAAAGGGCGTCTATATCATCAACGGAAAGAAGCATGTGGTGAAGTAGGCTTTAGACTTTAGTTGTATTTTAGGCCTTAGACTTAAGTTGCTATTAAGTCTAAGGCCTAACTGCATTTGGGATAAAGAAGAATCTGTTCAACAAATAACATTACAACATATCATTATTGTACGAGCAAAGCAACAAAGTCGAGAACGTGTCAAAACATTTCGACCTGTAAGGTTGGTCGTCACACCAAGAATTCCCCCGAAGTCGTAGGGGCGGGTCTTGTGCCCGTCTGCCGCCAAGAGGACGGAGCCAGGTGGTAGAGACGGGATACATCCCGTCTCAGTGCTCACCACCTCATTTGGCGTGGCATTCCGCTGGTGAGACGGGATGTATCCCGTCTCTACAATTGCACATCGAGCCGTTTGGCGTGGCATTCCGCTGGTGAGATGGGATGTATCCCGTCTCTACAATTGCACACCGAGCCGTTTGGCGTGGCTTTCCACTGGTGAGACGGATGTATCCCGTCTCTACAATTGCACACCGAGCCGTTTGGCGTGGCATTCCGCTGGTGAGACGGGATGTATCCCGTCTCTACAATAGCACACCGAGCCGTTTGGCGTGGCTTTCCACTGGTGAGACGGGATGTATCCCGTCTCTACAATAGCGAACCGAGCCGTTTGGCGTGGCATTCCTTTCATTTCATCCTTACAGCACGAAACATTTCTCGCTGAACAAATACATCGTGGTGAGCCTATGTCCTCCGAGCGTCGCACACTTCCAGAAATCCCCAGTGCGCACCCAAAGTCTTCACCGAAGTGTTCACGATGTAACTTGCTCCCCCTCTAAGATTCTGATCTTTATGCACAAATCTCTAAGCATTTGGTCAACAAGACATTATTGATTGTAGAAGATTGCAATAAACAAGATGAAAAAGGAAGAAAAAGGAAAGTAAAAGGAGGAA
>CADADN010000130.1 GCA_902786665.1 uncultured Prevotellaceae bacterium | reverse complement strand
GAGGGGGCTCAACCGCACCTCCTCGGTGCTCGTTCATTAAGGTACCGCTCCCTTAAAAGCGGTCGCTGTGATGTCTTTACGCAACAGAGTTGCGATTTTCTGTGTTCGCTTCGCTCACCTTGCTCGATTTGGCAGAATCGAGCGCGTGATAATTCGTGTTACCTTTCGGCTATTTCTTCGACGAGCGAAGCGGCAGAGCCGAGCGCGTGTTCGTTAACTGCTGAACAATAAAGTTTTCAACATATAATGACCATATAATTAGTCGTTAATTGACATCCCTGTCCCTAACAATTCAATGACAATTCAATGGTAATTCGTGTTACCTTTCGGTTGTTTCGTGGCGGCCTGACGCCTTTATATTTACATTTCGGCTATTTCTTCGACGAGCGAAGCGGCAGAGCCGAGCGCGTGTTCGTTTTTCCTTGTCATTTGCGTATTGTGTTGTTGGCATTTGGCATTTTGGGCGCCTATAGTCCACATTGCCCGAGGTCAAATCCTTCGTTAAGGTATGAATTTTCGGGTTGTTGGAGTAAATTTTTGATAAATTCTTTGTGGAATGGAAAAAAATGAGTACTTTTGCACCCCAAACTGAGAAATAACAACATAAAATAGCTATTTAGAAATGAAAAGAACATTCCAGCCCCACAATCGCAGAAGAGTGAACAAGCACGGTTTCCGCGAGAGAATGGCCACAAAGAACGGCCGTCGTGTGCTGGCTTCCCGCCGTGCCAAAGGGCGTAAGAAGCTGACCGTTTCGGATGAGCATCACGGCAAGTAACCGCTCAGCCAAGGAAGAAGAAGGACAGGAAGGGGCAACGCTTTTTCCTGTTTTTTTGTATTTGACAGCCGAGACGTCACTTGTGGCTTGGCGACACTCCCAACCTCTTCAGGAAGGGTGACTCTGGGACATGTGGATTTGACATCTGCAAAAATAGAACAAAGCAACCTTAAATGACCAATGATGAACTTCCTTGAAGAAAAAATCGTAAGCGACGGTGTTGTCAGACCTGGCAATATCCTGAAAATAGACAATTTCCTGAATCATCAGATAGACATCGGCATCATACGTCAGATAGCCAGCGAACTGAAACGCCGGTTTTGTGGTGTGGAGGTGAACAAAATCCTGACCATCGAGGCTAGTGGCATCGCCATGGCAACAATGCTGGGTCATCTGTATGACGTGCCTGTGGTGTTCGCCAAGAAGAGTGAGACGGCCAACAGCGTCGACACCAAGTATGTGTCGCACGCCTATTCGTTCACCCACAAACAGGAGAACAAGGTGTTTGTGTCGAAACCTTACCTGCAACCCACCGATCGTGTGCTGATTGTAGATGACTTCCTTGCCGACGGGCAGGCGGTGCATGCACTCATAGACCTGGTGCAACAAGCTGGCGGCAAGGTGGTTGGCATAGGCATCGCCGTGGAGAAAGGCCAACAGAAGGGTGGCCGCTTGCTGCGCGAAGAAGGGTTCCAGTTGGAGTCAATCGCCATCATAGAGGACATGAACTGGGAAACGCAAGAAATCCTTTTCCGGGAAGAGGGGGTAAATAATTGATAATTAATAATTTAAAAGGGGAGTTAAAGGGGAGTTAAAGAGGAGTTAAAGGGACATATGCTCTTTTTGAAGGAGTTAAAGAGGAGTTAAAAGGAAGTTAAAGGGGAGTTAAAGGGACATATGCTCTTTTTGAAGGAGTTAAAGAGGAGTTAAAAGGAAGTTAAAGAGGAGTTAAAGGGACATATGCTCTTTTTGAAGGAGTTAAAGGGGAGTTAAAAGGAAGTTAAAGGGGAGTTAAAGGGACATATGCTCTTTTTGAAGGAGTTAAAGGGACATATGCTCTTTTTGAAGGAGTTAAAAGGAAGTTAAAGAGGAGTTAAAGGGGCATATGCTCTTTTTGAAGGAGTTAAAAGGAAGTTAAAGGGGAGTTAAAGGGACATATGATTACTTTTACCGTTTCTTTGAGGGGATAACGAACACGCGCTCGGCTCTGCCGCTTCGCTCGTCGAAGAAATAACCGAAGTAACCGAAACACAAACATAAAGGCGGCAAGCCGCCACGAATCAACCGAAAGTATACCACAACGGATTTGTATTTGTGAGTTGAGCAAGGTGAGCGTAGCGAACACGGAAAACACAACAACTTTGTTGCGTGAGAAAGTGTCCGTAAGTAAAAATTTTTGAATAATTATATGGGGATTATATGTTTTAGTGCTATTCGCAGAGCTGTTACTTCTTGGAAAAAGAAAACAAAAACTTTGTTATTTGTTTTGCTTTTCGCTCACTTAGCTTTTCGCTCACTTATTGCATAAATTTCTCACGCTCGAAGAAAGAAGCAAGCTCCTTTCTTGCTCGCTTAATCGAAATTTTCGTACCTTTGGCTGCGCTGAAGGTACTCTCGTTCGGAAAAACTCAAAAAAATTTGGCTTTTCGCTCACTTAATCGTACCTTTGGCTTCCGCCGAAGGTACTCTCGTTCGGAAAAGAAAACAAAAACTTTGTTATTTGTTTTGCTTTTCGCTCACTTAATCGTACCTTTGCATGTCATAGTGGACTCATGGTAAATAAAACCCTCTGAGTACGCACCAAACCGCAACAACAGAACAATGGCTGAAAGAAATTTTTTCAAGAAAATGCTGAGCCCCTTCATGTGGCTGAACATCCTTGCCATGGCGCTTATCGTGACTCTCATAACTATGGGATTACGTTATGGCATGGACCTTTATACACACCATGGCCAGACGGTGGAGGTGCCTTCCATCCTTCACAAGAGCTACAATGATGCAGAGAGCATGCTCGACCAGCTCAACCTCGACATCGTGGTGAGCGACACCGACTATGTGAAGACCATGCCCCCCGACTGCGTCTTGGAGCAGTCGCCCGCCGCCGGAGAGATTGTCAAGCCCGGCAGGCTCATCTACGTGAAGATCAACGCCCCCTCGACCCCCAGAAGGCCTTTGCCCGATGTCATAGACAACAGTTCGCTGCGCGACGCACAGTCTCGTCTCACCTCACTCGGATTCCTGTTGGGCGAGCCCGAGTACATCCCCGGCGAGAAGGAATGGGTGTATGGCATCAAATGCCAGGGCAAGCAGCTTGCCACCGGCGACCGTGTGTCGATAGAGGACCAACTCGTCATCCAGGTTGGCGACGGCCGTCGCGACATGAGCCAGGCGGTGACCTACATCGACAGCAACACTTATTATTTTGGCGAGGCAGAGGAAGAGGATGCAGAGAAGCCCCAAGCCTCTCGTCCTCACTATAGGAGGAAGACGGAGGCAAGTGTGGAGAAGCAGGTGGAAGTGACGGAAAAGGAACAGCCCGCGCCCACCACTTCCACTTTTGACAAGGTGGACATCCCCACGGTGAGCACCACGCCCGCCCCGCCACCAGCCCCCAAGCCTGTGAAAACGGAATAACCGATGACAAGGGTCGGCATAGCATGGAAATGGCAGACACACCCGTATACGACATTGATGAATTGGAGGACGAGTCGCCTCAACTCTATGAACACTACCGCTTCGTAGTGGACAAGGGTCAGGTGCCGTTGCGCATCGACAAATACATGTGCGAGAAGATGCAGCACTCCAGCCGCAACAGAATACAGAAGGCGGCGGAGGCAGGTTTCGTGCATGTCAACGACAAGCCAGTGAAGAGCAACTACAAGGTGAGGGCGGGAGACGTTGTCACGCTGATGCTTGACAGGCCGCATTTCGACACCACCATAGAGCCGGAAGACATCCCGCTGGACATCGTCTATGAGGACGACGTGGTGATGGTGATCGACAAACCCGCCGGCATGGTGGTGCATCCCGGCTGTGGCAATTTCAACGGCACGCTCGTGAACGCCATCGCCTGGCACCTCAGGGACTTGCCGGGATACGACCCCAACGACCCCGAGGTGGGACTCGTGCACCGCATCGACAAGGACACCACGGGCCTCATCGTGGCCGCCAAGACGCCGGAGGCGAAAAGCAACCTCGGACTGCAGTTCTTCAACAAGACCACGCACCGCAGCTATGTGGCCCTGGTGTGGGGAAATCTCACGGAGGACACGGGCCGCATAGAAGGCAACATCTCCCGCGACCCCAAGGACCGGTTGCGTATGACCGTCACCTCTCCCGACTCAGGCATCGGCAAGCCCGCCGTCACGCATTACAAGGTGTTGGAGCGGCTCGGCTATGTCACGTTGGTGGAGTGTGTGCTGGAGACGGGGCGCACCCACCAGATAAGGGCTCACATGAGGCACATCGGCCATCCCCTCTTCGGCGACGAACGCTACGGCGGGACGGAAATCCTCAGGGGAGAGAGGAGTTCCACCTACAAGGCGTTCATACACAACTGTTTCAAAATATGTTCGCGCCAGGCGTTGCATGCCAAGACATTGGGTTTCAAGCACCCTGTCACCGGCTTGCAGATGGATTTCGATTCCCCCATGCCATCCGACCTCGCCAGCCTCATCGACAAATGGCACGTCAAGATGAAGGGCGATGAATACAAGACCATTGAACCCTTGGAAAACTAGTTCCCCCGAAAGAAAAAAACGATTGATTAATATAAATAATGAACAACAAGAAAAGAACCATTGCCATTGTTTGTGGAGGCGACTCCTCAGAGCATGGCGTATCATTGCGGTCGGCACAAGGCCTGTATTCGTTTTTTGACAAAGAGCGTTACAACGTTTATGTAGTTGATGTCAACAAAAACGGATGGAACGTCCATCTGAAAGACGGGATGACCGCACCCATCGACCGCAACGACTTCTCGTTCCAGGAGGAGGGAGAGAAACGACTTTTCGATTATGCTTACATCACCATCCACGGCACACCGGGTGAGAACGGCATCCTGCAAGGATACTTCGAACTCATCGGCCTGCCATACAGCACAAGCGGAGTGCTCATCGAAGCACTGACCTTCGACAAGTTCGTGCTCAACCAGTATCTCAGAAGCTTCGGGGTGAGCGTGCCGGAAAGCTTGCTCATCAGAAGGGGACAGGAAAAAGACGTCTCCGACGAAGAGATAGAGCAGCGCATCGGGATGCCATGCTTCGTCAAACCGTCGAACGACGGCAGCAGCTTCGGCGTGTCGAAAGTGAAAAACGTCGACCAGCTGGCTCCCGCCATCCGCAAGGCCATGATGGAGAGCGACGAGGTGATGGTGGAGCAGTTTCTCGACGGGACGGAAATCACCGTGGGCTGCTACAAGACCCGTGAGAAGTCGGTGGTGTTCCCTGTCACCGAAGTGGTGACCCACAACGAGTTTTTCGACTACGACGCCAAATACAACGGGCAGGTGGAGGAAATCACGCCGGCACGCATCCCCGACGATGTGGCCAAGAGGGCTCAGCAAATCACCAGCGCCATCTACGACATCCTCCACTGCAACGGCATCATCCGCATCGACTACATCCTCACGAAGAACAGCGAGGGAGGGATGAAAATCAACATGCTCGAAATCAACACCACTCCGGGCATGACACCCACCAGTTTCATACCGCAGCAGGTGAGGGCCGCCGGCCTCGACATCGCCGACGTGCTCGCCGACATCGTAGAGAACCAATTCACTTGAAACAACACGTCCATGAAAACACCTGAGATTTTCGACGCCATCCGGCCTTACGAGCCAGAGGAGCTGCCCATGGTCTTCGAGCGACTGCTGGCCGACCAGCAGTTCCGCCAGGTCATCGCCTATCTCTACCCGGGTGTCTCCATCGAGGCCGTCGGGGCGAAGATGAGGCAATGCAAGACGAACCTCGACTTCCAGAAAGCGTTCTGCTACACCTTCCTGGAGAGCCTGCTCGCCAAGGCGGCGAAAGGGTGCGACATGGACACCAGCGCGATAGACACCACAAAGCGGTACACCTTTGTGAGCAACCACCGCGACATCGTGCTCGACTCCGCCCTGCTCGACAAGTTGCTTATCGATGCCGGGTTCACCACCACGTGCGAGATAGCCATCGGCGACAACCTCCTGTCGCTGCCGTGGGTGAGAGACCTCGTCAGGGTGAACAAGGCGTTCATCGTGGAAAGAAGCCTGCCGCCCAGGCAGATGCTCCTGGCCAGCCAGCGGCTCGCGCAATACATGCATTTCGCCATCGAAGAGAAGAACGAGAACATATGGATAGCGCAGCGTGAAGGCAGGGCGAAGGACTCCGACGACCGCACCCAGCCCGCCATCCTCAAGATGATGGCGATGGGAGGCGAGGGCAAGCCTGTGGAGCGGCTGAGGCAGTTGCACATCGTGCCGCTGGCCATCTCCTATGAATACGACCCTTGCGACTATCTCAAGGCCAAGGAGTTGCAGCAACGTCGCGATGCCACCGAATTCCACAAGGCGCCGGGCGAAGACGTGCTGAGCATGCGCACCGGCATCATGGGCTACAAGGGCCGCATTCATTACCACTGCGCACCCTGCATCGACAGTTACCTCGACTCCATCGCCGACACGCCGAAGGGTGAACTCTTCGACAAGGTGGCCGCGCACATCGACGAGGAGATACACCGCAACTACCGTCTCTATCCGTGCAATTACATCGCTCTCGACGTGCTGGAAGGCATCCGCGCACACGACGACCATTACACCGACGCCGACAAGGCTTTCTTCCTCAAATACGTCGATGGGCAGTTGGCCAAAGTGGAACTGGCGCACCCCGACGAAGACTTCCTCTGGGAGCGCATACTCACCATGTATGCCAATCCCGCAAGAAACCAATTGGCTCTTGCCGGCAAGGAGGAAGGGAAATGATACACCGCTTTCCCAAAAAGGCTGCAGAGCATAACGACCTTAAGGTCCTTAAGGTCGTTAAAGTCCATAAGGTCCTTAAAGTCTTTAAGGTCGCAGTGGGGCGAGTGGGGCTTTTCTTGATGGCGTGGTGCTGCCTCATGGGTTTGGCGGCCTGCGAGAGCGGGGACTATGAGACCGGCGACGACGAATACTCCTACATGCGTGCCGACTTCGTGGTGGCGAGGAGCGCAGAGGCGAAATCGCTGGCACATGCCATCACCGACGATGGCGACTCGCTGGTATTCGACGACCACCTCGCCTGCAGTTGGGCCACCACCGCCGACTCCACCTACCGCGCCTTGCTCTACTACCATGTCGACAAGCAAGGTTCCAACCATGTCAAGGGCATTTCTGCCAAGCAGGTGCTGGTGGTGAGATTGCCACAAGAACGTTTGAAAAGCACCCCCACCGACCCGCTTTCCTTTGAAAGCGCGTGGATGAGCGCCAATGGCAAGTATGTCAACCTCGGTCTTGACGTGAAGACCGGGAAGACCGAGGACGAGGCCAGGAAGCAGTTGCTGGGAGTGGTGCGCGACACCATCGTCGCCTTGGGCGATGGCAGGAGGGAGCATCGGTTGAGGCTCCTCCATGCACAAAACGACGTGCCACAGAATTATTCCACCAAGGTGTATGTCAGCATCCCCATGGCCGGGTTCGCACCAGGGGACGTCATCGTCATCGACATCAACACCTACGACGGTTTGCTCACCCGCACTTTCGAATTGTGAGAGAGGCATCCCTCGACGACGGCCGCAGGCTCGAGGACATCAACCTCCGCAACGACAACGGCAGATGGATGATGTCCGCCCACATTGACGGCAAACCCCTCCCGGAACGGGAAGTCACCCGCGAAGACGCCACCGTCTTCAAGCAGGGCCAGCAGACCATGGCCGACATCGTCCTCAAATACTACGCCGACGACCTCAGCCACCCCCGGCAGCACGCAGCAAGAAACGGGAAGGGCAGATAATCCGTCGTAAGCTGAAGAAGTATAGCAAAAACAGACTATGAGTATGAAGTGATTATTACGACCTCCGGAGCCATTCGGACATCAACTTATCGTAAACTTCGTAAATGCCTTGTTGATGCGTAAGCAACTGCTTTTCTGTAAGGGTTTGAGCAAACTTCTGCACACTGCTGGCCGTGGACAAAAGTTTTTTATTCACTCTTCCAAAAAAATTATCCAAAATAGATTATCCAAATCGGATAAAAGTGCAGTATGCCTTGTAGGCATGGCCGCCAAATGCCAGAAATCCATTGAAATCAACTTGGAAAGTTCGGGCGAATTCTACCTCAAGGCACTTCACAACAATGATTCCATACAGATGAATGTGGACGGTGATACGGATGGCATATACAACAGGCTCACTCCTTCGACGAAGATAGACCATCCACCCTTCGTATAACAGGACTGAATACCAATATCAAAATAGCCAAATTGCTGCGCAACCATAATCACCTGAGTAAACCTTTCTATACTTGGAACGTTCTGCCGCACAGCCACTCAAAACAAGAACAATTAAAAACAAACAATGCAGAAATGCAATAGACAAACTAATGTGCTTTTTCATAATCAGTGTCTTTTGGATGAATTGTTGTCTTCAGTCAATAAGGCTCCATCACCGCAGAATTGACCTGTCAGCATAATAGCATGAGTCGCATCATCATATACGATATACATGAAAGGACGATTTGCTATAAACTTGGGATTTTCTGTTTCTGCCTTTACCAGAAAACTCTCCACCGTGATACTTCTTGCCTTTGTTCCTTGTTCTGTGACTTCTATGCTTGTCTTATGGCTTATCTCATTGATCCACGTTGGCAATTCACAGATTGCGCTGAAATTTGCCTTTTGAACATCAAAGGCGCTGGGAATCACCTTTGAGAGCATTTCCTTAACCTCCATGTCACCCACACACCTGAAACGAGGCAAACTCAACTCCACTTCTTTTTCTTTTAGTGAATTGAGGATATTTGAGAAAGTATTCGAAGTCATTGCAGAAGTGAGTTTGCTCAGTTTCTCGGTCTTGGGCAAAACTAACAGCATCCTATAGCAACTGCCTAAATAAGACAAAGACACTGCTTTAAAACTGGCATTTTCGGTGTATAAGCAAGTCCTTTCCTGACAATACATCATGGGAATCTGCAAAATCTCTCCATTGTCAGTTGTGAAATCATGGTCATAGGTGAATTGACTATTAAATGGTAATGACCAGAAGGCCCGAAAATCCAGCACATTTGCCAGAAGAAGCGATGTTTCTGCATCAGGTTCTTTGACAACATTCAGCGATTCATCTTGTAATTGCCGGCAAAACCAGTCATTGATCTGCTTTACACTCTTGGGATTGGCAAAATCTATGGGTTTGACGCACGCATTATATATTGTGGAAATCTTGTCAGTAAAATCTTTTTTAATGGGATCTTTGGGATTAACCGCAAGGTAGTTGAAGATGCCACAATTGGAATATTCATTGTGAGGTAATGCCGCATGATATTTTTTGAAGAAAGAATTTGCAACGGCTATTGGACCAACGAGCCGCTCAATTTCCTGAAGTGTTCTGCCTGCCGCTCCATTGCCAGCCATCGCAATGGCGCAATTCAGGCTCATCGGCGAGACAACAAAACTGCTGTCCATCAGTTCCTTGGCCATCTGATGAAGCATCGAGAAAGCAAGGTCGTTGACCTTATCTGCACAAATCCTTTCTGCCTTGGTAAGGGCAAGAGTTTCTTTTTGCTTTTGGCACAAGTCGTTTGCCAAACTGAAATCAATATTATTCAATGAATAAGTTTCAACTGTGTCTTCCACAACATCTGCACTTGCTTGTTGGGCTGCATTATTTGAACTGCACCCAAATAGAAGCGCTAATGGCAAGGCAAATATTTCAATCATGGTTGTTTTCATTGCTCAGTTACAAATTATTAAGACTCTCGAAGGAATAGACTATGAGCAGGATGCTGAAAGTTGTCGAAAAACATCTTCCAATTATTGAAGTTATTTCATTTTGCAAACGATTTTCATCTGTGTCAGTTCATTGATCCAGTCAACTTTCTTTTCCTTGAGGGATTCCAAGAAGGGTATGATGTCGTCACCATATGCCCTACGCGAATAGAAATTGAGCTGTATCGCTTTCTTGCCTTCGACGACCACGGGCTTGTAGTGATGGATGTCAGCCTCCACCACATTCAGCATGCCATCCGCCCCATCGCTCACCAAGAAATCAATGATATACTCTCCATTGTTCTCATAGACGAGATAATTGCAGCATTTGTCTGATTTCTTGCGTTCATCAAGTTCACGAACCTTGGCATCAACGAAAAACTGAACGCCTAATGATTCAGAGAAAGACAGAGAGACACTCAACATTTGTTCATAATTGTCAAAAGTCTCTCCCTTGGGCAACCATTCCTGAAGATAATATGCCTCAATGGGATGTTGACACCACTTGAGCTCAAATTTCTTATCTTGAAACTTGAGTGTCTTCCCTACATGCAGATAATCAACCACATTGTCTTGCGCAAAAGCCATCACACATGCAAGTATCAAAAACAAGAAAATACCAATTCTCTTCATATCAGTTTCAATTCCAGTTTTTGTCATAGTGCTCTTTTCTTTGCAAATATAAATAAAAATATCGTTTCAAAAGCAGTCGTAATATAGATTTTTATCCATTACACTCTACTTGTATAAAAGGGACTGAAAATTCTACTCTCAATCGCTGGAATTCACAAAAAAATCACTTTTTTCAAAACTTTTTTGACTACGCAGAAAGACTGCGCACTTGCTTTTTACCTTTGCACCAGATTTTTGAAAAGCGATCTTTGAACGACTGTTGCAAAACATCAAATAATACCATGCCAGAGGCTCTTGTGACTTTGTTGGCTTCTTCCTGATAAAACCAACCGGCGGGCTTCGCGTCGTCAGAATAAAGCAGTAATGCTATAAAGTGACCTTCCTACCTTTCCAAAAAAAGGAGGTTGCGCAGGGCAAAACCTGTTCACCGGAAAGCCATCACGTACGAGCATCCTTCGGACTAAGGTCGGGCAGACCCCAAAGCGGGATGCGTTGGCTCCTGTCAAGTCAACTTGGATGGCAACATCGACAACGTACGGGGTGAAATCGACTCCCGAAGATTGCCAGTCTTAGAGAGTGGATAATCATCTGTCCTTATCCCATAACCCGCCCGGGGTTGACGGTGTGTGGCAGCACCATCTGGAAACAGTGGGATGCACAGGGCCTGTGAAGTCAGTAGGCGTGACAGCCGAGGGCAAGGGGGTGTTGGTTCTAAGGTACTCAAAAGGTACGAAGGACACAAGCACAACCGCATCTCCTAAAGAGACACATGGGAAGGTGGACCCTCTACATCCATTCTTCAATTTCGTGCAAGCAATTTTGATCACCTACTTATTTTTTTCAGACGCATTATAGCCTCCAAGTAATAATAATCTGCATAAATGATGCTGGCATCTATTTCTGATTCAGCAGGAAGATTTCCCGTGGAGTGCATCAGGAAGGATACATTGCGATTGCGGCTTTGATAGTTGCCTGTGCTGAGGTCTCGCAACATCGAAATGGCTGCCTCGCGATAGTGTTGGCCTTTCTCCTTCTCCACATATTGACAGAGTTCGAGCAAGGCGGAGGCGGTGACACAGGCCGCAGAAGCATCTTTTGGCGCATGGCTGCGAGGTTCGTCCATATCCCATCGAGGAACCCAGTCGTCGCTTGTTTCGTGGAGGCGTTTCAAATAAATGTCCGCTACCTTTTGGGCGAAAGCGAGGTGTCGGGTGTCATGGGTGTAACGATAAACCATCGTGTATCCATATATGGCCCACGCCTGGCCACGACTCCACATCGACTGGTCACTATAGCCCTGATGTGTAACACCCTTGATGAACTTTCCCGTCAGGGTGTCATAGACCGCCACATGACAGCAGCTGCCATCCTTGCGGAAATGGTTTCTCATCGTTGTGTCGGCATGACGTGTGGCCAGTTCCTTCAATTGTCGGCCACCACCATTCTCAGCTGCCCAATAAAGCAGTTCCAAGTTCATCATATTGTCGATGATGGTGTTGTGCCCACCGTAGTCCTTTACATGGCGAGGCCAACTAAGCATGGTCCCCACTTTGTCATTGAACAGGGTAGCCAGCGAATCAGCGGCTTGTAGGGCGAGTTGCTTGTAGCGCTCGTCATGGGTTTGTTCATATCCTTTCAGCAACGAGTTGATGGCGATGAAGCCGAGGTCGTGGTCGTAAACGGGCTGGCTGAAGATGGGGATGACGGCCTCGGTGTAGCCGGTGGCAGCATTCATCACCGCTTCGCTGCGGTTGTATCCGTATGTCATCCAAAGGATTCCAGGCCAGAACCCAGAGCACCATTCTTCAGCCTTCGCCTTGCGGAGGTTCCAAGTCCGCCCGTCCACAAGAATGTTTCTTGGCATCATCGTGAAGTCGTAGGGTCTGAGCGTTTCCAATGCACGGTCCACCTGGCTGCTGCAATAGGACAGTTGCTGGTTGGCGTGAAACAGCGCTATCTCCTTGGTGAACACCACGCCGCTGACATGGTTGCCCACATACATCGGCACGTAATCGGCTGTGGCATACCATTTGGGTTTGTCCGGCATGTCATCATAGATGGGCCGCCCATTGATTTTCAGCTTTTCAAAGGTTACATTACGCACACCATGCTCAGTATCATAACCATTGACAATCGAGAGGTTGGGCCTTTCGCCATAATATCTCACATTCCTGAACGTCACATTCTCCACCCCTCTTCCTGGAGCAGTGCAGTACTTCTGGTTGTAGCCCACCTTCACCTGTGTGATGCAGCCGTCCTCTATCTGTTCGATGCGGATGTTGTCGAAGAGCACGTCGCGCACCAAGTTGCCGTCGCCGCAATTGATGGCCAGGCATCCCTGGTAGTCCACCTGCGGTTCCGCTTGTCCCAGTATGTCGATGTTCTCATAGACCAAATGTTCGATGGTGTCGCCCACCTCGGGATTGCCGTGTATCCCGATGAAGACGGGGTGAGCCACATCGGCCCAAAGGATGGAGTTGCGCATCCGCACATTGCGCGTGGAGCCAGAGAAGCCTTTACGGGTGGCATAGGCGGTTGTGCAGTCATCGCTGTTACGACAAAACACACGGTCGTAAAGGACATTGGAGGAAGCGAAGACATTAAGGCCGTCGCCCCAACTGGGATGTGAGATGCTGCGTATGTCATGCAAAGTAACGTCAGTACTCCCTCCCACGGGACAAGTGTTGAGCGCCATACCGTCTATCAGCACGTTGTTTGAGCGATACACATGACAGCCCTCATAGCCACGTGGCGGACGGGCAATGCCACGCCCCAATATGCTCACGTTCTCAGCATCGTTGATGGCGAAAGTACTTGTGAAGTAGGCCCCTCCTGCCAAATATACGGTAGTGTTGGATTCGACAAATATGGTATCCTGCTGATTGTAAAATCCCGGGGCATAGTACTTGAACGCCCGTCTGTTCTGTTTAGCCTCACGTTCCGCCTCTTCCTTGCTCACCGGTGGTTTTGAGGTGAACACCAAGAGGTTGTGGGTGATGTCACCATCAAATTCCACGCTGACATTCTCAGGTTGGAAAAGCAGGAACTGCACCGTCGTATCGTTCAGCATCTTGGCTATCGTCCCTCGGAAGTCGGGACGGATGCGTGCCGACTTGAACGTCCTGTTCTTGCTGACGACCTTCACGAACACATCCCCGGTGAAGTCGAACATACAATAGGAGATTTCACTGACCGCATGTTTGCCCCCACCCTGCGATGCGTTTACTTTTGCCATATAGGTGTCTATTTTCGTCCATTCCTTGCTGCCACGCGGTTGGACATAGACATCGTAGTCATGCTTCAAAGGGGCGCCATCGGGAGCAGGATAGGTGAACACCTGATGCAGTTTCTCCCCCTCCTTCACACGGGATGCCTGCACCTCTCGACTTTCGCCTTTCTTTTCAGCCTTGGCTTGCAAGGCAAGCACTTTTTCGGTGTATGGCATCTTCAACCCTTTCTCTTTCACATAGTGGTTGTATGGTTTCTGGTAGATGTCCCACAGTTTGCCACGCCCCATCGCACCAGGTTCCGTCCAGTCACAATACAAGCCTGTCAGGTCTTTCCACGTCTCGAAAGGCACTTCGTAGCCCAAGTTGTAGCGGGCGGCGTACTCGAAACCCTTCATCAACCGGTTGTCGAGCGCCCCCCACAAGTCATCGCCTTGCCACCATGCCATCTCGCAGATGTCCGCCATCGCCTCCAACCCCAGCTGCACATGCCCTTGGTCGCGTCCAGCCTCCTGGCACTGTCCCGTCTCGCTAATGTAAAACGAGAGTGAGCCATTGTCGTAGCCATTCAGATAGTAGTCGATGGCTGCTTGATACATGGCCGTATCGTTCATACTGATGGCTGCTGCCATACGGAAGCGGTTCACTATGGCACCCCAATTCCCATTTGCGTAAGGACTGTTGCGCTC
>CADADN010000129.1 GCA_902786665.1 uncultured Prevotellaceae bacterium | reverse complement strand
CGATTGCCTCCTTCCCAATTTCCCAGGGCGTTGCCCTGGGCTGGAGGCTTATTGCCCCTTCGGGGCGTTATCGGAAAGATGCGGATAATCATTTTTTTTCTAGTTTTCCTAGTATCCCTAGTATCTTCAATCTTCAATTTTCAATTTTCAATTTTCAATCTTCAATTTTCAATCTTCAATCTTCAATTTTCAATTTTCAATTTTCAATCTTCAATCTTCAATCTTCAATCTTCAATTTTCAATCTTCAATCTTCTTCAATCTTTTTCTCCATTTTGATGAGGAGAAGTCCGATGGCGGTCCAGATGAGTTCGCGGATGCGGACGAGCAGGGCTACCATGATGCCGGCATCGGTGCTGATGTTCAGACCTTTTGCCGACATGAGGAAGCCGCCTTCGCGACCTCCCAGTTGAAGCGGCATGAAGAAGAGCATGTTGGCGAAAAGGCTGGTGAAGGCGAGGATGAGGATGCACTGCAGGTAGTTGGCATCGGGATACATTACCAGGAGGATGAAATAGATTTCGAGTGCTGAGACCACGCGGCAGGAGAGTTCCGACGCAACGGCACCGATGAAAGCCTTGGGATTCTGTTCGTGAAGCGAGGCAATCTTGATGTCGATGTTGTCGAGTTCGCTGCGATGCTTCTCCACGAATCTTGTTGCCCAGCCTTTTACAAAAGGTATGTGGCGTAGGAGGTTCATCACACGCACGGCAAGGCCTTTCTTGTATCCAGACATGAAAAACCAGATGCCGAGGGAGCAGAAAGCGGTGATGGCGGCAAGCATCACTGCCATGGGGATGTTCATTTCCTGTGTGACCACATAGAGCACAACGGAAAGCAGCCAGAACCAGAAATGGCTGAAAATGTGTGTCATGGCAAAGAGGATGACGGAGGCGGAGGCCTGTTCCGTCCCCACCTTTGGCTTCAGGGCCATGATGCGGTAAGGCTCGCCGCCCATCAGGCCGCCGGGGGTGGCGTAGTTGAGGGCAAAGCCTGAGATGGTGATTTTGTAAAGCCACCAGTAATTGACCTTTGGCTTGCGTGGCCATCCGTTGTGGATGATGATGTACCACGAGAAGGTATTGAACATGTAGAGCACGCCCCAGAGGGCTACGACGGCGAAAAACCAATAGCCGGCTGTGCGGACGTGGCGCCACACCTCTGCAAAGTCGAGCTGTGATACCATGATGGCGAGCACGACAAGACCGAAGAGGAAGAACCCATTCTGGTATTTCTTCTTCATGCGTGAGGCTCGTGCTTCTTGGGGATGGAGAATCTTACCTTTTCACTCTCGTCACGCTTCTCATGGTAGAGTTTCTTCAGGGGGTTGGCTAATGGCTCGTCGTGCTCCTTGCGGTGGCGGAAGGTGTCGATGGCAAGGTAGATGGCGTCGCGAAGGGCACTTTCGTCGGAGATGCCAAGGCCGGCGTTCTCGAAGCAGGGACCGAAGCCTGGGGCGGTGTGCACGATGGGAAGACCGGCGGTGAGCATCACGCGACCTTCTTCCGCCAACATGCGAAGCGGCGTCATTGCCTGGCTCTGGTATATGGCGAGAGTGCCGTCGAACAATGTATGCTTGTAATGGCTGAAATACTCATCGACGGGGTAGGGGCCGTAGACGCCTATGCCGGCGTTGTTCAACTCGGTGATGGCGGGTTTGAGGATTTCCTCTTCCTCGGGACCTGCCACGAGGTTGACTTGAAGAAGTGCGATGCGTGGGGTGGGGATGCGGAAGTCACGACGTAGGCTGTTGAAGAACACGGTGGCTTTTTCCACGATGAGGTCCTTGCGGATTTCGCGGAGTGCGTCGCCAAGTGGGAGGTCGCCGGTGACCGATGCGATGCGCAGGGAGTCGTTCAGGTGGATGACAAGTCCTTTACCGGCGTTGCCGCTGGCGCGCTCGATGCATTGTTGGGGAGTGATTTCCCTGCCGTCGTCGGTGTCATAATCATTGGTCATCGGTGATGTGACGAGAGCGTCGAAGAGGCCGGCGGAATGATCTTCAAGGGCACGGTCGAGGGCTTTGCGGGCTGCGATGTATGACACCTTGGTGGGTACGCCGATGTCCACTTTCACTTCTTCGTCGAAGCAGGTGAGCATGTTGAGGCGGTTGTCCTTCGCATCTTCTGCCTTGGAGATGATGGCGAAATTGGCCTGCATGTCAAGACTCTTGCGGTGGTAGGCAGCCACTTTGGGAGAACCGTAGATGATGGGGGTGCATAGTTCGAATATGGCGGGGTCGGAGAATGCCTTGAAAATCGTTTCGTATCCGATGCCGTTGGTGTCGCCGTGGGTGATGGCGATGCGTATTTTGTTTTCTTCCATATAGGTGTTTAGTTGGGAATGGTTGATATATATAATAAGGTGGATGGGGTCATGTGGGGAGGCCCGACTTCTTGGCGGTGGTGAGCAGGCCGCAAGCGGCTTGGATGTCTTCGCCGCGACTGGCGCGGATGGTGGTGAAGATGCCGTGCGACGTGAGATAGTCTCGTAACTGAAGCATGCGCTCCTCTGAGGCGCCATGGAGTTCGGAGCCGGGAATCTGGTGGAAACGGATGAGGTTGACGCGGCAGTGAAGGCCACGGAGCAACTTCGCCGTCTCTTTTGCATGCAAGGGGGTGTCGTTAACCCCTCCGAAGACGATGTATTCGAAGGAAAGGCGACGCTGGTGGGAGAAGTCGTAGTGGCGGAGCAAGTCCACCACCTCGCTGATGGGCATGGCGCGCTCGACGGGCATCAGTTGGGCGCGTTGGGTGGAGATGGGGGTGTGGAGGCTGATGGCCACGTGGCATTCGCTCTCCTCAAGGAAGCGTTGCAACTTGCCTTTCACGCCTACGCTGCTCACCGTGATGCGGCGCGGACTCCATGCCCAACCATAGTCGGAGGTGAGCACTGTCGTGGCACGGAGGACGGCGTCGAGGTTGTCCATGGGTTCGCCTTGGCCCATGAAGACGATGTTGGTGAGCGTGTCGCTCTCGGGAAGCGACGACAATTGGTTGAGGATGTCGCCGGCGCTGAGGTTGCCTTCGAAACCTTGTCGGCCGGTCTGACAGAAGGCGCAGTGCATCTTGCAGCCCACTTGCGACGACACACAGAGGGTGGCGCGGTCGCCGTCGGGGATGTACACCGTTTCAACCAAATGGCCGTCGTGGGTGGGGAAGAGGTATTTCACCGTGCCGTCGGAAGAATGCTGGCTCTCGACAGGAGCAAAGCGGCCCACCTCGTAACGCTCGGAGAGCAGGGCGCGGTTGCGCTTGGAGATGTTCGTCATCTCGTCGATGCTCGTCACGTGACGGCGATAGAGCCAATCGGCCATCTGCCCGCCGGTGAAGGCGGGAAGACCAAGCGACTTCGCCACTTCACGCAACTCCGTCAATGTCTTGCCTAGCAACGTCTCTTTTTCCATCAAATGCAAGGTTATAAAATCCCATCGACTGCAAAGGTACGAATAAGCGAGAGAAAAGCCAAAAGTTTTTGAGCTTTTCCGAGCGTGAGTACCTTGGGCGAAGCCAAAGGTACGAAAATTTCGATTAAGCGAGCAAGAAAAGGAACTTGTTTCTTTTTTCGAGCGTGAGAAATTTATGAAATAAGCGAGAGAAAAGCCAAAAGTTTTTGAGCTTTTCCGAGCGTGAGTACCACAGACAATCTTTTCTACCTATAATCTCCTATTTCCTCCTACTCGCTCCAAAAAATCTCCTATCCCTTCCTGTTGACCATATACTCAAATTCGTCAAAGTGTTTCACTCCCATCTGCTCGAGCAAGGCGCGGCTCTTGGCCACGTCGTCGGGTGTGTTGTATTCCGGGATGAGGGGCAGGCGTGTCACCACTTTCTCTGCCATCCCCTCGTGTGACATCAGAAAGCGGAGGTTGTCGGTCATCAGTGTGTTGTCACACCCGGTGTATTGCTTGTAGATATCGGCATCCATTGTCTTCACATCCACAATCCATTGGTTGACAACGGGCAGGAGGCGTTCCACGTGGCTGCGTGGCACATGGAGGCTGGTTTCCATCGTGATGCGCCACCGGCTGTCCATGATGGAAGCGAACTCCTCGATGAAGAGGCTCCACAAGGAAGGCTCGCCGCCACCGAAGGTGACACCGCCTTGTGTGGCGAGGAAGTAGAGGTTGTCGATGCTCACAATTTCCACCAACTCTTCGGGTGTCAACTCCTTCCACACCCTGTCGGGATTGTGGCACATGTCGTTGAGACAGTAACGACAGTGCAGCGGGCAGCCGTGGAAGGCTACCAGCGTGGTGACACCCTGGCCGTCGATGGCCAGGCGATGGCGGCTGATGGCGAGAAAGGGGGCCTTGCTCATGGTTGCGATGAGTCTCCAACGGGATTGAAGGTGACGGGAAGGGTGTATTTCACCTGCACGGATTGCCCCTTGATTTTCCCGGGATACCACTTCGGCATGCCATTCACCACACGGAGCGCTTCCGCATCGGCATCCTTGTTGCCAGAAGACTTGGAAATCATGGCATTGATGATTTCACCGTTGCGCTCTATCGTGAAACTTACAATCGCGCGGCATTTGTCCTTCACCGACGCAGGGACGACGGTTTGTTTTGACAAATATTCCATGAGGGCGGTCTGGCCTCCTCGGAAAGAGGGCATCGTCTCTTCTATTTCACCAAAAATCCTTTCCTCTCTGGTGGTGCTGTCGGTGACGGTCGCGATGGGCGCCAACTTACAGTTGTCCAGGCTGTCGACGTCTTCTTTTTCCCCTGTGTGCATAGGTACGATGCCTTCGGTTCGCTCCTCTATGATTACATCGCCGCCGAGGGGCTCATTGTCGGTGTTGGTCTTGTGAGTCTTGCAGGAGGTGAGGGCGGCCAGCCCGACGCTGATGCCTACGAGGCTCACCGCCTTGCCCATGGCACGGCGTAAGTCGAGTTGTTGTTCCAGGTAGCGCATCTCCTGCTCGCATTTGGGACAGGTGCCGGCGCATTCTCCTTCGTGGTGGCACTCGGTGGGGGTGTATGCGATGTCGTTGCTGTCGGCTATCTGTTGGCGGACGGCCTTCAGGGTGTTGCAAATGTTCTTTCCTCTTTTCATGGTTGTCACTTGTTTATATATATAACGTGTAATGCTCCCTTTTCTTGTTTGTCAATCACATTATTAACATAAAAAAGCAAAATGGTAAAAAAGTTTTCGGGACCCGGGCTGCCTTTGGGCAGTCGCCAGGTCCCGAAAACCTATTGTTGGCGGTGGGAGCGATGCTTATTGGGGCATCATCTCCACCTCGTAGTGGTTGCGGCTCTTGAGGATGATATTCTTCAGATAATTGCTGATGTCTTTCGGAGTGATGGCTTCCACAGTGCTCTTGTAGTTGGTGTGGATGTCTACGCCGAAGCGGATCCAGCGGTTGAGGACGATGATCCAGTATTTGTTGGTGCTGGCATCGACGTCGGCCTGCTTGAGCAGGATTTGCTTGATTTTGTTCAGGTCGTCCACATTGGGACTGGCCACCGTGGCATCCATGCCCTTGTGGAACTCCTTGATGGCTTCCTGAGCCTTCTCGGGATTGAGCATGGCGTTGCCGGTGATGATCAAGAAGGTCTGCGGTCCATCGGTCTCCACCTCGCCATCGGCGCCTGCATGGTAGGCAGCGGAGAGGCGCTCGCGAATCTCACGGTTGTAGGTCATGTCGAGCAACCTGGAGGAGATGTCGTTGAGCACATTGTTGGAAAGGGAGTATTTCACGGCATTGGAGCGCCAGATTTCATTGGCTTGTGCCTGTGGGTTCTCCATCTTCTTGTCAAACTTGTTGGATGCAAAGCCCTTGGCGAAGGTGCGCATCTCCTTGCCCGTCAGGTCGGCCTTGCCTTTGGAGGGCAGCGAGGCGATATATTGCTCGATGAACTGCTTCAAGGCAGCCTCGTCGTAGTTGCCCACGAAGGTGAAGGTGAAGTTGGCGGCGTTGCCGTAGAGGATGCGGGCCATCTCCAACACGCGGTCGTAGCTGATTCTATCAAGGGCTTCTGGTGTGGGGATGCGGAAGAGCGGGTTGTTCTTGTAGATGACGCTGTTCACGGAGTCCTCAAAGACGGCATCGTTGTTGTTGCTGATGTTGCCCAAAACCATTTTGTAGGTGTTGATGAGCGTGTTCACCGCTTTCTCGTCTTTTGTCAGGTTGGTGAAACCGATGTGGGTGAGTTGCATCAACGTCTCCAAGTCCTTGGGAGTGGATGAGCCGCTGATGCCATGGCGTGAGTTGTCGATGCTGAAGTTGAGGCTTACCTGCTTGCCGGCGAGAGCCTTCTGCAGGTCGGTCTGCATGAATTTGCCCATGCCGCTGGAGGAGAGGATGTAGGAGGCCAGTTGGAGGTTGTCCACCTCGCCGACGCCGAAGACGGAGGCTCCGCCGGCCGACGTGGCACTCATGAGGATTTCCTCGGCGTTGAAGTCGGTCTTCTTCATCAGCACCTTCACACCGTTGGAGAGGAGAAGTTCCTTGAATCCAAGGGTGCTGTTCTCTGTCTCTTTCACGATGCTGCCCTTTTGGGGAAGCTCGGCCATGAGGGGTTCTTGTATCACGTTGTCGACGAAGGCCTCGAGCTGCTCGGCGCGGACGTCGGCGATGGTCTTGCGGATGTCGTCGGTGGTGAAATACTGCTTGCCCTCAACGTCCTTGAGGGCGGCAAGCACCACGAGGTTGGTGTCGGTCTCATTGACGAGTTCCTTGGCCACCATGTTGATGATGTCCACGGGAATAGCAGGCACTATCTGGTTCATCAACGTGTATTCCGTCTCGATGGAGGGGATGGGCTCGTAGTTGATGAAGTTCTGAACGTATTGGCTGCAATAGTCGTTGGTCTTGTATTTCTCGCGGTTGTTGTAAATCTTCTCCAACTGGCTGGTGTAGTTGCTCTTGGCACGCTCGTATTCCGAAGCAGTGAAGCCGAATTCCTTGGCGCGTTTCAGCTCTCGAAGTGCGGTGGCAAGACCTTCCAACTCCTGTCCCTCCTTGGGTACCACTTGAAGGGTGAGAGCATCCTTCGTGCGTGAGATGAGGTATTGGCCGTCATCCACTCCGACTTGGAGGAGCGGACTCTCCGGCTTCTGGCATTCCTCGGTGAAACGCTCGTTGAGCATCTGGGAGAACATGTCGGTGGCAAAGTCCATAATCATATAGGAGACATCGTTCTTCATCGAGTCGGGGAACGCGTCGTGCTTCATATTCACGAGGAACAGGTTGATTTGCTGCTCCTTGTCCTTGCCGATGACATAGATGGCCTCGTTGTTGTCGGGCACTTCCACCGGCACCACTTTGGCGGCGTTGGCGGGAACCTTGATGTCACCAAACAACTCCTTCACCTTCTGCTCGGTGCGGTCGACATCGATGTCGCCAACGATGATGATGCCTTGGTTGTCGGGACGGTACCATTTGCGGTAATAGGCACGAAGGGTCTCGGGAGAGCAGCCGTCGATCACCTCCATCAGACCGATGGGGAAGCGGTTTCCATAGGTGGAACCGGGATAGAGTTCCGGCAGTTTCTGCTCCAGAATCTTCTGCAAACCGGTGATGCGCATGCGGTACTCGTTGTGCACGATGTCGCGCTCCTGGTTGATGGCTTCTTCACTGAGCGTGATGCCGTTAGACCAGTCTTTCAGCACGAGCATGCAAGAGTCGAGGGCTGAGAGGCGTGTGGTGGGCACGTCTTGGATGTAATACACGGTCTGGTCGGTCGACGTGTAGGCGTTAAGGTTGCGACCGTATTCCACGCCGATGGACTGCAGGTACTCCTGCAAGGCGTTGTCCTTGAAATGGTCGCTGCCGTTGAAGGCCATATGCTCCAGCAAGTGGGCCAGGCCGCGCTGGTCTTCGTTCTCCTGCACCGAACCCACTTTCTGGGCGATGTAGAAACTGGCCACTTTTTCTGGATAACCGTTGTGCCGGATGTAATAGGTCAGCCCGTTGTCGAGCTTGCCTACGCGCACGTTCTCGTCGGTTGGAATCGTCTGCATCTGGGCAGAAGCAGACAAACCGGCGAGTAGCAGGGTTGTTAACAATAAAGATTTTAGTTTCATTTTCTCTTTAATAATTAATGTTGTTTGGTGAGAATGAATGTTGAGCATGCAAAGGTACGAAAATTTCGATTAAGCGAGCAAAAAAGGAACTTGTTTCTTTTTTCGAGCGTGAGAAATTTATGAAATAAGCGAGAGAAAAGCCAAAAGTTTTTGAGCTTTTCCGAGCGGGAGTACCTTGGGCGAAGCCAAAGGTACGAAAATTTCGATTAAGCGAGCAAGAAAAGGAACTTGTTTCTTTTTTCGAGCGTGAGAAATTTATGTAAAGTAAAAGTGAAAAAATAACTTGGTACTGTTTTAACATATAATCATCATATAATTAGTCAAAAATTCTTGCTTTGGCAAGCGTCTCCTTCGTCGCCGAGCGGCTGCGCGTCAGAATTTTTTCGACCTGTAAGGTTGGTTGTCACACCAAGAATTCCCCCGAGGGGCGGGTCTTGTGCCCGCCTGCCGCCAAGAGGTCGGTGCCAGGTGGTAGAGACGGGATACATCCCGTCTCAGTGCGCACCACCTCATTTGGCGTGGCTTTCCGCTGGTGAGACGGGATGTATCCCTTATGTCTCTACAATTGCACACCGAGCCGTTTGGCGTGGCATTCCTTTCATTTCATCCTTACAGCACGATTTTTTTTGTTAATTCTTGGACGAGCCAAGCGGCAGAGCCGAGCGCGTGTTCTTTATTATTCATCCCAATTTATTTTTTAATCGTCACTATAGGACTAAAATGGCTTTTCCTTGAATCATTTAATCATTTCGTCTACGAAGTTGAGGAGTTAGGGAGGTTTTATGTGCCGGAAGCGCACCTCCTTGCCTCCTCAACTCCGTAGCCGTGCTTGCACAAGCTTTGCTGAGTCGAGAAAAAATAAGACGTAAGTCAAATTTTGGAGCAGCGATGTTTGTTGTCGAAAAGACTCCATTGTCCTGCCTCCAGATGATTTCATCCTCATCCAAGAAATCCACATTCTATTTATTTTCGCTTCCTCGAAAGACAAGATATTCTTTATCAGCTAATCACAAAGGATGTCGCAAATATGCCGCATTTTTGATAACGATTGGCTCGTTCATCAAAATTCTCTTGCTTTTGACAAATAATCGAAGATTTCTTCATTTATAGAATTATTCTTAGTATATTTGCCCAAACAATCCGGTTGGTAAGATTGTATGAGAACGCAACAGCCCAATAACATATGCAGATTACAGAAGAAGAGATACCAGATTTTCTCAACAACACGGAAGCACACCGTGTTGAGAAAAGAAAAAAGTCTGCCCAAAATGGCGCAAAGACTCTTAATGTTGAATGATATGAAAACAGTATCTTTTAACAAATCAACAATAAAGATGTATGGAGCAATATGATAATGCCTTAAGAATGGACGAGGTTTTGAATGGAGCTTCTTACAAGTACCATATAGAAAAGGTGCTTGGACAAGGCTCTTTTGGCATAACCTATCTTGCCTCCGTAAAAATGGCGGGAGCATTAGGTGCTATTGATACGAACATCAAGGTAGCTATCAAGGAATTCTTTATGCATGGCATCAATGGACGTTCAGGTGCGACCGTGACAAGCGGCAGCCAAAGTGGCCTTTATGATTACTACAAGAAGAAATTCAAAAGAGAAGCCATCAATCTCAGCAAGCTGCAACATACCAACATCATTAAGGTAATTGAGTCTTTTGAAGCCAACAATACCATATATTATGTTATGGAATACATAGACGGGGGAAGCCTTGATGACTATATTGCAAAGAAAAACATCATAAAAGAAGATGAAGCAATAAAAATTGTCAGGCAAATCGGTTCTGCCCTTACATTTATGCATATGAACAAGATGCTTCATCTTGACTTGAAGCCAGCCAACATCATGATGAAAAAGTCTGGTGACATTGTGTTGATTGACTTTGGTTTGTCCAAACAATACAACTCGAAGGGAGAACCGGAATCAAGCACCAAGGTCGGGGCTGGAACACCCGGATATGCGCCTATCGAACAAGCAAATTATCGTGAAGGCAAAGGATTCCCAGAAACGATGGACGTTTACGCATTAGGAGGAACAATGTTCAAGATGTTGACAGGTGTTCGTCCACCTGATGCATCAGATATATTGAATGACGGTTTTCCTTACTATGAGTTAAAGGAGCAAAACATATCCGATAGGACTTCATCCTCTGTTGCCAAGGCTATGGCACCTATCAAAAAAGACAGATACCAAACGGTTGAAGAGTTCTTGGAATTTTTTGAGGAAGAGCCAACCATTATAGACGTAGAAACTCATAACAAGCCCAAGGAGAGGAAGAATCAGGAAACAAATAAAAAACCATTCAACATCCTTCCTTCAACGAAGAAAGTTGAAATCGTTTATACCCCTTCTGTTATTCCATTGTCTCCAAGCATGTATTGTGCTATCATCAAGAAAGATGAGGTGCAAATTATATGTGGTGCCAGAAAGTCCTCATGGACTTTCAGCAGAAAATCATTCTCCAAGTTTCTGGTTTCATTGAATTCTCTTAATCTTAACATTCGTGACCATGTTAATCCAGAGCGTCTTGAAGGTAGCGAAGAAGCTGCTAAATTATCAATGACTCTTTATGATGATGACAATTCCGTTTATGCCAAATATTGGATTGGTGGTTGGAACAATCAATTTGGCAACATCATAGGAGAAACCCAGATAATAAATGAAAAAGTAAAGAATATCATACCACACCTTGTCGATTTCTTGAAGCTGCCTACCGAAATTGAAAATAAGAAGGGCATAGAAAGAGGAGTGAAAACCGATATGGTTAAGAGGAACTTGCAGATAAGCCCTGATACCAGCAAGGTTAGAATTGAATACTGGCCCAAATCTGAATTATCTCACCCTCGGTATGATGGGGCTTTTATTGCATCTGTTACTCCCTATGAGGTCAACCCGAATGTGACTCAGGAGACGACTCGCGAAATGATTTCCATGACACAAGGTTCGTATAAGAACTTCCTGAAAGCCTTGCAGGCTTTAAAGTTGGAAATACTTGAAGAGGTTGTGGAGCAATCCAAGCCAAGTTCTTTTTCACCTGCAAAACTCAAAATCTCATTATATGATAAAAGTGGGGTTGCTTACAGTGACCTCTGGATAGATGGTATGAACAATGGTAACATTGTTGGTAATGTAGATGAAATTGAAAAGCAGATTATTCGAATAGTGCCTGGCCTAATCAATTATCTGAATGGTTCCTTCTATGAAATTCCCGACCCCAAGAAAGAAATAGAATCACAGTGGAAATATCCCAAATCAAAGTCTACTTATGACGATTTGAACAAGGACAATGGCAACATATCATACAGATGGTGGGCAATCATTGTCTTGATTCTGGAAATCTGTTTTGCAGGGTTGATGCTAACTCTAAGTAGAGAAAGCCATTTAGACTCAGATGGCAAGCTGCTATCTGTATTATATTTCTTTGCATCATTGTTTTGTGTATTTTTCCTATTCAGCGCAAGAAAGAAAATATCTTTCAGCAAATGGAGGATGATATCAATTTTCTTCACAACAGCTTGCTTTGCAAACAGTTGCTTGATTCCTATTTGGAATGGCAGTTTGACTGGAGCATATTTTATTTTATCTCTCGGTTTGTCACTTATTTCGTCGTTTACCCTTTTAATTAAGAAATCGGTATGACACAAAAACCATAATTCAAGATTTAGGAAAAAAATAGGGAACTATATACCTGTTGACCCCGATTATTAATTCAGTTAATATTTATTAAGTAATCGTAAAAAAATAACTTGGTACGATTATCATTCTTCAAAAGAGGTTTTCTCACCATAATAGAAATTAATAAAATAGTTTACATAATCCATA
>CADADN010000128.1 GCA_902786665.1 uncultured Prevotellaceae bacterium | reverse complement strand
CTTCCTGGAGAAGTCCGACAGGCTGTTCACCTTCGAGGTGTCGGTCTTCAGGGTTCCGTCCACCAGCAGGTGATGGCTCATGTTCACGGCCTCGGTGCGCAGCCGCATGAATTTCACGACACGGGAACATGCTTTGCCGGCGTTGTTGAGAAACTCGCAGACGGTGTTGCGGGACAGGGCCACGCCAGGGTAAGTCTCGGACAGGAAACTGTCGTCGTAGGCCTCTTTCAACTCGCAGTCTTTGATGCCGGGGTTGCAGACCCGCAGGATGGCGATGCAGTAGAACTTCAGCGCATCGTTCTCGTTATATACTTTCTTGAGGTCGGCAAGGACGTCTTGGAGCAGCCTGTCGCAAAGCGTGACGTTTGCCCAGTCCTTCATGTCAACGTCACACATGGACACTGTCGGCATGGTTTCTTCCTTCGGGATGTATTTCCCGCCAACAATATGGCCTATCGTCGGTCCGTTTTCAGGGAGGTGACGGCCGTCCACGTACTTGCAGCCGATGCGCTGGCGCACGGCATAATGATCCTTGTTCTTGCCGTAGCAGATGACTACGGTGTTCTTTGGCCTCTCCACGTTGAGGATATGTCTGGGTATTGGCATAATGTAAAAATATAGTCTAATGATGGTGCAAAATTAATATTATTTAGACTATATACCAAACTTTTCTCAAAGTATTTTTCAAAATTTCCGAGAGAATTTCAAGTTTTCAAGTGAAATTTTGAGGGATGAATGCTCATCCTTGTTATGCCGAAGACTTAAATACGGGGATTTTTGATGAATAGAGACAGAAATGTATAGTACAACCTATTGGGAAAGTTTTATTAAAAAGTGGAAAGTGAGCAAAAGGGCGGTGCGCATCTCCCCTCCCCTCGCAGGGGAGGGGATGGGGTGGGGTGAATAAGTCCTGAAAAACAATAAGTTACAGACCCCACCCCTGCCCCTCCCCTTGAGGGGGAGGGGATATGAACACTCCGGGTGTGTTCAATGTCAGCCTATCGGACTTTTCAAAGTGGACTCAATCTTCAATCTTAGCTTCGCTGATTTTTGTCACGACTCGGCAGAGTCCAAGCAAGCTTGGCTCTGCCCTCGGCTTGCACAGCATTTGTCCCTTTAACTCCTCTTTAACTCCCCTTTAACTCCTGAAATTCAATTTTCAATCTTCAATCTTGAGTCTACTTTAAAAAGTGGAAAGTGAGCAAAAGGTGTGTGCGCATATCCCCGCCCCTTGAGGCTATTATACACAAGTATGCATCCATCTGAATAACAATTAATTAAAAAACGCTTCGCTTAAAAAAAGAAATAAAAAGGCAAGAAAAGTATGCATCTGTCGATGACATGATGGCCATATTTGTAAATGGAGAATTGAGGGGATTTGCCAATCCGGCCATCACTCCAGGAGAAGACAGGCTTGGGGATAAAGTGTATTTCATCTTGAAGGTATATGGCAATGAAAACGAGGTGTCATCTTTCACGAACTTTGACTTGAAATACTATAGCTGTAATTTGCGGCAGTTGTTCAACTGTTCATGGCAGTATCCATTCGAGGCGGAAAAGGTTTATGGGGTGGATTATGACTTGAATGTGTTTTTGATGGATGGTTCTACAAAATACCCCAAGGCAGGAAACCTGTGTGTCAAATTCAAATCATCCGAGAATGGTGACTTGCAATTGCATGAAGGTGACAAGTTGGCTGTATTCGTGGGCGATGAGTGTAGGAGAGTCATCACGGTCGATGATGAAATGGAAGACGATGAGGAAGTGTCTTTCAAGGCATTCTTATCCAAGGATGAGGAACTGGCTACTTTGCGTTATTATTCCTTCTGGGATGATGTCGTGTTGACATTCAAGGAAACCTTCAAACTGAAAAGCAATAGTGTGACCAATTTGGACGTACATCTCTAATTGGTAAAAATGAGACACAGGGTTTGTTGATGGCCTTGACCGTCTGCTTCACCCCTCGTGCCATCCATGCACAAGAGATGTTGGGTGATACGAAGGTAGATGTGAACGGCGATGGTGACTACTGAGTGAACCAATGTGTCTTTTCCACTCGATGGGCTTTTTGCTATAGAAACGATGCTCCCCAGCCATAAGGCTGGGGAGCACGTTTTCATTCAAGTGAAAGAGAAAGGTCTTATTTCACGACATATTTCTTTCCATTCTTGATATACACACCCTTTGATGGAGCACTGACTATCCGTCCCATGAGGTCATAGACCGTTGTGCTTTGCTCCTTGTTGGCTTCCATCTTTGCGATGCCGTCGAGCATGGGAGGCACTTCGTTGTCATAAACACCCACGGCATCCCATGCGTCAGCCACGCTTTTCTTCTCTTCACCGTCGCCATACAGGTCGTCGACAGCCTGCAGCGTACACAATCGGAAATCAGCAAATTGCGTCTCCTCGGAAGCATAAAAGACCACGGCACGGTATGCGATTGCTCTCGCCTTCTCTATGCCGATGCCCTTCACGTCGTATTCGAATCCGTCGTTGTTGACACCCTTGTTCCCGTCTGTGAGCAAATAAAACCATTTGTTGGCAATGCCGCTGTTGGTGTGAACGCCGCCATAGTCGTTTTCTTCCGACACATCTTCCGTATCCACCCAGGCGTCATCCTGATAAGTGGAGGAGCAAGGCAATTCGCCGTCCAAGGAGTTCTCTGGGTTGGCCATGTCGCGTATGTTGGAATGTCCGATTATCAACCCGTCTGCTCCAATCAACCAAGGTGTTTGGTCACCTTTGACGTATTTCTTTACACTAATTCCCATCATGTCGGAAAAAGACTCGTTGATGGCTCCCGACTCACCGGCGTATTCCAAATTTGAAGTGGTATTGGTGACGAGATGTGAGAACTCATGTGCCATCACCGACAACTCGACGCAAGGTGTCTGAGTGCTGTTACCCATGCCATACACCATGGGGAAGGGTGGTAGTGAAAATGCCGAAGCATTGTCAAGTTCTGTATCGATGAGAGTACTCTCCTCATCGTTATCTTCTTGTAAGAATACCAGGTTGATAACAAGTGAACCATCGTCGTCATAACTGTCGCGTTCGAAAACTTCCTTGTAGAAATCAATTGTCTTCTCCATCCCCCAGTGGATGTCCACCGCTGCTGACGGGCCTTTTTGATAAGTGAGTTCCAGCTCTGTCCCATTTTCATTGTAAACCATTTTGCCAGACTCGTCGGGAATGATGGGAACAAAAGCCACAAGATACTTGCCTATTTCAGGTAAGCCATATTCATCAAGAACTGTTTCTCCATTTTCATCTAACTTTGGCGTTGTCGTGAAGATGGCCAACGTGGCACCTTCTGATGGTATTTCCTCATAACGTTGGATGAAATCCTCATTCGTGGAATAGGGTAGCTGATCAATCTCCAATATTTCGTCTTCAATGATTCCTGATGAAAATTCACCATAATTTTGGGGATATCCATAAGTGATGAATAATCCGAATGAGGTGAACAAGCTTTTCGTTGCAGGATCCAATTCAAACAAATTGCCGTTTTCATCCCGGTAGGACATCTTGTTGATGGTGATACCTGTCAATGTATAGGCATCGAAATAATTCTTGCTGCTCTTGATAAGTTTGCCGAAGTCGTTGATGTAGTCAGTGAGGTCCAGATCCAAATCTTCATCTTCTCCGAGTTCTTTTTGCCACTCTTCCAGCATTTCATCTGTGATTTCATCATAGTTGGATGGCAGGCTGCCTTGCGGCATGTAATCGTATAGCTTGTGCATTTCCAACAATTTATCGATTGAGGGTAAGCTCGATCCATTGAGCGTGTAGATGTTTCGTTTTTGGTCGTAGAGCAAGTAAGTGTTTCCGCTGGCAGACACTGATGCATCCATGGTCACCTCGCCACAGAAAATGCCGTTGCCTTTCACTGTGGCTGGATTCTTAGGTGTCGTTTCTCGCTGGATGGAGTGGATGGTGGGAACCTGCTTGATGACATCGCCCGTCTCTGCATCGGTATATATCCACTGCATGCGGTCAAGGGAGAGCATTTTCTGTGCATATCGATACCCTTCTTTGGTATTGACGAGGTAGAGTTTTCGTCCCATCAGGTCCGTAGGTGTGCCTCCGATGTAAACCACGCTTGCACTTTTGATTTTCGACGGTGTCTGTTTGGCTTCCATCACTGTTCCATTGGCCGACATCACCTTGCCGTCTTTCACATGGAGCAACACTTGTGAATGTTCCACCTCAACTCCCGACACATACTGCCGGTACTCGATACGTTGCATGCCGAGTTGGTCGGTTTTCTCACCCACCAACCTCCATTCTGTTCCAGCAGGCAGTGAGAACCACTCGGCGAAACGTTGTTCCACATTTTCCACTGATACATTGTCATTCTTCAGCACTTTGAAGAAATGGCCGTCCTTCTTTGCTGCTTGAATGCACAAGGCCATCAAGAACAACAAAAGTAAAGTAGAAATTTTTTTCATAAGCTCTAAAATTTATGGTTGTTGTTAAGATTTCATTTGCCACCTTTTTGATATGCAAAGATAAGAAAAAAAATGATTTCAATATCCTAATATGGATGATTTTTAACGCAATATGCTGAAAAAAAACGAAATTGAAAAAATGATGCAAATTGGACATCTCGTTTTTTTTCAGTTGCTTCCTTTTCGAATATGATTATCCATATGTATCCGTAGGGCTGCCAAGCATCATGGAAAGCCGTTGGGCTGATGCATCCTGAAATACATGTTTGGGAACATATGGCTCAAATGATTTGCCCATGATTTAGATGTTTCTTGCACATTCCAAGCTTGTTGCGTCAAATTTTTACACATTTATTTGCTTATATGAAAGAAAAAGGATAATTTTGTATTTTAAAAAGATTGATTGGATATCATTCATTGCAAAAAGAAAAGGAAACAAGTCCCATTCTGGGCAGATTTCATATAGATTATTCATTTAAATTTAGTTTGAAGATGAAAAAATTATTTCTTTTGGCAGCCATCATGATGGCTTCAACTTGTGCTTTCGCACAGCATGAACCTGGTTCATTGACAGTACAACCCCGTATCGGTGTTAGTGCTTACGACTTCAATAACACCAGCGACACCGAGGCTCGCGTAGGCCTGGTTGTGGGTCCGGAATTCGAATACACTTTGAGCAATCGCTTCAGCCTCGCCTTTGGTGTGAACTACTCACAGCAGGGTACAGAATTGAAAAATTCCGATGTCACATTCAAGATGGACTATCTTACCGTACCTATTGTGGCAAACGTATATCTTTTTAAAGGTTTTGCACTTAAGGCTGGCGTTCAACCTGGAGTCAATCTCTCTGCCAAGTTGGATGCAAACGGCACAAAAGCCGACATCGACGACGATATGGTGAAATCTTTCGATGTTGCTATCCCCTTTGGTTTGTCGTATGAATTCCGCAATTTTGTGCTCGATGCTCGTTACACCTTGGGTGTCACCAAGATTTTCGACGAGAAGAAACTCAACTTGAAGGGGGTCGACCTCGACAGCAAGAACCTTGGATTCCAACTGACTCTGGGTTACAAGTTCACCCTGTTTTAATCTGTAATCAAGTGTGGGTGCCTTTGTCGGCACCTTCATGGATGTTTTCATAAAAAAGTTCTGCCCACTCGTATGCGAGTGGGCAGAATTTTTTTTCGTGTTGCCACGGCTGGGAAAGAATGTGTTCGCCAGGGCCTCAGTATGAAACCGCTTGCAAGGATGGCGGCCGACATTCATTAATTGTCAGTATCATTTGCTGAACAATTCGTCAAGCAAGGTGTAGAACGAAGGATCCTCTCCCACGATGGTTTTTACAATCTTGCCATCGGGGCCGATGATGATCTTGGTGGGGAAGCCGCTGACGCCATAGTCGGCAAGGAGAGTGGATTCCTTAGGACAGTAAACATGCAGCCAGGGCAGATCATGCTTCTTGACAGCATCCTTCCACTTCTCCTCGGTGTCGTTGCAGTCGATGCCGAGGATTTCAAACTTGCCGGGATACTTGGCGTAGTACTCCTTCATTTGGGGGAATCCCTTGATACACCAGATGCACCATGAACCCCAGAAGTCGAGGATGACATACTTGCCGCGCAGCGAGGTCAGCGAGAGGGGCTTGCTATTCAAATCGTTGAGTGTGAACACGGGAGCCTCGAGGCCTGCAGCCTGTTTCTTCTGTGCTTCCAGGTCTTCTGCCTCTTCCTTGAGACGGTCTTCCGCATCCTTCACCCAACTGTCGTAGAGCGGCCTCATGCGGCCCTCGCGCACTGACACATCGAAGAGAGAGAAAACCTCCTTCATATTGTCCAAGCCATTGACACTCTTGATAAGCCAAATGGCGGCTTCCTGTTTGGGATGTGCCTTGACATAATCCACCAAAGTCTGCTGGTAACGGTCGTAACAAGGGGTGTATACTTCATTGTAATACTTGCTACGTTCCTCATCGCTGACATTGTTGTCGGCTTTCATTTGCCTGTATTTGGTGGTAATGTCGCGAAGTTCCTTGCTCGCATTCTCGTCAAAAAGGTCCATTTGATGGTATTCGGCATAGAATCCTGTGCCATCCACATCGAAGCGGGTGTTGTCTTTATCCCACACGCGCACCGATTCGCCACCTACCAAGGGGATGGTGTAGAAATGCGGGTCTTCCATGTCGCCACGTAGCAATCTGGGTTGCAACAGCAAACCCGCACATGGTGTATCCACCTCCAGCTCGAATTCAAATTTGCCGTCCTTGCCGATAAAGGTCAGCTCTTCATGGCCATGCCGATAGACTACGACCGTGTCGCCAAAATCAACAAGGTCGAGTTTCACCTTCAACGTGTTGTCACCGTTGTTTGCTGCCCATCCGCATAGGGAGATGGCTGCAAGCATCATGCTAAGAATCATCTTCTTCATACTATTCACTATTTTTTTTCACGTTCATTATTCTGTTATAATTCCTCGGGTTAAGGAGGAGACGAAGTCAATAGGATGAACCTCCCTGCCGCTTGGCGTACCACTCTTCCATGAGTTTGTCCAGGTATTCGATATCATAGAATTTCGAGTGCTCTATCGTGATGTTTGGCTCTATGCCACCATCAATGTTATCCCAGTTCTTGTCTGCCAGTCGAGCACGGAAAGACGAGATGCGATAATCGAATCCGTCGGCTGTCACCATCTGTTGGATGGCGCAACTGCCGCCTCCGCTTCGCTCACCGATGACCAACAAGCCCAAATCCTTCATCTGCGTCGGCAGCAGGTTGCCGCATGAGAAAGAGAATCCGCTTGTCAGCACACCCACGTTCAGGTCGTATCTTACGTCACGGTCCCTTTCGTCAAACTTGCCGTCAAAGTTCCTGTCCACAACGTAAGTTGTTTTTGCCCTCTGCCTTGTCATCGTGTTCTCTGTGTACAAGACAGATGAATTGGCAAGGAGCGATGTTATCATCATGTCGATGTCCACCGACCCGCCACCGTTTGTAGAGATGTCGATGACGAAATTCTTCACTTCCGGGTCGTTGTTGGCCTTCTCCAGCGCGTCAAGCAGTATCAGGGATTCTCGTGAAGGCAGTGTAGTCGTCTGAAGTGAACGTGTCGTCAAAGACATTCACCCGGGCTTGTCCCTCGCTGTTCTGTAGGAAATAGACACCTCCTTGCTTCCTGATGCGCATTTTGTTTTGGTTTGGCAACATCAACCGGTGGAAGTCGCTCACAGCAATATAAGCCACGCTGGGCAAGTCGTCATAGAAGTGCAGGGTCACCTCTTCTGTAGGAGCATTGTATCGCACCACCGGCACCTTGAGCTCTGAGTATCTGCCACCCTTGTCCTCGGGTACTAAGGAATGCCGAGGGTTGTCAATAATGATGATGTCGTCGTCATGATAACATGAAACGACTCCCAAGCAACATGCTGATAGAATTATCGTCAACCAAAATAATCTTTTCATTGTCTTTTTTCTATTTCGTTGCAAAGGTATCACAAATGTACGTTATTAGCAAATAATTAGTTGCAATACTTCTAGTAGAATGTGCGAAGACAAAGTCTTGTCCTCTGTGGGGTAAGTCCAAGATGCAGGTGAAGGTCGAGCAAGGGGCACCATATAACCGCGAGCCCTGTATGCACTTTCAGCATGCAAAGTTACTACATAACTTGCAATTATCAATAAAATTTACATTATTTGTGGTTTTCACACGAAGAAGATACACATAGTGCTCAAATATTTTCAAAGTTGCGATTAAGCGAGTGCAGACCAATAATATTGAAAATTGAAAATTGAAAATTGAAAATTAAATGCGCATTTCCTTTTGCACACGAAAATTTCCAATCTTCAATTTTCAATCTTCAATCTAAGAAAAGTCCTTATGGTCCTGAAAGTCAGTAGACTACAAACCTATGCAAATCTATGCAAATGCAAGCAAATGTATGCAAATGATAGCAAATGTATGCAAATGCAAGCAATGCTATGCAAATGATAGCAAAAATAACAGATAATGATTATGATAATGATAATGAAAATGATTTTTATAAAAATGAAAAAAAGAAAAAGAAACTTCTCCTAGGGAGAAGCAAAGAAAAAAATCATTTTTCTTTGACGCTCGCACCCACAACATTGAAAATTTTTCCCCCAGTATGCTCACTCGGAGTGCAACATCCCCGCCCCTGTAGGGTCAGGTCTTGTGCCTGACCGCAAAGGGGTCAGGGGTGGGGTCTGTAACTTCTACACCAAGAGACCGTGTCCACACCCCAGTATGCTCACTCGGAGTGCAACATCCCCGCCCTTGTAGGGTCAGGTCTTGTGCCTGACCGCAAAGGGGCAAGGGTGGGGGCTGTAACTTCTACGCCAAAAGACCGTGTCCACACCCCAGTATGCTCACTCGGAGTGCAACATCCCCGCCCCTCAAGGGGAGGGGTCAGGGGTGGGGTCTGTAACTTCTACGCCAAGGGACAGCGTCCACACCCAGAGTGCTGAAAACGTCGTATTGGAAAAACGTATGAATAACCTTAAGTTTGACAGTCGGGCACATTTTGCCGCAGAGTTTTGTATTTTTTCCCCTTTTTGAGAAACGCTTGCGTTTTTTTTCTTTCTTCCCACTCCCTTTTTCTTAAGCGTAGCGTTTTTTTATTGATTGTTATTAAATTAATTACAGCCTTTGTGTATAAAGAAGAATAGCCTCAAGGGGAGGGTCTGGGGTGGGGGCTTTGATTAAAAGTCGATACAACAAATTGGGCATCCTACATCAAAAAAATGGCATCATGGCAAAATGACACACTCTTTCGAAGAGCGCCCATTATATTTGCACCGTATTAATCGATGGCTTCTTATGACTGATGAACAAACCCTTATTGCCCGCGCCGCCCCTCAAAAAAATTACTTTCTCCTTGGTTTTCCCGCCCAAAACCCTTACTTTTGCATGCAAATGACCACAAGCCGATGAAAACGCGACATATATCCTATATCATCCTGTTTCTCACCCTCCTCCTCGCCCTGCCCGTCTCCGCCCAGGAGATGACGGTGAAGAGCATGGTGCACGACCCCTTTGACCAGACGGCGAACCTCTCCGAGAATATGTACAAGGACAACAACCTGGAGTATGGCGGCCTGGTGAAGGTGAGGCTGGCGGTTTCCGGCGCCACCTTCGAGGGTTGGGTGCTGAAGCAAGAACCCCACGGCGCCGGGGAATACTGGGTGTTCATGGCGAAGGGCAGCGGTGGACTGACGGTGAAGGCTCCCGGCTATCTCCCCTTGGAGGTGGACTTCAGC
>CADADN010000127.1 GCA_902786665.1 uncultured Prevotellaceae bacterium | reverse complement strand
CATTTTAATGGTATCATCGTTTGATTATCCATACAACTTTTTAAAAGAATCTACTGTAAATAATTGTATATCAATACAACCGGACTTCCGAAACTTAAGGAGAATTCTTGTCATCCTTTTTTGACAGCAATTCTCTAATTCTCTAATTCGGGATAAAAAATTTTCTCAAATTCTTGAGATTCACTCGAAATAGAAGGTGAGGGCGATGATTTTCGTGGAGGCTTTGCTCACCGAGTTGGTATACATGATCATCTCGCGGTTCTTCAAGTGGTTGACATGGTCCTTGTCGAGGCTGTTGCCTGGACTGTACATGAATTTCAGTTCCGGACGTAGCTTGAAGAAAGGCAGGTAGAAGTCGCACCCCATGCCCACTTCGAAGAACAAGTCATAGCGTTTCAGTTTCAGGTAGTCGTTGTCCTTGCCGGAAAGGTTGATGACAGGGTTGAGACCCGCCATCAAATAAGGACGGTGATTGTTGAATCGTGGCGCGGCGAAGATCATGTCGAAGGCTGATGAGATGTATGCCGTTTTCATCTCTTGGCGCTCCTCATGCATCATCGGGTCGGAATGGTTGAGAAAGGTGAGGTGCCGCGTGCCAAAATACATCGCCGGGGCGATGCGGAACTGGAAGTTGGTGTTGAGACGCAGTTCGCCAAGCACACCCACGGTGAATCCCGGGTCCCAGCGGTCTTGGTCGCATGACACCAAGCGCTCCACATACGTGCCGTCTTCCTGTTCTATCTGCTGCGGGCCGACGTTGAGCAGTTCGATGTCCTGGAGGTGTGTGCCTACGAGGACGCCGAAGTGGAACTGCCGCAGGTCGCAGTAAGGACGGTTCTCCACCTTCCTGTCCTGGCTCCACGACGGCCATGCGATGAGAAATGCCCATAACAGGGCGAATACACGTTTCAACATATTATTGGGAGGGCGGCCTTTACTCCAACAAGGGCGCAAGGATGGCTCGCCACATTATTATAACGACTTTTCCGCCTGCTTATTGCCCTTTGCATTATTTTGAAACATTATAAATAATGAAAAAAAGTCTACCTATTTGTAGGTAATTCAAAATAAAAATGTATCTTTGCAACACATTAAAAATAGGTATTCTCCCACCTTTGGCGGGACATCAAGATGCCCATAACATTAACATTAACAATAAAACGATTTTAGACTATGGCTTATGTAATTAGTGAAGACTGCATCGCATGCGGTTCCTGTATCAGCGAATGCCCCTCCGAGGCTATCTCCGAAGGTGACATCTATTCCATCGACCCGGACCTTTGCACCGAGTGTGGCACTTGTGCAGACGTATGTCCCAATGAGGCTATCAGCCTTCCTTGAACAAGAAAATAGAGTACAAAAAATAGCGGTCCGTATCACGGGCCGCTTTTTGTGTAGCCTTGAAATGGCTAGCAACAAAAGCTCCCGCAGGTCACTGCGGGAGCTCTTGTTGCTTATATGGTTGGCATCAGCCTGTTATTCCTCAATACCGAGAGCCTGGCGGGCAATTCTCTTTTGGGCTTCTACATCGGAGTAGTTGAGCACATTCTGGAAGAAAGGCTTGGCTGCCTCAAGGTTATCCTTGCTTGCCCAATAGATGTAACCGATGTCGAAGCTTCCGCTTGAGAGGTAGTATTTGTCGTTGTCATCCAATTCTGCCTTGGCTTTGATGTTGTTCACCATTGGCTCGAGATAAGTGAGTGCCTCGTCGTCCAATTCCAGAGAGAATGCCTGGTGTCCTTTTTGGAAGGCGGCATAGTCTGCGGTATGCGGGTATTTCTCCACCAGCATTCTGTAGATGTTGAGAGCCTTCTGCCAGTTCTCACTCTTCTCTGCTTTTAAAGAACTAACGTCTGCTTTCTTGTTGGCTTCGAGAGCATCTTTTGCTGCCTTATGTGCTTGAGTGGCTTTTTCTACATAGACAGAGGCCAGTTTGGAATATTCCGAAGGCTTGGCGTTGGGGTTGCTGTCGAGATATTTGATGCTGTATTCTTCAGCCTTGTCAACATTGCCTAATTTGGTGTAAGCGTCGGAGATGCTTTGGAGGTTGGAAACTGTGGTGTTGTCCATGGAGAAAGCCTTGTTGAATTGCTCGATGGCTTTTTCATACTGCTCAGCATTCATCAGTGCGCGAGCATAATAGGTATAGTCGCTGGAACGCTTCTCAAGGTCGCTGTTAATCAGTTTCTCGGCGAAGCTGATACCATCATTTACTTTGTTGCCTTCAACAGCATTGAACATGGCCAGGCGGAGGAAGCCGTTGTTCTTCGGGAAGCGGCTGATGGCTTTCTTGGCGATATCCAATCCTTGGTCATATTTGCCGGTGGCGAAGGCGGAGAGAATGTATTCTCCGAGGTATGTCTCTTGCATGGTGTTGACGTTGGCTTTGCTGTAGGCCTCGAATGCCTTGGCATCGTCTCCGTTCTCATAATGGTTATGGCCCATCTCTGCGTCGATGGGGTAGTCTGGAACATTCCTACGCAGTTCCTGCAGGATTCGCTCCGACTCCTTTGGGTCGACTTTGCGGTAGACGCTGGAATAGCGAGTGTAGCCGAAGGGGTTTTTCGGGTCGTGTTGCATGGCCTGCTGATACCACATGGCGGCAGCGCCACCGTCATCCTTCAATGCCTCCACGTCGCCTTTGAGAATGTAGGCATCGCCAAAATCCTTGTTCTTTTTAAGAGCCAAATCGGCGCAGGCAATGGCTTGCTCGAAGTTTTTCACTGTAATGTAAGTGTTGCCGAGAGCCACCATGGCTTCTGGATTCTTCTTGTAAGTTTTCGTGTAGGTCTTCACTGCTTGCTTTGCAGAGCCAAGACCGGTTGGGTCGTTTTCGAGTGCTTTGGCAACTTCTTGGACGGCAGAGATGTAGTCTTGTGCCATCACGGGAGCCGACATGCCTAGGACAAACGCTCCCATCACTAAATATTTAACTGCTTTCATAATTTTATTTTTATTAGTTATAATGTTCGTGTTGTCAGTTATATGATGTTGTTTCTTTCTTGAAAGTTTAAGTCTTTTTCATTTCTTAACATTCACGTAATTGATGACGATGTCACCCCGGTAGGGAAGGAGTCCTGCACGCAGAATGATTTTCTGTCCCACGGGTTTCGTGATGTAATTGGCAAAGCTGTAGGGTAATTTGCGTGGAGGGTCCACGACGATGGCATATAGTGTCCTCGCAAAGGGATAGCGTCCGTCGAGCAGGTATCCGGCATAAGGTTTCCAACTGTTTTGCGGGGTTGCAGTCTCACGTGTGGAGACACCCATGACGCGTATCTTGTTGATGAAGGTGAGGTTGGTGGTGTCGTTTTTGTCATTTAGCCAATTGGAGCCGATGACTCCGATGGCATTGGGTGTGTTGTGGACGTACTCGATGACTTCCCCGCTGGTTTTGGCAGCAGTGACATTGGGGTTGTTGATGGGTTTGCCGCCGAGTATGGAGTCCACCACGTAATGGAGTGTTGCCGACTCCTTGTTGTCGAACACAACGTCGAAGTTGCCCAATTTTGAGCCCGGGTATGCTTCGTTCCATTTGGTGATGTCACCGTTGAGAATGCGCTTGATGTCGTTCACGGTGATGCATGTGTCGGGGTTGTTGGGGTTGACAATGAAAGAGAGTGCGTCGTATCCGATGGGGAATGACTCAGGTAGTTGGTTCTTCGTCTTGAGGAATGCCACCTCGCTGTCTTTCAGCGGTCGGGTGGTGAAGAAGAGGCAGGTCTTCATATCGCGGATAAGTTCGAATCCCCTGTTCTCTGTCGTGTCCAAAAGGTTGATCTTGGCTTTTGGGTATTTGAACTCGAAATCATCGATCAGCTCTTGGATGATGGGATGAAGGCTCTCGTCTGTGGCAATGGTCACCTCACCGGAAGTTGGCGTGTCGGTGCGACCACTGGAGGGTGTGTCGTAGCAGGATGTGCTGATGATGCCAGCCACGATGAATCCCATGAATGTAAGGAAGAATGCCTTTCTCATTGTCTTAGGTTGTAAGCTATTGGATTTGTTTTCTTTCATTTAAAATTTTTCGCCAGGGGTGACACCAATTATCACCCCTGACGAATGATGATTCTACAATGGTTTGTAGAGAATGTTCAGTTGCATTTTACTGGAGCTTGAACGTTACGGGGAGGTTGTACTTCACGCGCACAGCCTGTCCGTTCTGCTTGCCTGGATTCCATTTCGGCATGGCTTTCACCACGCGGGCTGCTTCCTTGTCAAGTGACGGGTCAACACCCTTCACCACTTGAACGTTGCTGATGGAGCCATCAGGTTCCACAACGAAGGACACTACCACACGACCTTGGATGTTGTTTTCCTCGGCCACAGGAGGATAGTGGATGTTCTGGCTCAGCCACGCAATGACATTGCCATGTGCGAACGATGGTGGTTGCTCCACAACGTCGAAAATCTTGTTTTCAACTTCCTTCTTTGGTGGTGGTGGGGGAGCAGGTTCCTCTTTGGGTTTCTCCACAGCCTGTACGACGTCGGTGCGTGCGGCCTCGATGTTACGGTCTTTCACACCTTCTTCGTCCTTGACACCCACAGCTACGTTCTCGTCAAGTTTGTCCTGTGCTTTCAGCTGGTTCTCATCTTTTACGAGTTCGTCCTTCTTGATGACAGGAGCTGTGAATTTCTGTGTTTCGCGTACTTGAGGAATTTCCTTTTTGGGTTGCTCCATCTTAGGCTTCTCAATCTGCTGCTCTTCCTTACGCTCTTTCTTGGCTTGTTCTTGAAGTTTGGAAAGTTCCATCTGCTCCATGTAAGCCTGACGCTCGGCAGCAAGCTTGTCTGCTCTTACTTTCCAGACGAGAAGTCCACCGATGATAAGGGCGGCGATGAGGAGAGAAACAAGAGCTGTCACGTTGCGCTTGCCAGTGCCTTTGCGCAGCTGGTATGCTCCATATTCTTTGTTCTTGTCTTGGAACACCAAGTCGACCCATTTGGGATCATATAAATCTATTTTTGCCATGGTTCTTCTTGTTTTAGGTCATTTTACAGTTCTACTCCTTTCAGCTTGAGAAGCTTCTCATCATCGGGAGAGAGTTTGTCGATGACGTATGTTCCAATACTCAGGATCTGCATCTCGTCCAAAGCGTCCACAACGTTCTTGTAGGAAGCGTTGTCGGTAGGCTTGATCACGATGGTAAGTGTGGGGATTTTCCCGTCTTTCAACTCACCACTCTTGATTTCGCTCATTTTCTTGTTGAAGATGCTGTCGTCAGGATAGTTTTGAGGATTCTGCTTCTTGTCTTGCTTCAGTTCCTTTGCTGCCAGCTCGATGCGCTTCACGGGCTTTGTGCCGTCTTCGATGGCATGCTCGCGGAGGACGTCACGGATACCTTTGCTTCCCCAGGTGGTTTCCTTCACCCAGTCGGCGTTGTTATACTCGGGGATGCCTTCTCCGTAATAAATCTTGTCGTTGGCTGCCACATACAGTGTGACTGTTTGTGAAGCCTTCGCTTCGTTTTTATTTTGCTCGTCCTGGTTCTGGTCATTTGAAGGCATGGTCAGCTCCATTGTCTGAGGCTTGCTCAGCGAAGTACAAAGCATGAAGAATGTGATAAGAAGCATCAGCATGTCCACCATGGGCGTGAAGTCCACGCGGACGTTGATTTTTTTCTGTTTGCTTTCTTTTTTCTTTGCCATTACTCTTCCTCCTCTATTTTAAGATTGGTGATCATGTAGTAGTGGCTCTCGTCCATGTCTTGCAGTTCGCTCATCACCTTTTTCACGGTTTTGTAGGGCGTGTCGGCATCCGACTTCAACGCAATCTTGATCTTGTCGTTTGCGTTACGTGCGGCATCGACCCACTGCTGGAATTCACTCATCCCGCCATCAATACTGTCAAGGGGTATTCCTTTGGTTGGGAGCAATTTCTGGCGTTGGTCAGTGGACATGTTCAAGTAGGATTTCATTTCATCAAGGGGGACTCCAAAGGTGCTCTCACGTGTGAAAACGTCCAATTCGAGTGCGTTTGCGTCAGGCATCATGGTTTGGAAGGTCGTACCCAGGTTTTCTGTATTGTCGATACTCATGAAGACCTGTCCCTCTCCGGTAGGCTTGCCTGAGGCGTCCTTTTCCGGGTTGATAAGGATGGTCAGGACTCCATTTTCCGGCACCTTGATTTCGGAGACAGACCCAGGGACGTTGACCTTCACTGGCTCGTTCTTGACGAACGTTGATGTCAGCATGAAGAAGGTCAGCAGGAGGGTCATGACATCCGACATAGGTGTCATGTCAATCCAGACATCACTTTTCTTAACTTTTACTTTACCCATAGCGATAAATGTTTAGAGGGTTAGCAAAAATTAAGCTTCTTCCGTGTGGTTTGCTTCGTAGGTCTGAGCAATTGAATAACCAACCTCGTCGAGTGCGAAAGTCAATTTGTCCACCTTGTTGGTGAAGTAGTTGTAGGAGACCACGGCGAACCATGAGGTAGCGATACCGAAGGCGGTGTTGATCAGAGCCTCAGAAATACCAGCGGAAAGTTTTGCAGAGTCAGCACCACCACCGGCGGAAAGTGCGGAGAAGGACTTGATCATACCGACCACAGTTCCGAGAAGTCCGGTCAGCGTACCGAGGGTAACCAAGGTGGCGAGAATCGGAAGGTTCATTGTCAGGGTAGGCATTTCAAGCTGCGAGGCCTCCTCGTGGGCTTGCTGGATCTTTGCGACCTTCTGGGCCTTCTTGATGCCAGTGGTGCTCTCCATGTCCCTGTAAGCGGTAAGGGAAGCGTTCACCACGTTGGCCACGGAACCTTTCTGACGGTCACACAATTTCTGTGCCTCGGCGAAGTTGCCGGCGTTGAGGGCGGCCTTGATGTTGGAAACGAATTTGGGAAGGGCACCCTTGCCAAAAGCGGTTCTCAGAGCGAGCCAACGCTCGATGGACAGAGCAATCACGGTGAGCAGGAGGGAGTGGATGACAGGCACGATGATACCGCCCTTGAAAATGGTTCCCCATACATCAGACGGGGTCTCCTTCTCAGCATCAGCGAAGTGTGATGGGTGAGCGAACCATGTGAAGAACAAGGTGAAAGCGATGATGGCGCAGACCACGATGATCCAGAATGCACCTCTTACTCCGGTAAAGCCCTCAGATTTCTTTTTGGGGGCTGCTGCTTTAGTTGAATTTGCCATAATTTTTTTTAGTTTGTGATTTAAGTTATTAAAAAATTAAAATTGTACACGTCTTTTTGAATGTCTAATTGTTGTCAAATCGCTGTACCTCGCCGATGTATGGCATAACATGGCGAATAACATGGCAAAGATAATAAATTAGCCGTAAGTTTTACGACAATTAGCGAATTTTAACAATATTTTTTTTGTCGGTGTCACTATGGGTGATGGTATTCATAGGATTTCCAGGATTCCTAGTGTTCCTAGGGCTTCTAGTATTACTAGTTTTCCTAGTTTTCCTAGTATCTCTAGTATTCCTAGGGTTCCTAGTATTCCTAGGGTTTGCGTTCGGGCGGATTTGCAATCCGGCCGCACTGGGTATCAGGATTTGCAATCCTGTCACTCAAACTTATTCCAGTTTGAGCAGTGCTTCTCGTATTCGCCTGAGTGCCTCGCGGATGTTGTCGTCGCTGGTGGCGTAGCTCATGCGGAAACATTCCGGGTCGCCGAAGGCGTCGCCTCCGACGGTGGCCACGTGTGCCTCTTCGAGGAGGTACAGTGCGAGGTCGGTGGAGTTGGCAATGGTTTTCCCGTTGCGGCTCTTGCCGTAGAAGCTGCTGCATTTGGGGAAGAGGTAGAAGGCGCCTTCAGGGGTGTTCACCTCCAGCCCTGGTATGTCCTTGGCGAGTTCCACGATGAGGTCTCTCCTTCTTTGGAAGGCCTGCCTCATTTCCTCCACACATTCCTGTGACTGTGTGTATGCTGCCTCTGCCGCCTTCTGGCTTACGGAGCATGCGCCGCTGGTGTATTGTCCTTGTAGTTTGTTGCATCCTTTGACAATCCATTCCGGCCCTGCCATGTATCCGATGCGCCATCCTGTCATGGCGTAAGCCTTGGATACGCCGTTGATGATGATGGTGCGCTCCTTCATGCCCTCGAACTGTGCGATGCTCTCATGCTTTCCGGTATAGTTGATGTGCTCGTAGATTTCGTCGGCAATGACGAAGAGGTCGTCGTGTGCAAGAATGACATTGGCGAGTTCGCGCAGTTCCTCCTTGGAATAGACGCTGCCGGTGGGGTTGCTAGGTGAGCAGAGGATGAGAAGCTTCGTCTTGGGTGTGATGGCTGCCTCCAGTTGTGCGGCGGTCATCTTGAAGTTCTGGGCGAAGCCTGTTTGCACGATGACGGGTTCTCCTCCTGCGAGTTTCACCATCTGCGGGTAGCTCACCCAGTAGGGTGCCGGTATGATGGCTTCGTCGCCGTCGTCGATGAGGGCGAGCACGGTGTTGCACACCGACTGCTTGGCGCCATTGGAGACGAGGATTTCGCTGATGGCGTAGTCAAGATGGTTTTCGTTCTTCAGTTTGGCAGCGATGGCTTTGCGCAGTCCCGGGTATCCGGGCACGGGGGAGTATTTCGACCAGTTGTCGTCTATGGCCTGTTTCGCGCTCTCCTTGATGCCGTCGGGAGTGTTGAAGTCGGGTTCACCCACGCTGAGGTTGATGACATCGATGCCCTGGGCTTTCATCTCGCTGCTCTTCTGAGACATCACGAGTGTGGCTGATGGTGCCAGTCGTGTGAGCCTTTTGGATAATTGTGCCATATCTTTAATGGTTTGGTGTGCAAAGGTAACGCTTTTTTTGATTTGAACGGACAAAATGCAACTTTATTTGTGCAGACCAAGCTTGCTTGTAGTCTGCCGAGCGTGAGCAACTTCGGCCGCAGGCCACAGTTGCGATTAAGCGAGTGCAGACCAAGCTTGCTTGTAGTCTGCCGAGCGTGAGCAACTTCGGCCGCAGGCCACAGTTGCGATTATGCGAGTGCAGGCCAAGCTTGCTTGGAGTCTGCCGAGCGTGAGCAACTTCGGTCGCAGGCCACAGTTGCGATTAAGCGAGTGCAGACCAAGCTTGCTTGAAGTCTGCCGAGCGTGAGCAACTTCGGCCGCAGGCCAATCTCCAAAGTTGCGATTATGCGAGTGCAGACCAAGCTTGCTTGGAGTCTGCCGAGCGTGAGCAACTTCGGCCGCAGGCCAATCTTCAATTTTCAATCTCAAATCTCCAATCTCCAATCTCCAATCTTCAAAGGTGCAGGTTGTGCCCCATGCGCTCCTTTTTGGTCTTGAGGTATCCGATATTGTAGGGGTTGGGTGTGGTTTCTATGGGGATGTTCTCCACGATTTCCAGGCCATATGCTTCCAGTCCCACGCGTTTGACGGGGTTGTTGGTGAGCAGCCGCATCTTGTGTACCCCGAGATGGCGGAGCATCTGTGCGCCGCAGCCGTAGTCGCGCTCGTCGGGTTTGAAACCCAGGTGTGTGTTGGCGTCCACGGTGTCGTAGCCTTCCTCTTGCAGTTTGTAGGCCGCAATCTTGTTCATCAGTCCGATTCCGCGCCCTTCCTGTTGCATGTATACGAGTATGCCCTTTCCTTCCTTCTCAATCATCTCCAACGCCTTGTGCAGCTGTTCTCCGCAGTCGCAGCGCATGGAACCGAGGATGTCGCCGGTGGCACATGAGGAGTGTACGCGCACCATGACGGGTTCATCGTCGCTCCATTTGCCTTTGATGAGTGCGAAATGCTCCAGGCCGTTGCTCTTCTGTCTGAATGGGATGAGTTGGAAATGTCCATAGACGGTGGGCATGTCCACCTCGCTGCCCACCTCGATGAGGGAGTCGCGCTGCAGGCGGTAGGCAATCATATCCTTGATGGTGATGATCTTGAGGTCGTGCTCGCGAGCCATTTTCTGCAGTTCGGGCATGCGTGCCATGGTGCCGTCGTCGTTCATGATTTCCATCAGTGCGCCGGCGGGGTAGAGTCCGGCGAGGCGGCAGAGGTCGATGGTGGCCTCGGTGTGCCCGCTCCTCCTGAGCACGCCGTGGTCTTGCGCGTAGAGTGGGTTGATGTGCCCGGGTCGTCCGAAGGTGGCTGGTGTGGAGTCGGGGTCGGCGAGTGCCCGTATGGTGGCAGCCCTGTCGTGTGCGCTGACACCGGTGCCGCAGCCTTCCAACTTGTCGATGGTGACGGTGAAGGGTGTGCCTAGGAGCGACGTGTTGTCTGTCACTTGCGGCTGAAGGTCGAGTTCGTGGCAGCGTGAGATAGTGATGGGTGCGCAGAGCAGTCCTCGGGCGTGCTTGAGCATGAAGTTCACCTTCTCGGGTGTGACCTTTTCTGCGGCGATGATGAGGTCGCCCTCGTTCTCGCGGTCTTCATCGTCGACGACGATGACGAACTTGCCTTGGCGGAAGTCCTCCACCGCACTCTCTATCCTGTCTGTCAGTTGTTGGTCCATATTTGTCGGGTTTTCCTTAGGGTTTGCTGTCGGGGTGTGAATATAATAAGGTGTGGTTGGTGTTTATATAAATAAGGTGTCGGTCTCTTGCTTCTTCGCCAGCCCTTTCTCCTCGATGCGCGCTGCGATTTTCTCGTTGGTCTTCTTGATGGTGCGCAGGTCTTTGAGCAACCTGAGCCTGAAGATCCACATGCGTATGTAGAGGAAGGCGCCTATTGGCACGAGGATGGCGGCGGCGATGTTCAGCCAGCGGTGCTCGAAGGGCCTGGTGTGTGCTTTTTCCGAGACGACGGGGTAGTGGCCTAGGAGCCCGAGGACTATGCGGTCGCGGGTGTTGGAGAGGTCTTCTATCACGTTTTCCAACTCTTCGCTGATGCGCTCTATCTCGTGGTCGGGTTGGTATTTGAAGAACACCTTGATGATGTTTGGTGGCGACTTGAGGTTGTGCTCTCGTGAGTAGCGTGTCACCTCCTCGCTGATGCGGCCCAGCTCCAAGGTGTCGCGGGTGTAGTCGGGGTCGTTGATGATCACTTCCTTTCCCATGACGGTGCGCTTGCGGCGCATGCCGAGAATGCGCATGGCTACGTTGATGTAGGAGTCGAGGTTGAATACTGCGGAGTCGTTGTTGGCCTTGTAGGTGATGAAAGCTGCGGTGGGGGCAAGGACGGCCGTGGCGAGTCCCTTGCCGAACCAGATGGCCCACATCCCGCCCTTGGCCATGCGGTAGCCTGTGTTGTCGAGGATGTAGAAGATGATGAAGACGATGACGGAGACGATGATGGGTATGCCCAGGCCGCCTTTCCTGATGATGGCTCCCAATGGTGCTCCTATGAAGAAGAAGATGATGCAGGAGAGAGCCTGTACGAACTTGTTGATGGCTTCGAGCTTGTGCTGTCGCAGGTAGAGGTCGCCGTCGCTTGTAAGCATGCTCTTGAAGTCGAGTTCGGTCATGTGTTGGTTGGCCTTCGAGAGGGCGCTGTTCACAGCGGAGCGTTGCTTGTTGGGAGGCAGGTGCTGGTAGATGCTGTCAAACTCATACTGCTTGTTGCGGGCGACGGACAACGCACGGAGGGAGTCGGCCTTGGTGACGTTTTGGATTTTGAAGGTGTAGTTCATCGCCTCGTTGAAATAGGCGCGGCCGATGCTGTCATAGGTGTGGTTCAGCGAGTCGATGTCGTCGCGTATCTGGTTGAGGCTCTTCGCCTGTGCGTTCTGGCCGAAGACGTTGGCATCGGCAAGGTTGAAGTCGCCGTCGAAGTCGATGACGATGCTCTTGTGCCAGAATGTCTCGCGGCGGTAAGGCACTTGGGCTTGGTCGCCCATGGTCGAACTGCGCATGTTTTCAAACCACTCGCCGCTATAGAGGTTGAGGAGCAGATGCTTCTTCTCTGCTGTGGACTGCAGCATGCCGGAGTCGGCCAGCACGATGGCGGCGTCTTCGTAGCTGTCGGTCATCCTGTAGATCATGATGCCGTAGAGCATGCCGGTCTTCAGGTCTTTTTTCTGTACGTAGATGTTGCAGTCGGGGATGCCGTCGTAGAAGATGCCTTCAGGAATTTCCAACTCGGGGCTTTTCTGTTTCATCGAGATGAGCAACTGTCCGATTTTCTTTTTCGACTGAGGGCCGATGTTGTTCTGGAAGTAGAAGGAGAGGCATGCGATGCCCACCACGATGATGGCGAGGGGGCGAAGGGTCTGCATCAGTGAAATGCCGGCGGCCTTGATGGCGGTCAATTCGCTGCTCTCGCCGAGGTTGCCGAAGGAGATGAGCGAGGAGAGCAGGATGGCCAGGGGTAGTGCCTGTGGCACCATCATCAAGGCCATGTAGAAGAAGAACTGTGCCAGGATGTCGAGGGTGAGGCCCTTGCCGATGAGGGTGTCCACATATTGCCATACAAACTGCATCATCAGCACGAAAAGGCTGATGAAGAACGTTCCCACGAAGAGGAGCGCGAACTGCTTGATGATGAGTATGTGGAGTTTCTTGATTCCAAGCATGGGCATGGTGCCTCTCACGCCATCAATGCGAAAGACATGCAAAGGTACGACAAATAATTCATAAACCCATCTTTTTTTGTTTTTTTATGTTTGAGGGCAGGTGGGGTGATAGTTCAGCACCTACAAATTAGGATATATATAGATAATTTTGATTACCTACTTAAGGATTACGTTTCGCTTTCTTTGCCAAGAGGTCTTGTCCAACAATCGGTGCGCATATCCCCTCCTCTGTAGGGTCAGGTCTTGTGCCTGACCGCAAAGGGGCTGGGGTGGGGGCTTTGATTAAAAGTCGATACAACAAATTGGACACCCTATCCACGAATTATTCAAAAATTTATACTCATGGTTATGTAAAACTTGAGGGAATTTTATGCTTTATGTTCATTTTGTTAAAATTTTTGATTAATTCGTGGAAATTCGTGTTAAAAGCAATATTCGCAGAATGGTTCCCTTGTGTTTTAGTTTTTTTTTGTTACTTTTGTCTCGTCAATCACAAATGATTTCCAACCATGAGAATTACATTGTTTCCCCCCAAGGATATGTTTGAGATAGGTGCCCGTACCAACCAGGAAGACAGCATCTTCCCGGCCACCGGTCAGGCCAAGGACAGCGACCGTCTTTTTGTGCTCTGTGATGGCATGGGAGGCCATGAGCATGGTGAGATGGCGAGTGCCGCCATCTGTCAGGGTGTGTCGGAATATTTCCAGGAGCATATCAAATCTGACGACGTGTTGGTGGATGAACAATTGAGAAACGCCTTGGACCACGCATACTTGAAGTTGGATGCCATCGACGACGGGGCATTCCGGAAGGCCGGTACCACCATGACCATGCTTTTCTTCCATCGTGGGGGGTGCACGGCGGCTCATATCGGCGACAGCAGGATTTACCATGTCAGGCCCTCTTCGCGTACCATCTTGTACAAGTCGAAGGATCACTCCCTGGTCTACGAACTTTACCAGATGGGAGAAATCAGTTACGAGGAGATGAAAACCCATCGCAGGAAGAACCAGATCACCCGTGCCATGCTGCCTGGAGCGGACAACCGAGAAGTGGCCGACATCGTGCACATCACCGACATTCAACCGGGGGACTACTTCTTCCTCTGTTCTGACGGCGTGTTGGAAAACCTGGACGACCCCGACATCTTGGAGTGGATGGCCTCCGACACCGATGACGACCAGAAGCGTAAATGGCTGATAAAGAACACTACCAAAAGTAAGGACAACCACTCCGCCTTCCTCATACGCATCAAAGGTGTGGAGAGTGAGGAGGGTGACGAATCGCTTCTCAATGATGAGCAAACCGTGAGGTTCAACGCCATCAACATACACCCCGACCCCAAAAAGCAACCTGAGCCTGCCGTGGAGACTCCTCCCGTTTCTGAGAGACAGGGCGGCACTGGCAAGCAAAATGTCAGCAAGACTGAAAGAAAACCCAAAAGACTTTCGCTTGCTACCATCACATGCCTATTGGCTGGTTTCATCGTCTTGGCAACCTTGCTATGGTGGTTCTTCAATAAGTCAAGCTCGGAAAAATCGGAAACCACGGAAAGTACGAAAACCGTTTCAGCCAATCCCAAGACACCTGATGGTGGCGGAATGGCTTCGGAGAATGCTCCTGACATTAGGCCTGATGAAGATGGACTTGACAATAATAAGTTTAAAGAGTTTGAGGAAAAATATCGCAATGAATCTGAGCAAATTGATCCTGATGATAGTCAGGGTATGAATGATTTAACCGCTATATGGGGCGAATACAACTATAGGGGATCCAAGGACGATAAAGGGCAACCACATGGAGAGGGCCAAGCTTTTTTCAGGTCGGGAACCTACACGGGGCCCTTCGCACATGGTGTCATGGAAGGTGATGATGTTGTGTTTGAATTTAAGAATGGCAATGTCTTCATAGGGTCGTTCAAAGGTAACTATTTTTCTCAAGGCGTGTTGAGTCTGGACAGTGAACATCGTTATTTCAAAGGGCGTTTCAAAGGAAAACGGCCATGGGATGGGGCGTGGTATTTCAAATATGGAAACAAAATCTATGACGTGGTCGATGGTAAAAAAATCAATCCGAGAGGTCACGATAGACAGGATGTCCAGGGTGGTTGGCCAAACGGTTCGGACAGAAGCTCGATTGACGATGACACACCTTTTAATAATTATGAGGAGTAGGGTTGGGACCTTTGGCTAACCTACCTATATGTCGTGTTATTGTGCATTGTTTTTCGAAAACAAATGAGGTGCGGTCATTAGCCGCACCTCATTTGTCATTCAAAGGTGTTCTCTATCCCCTCGAGTGAGGCGATGAAGGTCAGGAAATGCTCCGACCATCCGCTGATTTCCGCCGTCCACACCCCCTTGTAGTTGATGCCCTTGGTATGTGCGGACACGTCGCAGATGTAGTTGTGGCGCCCGAAGGGCTTGGGGATGCGCTTGTCGGGCCAGTCGCAGTCTTGGGAGTCGGAGAAGACAATAATCCTGTCGAAGTCCTTCCCCGCAAAGGTCTCCTCGCACCACTCCAGGCATTGGCGTGTGAAGATGCCGCCTCCGCCAAGGTCGGCTTCGACAATGTTCCTCACAAGTCCGAAACCCTTCTCAGGGTATCTCACCCATTCGCTCTGATGTTGGCGCTTGGGGTCGCTCCCCGATGTCAGCACCAGTTCGAAGTCCTCGCACTGGATGGAGGCGAGCATGGCCATCACACCGGCTACCTCCTTGCGGTCGAAATCGCTATTGCCGCTGATGAGACTTATCATGGAGCCGGAGATATCGACGATGAAGAGCGTCTTGCCCGGAATCTTCGGCAGGTTGGCGTAGGTCCTCAGCATGGCCTCCTCGATGTCACGGTCGAAGGCGCTGTTCTTCTTTGCTGCCTTGTAGAAGTCCAGGGGTAGGAGCATGGAGCCCTTCATGTTCTTCAGGCTTTCGACGATGGCCTTTCTCTCCACACCGGCTTCCTGCATGTTGGAGATGTTGCGGAGCATGGCCAGTGCGCCCAATTTCCTTTCGGCCATCAGCCGCTCCCACGTCTCCTTCTTGTCCGCGCCGGCGGAGAGGGCCACCTCCCAGGTGTCGGGGGTGGACAATTCGCGGTCGGCGACCTTGCGGAACAGTTCCTGCTCCTCTTCTGTACGCGCCTTCGGATGGGCGAGGAACATCACGTCGCGCAGCTTGATGGCGGCGTCGCGGTCGTACTTGGCGAACTGGTATTCGTCAAAGTTGTGGAAGGCTTCCGCCAAGCCCTTGCGTGCCTGGTTGCACAATGTCACCTTGCCGTCGCTCCAATAGAGGGCGAGGAAGTCGGTGAGCATGTCGGCTCGGGTGATGATTTGCGGTAGCAACTTGCCCACCATTTCGCGATGGCCGTCGTGACGGCACATCTGTGCGGCGATGAAGAGCGGCGTGTGACGCAACTTCTGCTTCTTGCGGGCCTCGATGGCCAACTCATAGACCTCCTCTGGCAGACAGAGTGGGATGAGGCGGGCGATTTCGTCCGACACCTTCTTCCCGTCCATGTAGGCTACATCCTCCCACAGCAGGTTGGCAAGGGTGGCTCGGCGGAGCAACTGGATGTTGCTCTCTTTGGCGCCTCTCATGCCATAGCCTCCGGCCAGTCGCTCTTCGTCGAACAGGTCCTTGGAGGCTTTGCTTGTTGGATTCAACTTGCTCATATCATTACGTGGATTATATGGTGTTTTTAGTAAGTTATTGTTCTTAAGATGGAAACCAGTGCAACAATTGTAGAGGCGGCTTTCTTACCTCACCGTACATGACGGCTCCCACTTTTGTGGCGTGAGATATGAGGACCATTCCAATTGTTCATTTCAAGTTTGCGCGAATTGAAGTACGCCTCAGACCTCGGCAACTGGTATTTGGGAAGTGGCGCAACATTCGCAACGGCGTCGGGAATTGATGTGATGTTGTACGAAGTAAGCCATCGCTACGGCAGCCACTTGTATCTTTCTTTTTTTACTTATGTTTTCCTTTCCATTTCTTAAATGATTTATCGTGTGATGAAAACCTGTGCATATTGTTGGGATGGTGAGAATCGAACTTACATGCGACCAATTACTCTTTCGGCACCTTATCAGAGTGAGGAGATACATCCCAATGTTTATTATGTCATGTCATGGACGTTTATAGAGGTCGTCCAGCTCTTTTGTGATGTTTTCGTGTGCAAAGGTAGGCACCTGCTGCGCACTTTTTTTGCGTAGATGATTTTTTTCTTAACTTTTTTGTTGTTTTGAAGTTTTTTTGTGCAATCCCTGCCTTCTCCCGGAAATCTTGGGGAGGGTTTTGTACCCAGATGTCGCCAAAAGGGTTGGCACACTCCCTGGTTGATTGCCTTTCTGCTATATAGAGTCTCTTCTGAAAGATTTTCTATCACCAAGTGGAGAAAAAAAAGAAAAATGGTGAAAAATGTATTGTAGTTGTGGGATTTTTCCGTTTCATACACAAAGTGTTTCGCTAAACCTCAAGGCGGAAAATCCCTCTCTCTAAAAAGTGTTTTGCCGAAAGAGGGATTTTTAACTTAAGTTTCGGAAGTAAAAAGTTTTGACTTGATGTTAAGCGACCACTTTTTCGTATATCTTTACAAACAGCAATTTGCTTTCAGGTTTGTGAATC
>CADADN010000126.1 GCA_902786665.1 uncultured Prevotellaceae bacterium | reverse complement strand
ACAGGGCGACTATGAACATCTTGACACCCAAGGCGTTGCCTTGGGCTATGTGCTTGCTGGCCTTTCAGGCCGCCCTTCGGATACAAGCGGATAATCATTAAATACTATACTCTGCATCCTCAATCCAAGGTTGCATTGGAGGATTGGTACAACAAGACTAAACAAGCTGAATGGAAATGTTTCGCTGATATTAAAGCCACTTTTAATAGTGTCGATAGTGTTGGGAACCGAAGATATGTTTTCAACATCAAAGGTAATGATTACAGGCTTGTTGTGGTCATTAAATTCACTATCAGCCACGTTCTCATACGATTCGTGGGTACTCATGCGGAATATGATAGAATTGTTGATATACAAAATATTTGATTATGGCAAAGATTAAAAATGAAGCAGCCTACAAGGCGGCACTGAGAAGGGTCGAACAATTGGAGGAACTGGTGGATGATGATAATCCCGTGATGGATGACAATGCCATGGAACTCGACATGCTCGTGGACATGATCGAGGAATATGAGGATATCCATTATCCGATAGGAAAACCCTCGTTAATCGATACAATCAAACTTCGTCTCTATGAAATGAATATTACTCAATCTAAATTGGCGGAAATGTTAGGAATCAGTCCGGCAAGAGTAAGCGCAATAATGACTGGAAAATGTGAACCTACCTTGAAAGTGGGACGAGAGATATGTCTGAAACTTAACATTAGCCCTAACATCGTTCTCGGTGTTTGATCACTGCTTATAAAAAGTTTTCTCTTGTACTCTTGACTTTTTCCCATGAAATCACTATCTTTACATCATCTTTGTGGTCTTTAATCTAAAGATTCTCTTATGGTAATCTCTACCTTTACACCTGAACAAATCGTCGATGAATTCCAAAAGGATTTCTTCAATATCGTCAATTATGTCGAGCATCAAAAGCTTGATTGGGGTGTCGGCAAAGGTATTGAAAATGCGTGCCTTTAGGTATGCGATATTTTTCACACTGCGAAAAATGAATATTTAAGAGATCTTAGTTAATCAAGACTATAGACACTTGATTCAATTATTTCAATCGATCACTCCTCTTGAAACCTCTGGTGTTACATCCATCGTAATAGAAGCCCGATTATGCCATGAAAGGCAAAAACTCCGAAAAATTCAGGGTCTCCGCCTTTTCTCTTTCCCTACTGTTCCGCCATTTTCCCTACAACTGACAAAATTGCCTTTGTCAGACAAGTAATCATGCTGAGTGCCTTGAGAGTGGTCTTCCTGCAGAGAAAATGATGAAGAAGTGCCACATCGGCAGCCGTTCGGTGATGTTTTCCTGGATGAAAAGGTTCATGAATGAATGAGATTCATTACCTTTGCAGCAGAAATCCCAAATCGAAGAAGAAACGGCCAAAACGAAGTACGATTGCGATTCTAACCGGAAATTTTGTGAAATCATACTCCATCTCATTTAAAATGATTATCTTTGTCAAGTGTTATGAATAACGTGTAATCAGAAGGGCATGCCTTTGGTGAGGCATATGGTACAGGTGCTGGAGAACCGTCGCGACTTCACCGCCTCCTTTGTCAACAAATACAACAAGAAGCATGATTCGCTCACCATAATCATGGCTTAGCCAGGACAAATCATCCAAAAGATTAGTTATGGTGAAACCAAACGAGACATCGTCATTGATTATCATCCAAATAATAACAAATGAAACATAATAAAATGAAACATTCTCTACTTTTACTCCTCCTGCTCGTAGTAGGTCTGCTGCCTTCGAAGGCAGACAACATTACCGTTGGCGGCACCACCCGCACGTATAATGTCATTGTGCCTACGAATTTAGGCGAGAACCGTCCGTTGCTCATTTTCTGTCACGGATACAATCAAGATGCCAACTGGATGCAGTTCAACGAGTTCAAGAATGACAACGTGAGCATGGAAGCCGTTTGCGACACCGCCAAGTTTGTTTGCGTCTTCCCCAATGGCATTGATAGGGCGTGGGACATAAGTGGCGACCGCGATATCAACTTCATCAAGGCCATTATCGATAAGATGGTGACGCAGCACAAAATTGACCGTAATCGTATTTATCTTGGCGGATTTTCCATGGGTGGTATGCTGACGTACAACGCCATCAACAAGATGTCGGATATCATTGCCGCCTTTGTTTCATGTAGTGGCCCGTCTGTCGTCACGCCTAAAGCCGGCCTGCGCCCTATCCCCCTGCTTCACATTCAGGGAACAGCCGACAATTGGGGAGGCGTACAACCGGCATTGAACCCCTGGATTATACATAACGGTTGTTCTATGACAGACATGGTCATCAACAACTACAACGGCTTCAGCGGCGCGAAGATGCATGTCTGGGGGCCAGGGAACGACGGTGTCGAAGTGCGGCTCCTGGAACTCAAGGACAAAGGCCACTGGATCTGCAAAGAACCACAAGTTTATACGGGTAAGGAGATTTGGAACTTCTGCAAGAACTACTCGTTGAACAAAACTACACCAAACGTCAAAATCACCGCGCCTGCTACTGGCGGCAAGTACATCAGCTTTGCCCCCATGGCCGAGACAGCGTTCCCCGACATTGACATCACCGCCACAGCCGATGACCCTAACGGAACCGTTGAGAAAGTGGAATTCTATGACGGTACGACGCTACTCGCCACCTGCACCTCCCAACCTTACAAGGCCACGCTGCATACTCCCACCACTGGCAAGCACACGCTGAAAGCGGTGGCCACCGACAACGACGGTGAGACAAGCACTTGCACCGTCGAGGTGACACTTCTGGTTCCATCATCGTCGCTCTCCCTCTCGTCGGCTTTCACCGAGGGTGGCGCTCTGCCGGCAGGATGGACCACTTACGACAGCAGCGAGCGTCGCACGGGTTATAGCAGCGGTTACTCGTCTGGCTGTCGCGTGCTGCAGTTCACAGGCTCGACACGAGGGTTCAATTACGGTCTTTATTTCCGTAACATCAATGGAAATGCCCATCAGGGTTGGGCAAAGTACGGTCTCAGTGATGGTGGCACAACGCTCAGTCTATCTCCCGGCCATTACACGCTGAAATACAAAATCTGCAACTGGAACATGCCCAACTTCGGCCCTGTTGAACTGAGTGTCGAGCGTCGCACGGGTAGCACAAATATTGCCAGTCAGACTTACACTCCCGACATCAACATCGGCAATGTGGCTTCGAACAACTTCGCCTCTCCTAAGCAGCAAGCCTTCGAGTTCGACGTTACAGAGCAGGGTGACTATGTCCTTGCCTTCTATTCTGCCCCCTCAGGATGGAGCGACTGCATCATAGGCCTGCTTACGCTGACCGTCAACAGCTATGTGACAGCTGGTATCAACGACGCTGTGCACTATGATTATGAAAAAACGGCAAACGACAATGTTGTATACGACCTGCAAGGCCGCAAAGTCTCTTTCCCACAGAAGGGAATTTACATCAAGAACGGCAAAAAGTTTTTTGTAAACTGATTGTAACATGAAAAAGTTCCCTCTTTTGCTTTTGTCTGCAGCTGACCACGCCGGTAGCAGACGCAGAAAGGTCACACAGGCAAAACACGGGAACTATAGTGAATGGCGGATTTCGTTTAATATCTAAAATCAGAAAGAAGACTTCTGTATCACGGGAAGGAAATTGAAAAACGTATCAATTTCCCCGACCCCGTGATATATCAATTTCCCCGACCCCGTGATATATAGGGGCGGGTCTTGTGCCCGCCCGATGAAAATATGCGCACCGCCATTCTTGGCTTTTGTTCGGACAGAGTATCAGGGGGACGGGGAAATTGATACGTTTTTCAATTTCCCCGTCCCCGCGATATATAATCGATCTAATGATTCTAAACTTGCTCTAACATGATCTAAATTTCTTTTTTGTATCAAACGGTTCTTCTATTTTTGCAGTTGAAAGAGTTTTATTCACAATAATAACAATCATTTTATACGACTTGTTTCTTTCTGCAATGGACAACAAAACATTAGAAGGATGGCTCTCTATCTACTCTGATTTGATGGATGCCAATAACCGATACATCCAAGACTTCATCGACTTTCATAAAGACAATTTGGGTCAAAAACAATGGATGACAAAAGCTCAGGTCGTATATATGATACTTGCAACTTGTGTCAATGACATTGAATTGCGTAAATCTCTCCAAGACTGGTTCGGACAGTTCTCTGGAGCGCAAATCTGCTTGAATTGCGGCAAGGTGATGTGGGAAGGATATTCTTGGATGGGAGATACTTACTGCTGCATCGATTGCATACAGGAGAATGAAAATATCACCTTGTCCGAAATAGAGGATTTTCTCAAAGATGCTGATACTCCTGATGGCGAATACTATTATACAGACTGGGGATGATGTCCAAAAGGAAACGAGGGTGATTCCCATGAGTCCGCAGTCAACTTCTTTTTGGATTTAAAAGTTTATCCAATGAAGAATGGTTGAGAGTGGTGGGGCGACAAAGTGCGGTGCAACTATAGGGATTTGCTTGCATAGGTGAACCCACTTGAACACATTTAGTTACAGACCCCACCCCAGCCCCTCCCCTTGAGGGGAGGGGATATGCGCACCGCCCTTTTGCTCTCTGCGCACCGCCCTTTTGCTCACTGCGCCCCGCCCTTTTGCTCACTGCGCCCCGCCCTTTTGCTCATTATGCGCCGCCCCTTTGCTATGGTTTGGAATTGCTTCATGCCTGGCCGTACAAAAATAAGAATGGCGGTGCGGCAAACGGTGCAGCTGTAGGGGCGGGTCTTGTGCCCGCCCGTAAAATTTTCCAATTCTAAAATTCGGGATGACAATGAATCTAATCTTCAATTTTCAATCTTCAATTTTCAATTTTCAATCTTATAGACCCGCCCCTACGACTTCGAGGGGCCGCTTGTCTTTCGGACATACTTGAGGCAGGTCCCTGCGGCAGGGTTGCATTGGACACAAAAAAAGGTGCGCATGTGCGCACCCTTTTTTATTGAGAGATTGAAAAATCATTTCCTGATCATCTTCTTGCCGTTCACGATGACCACGCCCTTGTAGGTGTTGTCCACGCGCTGTCCTGCCAGGTTGTAGGCGGGAGCGTCGGTGTCGGTGGTTGTGGTGACGGTGTTGATTCCTGTGGCGGAGCCTCCGGCGATGGGGATGAATAAAGGTTGCTGTCCGGTTCTAACAACGAGCCTGAGGAATGCCCTGTTGGCCTTGTTGGTGAATGCACCACCGTCTTCGGCTCCATAGTAGAAGCCCACGATGTCGTTCTTGAAGGAGAGCACGTAGAGTGCCTCGCCCGCTTCAGGAGTGATTTCCTCATCCTTGTCAGTGCCGTCGAGCAGGTTCTCGCCTACATAAGGCTGTTCGTAGGAAGTGCAAGGCTCGAGTGTGTAGGTGGCACCGGGTTCGCCGGTGAGCACCACTGCCGTCTCTTCAGGGATGAATCCGATTTCATCGATGCAGGTGAGGCTGGCTTGGCCGTCCTCCACGCCACTGACGATGAATGCGCTGACGCCCTCGGGAATCTCATATTTTGCATAAGAGCAGTAGAAGGTGCCCCATCCGTAGGTGCTGTGGAAGGTGTATTCGATGGGCTCGGCTTCTGGTGTGAGCACGTATTCTGCCTCGGTGTAACTACCGTTCTCGAAGGTCCTGAACTCTTGGATGTATGTTTCATAGCCTTCTTTCTCGACCAAGATGGCATAATTCAACGATTGCTGTACGATGTTCATCGAGAACTTGCCATCAGCGTCGGTGATGGCGCTGTATTTCACGTCGGTGTTGGTGTCCCAAGCTGTGACTTCGGCTCCCTCAATCGGGTTGCCGGCAATGTCCACCACCACACCGGCGAACACCACTTCCTCAGCGTCGAGTGACATGTAAGCCACTGGCATGTTGGTGCTGCTCCAAGAGCCGCCGCCGCGAGAATACCAGGCACCTGAGTAGTCGTTGTCTGTGGGGAATTCGATATTGACGTATTGTCCGTGGCCGTTGATGTTGGTGGCGATGCGGATGCTGGAGGTGCCGTCCCACACGATGGGCTCGGGAAGGTTGATGACGAAGTCGACAGGTTCGCCAGATGTAAATTCAGCAGCCTCCTCGTTGTAGATAAAGACATGCTGCATATTGTCCTTGGCTGCAGCTCCTGCTGTGAACGTGGCGTCGGCGGCTTCCACACCCACCCATGCCTCGGTGGTCAGCGAGGTTATGGCCTTATCAAATTTAGGTGTACCAGTGAAGGTGATGTCGGTGATGACGTCGTTTTCCTTCAGGCCGAATGCTTTCAGCATCTCTGCTGTGTAGCGGAAATCACACTCGGAAAGGCCACTAGGGTCATCCATCCAAGAGGTGTAGAATGGCACTGAGGTGCTTTTGCCTTTCCCCTCACCGATGGCAAGTTCGCTTTCGGTCTTCTCCTCTGCGATGTTCACATCCACGGTCTCGGTGGTGTAGACGACAGTCCCGTCATTGTTTGTCAGTTCGATGTAGGTGGGTATCACACCTGTCATGTGGGGCTTGAAGGTGATGGAGATCACCGTCGGGTCTGCAATGTTGCTCTTGTCGTTGCTGCCAGTGCCCTCGACTGCGGTCTTTTCATTCCCTTCAAGGAAAGTGATATCAGAGGTGGAAAATTGTGTTTCCTCTCCGTCCTCACTTGTCATGTATACGACAGCTGTCGCCATGTCGCTTGAGGAGTTGATGTTCTTCAACGAGATGGTGGCGGTGTAGTCAGCGTTCTCCTTGCCCTTGGTGGGGATTTCCTCGCCGATGATGTACCAGTTGTGTTCGGGCTGCTCAGCCAATGTCAGGCCGTAGATGTTGTCAAGGTAGGCACTTCCTGTCAGTTCGAAAGCCAACCAGTAGTCGCCTTCTTCCTCGATGGTGACTGCGATGGTGCTCCCATTGGAGCCGATGCCGCTCTCCTTGGCCACCTGTGTCCAATTCATACGGTCTTTGGAGATGTAGGCTGTCACGGTGTTGTTCTGATGATAGCTGGGCGCCCATGTGTCGAAGGTGAACTGCTCACCAGCTTCTGCAGTAAGGAGCGGAGTGATGAACTTGGTGGTGGTATTGGTGCTCTGCAGGTAGAAGTTGACCCCATCGTCCAAGGTCTGCTTGGAGATGTACACCTTGTCGGAGTGTATGGAACCCTCGGGGAACTGTCCATTGGCTTCTTCTCCGGTCTTGCCGTTGTCGAAGGTGATGAAGTTCTTCGACGGGTCTATCACCGTTGCAGCCACTGGCAGGGTGTAGGTGGCTTTCTCCTTGTCGAAGTTGGTGTATTCAATGGTGATGTTGCCGGTGAAAATGCCGAATTCGCTGGCAGGGAAGGTGATGGCTATCTGTTTCTTCTGGCCGCCATCCACGGTGAACTCACCAGCCGGTGCGTCGGTGGTGAAGGGTGCGTCGATGGTGAAGCTGTTGATTGCCAACGGGGCGATGCCGGAGTTGTAAATCTCGTAGTTCAGGGTTGTTGACTCGCTCACCTTGCCGAAATCAACAGGTGTCGTGGTGGCCGATGCATCCCTGGCGTAGGAAGTGCCTGCCTTGTCGAAGATGAATTTCGACTCGTAGGCGTTGGTGCCGCACCATTTGCCTTCCTTGGTCGTGCCGCTGATGTTCTCCTTTACATCCCAGTATTTCCATCCTTTCTGCTCGGCGGGCAGTGAGACTTGCATCTCGAAGGGATCGGAGGTTTCGCCAACAGCCAAGGACACAGGGATGGTGAATGCACCATAGAGGGTGCCTGGCACGGAGCGGTTGAAGAGCGAGAGGGTGTAGTTCTCGTCACTGGAACTAAGGTTCACGTCGCCTGTGTTGGTCAGCGTTACCAAGTAGCGTGCGAGAATGGTGCCGTCCGCTTGCTGATCGAAGTAGGTGGTGCTGGCATTGTTCACATCGGCCACGCTGTTGATGGTAAGCCTCTTCTCGGGAATGATGTCGGCGGAGGTGGCGCTGAAGTTGTCAAGATAGACGTGCTGGGCACGGATGCCTATACGCTGTGCCTCGTCGAGGGTGATGGTGACATAACTCCATCCCTCGATGCTTTCGTCGGCCTGATAGTCAGTATCTACGAAACGCTTGATGAGGTCGCCGCGGGTGGTGCCGGTGGCGTCCACCTTGTAGAACTCCACGTAAGAAGGAGCGGAAGCAGAGGCAGAAATAGATGTCTTCACATACAGTTTCACCGTTCCTGAGACAACAGGTGTCACGAGGAGGTCATAGACGTTGGCACCGCTGTTGTAACTCGATGGGTCTTGGGCATATTGCTTGTATGCCAATAGCGTGCCGGAACCTTCGATGCCCTCGCTCTCTTTGTAGGAATAGCTCATGTAGTAGGATTCACCCCAGTCGTCAACGTACTTGCCGACGATGTGCTTCCAATTGGAGGCAACGGCAAATTCATGCACGCCTGTCGCGATGGTGCTGTTGAAGTTTGCCTCATACGGCGACACCGCGTCTGCCATGGCCGTGTTGTAACCCAATACGGCCAGCAATGTTAGAAGTAGTAATTTTGCTTTTTTCATAAGCTTAGTTATTTGGTGATAAAATAGTTTTCAGATGATGTCATCGAGGTTTCGTGCTTGAGCGGTCTTCTCACGTCACGTGCACCACACAAGGTGTTGTTCGTTGAATTGCATAGTTTGTGCAAAGATACAAATTTTCTCGTATTTTGCAAATATTATGAAATTTTTTTGTCCCTAATTTTTCTTTTTCAGTAATTCCGATTCCTCGGATTGCTCATAAATTTAGAATACTCTGATTATTTAGAATAATTCGATTGTTTTGATAGACCCCACCCCTGACCCCTTGCGGTCAGGCACAAGACTGACCCTACAGGGGCGGGGATGTTGCACTCCGAGTGAGCATCCCGTGAGCAAAGGGTGTGTGCGCATATCCCCGCCCCTTGAGGCTGATCTTTATACACAAGTCTGCATCCATCTGAATAACAATTAATTAAAAAACGCTTCGCTTAAAAAAAGAAATAAAAAGGCAAGAAAA
>CADADN010000125.1 GCA_902786665.1 uncultured Prevotellaceae bacterium | reverse complement strand
TGGAAAAGTAAAATCCGTGGTACCCCTAAAACCGCCTCAAAAAAAACCGCCTACTGAAAATCAGGGATTTACGTAGGCTATAGCTGCAATGTGGGTTAAACTTGCAAGTTGGCACGCCGCCCTCGAGGACTATTCCAAGGCGGTGGAATATGGAACAAAAGTGGTGGAGATTGTCAAGGCTGTTCGCGGAGAGAATCATCAGAACTATGCCGTAGCATTGAGCAGTCTTGCCGCCTGGTACGGCTCCCTCGGCGAATATGCCAAGGCTGTGGAATACGGGACAAAGTCTTTGGAAATCCTCAAACCAAAAATCGGAGAAAACAGTGAAGAACTCGCCGCCATCTTGAGTGGCCTTGGAAGTGCTTGTTTCATGCTTGAAGACTATGCCAAGGCGGTGGAATATGAGACACATGTCTTGAAGATACGCAAAAACACCGTCGGGGAGAACCATCCCGACTATGCCACGTCATTGAGCCTACTCGCCAAATACCACGCACATCTTGGAGACTACCCCAAAGCCATAGAATATGGGACAAAAGCCATTGGGATATACGAAGCCAATCCCGGAGAGCAAGAAGACAATTACATCACATTTTTGGAAAAACTGTCTGGCTATCATTCCCAACTTGGCGACTACTCCAAGGCGATGGAATACGTGACAAAGGTATTGGAGATACGCAAAGCCACTGTGGGAGAAAACCATCCCGATTATGCCAAAGCATTGAGCAACCTCGGACTCTGCATCTTTCATCTTGGAGACTTTACAAAAGCAATGGAATACGAGACCAAGGCCATGGAGATACGCAAGGCCACACTTGGAGAAAATCATCAAGACTATTCCACATCATTGAGCAACCTCTCCCTATACTTATCTCAAATAGGAGACTATGCCAAAGCGATAGAATACGCCACCAAGTCCGTAGAGATTGACAAAGCCATTTTTGGAGAGAATCATCCCGATTATGCCAAGTCATTGAACAACCTCGCAATGAGTTATTACGGCATCGGCAATTTCAACAAGGCTGTGGAATATGAAACAAAGGTCATGGAAATAGCCAAAGCCTCTCTCAAGGAGAAAAAGCCCCTAAATGCCCTATATGCCCATTCTTTGAGCAACCTTGCTTTCTTTAATATTCATCTCGGTGACATCGCCAAAGCGGTGGAATATGAAAGCAAGGCCACTGAGATACGTAAAGCCGAATTGGGAGAGAACCATACGGACTACGCAACATCATTAAACAATCTTGCCGGCTATTATACACTACTGGGCAACAACTCCAAGGCTGAGGAATATTTGATGAAAGCCATGGACATACAAAAGACCCGTTTGGGAGAAAAACATACCAACTACGCATTGACACTGAACAATCTCGCACTATGTTGTTTCTTCAACGGCAAATACTCCAAAGCTCTGGAGTATTTCAAAGAAAACATATCCATTGTCCACTCCAACATCCTTCAGACTTTCACCAACCTTACTGCCAGCCAACGTGCTTCATATTGGGCGAAGAACATCAACAATCTTACTTTTACAGACGTGTATCCCAACCTGGTTGCTTTTTCCTCCAAACAAGAAAATGTTGCCGACCTCTACGATAAATCGGCCCTCTTCGCAAAGGGTCTGCTGCTCACCACGGAAACCGAGATGAACAAACTCATCCTCGAGAGTGGCGACCAAGAGGCACTGGCGATGTTTGAAGAGTTGCAAGCACAAAGGCTGCTGCTACAGAAACTCTATGACACACCCACCACCGAGCGAAAAGCCAATGCCGACTCCCTGGCACAAGCTGCAGACCAACTGGAGAGCAAACTCGTGGAACGCTCAAAAGCCTACGGCGACTTCACACGCAAGTTGCGCACCACGTGGAAGGATGTGCAGGCCGCACTGGGCAAGGATGAAATCGCAGTGGAGTTCCTCTCTTTCGGAATCCTTGGCACCGACAGCACCATGGTGGCGGCGCTCACGCTGAAAAAAGGCTACAAGGCACCCAAATTATTCCTGCTCTTTCAACAAGACCAGTTGGAGGCTCTGAAGGACAAGCAGCATTTCATCCGTCCAGAGGTCACCGACTTGGTATGGAAGCCCTTGCAGGAGGAACTGGACGGTATCCATCGCATCTACTTCTCTCCATCGGGAATGCTCCATAGCATCGGCATCGAATACCTGCCGGGGATGGAGGAATATGACATACGACGGCTCTCCACCACAAGGGAAGTCATCGATATGAAGGAACGACCCGGAAAGAAGAAGGTTGAAAAGATGATGGCCATCCTCTATGGCGGCATCGACTATGAGGCTGCTGGAAACATCGCACAAGCAATAAATGAAAACAAGCCTGGTGATACGTCACGGGGCATTTCCGCTTCCTTGCACCAAGCATTCGTAGACAGAATTGGACTGAGGGGAAGCTCGTTCAACCCACTCCCGGGCACCCTCACGGAAGTGAAGAACATCAAGGCCTCCTTCGAGGAGAAACGCAGACAGGTGAACGTGCTCACGGGGAAAGAGGCCACGGAGTCTTCCTTCAAGGCACTCTCGGCACACGTGCCCGGCGTCCTGCACATCGCCACCCACGGATTCTACTATACGGAAAGGGAGAAAAAGATGATGGATGCACGAAGGTTGCTCACACAGGACGACGACCGCCTCGGGGCTGCTGAGAAAGAGGACAAGGCGCTCACACGCAGCGGACTGTTGCTCGCAGGAGCGAACAACACACTGAGGGACAAGGGCACCACCTCGGACCTTGAAGACGGTATACTCACCGCACAGGAAATCTCCAAACTCGACCTCAGAGGCCTCGACCTCGTCGTGCTCTCGGCTTGCGAGACGGGAAAAGGCGATGTCACACAGGGAGAAGGTGTCTTCGGACTGCAGCGGGGATTCAAGAAGGCGGGAGCAGGAACCATCATCATGAGCCTATGGAAGGTGGACGACAACGCCACGCAGATGATGATGACGCAGTTCTACAAGAACCTTTGCAACGGAATGGACAAGCACGAGGCCCTGCAAATGGCACAGAAGCACCTGAGAGAATACAAGGACGAGAATGGCCAAAACATATACAACCAACCCCTTTTCTGGGCGGGATTCATCATCCTCGACTAACGAATAATCATATCTCATATGGAGGAAGGAACATCGTCTTCAAAGAAGAAGAAAAAAAGGAGAATAAAGTGGAAAGACAGCAGGATCATACTGATTTCCCTTGGCAATACCATCATATTGCTGCTGTTGTCTTACATCCTCAACAACCTATCATTTTTTACAGGGGAGAATTTGAACCAGTATGCATGGATGGAATGGATCAAGGGAAAGGTCGGCCTCGAGGAAAACATAGATTACAAGGACGCCTTGTTCATCAATGTGGCTTATGACAAACAGCTGGTTGACAAATGTGATGAATTCGGAATGCCGGTGGGAAAAACCGACATCACTGACAGGACGAAGTTACTCGAATTCCTCGAACTCTTGACGGAAACCAATAATTACAAATATGTCATCCTTGACGTAAGATTTGAAAAGGGATTGGAAAGCGAGGCGGACTCTTCCCTCTTTGACAAAATAACCCATATGGACAAGGTCGTCTGCGCCAATCACAAAGACATTGAATTGGCTGATTCGGCTCTGTACGGCAAAGCGGCTGTCAACGATTATACTTCCACCATCGTAGACACCAATTTCAAACGGTACAAGTTCATTAGAGACGGCCAAATATCTTTGCCGTTGCATGTATATGACGAACTAACGGGGAAAACCATCAAGAAGCATGGCATATTCTCCACCTGCAATGGAAAGCTATGCTACAATAGTATCTTCCTTAGGTTCTTGTCTGACGGATTCTCTGAATATGATGACAATGGCGACAAAGTCTATTACAATCTTGGAAGTGACATCTTGACCAATTATTCCAAGTCAGAACTGGCGGCACTGACCAAAGACAAGCTGGTGCTGGTGGGGAATCTGGTGGAGGATGTGCATGACACCTATGCAGGAATGAAGCCGGGCACTGTCATCACTTATCACGCTATCCGGGCTATACTAAACAATGAGCACATGGTCTCGTTCAGCCTGATGTTTTTCATAGGTGCCTTGTTCTTCCTCATCTCACTTTCCTTATTCAGCAATGAATCCATCATCAAGAAAATCCCCTTCATCAAGCATGCGAAATCAAGAGTGTTGCGATTCATGCTATCATTCATTGGCTATGCCTTTGTGTTAACGGCAACGACGACGGTGTTGTACATGTTCTTCGACCAATCCATCAGCATTCTCATACCCTCATTCTTTTTTTCCATACAAAAATCAATCATTAATCATAAAAGAGCCAAATCATGAAAACTAAAGTTTTTTCAACCTTGTTCTTGCTGTTTTGTGCTTGCCTGCAAATGCATGCCGACGACTACAAAATACTGCAAATGAACACTAATTCCGTAAAAATCGGAAACACCGTTCGTCATCAAGGAGAGACATTCTCTGATAATGACCAAATTTTTTGGTCTAATGACAACCAGGCCATCAAGGCCATGAATTTGAGAACAAAACAAACAAGGATGTTCGCAGCAAAATCCTTCAAAAGTAGCAATGCACGTTCGGTGAAAGATTATTATCTCAAAAGCAACCGTTTGTCTACAAGAGCAGCGATGCCGACTTTCTCTGACCTGGAGGAGGAGTTGTCGGACACCATTTACCTCTATGATGACGTTTCTATTGAGTCACCTGTCACTTTAGACCCGCTTTCATCATTTGTGATTTCATATGGGAAAGAGGTGAAGAAATGGAGAACGCTCATGTCGACCGATGACCATTTCTTCCTTTGCAGGGAGTTGTTTGAAAACGAAGACGAGATTGATGTTTTCAACGTCTCACTTTATTTCAGAAACAAGAACGTCGACGAAGATTTTTTGGTTACCGACCAGCTTGTTGTTGTGCTTTTGCCTCTAATAATAGAGGAATGAATGCCACGGAGGGCTTCCCTCATTTTCTTTGCAGGCCGGTCCACACATTTTCTTTGCAGGCCGGTCCACACATTTTCTTTGCAGGCTGGTGCACAAACCGGTGCCACATAGGGGGCGACGCTTCCCAGCGTCGCCGTGACCAGCAGGCGTCGCCCCCTATCATTTCCCATAACTCCCTAGAATTTCCCATAGCTCCCTAGAAATTCCCATAACTTCCTAGAAATTCCCATAACTTCCTAGAAATTCCTAGAGCTTCCTAGAATTTCCTAGAGCTTCCTAGAGCTTCCTAAAGCTTCCTAAAGCTTCCTAGTTTACAAAATGTTAAAATTTGGAAATACTATATGAAAAACCTTGGAAAATTGAAATGTTTTTCCTATCTTTGCCGAGATTTCGCCGTTATAAATCGGGGAAAGATTGGAAAGAAAGATCTTATTGACTCTGTGGCGTATTTTTAAGCCTTGAAAAAGGCGTTGGTCTAAATCGGAAAACTAAAATTCTTCTCACCAACATAGGCAACAGGCAAGAAACGCCTGCGGCCAGAATTCGCCACCCCCTGCGGCAAAGCAGCGCTCTTTGAAATCTTGACACACGACATCGAAAGGAAATCAAGCAAGACTCCTCGTAATGTAGGGGAAAAGACCCCAAGAAATGTTTCTGATAACACGATGTTGGAAAAACCCGACATCGACTCTCATGCTTGTTCTTCGGAACTACTTTGCAATCACTTAGCCATATCGAACCAGAACAAGGCGTCTTTTGAAAAAGGATGCCTTAGACTCAGGGCAGACCAAACCCTCCTCTCGACATTCATACGATGTTATAATAATTTTATTTAACGGTTCATGTATGCCTAAAACCAAAAAGAACATTATCACAAGGGTCAAGACCCCTTACTCAAATAGTCTTGACGAGAAAATCAAGCATCTGCTTTTCATCAACCCCACACTCGACTTCAAAATCACACTCAGAACACTTTGTTCACTGCCTGAACTCAGCGTAAGAGACAAAGAGAACTGGGTTGAGACTCTTGAAAAACGCCGTAAGGAATTCATCGACAATAGTTTTGCTACTATTGAAGATAACACTGACATAACGAAATGTGTAAAAGACCACATCAAATGTTGGAACGAGTTCGTGGAACCCATCAACTTGGAAAAGGTGAGGGTCATCATTGATGGAAGCGGCCTCAACTTGGCCGACGTGGCAGAAGACCTCTTCACACCAAGAGAAATCTACAACATGCTCAACCAATACCTCATCGGGCAACCAGAGTATGCACAAAAACTTGCTCTCTGTTTCTACCTACACAATATGAGGAACAAGGAGAATGGAGAAGACGTTCCAAAGTGCAACCTACTTGCTTATGGACCATCTGGTGTGGGAAAGACCTTCGGACCACAAATATTGGCCAAACTCCTTGGATACCAACTCGAAGTGGTCAACTGCAACTGCCTCGTGCAAGAAGGCATCCGAGGCCCACGCATCACAGATGCGTTCGACAACATCTATAGCAGAACCAACGATGAGAAGGCGGTCGAAAAAGCGGTCATCCTATTTGACGAGTTTGACAAACTATTCCACCCAGGTGTGTACAACGAACGAATCGTCAACGAACTGCTCAACGTCATCGACGACAACAACTCCGTATCATGGGAGCATGGGTACAACAACACCATCCGCGTCTCTACACGCAACATGCTCTTCATCTTCTCCGGGGTGTTCAAAGGCATCGAGGACATCGTGGCAAAGAGACTCAACTGGAACGGGATGGGGTTCGGCAACAAAGGCTGCAAAACCTTGGTCGTCGACGACTACCACCAATACGTGGAAGAGTCGGATTTCGCCAAGTATTTCAACCGTGACGAACTCTCAGGACGCATCTCACAATACGCCTATGTCAACAACATGACACAGGAAACGATGATGCACATCCTAACAGAGTCGAAGGAGTCGCCGCTGAAGGGATTCCAAAACTACTTCAGCAACCGCAACATCCATCTCACGATGACCACGGACGGAGCAGACGCCATTGCAAGATATGCCTTTGAGAGGAAACTTGGAGTGAGAGGACTCAAGTCCACACTCTTCAAGGTGCTCAAGGATGACATGTTCGACCTCAAGGAAGAACCCATCGTCATCGACAAGCAGTACGTGACAAAAATCATCGCATAAGCGAAAGGTAGATAGATTTTCAGGTATAAAGAAGCCAGGGAAAGGAGGAGACAAGGAAGGCGACAGCAAATGCCGAGCACATCCCTTGAAACCTCCACACCTGACTGAAAATACTGAAGATCAGATGCCTAGACGCTTGCGAAGCTCCTCCCACTGCTTCTGAACCACCTCAAGGCCCTCACCCAACTGTTCCATCGCCTGGCCCGCACCTTTCTGCAGGCCTTCGCGTACCTCCTCCACCTTGTCGTGAAGACGGCCGTCTTCATACTCGGCTTTCAGTTCGGCTGCCTCCGACTTGGCCTTCTCAAGACCGGAGTCAACAGCGTCGCGTACCTGTTGAGCCTTCTCCTTCACGTCAATCTTGGAGGCTTCCTCACGAAGGTTGTCAACACCTTCCTTGGCATCATCCACCAACTCGTCCACCTTCTTACGAAGGTTGGCTTTGATTTCCTCCGTGTCGTGTGTATCAAGATATTCTTTCAAATCTTCATACTTCTGACGAGCATCGTCGGCCATGCCGTCGACAGCCTCTCTCATTTTCTTCAAAATGTCATCAAAATCACTCATAATCGTATCATTTAATGGTTAAAAACAATTGATGCATCAAAAATAAACATTTCAAATGAAAAAAGAATCCTTTTTGACGAAAAAAAGCAGTTTTTTTTGTAAGTTTGCACCCTATGGAAAAATACCAGTCTAAAACGACACCCAACATGATATTTAATCAACAAGAAGACCTGCTCATCATTCCTGATGTGCATGGAAGGAAATTCTGGCGGAATGCGCTGGAAGAGAAGAAACACAAACACGTCATCTTCCTTGGAGACTACGTCGACCCATACCCGCAGGAGGAAATCTATCCGAGTGATGCATTCCAAGAACTCGAGGACATCATCCACTTCGCACGTGAAAACAGGAATACCACGACACTGCTCCTGGGAAACCATGACATGCACTACAAGTCGGAATTGTTCCGGCAACTGGCGGAGGGGACAAGGCACTCCTACATGTGGCATGACAAATTAAAAGCTATCTTCAATGAAAACAAGGACCTCTTCCAACTCGCCTTCGAAGCTGACTACGAGGACATCCACTGTCTCTTCACACACGCCGGCGTTTCGTCGGTATGGTACGAAGGGGTCAAAGAAAAAGTGGGCGAACTCAATGCCGACAACCTCAACAAACTGTTGAAAGACGAAGACGGCATAAGAGCCATATCCGACGTGGGCTACATGAGAGGAGGATTTGCCAAGGCAGGAGGAATACTATGGGCTGACCTAGACGAGGTGAACGGCGCAACACCTATCAAGGAAGGATACCAAATCTTCGGACACACGCAGCACAGGAACGGACCCACCATCAACAAAAACATCGCATGCCTCGACTGTAGAAGAGCATTCCTACTATCTGAAGTCATGCAACTGAGAGACAAGGAAGATTGAGTCCGCTTTTAAAGTGGACAGTGCGCTAAAGGTCGATGCGCACCTGTAAAGGCGGGGTTTGTGCCCGCCCGAACGCCAAAACGCCCACAAAAGTCGTAGGGACTTGCTTCTTATGTAAATGTTTACATAAAAAGCAAGTCCCTATAGTCGTAACCCGCCCCTTTGGCGGGCGTTTTTATCACAAGAACGAATGCAAAAACTTCATAATTTGCTTTGCATTCAGCTCAATTTGCACTACCTTTGCAATCTGCGAACGTAGGCGGCGCCTTCCATATAACATAATTGTAAAATGTTGATAATCAACATAATGGAAATTTGTTATTTTCCCCTCGCTTTAGGGGGTGTAAGCCCCCGAATCGTTACTATTATATAACAAAATTGTTGACATAGCAAGTAGGCTGGGTAAAGGCAGACCAAGGTGAGCGGAGCGAACAAAGAAAATCGCAACTATGTTGCGTAAAAGCTTCACAGCGACCGCTTTAAGGGAGCGGTACCTTAATGAACGAGCACCGAGGAGGTGCGGTTGAGCCCCCTCCCGATGTCGGGAGGGGGACGGGGGGTG
>CADADN010000124.1 GCA_902786665.1 uncultured Prevotellaceae bacterium | reverse complement strand
CTACTACCTCCTCGCACCGGAAGTGGAGCTGAACCACGGCTACTGCGACTTCTTCCTCATGCCCGACTTCCTGCGCTACCCCATGGTGCGCCACAGCTATATCATAGAACTAAAATACCTCAAGACCGACGCCACGAAGGCGGAGGCAGAGCGGCAGTGGCAGGAGGCGGAGGAACAGATACGCCGATACGCCGAGGGGCCGCGCGTGCGACAACTCATCGGCGACATACCGCTACACCTACTCATACTGCAGTTCCGAGGCTACGACTTGGAACGGATGGGGGAAACGGGAACAAATGATAATTAATAATTAATAATTTACAATTGATAATTTACGGCGTGTCGGGCGTTTTACATTTTTTCCGTTCCAATTTCCTTGTAGCTTTGATACCGTAGGCGGACACTACCTAACGTGGTTTCGAGCGGGCACAAGACTTGCCCCTACGACTTCGGGGGGAAAACTTCGGCATCATATTTCCTTGTAGCTTTGATGCCATAGGCGGACACTACCTAACGTGGTTTCGGGCGGGCACAAGACCCGCCCCTACGACTTCGGGGGGAAAACTTCGGCATCATATGGGAAAAAATGCCGAAATTGTTTCAGTCTCCCTCCGGCGTCCTCACCTCTCTCATCCTCACATCCTCCACATCGTCAGTGAGTATGCAAGGGCGGGAATCGGGACTGTCGAGCATGAAGGTGACATCGCTCAAATATAGGCCTTTGACATGACGGGCGAAGAGCCCGTAGGCGGGACAGGTGCCGAGGAACTTGGCGGGCTCGGGGTATTTGGTGCCCAGTTCGGGATAGTCGGTGCTCACCGTCCTTGTCACCCCTCCCCGGAAGCGGAGCGAGATGTTGCTCAACCGGATGTTCTCCACCGGATGGCCTGGCATGCCGGTGACCAAGATGCCGGAGAGAGAGTCGCAGTCCACGGCCACCACGTTGCTGATGGAGATGTCGCGTGCCGCGGAAACATCGGTGCGCTCCTTCGGGCCGCGGTTGCGGCAGCCTGTGGTGATGTAGATGGGATAATGGTGGACATGGTTCATGGAGATGCCCGTCACCACGATGTTCTCCATCGTGCCTTGGTCCACCTCCTCGAAAGCCAGTCCGCTGCTGTATATGCAGGTGCAGTTGCTGATGGTGATGTTGCGGTATCCTCCGTTGCTTTCCGTACCAAGTTTGATGCGCCCGCACACCCAGTTGACGGTCTCCGGGACGTAGGTGCCGTCGAGCGCCGTACCCAACTTATACCCTGTGACGGTACAGTTAGTGATGAGGATGTTCTCGCACGTGACGGGTTTCTTGAGAGCGTAAGAACTCTTGAGCACCAATGCGTCGTCGTGCGGCGTGTTCACCTTGGTGTTCGACACGGTGACGTGCTTGCAGCAGTCGATGTCGATGCCGTCGCGGTTGGTGTCGATGAACACATTGTCGATGTTGGCGTATTCACAGCCGGTGATGATGATGGCGAAATGTCCTCCCCGGAAGATGGTGATGTCGCGGATGAGCACGTTGCGGCAGAGTTTGAGAGCGATGGCCTTGTCGCCCATGCCTATGCTTCCGCCCTGCACGTTGCCGGCGTTCTCGGTGTCGCGACGCGTCAGTCCACGTCCGTCGATTGTCCCTCGTCCGGTGATTGACACGTTGGTCTGCCCTTCCGCCCAGATGAGTGAGTTGTGGAAATAGGTGTGGCCACCGTCCTGGTATTCAGGGAATCCGAAGTTCTCCGACGGGTCATAGGCGCCAGCCTCTTCCGTGGCAACGATGGTTGCCCCTGCTTCGAGGTGCAGTTCCACGTTGCTCTTGAGGTGAATGCTGCCAGAGAGGTAAGTGCCGGCAGACAGGTTCACGGTGCCTCCGCCACGCTCGGCGCACGCCTCAATGGCGGCGTTGATGGCGTGACTGTCGAGCGTTGTGCCGTCGCCCTTGGCACCGAAGTCTTTCACGTCGATGGGAGCGGCGACCATCATGGCAATCCAAAGGAGGCAACAAGCAGTGCAAATGGTCTTTTTCATCATTTCGTTTCTTTAAGTATTGCCGTCCAACCTCCTCCGCTGCTGAGATGGATGTTGAAGACATCATCTTTCCCTACCGTCTGCCGTGAATGCTTGTAGTCGGTGGCATCCTTCATGGCATTCACGCCGTCGGCAAAGACATCGGCCTGATAGCGGCCTTCCTTGAGGAAACCCAGGTCGATGGCCAGGTCGCGTGGCGTCCAGTCGGTCATGGCGGCCAGGTACCAAGTGCTTCCCTTGCGACGGGCGACAACCGTGTATTCACCCAGTTTGCCATCAAGTGCAATCGTCTCGTCGAAGGTGGTGGGTATCTGTGCGATGAAGTCGGTACATTCCTGGTTCTGCATATATTTCGTGGGACTGTCGGCCATCATTTGCAGCGGCGCCTCGAAAGTGGTGTACATAGCCATCTGATGCACACGGGTTCCCTGGCTCATGGAGTGGTCGTTGTTGCCAAAGAAGTTGTTCTTCATGGCATTCATCATGGCCCCTGGGGTATAGTCCATCGGTCCAGCCAGCATGCGCAGATAAGGTGCCGTCACATCGTAGCGGGGCTGGTCGTGCAAGGGACCGTCGCCGGTACGTGGCTCCCATTTCGAATTCTCCAAACCCTTCACCCCTTCAAAGTTCAAGATGTTGGGGTAGGCACGCTGGATGCCGAAGGGTTTCAGACCATGGTAGTCAAGATAAAGATGGTGCTCCGCGGCACAGGCGGCAATGCGGTAGGCCGATGCCATGGCTTGCTGGTCATCACGGTCGAAGAAATCCACCTTGAAGCCCTTGACGCCCATTTCGGCATAGTGTTTCATCACCTCGTTGGTGAGCGACATTCCGCCGTCAGGATTGTTGCCAATCAGGTTGCGCCAACTGCTCCATAGGATGATGCCCACGCCCTTCTCTTGGCCATGGGCTATCAGTTTCTTCAGGTCAATCTCCTCACTCAGGTCCTCCATCAGCGACTCCTTGCCGCTCCATCCCTCGTCGATGATGATGTATTCTATCTTGTTCTTGGCGGCGAAGTCGATGTAATAGAGGTAAGTGTCGGTGTTCATTCCCGACTTGAAGTCGACACCCGTGACGTTCGTGTTGTTCCACCAGTCCCAGGCCACCTTGCCGGGATGTATCCACGAGGTGTCCTTGATGCGACACTCTGGAGCCAGCCGCTGCGCCATATCGCAGTTCAGGATGTCGGCATCCTTCTCCGCAATGACCACCGCACGCCATGGCAAGGCACGATTTCCATTCAACTTGGCGATATATCCCGCCCTTTTCGTGGGTACGATGTTCAGATGGTCGAAGCCACCGACCCCCTGCTCCAACGGATAGGGTGCGAATTCCGCCTTCAAGCCGTTCTGGCCATTGCTCTTGAGGAACATCCCCGGGTAGTCCTCCACTCCGGCATCCATCACGATGGCTTTCATCCCTCCCGGCAGACAGACGGCCAACGGCGTGATGGCCAGCGAATCCTTGAACATCTTCGACAGAGGTTGCTCGTCATAATAGGACTCAAAGCTATAGCAGTAGCGCTCGCCGCCCCGGTTGTCGTTGACGTAGGGGATGAAAGCGGGATAGTCTTCGGCGAAATTGAACTCCGCCGTCTCATTGGTCACCACCGATGCGCCCTTCCTGTCTATCAGGAAACGATAGGCCGCCCCGTCGTCATAGACGCGGAACTCCACGCTGATGCCGTTTTTAAAGGCTATGGTCATCGCGTTGTATTCGTCCTTCACCACCGCCTTTTTGTAGAAAGGTGTGGCAAACTGCGTCCTGACCTGCCTGTCATTGACAGACTTGCCCAATCCGCCTTTCTTGAAAACGTCAATGCCATCATCCAACAGGATGTTGATTTCCGAACGATTCAACACCGTCACGCCATTGTGCTCCACACGCCAATTCAACGAGAAGTAATTGAATGTCTCGACGACAACCTGTGTCTTTTTGTCAGGAGATTCCAGCCTCCAATACTTTACTATGCTAAAAGCTTGCGCGCTGGTGCCTGCCATCATCAGAAGCAAGGCCGCCATGCAGATTTTGATAGCTTTCTTCATTTTGGGGTGCTGTTTGTCAAGTCCTCATCCTATCTTCTCACATGCTTTTTCCCGTTCTTGATGACGATGCCACGATAGCCGTCACCGACTGGCATGCCCATGAGATTATAAGCAGGGGTTTCGGGTTCGTCGCCGACAATGGTTTCGATGCCTACCGGTGTGTCACTGGTCACCCTCAACGGGCATACACTCGACATTTTCTCCTGGCCCTCGGTATTAACGGCAATGGCCACGATGGAGTAGGTGCGCTTCTCGGTGGGGGTGAATATGCACTCGTATGGACTTTCCGTTGCGGTGCCTATCAGCATGTTGTCGGCATAAAACCTCATCTCGCTCATGGTGCCGACTTTCGACGTGACCTTGGCTGAGACGACGACGTTGTCGCCTACGCCAAAGGTGCCGGAAAATGGTTTCAACATACATGTCCCGCCGGCTTCCTCATAACGGCTGAAGGTGATATCCTTGATGTAGAAGCCTCCTTGCTCCACGAGAAGGGTGAACACATGGCGGCCAGCCGTCAACTTCGTCGTCAGTCTGCCGTGCAACGTCTTCCATTCGTTGGCGCCACCTGTCTTGGGCACTTCCACGAACTCTGTGAGGTAAGACAAGCTGTCAAGACCATATTCAGCAAGGTGGAACCTGCCGTTGGACGTTGTCGAGGCCACTGTGACATCAAACGAGTAGTCGCCGTCCTCCTTGACATCGACAGTATAATCCATCCATTGGTCGGTCTTCATAGCCGTGGAGGTATTGCGCGTGGCATTGCTGTAGGATGTGCCTGAAACGCCCTTGTCGTATTCTTCCACCTTGATGGTGCCAGGCAACTCAGGCACTTCACCGTAAGGCTCGTGCTTGGCACTGCCGCTCACCACGTTGAAACGCCCATAACGCTCGTAGGTGGAACCGTCGGTGGCGGTAACCACAGCCTTCAAGGTCTTCCAACCCAATGCAATGTTTGTTGGCAAAACATACTCTGTCACATAAGGTGACTCGGTCATCGTGGCTACCAGGTCATTGCCCACATAAAGCTCCACCTTCTCGATGTCCTTGGTGGCAAGCCTGGCATGCACCTTGATGGGCAGCACGTCGCCCTTGACGACTTTCAGGGCGGCGGGGCGGATATAGACCGAAGCCTCTTTCTTCATACCGGGGAAGGGACTCTCAGCATTCTTGGCGGCATCGGTGGCCATATACTCCTTGATCCAGGTCATCGCAGGGCGCTCCACACCATTCCTATAGAGGCCTGAGTTGGTGACCCAAGTGCTACCAAGGATATAGCCCCACAAGGTGACACCGGCGCAATAGGGTTTTTCCCACATCAGCGGCAATATCCTCTGATACTGCGCCTTCTGCTGGGCGTCATTGGCAATGTCGATGTCCAATTCCGTGACATACATGGGCATCTTGAGAGCATCCTGCTGCTTTTTCAGCACATTGGTCAATTCGTTGGCACTGATGTCGCTCAATTCGTGAGATTGGTTGCCGTAGGCATCGATTGGCGCACCGGCATCACGCAAAGTCTGAACCAATGTGATGTAGTTGTCAACATCCCAACGGATAGAATTGTAGTCATTGTAAATCAATATGGCATCCGGCCAACGCTGGCCGGCCATGTCGAAAGCCCTGATGAGCCAGTCGTAACCGGTCTTTCCACCGCCACCCAGCGATTCCTTGATCATGGGGTTGCCATCCTGGTGCCTTCCCACAGCCTCGTTCACCACGTCGATCATGGGCAGGGTGTTGTATTTTTGCTTTGCTTTGTCAAACCAATTCACAATAGCGGCGTAACGCTCCTTGGGCGCCAGGTCGGGCAGCCAGTTGGGATACTGGGCACCCCACACCAGCGCATGGAACTTGTAGGTGAAATTATGCTGACGGGCATAGTTGAACGCCCTGTCGCATCCCCAGTTGAAAGAACCGCGATTACCTTCCACAGAAGCCCATTTCGACTCGTTCTCACATGTGATTTGATTCCATAACCGGTAAAAGGGCGGGACACCGTTCCCCGCATCCACATTAGACCTCGTGGTGATGTTTCCCAAAAACTTGTCCGGGTTGGAGGACAGTTGGGCAAATGATGCTGTCGGCAACGACAATGCCAACAGCAAAAGACAATTCTTGATTGTTCGTTGCATCATTTTTTTCATATATCTTAAAATCAGTAGCTATTGAATATAAAAAGATTACAAACACCTGAACAACAAATGAGCAGCACAAGATTATCCATCTCAGATTGTTCACTTCAACTTAGTGCTGCAATAAAAAAAAGCATAATCATCAATGACATGGCAAAGTTAAGCAATAAAATTGAGAAAAGCACTCCTTTCCGTGAAATTTGCACATAACGGCTCAAATTCGTCATCTTCGTCTTCATGCCACACACGCAACAGGGTTGCCATACAAGGTCCTCACCACTTACGGAGCCCAAGAATATGTCACTGTATTGCACAAAATGACAATTATTTTTAAAATTTCCTTGCAAAAGAAGTGGCATGACACAAAAAAAACGCTATCTTTGTACCCAACATGTTCACCTTGACATCCATCGTGATGGGAACGAAAAACATAAAGAATTCTAATCAATCATCAATCATATGAAAAAGATATATAAAGCTCATATCCTTTATACAAAGGAGATAAGCCATTTCGAAGTATTGGAGAACGGCTATATCGCAGTGGGAGATGATGGACGAGTGACAGGAGTGGCGGCAGATCTGGCATCATTGGATAGCGAGGATGCTGAGGTCGTAGATTTTGGAGACCGCCTGCTGATACCGGCCATGAACGACATGCACGTGCATGCACCGCAAGTGCGCAACCAGGGTGTGGCAATGGACTTGGAACTCCTGCCGTGGTTGCAAAACTACACATTCCCCGAGGAATCGAAGTATGCCGACGTTCATTACGCCGAGAGCATGTATCGCCGTTTCCTGCATACCCAGTGGCTTTTTGGCACCATGCGCAGTTGCGTCTTCGGCACCGTCCATACGGAAAGCACCCGTCTGCTGATGAAACTTTATCAAGAAGCCGGAATGGGGGCGCTGGTGGGCAAGGTGGCCATGAACCGCAACTGCCCTGATGCACTCAGCGAAGACGTGGAAGCCGCCATCGAAGGCAATGAACGCCTGATAGCAGAATTCAACCAGCCCGATGCATTGGTGCGTCCCATCATCACGCCACGTTTCGTGCCGTCGTGTACACCGGAGTTGTTGAAGGCATGTGGCGACCTTGCCAACAAATACAAGTTGCCCGTGCAATCGCACTTGTCGGAGAACACGTCGGAAATCGCCTGGGTGGCTGAGTTGGAGCCAGAAAGCACGAGCTATGGTGATGCCTACAACCGCTATGGACTCTTCGGACAGACGCCAACCATCATGGCTCATTGCGTATGGACCGATGGCAACGAATTGGAACTGATGAAGCACAACGATGTCATGGTGGCTCACTGCCCCACATCAAACTTCAACATAGCGTCGGGAATGGCACCCGTACGCACCTTCATAGAAGAAGGACTGCGCATCGGACTGGGCAGCGACATCAGCGGAGGTCACGACTTGAACATGTTCCGCATGCTGGTGTATGCCATTCAAGTCAGCAAGATGCACTACCAGCAAGACCACAACAAGCATTTCCTTACCCTGCCCGAAGTGTTCTGGATTGCCACCAAGTCGGCTGGAAGCTTCTTTGGCAAGGTGGGAAGCTTCGAACCAGGTTACGAGTTTGACGCATTGGTCATCGACGACAGCGTCCTCAACTTCGACAACTACTCCTTGCTGGAGCGCTTGGAACGATACATCTACCTGGGTGACGACCGCCAGATAGAGCACCGCTTCTGCCGTGGAAAAATCATCCCGGAGCCAAAGATTTGCTAATACTACTATTAGATTTTGTGCCAGAAGGTGCTCTTTAAAATCAAACAGAGAAAAAAAGAAATTGCAACCATAACATAGAATATTCACAAAACCATAACGATCATGAAAAAAATCTTAGCATTGCTGGTATTGGTTTTCACCTGCCAGATGGCATTTTGCCAAACGTATAATGAATTGATCAACAAGTACAAGGACAAAACCAATGCAGAATACAAAGAAATGTCCAAACAGATGTTGGCCGAAGCTATGGAAGATTTGGAACCAGAAATAAAGACTGCAATGAAAAGCATCGATAAAATGAAAATACTTGAGCTCGACAATTGCAATCAGACCGTGAAGAAGGAATTTTGGACACAGGTAGCTGCACTTGAAAACAAATACACCAAACTTGACGAGGAAAATGAAAACGGCGAAACAGTCATCATCTTCACCGATGGAGAAGAAGAACCCATAAAAGCCATCATCATGGCTTCAAAAAATGCAAAAGAATGCGGGCTTATCGTGATTGAGGGCAACATGTCCACAGGAGACTTTTTCTCCGTTATGGTATTCTTTATTGCATTAGGAGCACAATAAACCTGTTGAAGCAAATAAACAGTTTATGGAAAAGGGAATGCAAAGGCCTACCCAAGTACACCCCTTAAAATTGAAGGAAATAGAAAACTTATCATTGAATATTCAAAAAATAATTATGAAAAAAATTTTAGCATTGCTGGTATTGGTTTTCACCTGCCAGATGGCATTTTGCCAAACGTATAATGAATTGATCAACAAGTACAAGGACAAGCCTGAAGCAGAGGCCATCGAGCTTCCAAAATTAATGCTGAACTTGGCAATGATGGAGGCTGACGCCAACACCAAGGCCATCTTCAAGAACATCGACTGTATGAAAATGCTTGACCTCAGCAAATGCAGCGACTCCGTCATAAAGGATTTTCTGGCACAAGCTGGAAAGTTGGAGGCGAAATACAACAAACTTGCAGATGTAAGTGAAGACGGTGAAACAACCATGATGTTTGCCGACGGCGAAGACGACCCTCTCAAAGCTCTCATCGTCATTACAAAAAGCAAAGAAGAATGCCAAATGGTCGTGATAGAAGGCAAGTTGCAGATAGATGTCTGAATTTTCATTAAATTTGTAACGACTATCCATATATTTTGTTAAAATGTTATAAATAAGGCGGTTTTGCCGCCTTATTGTTTTGCGGTCTCGAATT
>CADADN010000123.1 GCA_902786665.1 uncultured Prevotellaceae bacterium | reverse complement strand
TTCATTGCAGGAATATGTGAATTTATATGGATATGGGAATCCCTCAAAAGCTATAATCAATGGGAATAGCATAAATGTCCTTCCTATTGCTCATCCTCGTCAAATTGGAGCCTTAGGTGCGCATAGTGAGAAATGGTTTCAAGCCCATTTAGAATGGGAGAATAAAAGCAAGTAAATTCCAATTTATCTGAATAACCATTTTCCCTACGCAAAGGGTGGTTTTCCTATCAAGCATAGGGAAACCACCCTTTCACTTTAGGCATAATCCTTTTCATGGCCGCGTTTTTTGCAGTACTTTTGCCAGTGAAAAAAGAACAAGAAGTCAAACCATCAAAACGATACGATTATGAAGAAGATGATGATGACAATGGTGATGATGATGACGATAGTTATCTCCGCCGCAGCAATGCCGTACAACACCGCTCGCAATGAGGCCCTCTTCCTTTCAGACAAGATGGCCTACGAGCTCGGCCTGACAAATGCACAGTATGAGGCAGTGTATGAGATCAACCTCGACTACCTGCTCAATGTAGATACCCGCGCCGACGTGTTCGGATTCTGGTGGGAGGTGCGCAACCGCGACCTGCGCTATGTTCTCAGCACCTGGCAGTACGACCGCTACATGGCCAGCATGCATTTCTACCGTCCGCTCTCCTGGAGCACCACTGGCTGGACATTCGGCATCTACAGCCGCTACGGTGTCGGAAGGATGTTCTTCGACCGTCCGGCAGTGTTCGCGACCTTCAAGGGTGGCCACAGCATCAGGGGCAACAGCCACTATGCCGGTCATCATTTCGATAAGCCCAACCCTCCCAAGGGCCATGGCAACCATAACAACCACAATAACGGAAATCATAACTACAATCACAATAACAACGGAAGCTGGAGCCACAATAATGGCAACCACAATGGCAACAGCGGACACAATCCTTCTATGAACAACGGCAACCGTCACTCGACGGGTAGCGGCAACAACCCCTCGATGGGTGGTGGCTTCGGCAACAGTCATCGCAGTGGATCGGCCAATACTCCCAGCCGCACATTCGGCAACAGCACCTCCGGCAACGTAGCCAGCAATGGCAACGGTGGCACATCAGCCGCTCACGGAACATTTGGTGGACGCAGGTAAGCGCTTACACTACATACACAGCATGGGCAACCATGATGCTATGACAATCTCCACACCCTCGTTTTTGGGGGTGTGGAGTTTTTCCACATGTGGATTTCAAAATCCGATGTTGCAGACGGCAGTCACCTCGTCAATCTCGCATTGCCAGTTGATAGGCCGGGCCTATCCACTCCATGACGTTCTCGGTGGTCACCTCTCCAGCCTTGTCATGAATGGCTTTCACCCATTTGGCTTTCCATTCATCGGCACCTCCTTCATAGACCATCTCCCCGCCCCTGGATGGGAGGGGAGCCTGATTACCCCTCCAATCTCGAATCAAATAGGGTGGGGAAACTTGAAATCCTTGTAGGAAATGGAATACGGATTCCATAGCCATTCGCTCCACATCAACGAGAATTATACCAACCGCAGGAACATGCTACTTTCGCCAGATCTTTCTGGTTGCTCCATCGCTGCACCGGACAATGTTGATACCGGGGTGCAATGTGCCGCGCCTGACACCTTCGACAGAATAGATGGCCTGTGGTCCTGAGTCATGACGTCGAAGAGAAGCGACCGAAGCTGGATTATAGTCCAGCTGCTCATCAAGCCACGCTATGCGAGCGGCAGCGAAGTTCCTGACATAGGCCACTTCCTCTTTATATGTCGTGGCATCCAAATAATAGTTCTGATAGATAACCTCTCCCCAACGTGGCCATGCCGTGTGGTCACGGTCTGCCGCACCATATTCTGTAAGCAACGTGGCAAGCGAATCGACAACGGCTGGCACGTCGGCATATTTCCCTTGGCGATAGGCTGCATACCGGGCTTTCAGCTCTGCGACATACGACGGGTCACTCATCAGGCGGTCGAACCAGAATGGCATCTTTGTGCCCAATCCGGCATCATTGTTTTTGTAAGTCCAGATGTCGGTCATGTAACCGGTATGGATGTTCTCGAAGTCGGGTAGCCCCCAGGCGAGGTCAAAATCCCAGATTGTCATCTTGAAGCGCGGGTCCACGCTGTCGCGGTATTTGTAGAGATAAGTGCTGAGACGGTAACCGTCAATGTTGTTGGCTATCTCCGTGGTCAACTCGTAGTCGATAAACGAGGTGACGTCAATATGCTGTCTGTAACCCTTGTCGGCATCCATGAAATCGTCTGAGGCCAGCGCTTCCTCAAAAGCGTCGAAACGGCTGTCAATGTAGGTTCGCTGTGCTTCCGTGATATCTTCCCAAGACGGGTCTGTATATTGCATCCAAATGGTCTTGTCGGTGAACACCTCGCCAGCCGAGTTGGTGGGGTGATACTTGCTGGCATGTGTCAACGGCTCATCGTTGCGATCGATACAGATGATATATCCACCCGTCAGCTTGTCACCTTCTTCACCCGGCGACTTGATGTTCAGCCGTTCGGCTCCTGTGCGCACACGCTCCATAAGAGAGTGTACGCCATAATAGATGCCGTCAAGTATCAGTTCGCAGAAGCGTGTCTTCGGCACATATTCCAAATATCCCTCTGCGAGCGAGAACGAGAGCGTGTTGCGAATCAGTGAGCGGTCATTGTAGGGTGCCAGCAGACACCAGTCGTTGTCTTTGCCCATTCCCAGAAGCGAAGCCTTGCGCTTCTCTCCTTTGTTCTCGTAACTGTCCGTCAACAGTTTGATTGAATACGGTTTTTTGGAAGAATACGTGAACGACGAGTTGCCGCGATATTTGATGCCGATATATCCTTCGTAATTGATTGTCTGAGCGGGATGTGCAATAGTGTCGTCATAGTTCACTCCGTCTGGATTGTCCACGATTTTCATATAGGCAGAGACACGTTCCTCCCTGTCTATCTCGTGTCCCAGCGTGTTGATGAACACGATGGGAAGATTGGTCTCACCGATACGGATGTCCTTCACCACAGGTGGGAAATTCTGTGCCATGGCAAGACATTCCAGCATTGAAAAAAGAACGAACAAATATTTTCTCTTCATTTTAGATGTGCTCTGCATTTTTATCGATTCGTCTATTCCAAAGCAAGTTTTGCTTTCCTCTCACTTAATCACGACTTTTTTACCGTTATTGATGTATATACCCTTCTGCGTCGGCTTGCCACTGAGGCGGCGACCGTCGGTGGAGTACCAGTAATCACTCCCCTCGCCCTTTGGAGAGGGGTCGGGGGTGAGGCTAATGCCCGTCACCGACTCCCCGTCACCGAAATTGAGTGCGAAGGAGTTGATGCCGGAACCGGGTGTGACCGCCGTGAGACCATTGAGCTTGAAGTACGCCCGCTGGGCACCGATGCTGGCTCCGCTCTGCGGATCGGCCCCACCTCCTCCTTTGGCCGTGATGTTACCACCATAGATATTGATGGTGCCAGGGTGGTTGTTGTTTTTGCCGCCGCCGATGCCAGCGCCGCTCTTCGCGCCAGTGGCAGTCACCTTGCCGCCGTAGATGGTGATGCCCTTCATGCCTGAGCCGTCGCCATAGCCGCCGCCGATGCCTGCGGCATACTTGCTGCCATCGTTGCAGGTGGCCTCTATCTCACCGCCGTGGATGTAGAGCTGTCCTGCTTCCCAGTTCTTGTTGCCGACGATGGCAGCCTTGTCGTGATGGGTTTCAATTGCTACAAGTTTGCCCATCTTTCCCACCGTCTCGCTCTGGGCGTAGATGGTGAGCGTGGCGTCGGTGTTGATGCGGATGCCCTGCTGGGCTGTCAGTGTGCAGCCGTCTTTCAATATCAACTTCACGTCGCCGCTGATGACAATGCGCTCGCCATACTCAAACGATGTATCCAGCACATACCATCCGCTATCAAGGTTGTCCTCGTTGCTGTTTTCCAACAAACTGCTGGTGAGCACGGTAGGGTTGATGGCTGTGCCACTTGTTTTAAATAAACTGACATCATGGTTGGCGTCTATCACCCTGTAGTAGATGTATCTCACGTCTTCTGCCCATGTGCTTACAAGAGTCGTGAGTAGCAGTGCGAGTGATAAGAAGATTCTTTTTTCCATTTTCTTGGATATTGTTTTTTGGGTTTGATTTTCTTTGTTTGATGACACTGTGCCGGCCTTTGCTGTGGTATTCAACACCTTGCGCTGCAAAGTTACGGATTTTTTAACAAAAAGCATAAGGATATAATCGAAAAATCGAATTTACAATACTTTGAATACGTTATTCCGCTTTGGCATAAAAAATGAATGAATTGACTAATCGGAAGTCATTACAGAGCCAGATTGTCATCATTCAGATGCCTGTCGAGCTTGAAGCCTTAGTGAAAGAACATGAAAGATGATGTGCCAGAAAAAAGCGTGTTTATTAGAGAGGATTCATAAAAAAGTGTTATCTTTGTACAATGTTTCGACAGATAAATTGGAATTTCGCGATGAAAAAAACGGCACTTGTCATCATCTGTCTTCTGTGCTCAATAATACTCCTGGCACAGGACATTGATGGATTCGTCAACAAGCAACTACAGACTTATCCTCAGTTGCGTTTGCTCGACCTGTACAAGTCGTGCTTTCAGGACTATATGGGGGCTGAGCATCTGGTTTCCGACAGGCAAAGGGTGAAGGCTTATTTGGATGAAGAACTGAATACTACCAGCATAGATGACCTGAAGCCCTGGAACTATGAGCCTTGCGGTATAGACAGTAATTACTACCGTGTCAGCATCAGAACCATCAAGGAGAATGTCTTGCAAGAGGAAATGCTTCTGGATGCCTTTATCCGTAGTGCAAACAGCAAGCAGCGCCCCTCTGTTGAATCGTGGTGTGACCGATGGCACGTGATTATTGGCACGATTGACCAGATGCAACTCGGGCTTCCTCATTATGAGCACGACAAGGCTTTCATTGACAGCATCCTGTCGGTCGGCAAATATGCCATCAGCCATTCACCTGAATATCGTGAGGCATACCATCCACACTTTAGGATAGTAGAACGTGGTATCTTTGAACGAGAGATAAAACCATTGATAAAGCGAAAGTATTCACCAAACAACAATAGCGATATGGATGAAAAAAGTCAAATAGAACAACTTTACAAGCAGATGTACCAGGCTATGATAGCCAAAGACATTGCGACACTTGACCAGATACTGGCAGAGGGCTCCGTGCTGATTCACATGACAGGAACCAGGCAACCCAAGAAGCAGTATCTGCATGAGATAGAGAACGGTACGCTGAACTATTATTCCGTGGAGGATGATGAGATTCGCATTACCGTGAATGGCACAACAGCTGAAATGACAGGCCGTAGCAGGGTCAATGCTGCCGTCTATGGTGGTGGTCGTCATACCTGGAGGCTTCAGATGAAGTCAAAACTGACTAAGAACGATGGCCATTGGCAGTTTGTTGAATCCAAGGCATCAACATACTAAAAAGAATGTTTTATGGAATCCAAGGTATTGAATAACGGTCTGAAGATGCCGATGGTTGGGCTGGGTGTCTATAACATCAACGAGAGAGAAACCCAGAGAGTTGTGGAGGATGCCATATCGGTAGGCTATCGGTGCATCGACACGGCAGCCATGTATTATAATGAGAAAGGGGTGGGGGATGCTGTTCGGGCATGTGGCGTTCCCGCGTGAAGAGCACTACGACATCGACTTGAAGAATGCCAACGAACTGGGTAAGCGACTGGTGGAGAAGTGTCGCGAAGGAGAGAGGATTGTCAGATAAATCGGTTTTTTTATGAGAACAAAGACTGTAATACTATTTCTGCTATTATTTACTTGTACGGGAATATCTGCCAAGAAAAAACCTGTGCCTGTTATCATCACTGCTGGACAGTCAAATACCGATGGACGAGTGAGCAATGAAGAACTGCCTGACTACATTAAGCAGCAAGGTTATCGCCACTGCTGGTGGTCATACGGTAGCGACACGATTTCAGGCGGTGGCCGTTTCGAACGTTTCTGGCCTCGGGTGGCCAAGCCCGACAATACTAAGCGTTGGGGTTATGATGCAGTGGTATATTATCTTATAGACCAGCACATTAAACGTGACTTCTATGTCATCAAAGAGTCGCTTGGTGGTACAGCCATCGACACGGCCTGCGTCAGTACGAGCGGAATGTACTGGAATGCATCGCCCGAATTCCTTGCTTCGACTGATGCGGCCGACAAAGGCGGGAAGTCGTTGCTGAAAGCTTTTACCGAAAATATCGGTGCTTGTATTGACAATGAATTGTCGCGCTTTAAGGAAGGCTATGAGGTGAAGGCCTTTCTTTGGCATCAAGGAGAAAGCGACAAGAAGATGGCCGGACATTACTACGACAACTTGAAAGCCGTTGTTGCATACGTGCGCGACTATCTGGTAAGGAAGACAGGCAACGAACGATACGCCAAACTGCCATTCATTTGCGGTACCTATTCACTGAAAAGCCGCGACCGTAGCGAAGAGGTAGTGAACGCCCTCCATCGCCTATCCAAAGAAGATTTGAATTTTCATGTGGTTAATATCGAAGATGCTACCATTCAGCATGATCGGTTACATTTTGACAGCAAGGGAGCTGAGTTGTTAGGTCGGCGCATATACAAACGGCTTACTGAAGTCACTGGAGGTATCAAGTAAATTCCAATTTAGCGAGTAGATGGAGCGAATCAAGTGTACCATTGACCATATCACCTACCAGAACCAGGAGAACGGCTATGCCGTCCTTCAGGCCATCGTCAAGGGTTTCCGCGAAAAGCAGACCCTTGTCGGCACGTTCCATGAGGTGAAGGTAGGAGCCTGTCTTGTTGTCGAGGGTGAGTGGAAGGTAGACAAACGGTACGGAAGACAGTTCGCCGCCCAGTCATGGGAGGAGGAATTGCCGGCCACCATCGTCGGTATCGAGAAATATCTTGGTAGCGGACTGGTCAAGGGCATCGGCCCGAAGTTCGCCAAGCTCATCGTCTCACATTTTGGTTTGGAGACTTTCGAGGTGATTGAGAAAGACACGGACCGGCTGCTTAAAGTCCCGGGTATAGGGAAGACACGTGTCGCCTTGATTCGAACCAGTTGGGAGAAACAGAAGGACGTGAAGGACATCATGGTGTTCCTCCACATGGTGTCAGTTCCACTTTTGCTGCTAAAATCTATAAAAAATATGCCAAAGAGAGCATCGAAAAGGTGCAGGACAATCCCTATTGTTTGGCCGATGACATTTGGGGCATAGGCTTCAAGACTGCCGACTCCATTGCCCAGAAACTCGGCTATACCAAAATGACCCTCGCCGTTGCCGGAGCGGCATCCTCTACACACTCAGTAAGCTCTCCGAAGACGGCCACGTCTATTCCGGACGTGAGCAGCTGCTGAAATCGGCCAAGGAACTGCTGCAGGCCGACGAGGAACCCATCACCGCCGCCCTTGACGAGATGATCGAGAAAGAAGACTTGGTCACTGACGAGGATGCCATCTTCTTGCCGCCCTTCTATTATGCTGAATGCGGAGTGGCCAACAAACTCAAAAGGCTGTTGGAAACAGGCACCGGCAATCTGTTTGAAGGCACAGTCAATATAGAGGCCATTGTCAGAAAAACAAAAATCCAATACGACGAAGTGCAGGTGGCCGCCATACGCCAGGCCGTGCAGTCGAAAGTCATGGTGTTGACGGGAGGACCAGGCACCGGCAAGACCAACACCATCCTCGGCATTATCGCCGCCTTGGAATCCATCGGTCAGCGCATCCTCCTCGCCGCCCCCACCGGACGTGCCGCCAAGCGCATGAGCGAGGCTACCGGCTAGGAGGCCAAGACCATCCACCGGCTGCTTGAATACAATCCCGCCGAAGGCTATGGCCGCAATGACGAGAACCCGTTGGAAGGCGGCGTGCTCATCGTCGATGAATCCTCGATGATCGACGTCATTCTAATGAACTCCCTATTGAAGGCCATTCCTCTCACCATGCGCTTGTTCCTTGTCGGCGACATCGACCAGTTGCCCAGCGTCGGAGCCGGAAACGTGCTCCGCGACATCATCGACTCGGGAAAGATACCAGTCGTGCGTCTCACCCGCATCTTCCGTCAGGCACAGACCAGCCGTATCATCACCAATGCCCACCGCATCAACCAGGGGCTATTCCCCGACATCAGCAATGGCCATAACACCGACTTCTTCTTCATTCAAAAGGAAGACCCGAGTCTGGTCGCTGCCGAGATAGTCAACATCGTGAAGAACCGCATCCCCAAGGCATATCACATCAGCACCAACGACATCCAGGTGCTCACCCCCATGCAGCGCAGCGTGGTCGGAGCTGCCAACCTGAACGTCATCCTTCAGGAAGCCATCAATCCCGAGGGAGATTCGCTCAGCCGGGGAGGATTCAAATACCGCCAGGGCGACCGGGTGATGCAGATACGTAACAACTACGACAAGGATGTTTTCAACGGCGATGTGGGCTATATAGAGAGTGTCAATATGGATGACCATTCCCTAACAGTCCGTTTCGAGGAAAGGCATGTGGAATATGAGGACTCGGAACTTGACGAGTTGACCTTGGCATATGCCACGACCATCCACAAGTCACAAGGCTCTGAATATCCCGTGGTGGTCATCCCATTGCTGATGACCCATTTCGTGATGCTTCAGAGGAACCTTGTCTATACGGGTATCACCAGGGCCAAGAAAATCTGCATCATCGTCGGTACCACCAAGGCACTGGCCTATTCCATCCACAACATGGTCGTGCAGAAGCGGAATACGAGATTGAAGGAAAAGTTATCACAATAAGTTTAAACGATTATTCGCCATATTACCCCAATCCTTCAGTCAGGAAACGCCTTAGGTGGATATGAGTGATTCCGTTTGAGTCTTGTCTGCCAACCAATGGTGTCATGGAGATGACGTATTTGGGATAGTTGTCCTTGATGGCACGGAGATTGCCAAACTCACGTTCCCTAGTGGCTTCATCGGAAATAATGTAGGATGCTTGAACATACACCCGCTGTCCTTCCGGCTTCTTGCAGACAAAGTCAATCTCACCTGCCTGAAGCTGGCCAACGGTTACCTCATAGCCAAGACGAATCAGATGGTTGTAGATGATGTTTTCAATCACCTTCTCAACGTCTCCCTCACGAGAGCCGCCAGCCAACGTATTACGAAGGCCATTGTCCTCAAAATAGAACTTG
>CADADN010000122.1 GCA_902786665.1 uncultured Prevotellaceae bacterium | reverse complement strand
GTCGTCCCAGCCCTTCGGGCTTCACTTCACAACCGGTTGCCATACAAAACAAAACCTAGTTTTGTAAGGCATTTTTACTTCCGAAACTTAAGTGATAATCGATTTTGCCAATCCGAAACCATCCCTTCCCTGCCGTCGAGAATGTTCAGTGCAGCAGAAACGCCAAGATTGTTCTTGTTACGGTTCTGCCGAAACCGTAGGTCGACGTGCGATGCGGAAGTCAATTGCCGCTCGGCTCAGCATCTTCAGTAGACTCAATTGATAATCATCACAATTTGTACTACAATATGTACTTTAAAATATTTTAATCTTTCATTTTTTTGTTCTTTCTCCGAAAGTTTTTATTTTTGCAACTTGATGTGTGCCGCGGGAGCAAATCGGTCTCTTGCGGAGGTGTTATTGTCACCGTTCACAACAACTTTCTGAAATAATATCAACCAAACCGACAAATGATGATAAGATACATCAAATGCATATTCTTGCTCTTATGGGCAGTTCATATCAACCTTTACTCACAGACCACCGCCCAGGAGATGTATGAGACGGGCTTTGATTTTCATTATGGCAAAAACGGCCAACCCAAGGATGATGAAAAAGCCGTGGAATGGTTTCGCAAGGCGGCGGACCAGGGTTATGCTGAAGCGCAGGCCCAACTTGGATACATGTATCTGTACGGCTATGGCGTGGATAGGAAATATTACGAAGCCATCAAGTGGTATCGCAAGGCCGCGGAACAGGAGAATGTCTCTGCGCAGGTTCAACTGGGGTACATGTATCTGAATGGTTATGGTGTTGTCAAGGATTATGCGGAAGCACTCAAATGGTATGGAAAGGCGGCCAACCAGGGGCATCCTTCTGGGATGAATGGTCTTGGGTTCATGTATCAGAACGGCTTTGGGGTGAACAAGGATTACGCCGAAGCGATAAAATGGTATCGCCTGGCGGCGGAGAAGGGGAACGTTTCTGCAAAGAGCAACATCGCAACCATGTATTTCAATGGTTTTGGCGTGGACCAGGACTACGCCGAGGCATTCAAGTGGTACCGCGAGGCAGCTGAGCAAGGGGAGGCCAATGGCCAATACAGCCTTGCATTCATGTATGAAAATGGGTATGGCGTTTCCAAGAGCCGCTCGGAAGCCAGGAAGTGGTATGAGAAAGCTGCTGCACAAGGGGATGAAGACGCCAAGAAAAGATTGGAAAAAATCGAACAAGAACCTGATATCCTTGTGGAAGTGGAAGAGGTGGAGGATTTGGTGGCAAAGGACACAGAATCTTCAAAGTCCGACTCTGTTCCTGCCATGGATGGAAATGAAAAGGAAGGCCAGGTGTTCGAAGTGGTGGACCAGGCCCCAGAGTTCTCTGGCAACGTCTTCTCGTGGCTGAGCCGCAACATCCACTATCCTCCCATGGCCCAGGAGAACAATGTCCAGGGGCGTGTGGTGGTGTCTTTCATCGTGGAGTCTGACGGCTCTGTGAACGACGTGCAGGTGGTGAAGGGTGTCGCTCCGTCGCTCGACAAAGAGGCCCTCCGCGTGGTGAAATCCATGCCCAAATGGGAGCCTGGCTTGCAGGATGGGAAGCCGGTGAGGGTGAGGAAAAACCTACCCGTGACGTTCAAACTTCAATAATTTGAAAAATATCAACAATTCATAGTATGAGAAACTCACCTTTCGGACAAGATGATGAGACAAGGAGGGAGGAACTTCTCCGTGCCATTGAACATGCCTTGCAGTCGTTGACGGTGCAGGAATTGGAGGCCGTCTATTATGACATGTCTACCAAAAACTACATCAACGACTGACATTCCCTGTCTTTTATTCGCGCAATAGAGACGTCATAGTGTGGCGTCTCCTATTTCAGTCTTATCCATCTTTTTCCCTTTCTACCACAAAAAAACGGGTGCAAAGGTTGTATTAGTGAATTTTTTTTGTAATTTTGTCACATCATTGTAATACAATTCATAAAATCTATTCATATGGCATCTTTTATCGACCGAATCAAGAAATGTATCTTTGGGAGTACAATACTCACCCCTCGAGATTTGGAATCCCTCATTATCGACAATTTCATTGAGGGGAAGAATGAAAGTACATTGAAAAACAAAATATATTATCCCACTTCATTTAAGATTTTCCTTGAGAGCAGCGACTTTGAGAGGCTTAATCAGCATTTTCCGGGTATTTTTGAAGACGCGGTCGATGAATTTGTCAAGATGTTGACCAATGAGATTCCCAAGGGGCATTACCTGCCACATTCAAAAAAATGGCAGTTTCAGTTTATTGAAAACACCGAAGGCATGCTCCTTAAAGGCAAGACGATAGACCTCCCTTCTGGTAATGTGCTTATTGTCAGTACGCTTTATTCAAAAGGGGAGGCTCAAGGCGGTACCAATACGGTAGTGGCAACGAAAACCAAGGTTGGTTCGGCTGGTGGGCGTTATGAGATCAACCCGGAAATACTGAATGAGATTTCGGAAAAAGGAGAGTTCACATACGAGAAGAGACTTGTCATCATTCCGAAAGGCAGCGGTTCTGCTTCGAAAGGACCGGAAAAGCAAGCCAAAGCCACTTTGACCCTCGTTTCCGGAGGCACTTTCATTGGTGGCATGAAGAGTGTTGGATTGGTTGAACCACAAGTCAAGATATGTGGGAAGAAGGGGTTCCCCGGGGCTGGTGTCCAGATCGTGCGCATTGAAGACGACCTTGTCAGCAATCCTCATTTCATCATCTATGAGCAGAATGGAGCATTCTTGATTGAAGCACAAGCCAGTTTGATATTGAATGGCAATAACATCACTGGGTCAACGGAAGCACTTCCCGACAATGCCATGATCATCATTGCCAACAAGCACCAGCTAAGATTCTCCATCGCAAACAAAAATAAGGATGGGAATCCCGTCTCTAAGTTGGTGTCAAAGTTCTTTTCCTAAAGGGTCATAGGATCCTCCAAAGGCCTTAAGGTTACAAAAGACCTTAAAGATCCCAAGGACCCTAAAGCCCTTAAAGACCCTAAGGACCCTAAAGACCCTAAAAACCCTAAGGCCCCTAAAGACCCTAAAAACCTTGAAGACTCAAAATTGTTGACCAAGATGAAGATAAAGTTTGACGCACTCAGCCATGTGGGAATGGTGAGAACCAACAATGAAGATTGCTGGATAGCACAGATGATATGGAATGATTCCTATCTGCTGTGTGGCGCCATCGATGGCATGGGAGGATACGAGGGAGGAGAAGTGGCTGCCGAGATAGCACGCAAGACCATCATCGACTATGTTGTGCAGCATGAGGGGATTGACAATATCCTCAAGATGCTTGAATCGGCTGTGGTGAAAGCCAATAATGCCATCGTCGAACACAAAAGGGAGCATTTGGAGGTGAGTAGCATGGGCTGTGTGGCCACGGTGGGCATCATCGACCTGAAGGGAAACCAACTCTTCCTCGCCCATGTGGGAGACACACGGTTATACCAGTTCCATAATTGGATGTTGCAGAAACTGACTTTCGACCATTCCATCGTAGGCCACAAGGAGGATATGGGAGAACTCTCCGAAGAGGAGGCCATGAACGACCCCGAAAGGAACATCGTCACCAAAAGCCTCGGATTCGAGATGCTTCCTGAACAAGGGGCCGACTATTTGGACATGGGTATTTTCCCCCTCCGGCCCGACAGCCAACTGTTGTTTTGCTCGGATGGGCTGTTTGACATGATCACCTCTCGCGAAATCTCTTCCATCTTGGAGCAGGACATCAGTGAGCAAGAGAAAACCAAACAACTCATTGACTTGGCCAACGAGTGCGGAGGAAAGGACAATGTCACCGTGGTGCTCGTTCATCTCTTCCCATCAGAGTCCTCCAAGGATGACAACACTGCATCGGCGGTCTCAGGGAAAAAGGAGGAAGCCACCGAGGGCGACAACACTGCATCGGCGGCCGCAGGGAAAAAGGAGGAAGCCACCGAGGGCGGCAACACTGCATCGGCGGCCGCAGGGAAAAAGGAGGAAGCCACCGAGGGCGGCAACACGTCATCGGAGCCTTCAAAGACCGAAGAAAAACAGAATAAGGAAGAAAAAGATAATAATAACAACGCGCTTCCACAAGAGCGGAATGGCAAGCGGCATGTCACCATGAAAAAAGAAGCCTTTGCCCTTGTCGTATTCCTGGCCTTTGCCATCGGCGTGCTCGCCGGGTATTTGTTAAAAGCATTTCTAATCATTAAATAATCTGAGATCATGAAAAAAGATTTCATTTGCCTTGTCATCATCACGGTGCTCACCGTGCTGGGAACCTTCAAACTGTTCAACAACCAAAAGGACTACCTCGGCGAGGTTGAACAGAAGTACAAGGACGGGATGGCATTGAATCTGGATGGTTCGGTGACCACGGAAGCCCTCTCCAACTTGTTGGAAAAATACAATTACATCGAGGAGAAAACCGAATGTGACTTCGTCGCGGGGCTGCTCGTGGACAGCATTATCAAGAAAAGTGGTCGTTTGCCCAATATGGGTGAACTCAACCAGCCCAGGCATTATATCCCGGAGAGTCTGATTACCGAACATAAGGAGGAATGTCCCGACTTGGCCAAACGCTTGGAGGCTACCTACAGGGCATTGGGAGTGGATGATGAGGTGAAGGAAATTTATGAGAAGAAAACGTCCTTCAACCAGGGGAATGGCAATGTCACTCTGAACGTGAAGGTGGAGAACAAGAAAGGCGAGACAGGTCCATTGGATGGCATCTTGGTGAGGCTGAGAAAGCATACCGTGAGCTCTGAAAATAATGATAATGAAGTGGTGGAGAATGTTGGCTATCAGTGGACTGATGCAAGTGGACTGGCTTCTTTCAAGGTGTCGGCGGATTCTTGCTACAGCGTGTTCCCCATCAAGCAAGGCTATGAGTATGGCACGGCAAGAGGTACAAGGGATGGAAAAGCCTTTGCCGATGGCCAGACACTCACGTTCAGGCAAAAAGCTAACAAGATGAAGATCCTGGATAGTTTCACATTCCGGAACATCAAGGCAGACAACGCGATGACGGTGAGGACGCCGGCTGAATACAAGAGTTCCTTGTTCTCAAGCGTCATCTTCGTGCTCATCGCATGGTGGGTAGCCTATATCTTCCTCAAGATCATGGATTCCAGGAGAAACAAAGGAGAGAAACATAGTTATGGCACCGTATATGGGATGAAGACTTCGTCAGACTATATGCTGTTCGTCATCCTCATGGCCATCAACTGCATCTGCGTCCTGATCACTTTCGGCATCTGCGACCCGTTGAAAGACATGCCCAACGGCGTCACCATGGCCACGGGGTCCATCGCGGGCATCGTCGCCATGTGTGCCATGGCTTGCATCAATTATGTGAAGTTCCGGAACAACAAGAGCAAGGCGCAGCTTGGATTCATCCAGTTCGACTTCGTCATGCAGCCCTTGCGCTGGTTGGGCAAGCAATGCAACGTCAAGATTTTCGACAAGGTGCCCGATGGATTTGGCTACTTGCTGGTGGCCCTTTTCTTCGTCGTCATGCTTAGGTTGTTTGGAACGGGGCCTGAGGGCAGTGATGCACATGTCAACCTCTTCTTCTTCCAACCAAGCGAGTTGTCCAAGTACTTCATCGTGATATTCATCGCCGCCTTCTTCGCCAAGAATGCAGACAGAATCAGGGACTTCTCCACAGACGTCAAATACTTGAAGCCACAAATCAACACCGTCATGTTCGTGGCTGTGGCCATTGTGGTGCTGATGGGGATGTATCTGTTCTTGATCAGCGACATGGGGCCGGCATTGGTCATCCTGGTCACTTTCATCATCCTCTATTCCGTGGCGCGTCAGGACTTGATTCAATTGGTGATTGGTGTGGTCACCTTCTTCATCGTGATGATTGTCAGCATGGTGCTGGCATCCTTCATGGGAGGGGGGATTGGAGGATTCTTAGTGAAACTGCTCCTGCCGTTGCTTTGGTTTGTAGTATGGATTTTCTATTTCTGGAAAGTGAAGCGGAAGATTTATGAGAGTGCCATCTTCCTCAACCTCCTCTTCTTCATGTTCAGTTTCGCAGGCACCGTGTTCAGCACATTCAACTTGCCAGGTGGACAGCGCCTGGCCAACAGAATGGCGATGTATGGCAGCGGTGTATGGGACAACGCGGTAAGCGGAGGCGACCAAGTGGCACAAGGCATTTGGGGACTTGCTGCCGGTGGATGGACGGGGCAGGGATTGGGACGCGGCAACGCGAACTTCATCCCGGCGTTCCACACCGACATGGTGCTGGAAAGTGTGGGAGAGGTGATGGGCTTCTTCGCACTGCTCTTCATCGTCGCTTGCTTCTTCTTCTTGATTTACCGCTCGCTGCTGCTGGCACGGAAAGCGGCGCATCCTTTCCTCTTCTTTGCCATCTCAGGCATAGCATTGGTGACACTCGTGCAGTTCATGATCATCCTCTTGGGGAGTCTCGGTCTCATTCCGCTGACTGGTGTGGCTGTGCCGTTCCTCAGCTTTGGCAGGGCAAGTCTCATCATCAACCTGGCTGCATTCGGCATCGTCATTTCCATGTCGCGATACCAACCCCAAAAGCAGCAGATAGAACATATCAAGGCCTACGACAACGTGCTCGTGGCTGGCATGTGCTCGTTCATGGCCATCTCATGCTGCATCATCTGCGTCTTGCTATACTATCAGAAACTCAGGCAGGACACCTATCTTGTCAAGCCTGCCGCCATAGCCGACTCTGGCGGAAGGCGTTATTTTGAATACAACCCACGCATCTCGCAACTCCTGAGACATTTGAAGTTGGGCGACATTTACGACCGCAATGGAGTGGTGCTGGCCACCACCGACCCGGCAATCATCACCGAGCAACTTGACACACTGAGTAATAGTGGACTCAATAGAAGTGAGATGGAAAATCTCGCCAAGAAACATCCGCTCAGATACTATCCTTTCGGCGATTATCTCTTCTTCATGCTGGGTAATTACAACACCAAAATGATGTGGGGAAATACTGACCATGCCAACTATCAGGCCGGATACTTCGCAGAGGAACGTCATTTTTCTGATTTGAGGGGATTTGACAACAAAGGTGAAAAAGTCGCTCTCGTCAGCAAGAAATTCCAACAATCGCCGTATTTGCCGCCAATTGAAATTCAGGACAGTGTAGTCAAGAGGAATTACAATATCGACATCATCATGGCGGGACTCAAGGACGGTGTTGACTGTAAGGCGGTGAAAGAGTGGAACAGTCAGAAAAATATCGAAAAACGAAAACTGGTGCTTACCGTCGACGCTGCATTGCAAAAGAGAATGCATGAGGGACTGAGAGAAAAAGTACGTGAATTGGGAAGGAAAGTCGAGGGTGTGGACTCGTGCTTCTTGCGGGCTTCGGTCGTTGTCCTCGATGCCAACCAAGGCGACTTGCTGTGCTCGGCCAGCTGGCCTATGGCTGACCAAAGCCTGATGAAAGATTTGATGAAATCCTCGCCTAACATCAACTATAAGGAAACAAAAGGTCAAATGGCTTTCGCTGACCGTGACCTGGGAACGACATACCAAACACCTCCTGGTTCAACGGCAAAAACCATCTCTGCCATGGCGGCTTTCATGAAGCATGGCACTGCTGCTCAAAAAATCACACATAGATGGCAGAGCTCGGAAGGCATTGATGGAGCGGATAGAAGCGCCGGAGGGAGAGACATTGACATCAGGGAAGGCCTCAGAGCATCACTTAATCCATTCTTTATCAAATTGGTGAACGAAGGTGATGGCCTTTATAAGGAATTGAACAAAATCTATTATTCTGTTGGAATAGGTGTGATGATGACCCAAAAGGAAGATCATAAAGCTGCTGCCTTCAATGAGAATTTATTGAAGAAGGCACCCTACAAGTGTTTCACGCCTTATTATTTCTCACAGAAGCAAAGCGCCACCTCTCAAACGGAATTCAATCAAGTGATGAGAGTGAGGGAAGAACTTGCACTTGGTGAATATCGAAGAATAATGAAATCGCCCAAAAGAGTGCCATTGAACAATACATTCTTTGCCATGCCTTGGGGACAAGGTGCCATGAGGGCTACGCCCCTGAATATTGCAAGGGCATATTCAGCCATTGTCAATGGTGGCAATTATATGCCTACACGATATACGATCAGTGAGAAAGTCAATCCTGTCAAATTGATGGACGAAGCTTCTGCAAATATTCTATGGGACGACCTTGTTAATGCTAGTAAGTTGCCAAAATTCCAAAAAATTAGTTTCGGCGGCAAAACCGGAACGCCTGAGCGTGGAGTTTCCAAAGCTGTTTTCACTAAAAGAATTGGAGCGAAAGGAGACAGAAAGAATGATTCGTGGTATGCATTCGTAGTGAAATCAAGTAAAGGCTCCAACCTTGCCGTCGTCCTCAGAATAGAAAGGACTAAAAAAACTTCTTCAGAGGCAAGGGAATGGGTGGAAAACATGGTCATGCCCATTTTGAAGGAAGCCGGTTACGTCAATTATTGAAATCAATGAATATTTGAAAAAAACTATAAGGAAATGACAAATTTAGAATTACGTCACGAGTGCTTGGACATCATCGTGGAGGAGTTGGACAAGGTGGATTTGAGTCATCAGACCCGTTTGTGGATTGCCGACGCTTGCTTCGATGCCATCTTCGACACCACTTATACGAGTGAGGCAATGGTGGAAGACATCGTGCGCGAACTGCAAAACAAAGGCAATGAGACCGGAGGCATTCGACTGGTCATCGAAAGGGGTACTCCTGCTGCCGACGTGCCAGTGAATGTCATCAAGGAAAACGCCATCTTCATGGGGCAGGTGGTCACACGTGATGCCATATTGGTGCCCGTCCCGTCCAGGGGAAGCTTTTACCAGAATTCATACACTCTCGCTTTGAACAATGGTGCGGTGTATAACATCGGACGTGGCGTCGTGCCCATGATTCCAGGCACATTCAGGGAAAACTATGTCGCCATCAAGGATACAAATGATGAGACCAACCCCACACTGAGGGATATCAACGCCTATGTCAGTAGAGACCATGCGGACATCAGGGTGCTCAATGGAATGTTCTATCTACACTCCACAAAGGTTGGTCGCACGAAAATCATACGTGACGAACTGGGTAAAGGCCAAAGGGTGATCAGGATCATGAACGATATGACGTTTGAACTGTTGAAGGACAATGACATCATCGTCTTGGGAAGTATGTTCATGATGAGATTCCGACTGCTAAAGAATTAATAATTAATAATTTATAATTAATAATTTGATTATCGCAACTAGGGAATGATAAAGGTTTGAGGAAAGTGCTATAAAAGTGCTATAAGTGATGTTAAAAAGGTTGCAAATGAACATATGTCCCTTTAACTCCTCCCCCTCTGCCCGAGAGGGGGTGGCCGCAGGCCGGGGGCGAGGGAGAACTCCCCCTCTGCCCGAGCTGATCTTTATACACAAATCTCTAAGCATTTGGTCAACAAGACATTATTGATTGTAGAAGATTGCAATAAACAAGATGAAA
>CADADN010000121.1 GCA_902786665.1 uncultured Prevotellaceae bacterium | reverse complement strand
ACGAAGAATAGCATACAATACAATCAGTAACAAAACATATCTCATCGCTAATAGCCTTAGCGATGAGATACCCTATGGGAATAGGCCTGAATAGTTACTGATATTCGCTGAATAGATTAAAGCAAATCGAATAAGGTTAATTTATGTTAATACTCTAAAGTTTTAGAGCATTTTCTTGCTTGTTCTAAAACTTTAGAGTATCTTTGCGCCGTAATTCTAAAAGTTTAGAATATGAAAGACAAGAAACAACTCACCAAATCAGAGACCCAGGTGATGAAAGCCCTATGGGAGCTTCCCGGAGGCCAGGGGTATTCATCAGAGATCATGGCTGGCCTGCCGGACCCCAAGCCAGCCCCCACAACCTTGCTCACTTTCCTGAAAATACTCAAGGACAAGGGGTTTGTATCCAGTGTGAAAAAAGGCAAGTCACATCTTTTCACCGCCATTGTCAAGCGCGAGGAATACATGCGCCATTACATGGAAGATGTGAAAAACACATTCTTCAGCGGTTCCCTGACCTCACTCGTTTCTTTCTTTGCAAAGGAAGAGAATTTGAGTGACAAGGAGATAAGCGACATCATCGACATCATCAACCATCAAAAATCATAGCCGGATGGTGGATGTGAATTGGTGCCTCCACCCATTGGAGGGAATAGCATTGGCAGGTGTCATGTTTGCGCTCTATTATTGGGTCATGCGCCTGTGGTGTCGAGCCCGCATGGCGCAAGCATTCATCTTTGTCGCCGTGTTGGCTGTGACGCTCTGCACGTTCACCACCCTGTCCATAGTGGTTGAGGCCGACGCCCCGACCTACACCAACCATGCTGCCACGCAAGTCGCGCAACCACATCCCCTTGCCGTGGGCGAGTCGGCAGACAACCCTGTGCGGCAGGATGTCTCGCCGTCGCCCGTTGTCTCTCGGAAAGACATTTCTTTGCTGCTGCGTCACGACCTATGGATATGGCTGTACGCAGCCGGCGTCGTGGTTGTGATGTCAGGTTTCGTTGCACAACTGTCATGGTATTGGCGCATGCGGAAGAAAAGCACACTCGAGACAAAGGATGGAGATGTGGAAGTGTTCACTGCATCTTGCGGCACACCCTTTTCGTTTTTCAACAGCGTGTTCTTGCCTACCGGACTCGAAGGCGATGTCATACGGTATGCCCTGATACATGAGAAATGCCACATCCGGCATCGTCATTTTTACAAATTGTGCCTGATGCTGTTATTGGTCGCACTTCATTGGTTCAACCCCTTCGTGTGGATGTTTTTCAATGAAATGAAAATGCAGCAGGAACTGGAAGTCGACTTGGACGTGTTGGCAGAGGGTATCGACAGACGCAATTACCAAATGAGTTTGCTGCAAATCTGTGTGCAAAACAGCCGATGGCTGATGGTGCAGTCGGCATTTGGCTCCAAGTCATTGAAACAAAGGATTTTATTTATGAACAAGAGTGTCAAAAGATTTTCCAGCTATGTCAGGTTGACGGCATGTATGCTGGGGTTGGCCGTTTTCTTGGCCACGGCGATGGCGGTGAGGGCGCAGATATCGTTCACCACGCCCCATCATCCGCTTGAGGGATGTTGGACGATGGATTTCACCCGCCCTGCCAGCACCAATATGGAACAATATCCGCCATTCAAGCAATATGCGTTCTACAATCGCGACACATTCTTTACGCCCCATTTTTCAAGCCGCGACGGCATGAACTTCTTTTTCGGCTTTTCGGGGGAAGAGGTGGTGATGCGCGACGGGACGTTGGTCAACGCCCATGGTGAAGCGTTGGTCTACCGTTTTGTCTCAGACAACACCTTCCAGTGCGACTGGAAAAAGTCCTCCACCGACAACTCGCTGGCACAAGGCGAGGTCATCACCGACCAATGGTCAAGGGCGACGCCGCCGGCAGAGGTCGTGAAGGCATTCCACCTGGCTTGTGATGCCGGACAGCATCAGCAGCGGCCCTTCGATGGCGTCTGGCAATTGGAGCCCTCCGACAATGGTGGCAATGCCAACTCTTTCCTATTGGTCAATGGCGATTTGATGATGGCTATTGAATATGTCCCAGACCCGGACTCGACCATTTACAGATACTCTGGTGGCGGAATAAGCACGGTGATAACGGTGAATAACGATACGATAACGTCAGAATGGATGAAAGCCACCATCGTCATGCAAGGAAAAGACCGTGCTGTCATGCGAGTCGATGGAAGGGACGAAGCCAGCCGCTTGAACCGTATCCCCATGCCTCCACATATCCATAGGATGCTGGCAGCCACCAAGACGGACGCAAGGTAGGTCCTCTCCATTCTGATATGAAAGACTTATATCACAAACATCATAAAGGTTAAATTCAAACTACCAAAAAACCTATATATAGGAAGACCGCATCTTGTCGTGAGACAGGGTGCGGTCGATTTTTGATTGATGCCTGCCATTATGGAAACACGATACCCGTGGCATCTCTCATTCAGACACTGTGATGACCAGCGAGAGGTCGCAAGTCTTCAGCAGTTCCACCATGCGTTCCTCGTCAAGGGCGATGCAGCCGTTGGTGAAGTTGTTGCGGCCCTTGCAGTGGATGAAGATGTTGCTTCCCCTTGGCCATACGCAATCTTGGTTGAAGTCGGTGGCCAGACCGTAGTTGTATCCAGGTGCGATGTGCGACATGTCCTCTCCTTTGCACTTGTGGTGCACCTGTGCGACGTCGATGATTTGGTTGTAGTACTTGCAGTTTTCATCACAGGCGAAGATGTTGGGGGTCACGTTGATGTAAGGCATCGTGGTGCCGGGGTTGGGTTTCACGCCGAAGGCTTTCAACACATGCATCGTTCCTATGGGAGTTTTGCCGTCGCCCTCCCTCCTCTTGCCTATTCCGTTCTTTCCAAGATGGGCGGTGGTGGTGAAAATCACCTTTCCGTCGACCGTCAGTCGTGCGGTGGCTTTGCTGCCGTGCACGTCATACACTTCCAACAGTTGGGAGTGTTGTGTCGGTTGGTCCTGCTCATTGACTTGTGCAATATCCTCCTCGGGCTGTGCTGCATTCTCCTCGGGTGGTGCTGCGTCTTTCTCGGTTTGTGCAACGGCCTCCTCGGGTGATTGGCGTTGTTGCTCCTCTTCGGCTGTCTTGTCGCCCTTTTCAGAACATGAGGTGATGAATACGCCTGCGCTGCAGATGATGAGGGCGAGCATCCATGGTATCATTGTTTTCATTTTCCTGAGCTTGTTTATTGGTCATTCTCTTATCTCAACCTTGCCTTGATCCACTCCATTTGTAGACGGTTGGTGGCATCTGAAGTCCAATGTTCGTTGATGGGCGTGATGAGGCTTTCCTTCTCACACGTCAGCGTGTTCCAAACCGCATAGGAGGTGGTGGGTGGACAGGTGTCGTCGTTGAAGCCCCATGTCAGGAAAGCGGGACATTTGATGTGGCGGGCGAAGTTCACCACGTCGTAATAGGACATCGTGCGCATGTTGGCCTCGGTATAAAAGCCCTCCTCCGCCTTGAAATGCGGGTAGCCGCTGGTCTGGCCCGTGCTTCCCGCCGCCATGTCGCTCAGCGCCGGGTGGTTGGCCACGCACAGTGTCACCCGGTCGTCGAGGGCGGCGGTGATGAGCGAGAGCGCACCGCCTTGGCTTCCTCCCATCACGGCGACATTCCTGCCGTCCCATTGGGGAAGGGAGCAGAGGAAGTTGATGCATCTCACCAAACCCAGATAGACGTGTCGCATGTAGTAGTGGTCGGGATTGTCGAGTCCCATCTCCAGGTACTCGCTGAAAGCGGAGCGCACATCCACGAAGTCTTCCTCGTCAAGGGTGGGGCGGAGGCCATGGATTTCTGTCACGAAGCGTATCATGCCTTCCTGCTGGTAGTAGGGGCGTGTGGTCACCTCCTTGATGGTCTTCACACCGGCGCCGGGAGGGGTGAGCACCACCGGGTGTGCACCCTCTTTCATATCCTTCGGTGTCAGCAGGTATCCGTAGAGCCAGTGACGGCGGTCCACGCGCAGCTTGATGAGGAAGGCGTCCTGGTTGTTGTCGCACATCTCCTCCACCTTTTCCGAGGTGTATTCCATCGGGGTCTTCTGGTTCTCTGCCACGGCTTTTCGCCAATAGTCGACAAAGTCTTTGGGTTCCTGGGTGAAGGGTTTGATTTTCTCGGGCGAGAACCCCACTTTCACATGGTGGGTGTAGGTGGTCCCGTCCACTTTCGTTGACAGCCTCAAGTCTCGGAAGCCAGGGGTCTTGCTCGTTCCCATGTTGATGACCGCCCTGCCGTTCTTGAGCGTCATCTTGCCGCTCTTGTCGCTTTTGAGCATGTCGCCGCCGATGCTGTATTCCACTTCCGCGTCGCGCGGGATGCCGTATTTGTAGAACTGCACCTCCACCTTGGCCTCCTCGCCGGTTTTATACAGCCAGTCGGCATGGTCGGGAACGGTCACCCACAGGTAGTCGCTGCGGTAGGGATAGTTTTCACCTTTCGATGGGATGGCGATGGCGAAGAAAGCCAATAGCAGTAGGAATAATCTTGTCTTCATCTTCAAAGTCACGGTTTTTATCACGAATTGGAGAGGTTTGTCTAAGGCATCAACTGTTTGTCTCTTTATCCATGATAATTGTTCTTAGGTATAGGAAAAATGCCATGTTTGATGCAAAAATACATTTTTTTTGCTAATTTTGTATCGTTTTATTGAATAAAAAGAATGATGAAGAAGGCTTTTCACCTTTTTTTGTTCATTTTTCACCAATGACCTCCATGCAACTCATAACACATCATATAAAATGTATATCACCCGCAACCTTCCCAACACCCGGATTGATGTGGCCGATGCCTTGAGGGGCATCGCGGTGGCGGGCATCATCCTGTATCACTCCGTGGAGCATTTCGATATCTTCACCAAGGAGCCGATAGTGCATACGCTGCCTTGCGACCAGCTGGTGGGCGACGTGTTGGCTTGGCTGCTGAGTGGCAAGATGTATGGTGTTTTTGCCATGCTCTTCGGACTGAGTTTCTTCATCATGAACGACAACCAGCAACAGAAACATCGCAACTTCTCAGGGCGTTTTGCCTGGCGCATGTGCCTGCTGTTCCTATTCGGCCTTGTCAACGTGGCATTCTATGATGGCGACATACTGATGCTTTATGCTGTCTATGGCTTGTTGCTCATTCCCATCAGCTATCTGCCTTCACGAGCCGTGTGGTGCATCATCGCACTGCTGGCCATCCAACCTGTGGAGTTGTTCTGCTTGCTTTCAGGCACCACGATAGACCATTCCACGCTCTTTGAGATATACAACAGGACCATCAGCCTGCATGAGAACGGTACGTTCATGGAGAATGCCATCAACAATCTCCGAAACGGGTTCGAACTCAATTTGCGATTCAATGTCTTCAGCGGGCGACTCACCCAGCTGCTCTGCCTTTTCATCCTCGGCATGCAGTTGGGGCGACATCGTTTCTTTTACAATGAGGGAGGGAACTTGCGGATATGGCATGGCATTCTTGGCGTATCGGCCATTGTCGTCATCGTGCTGAGCTTGGTGGATTTTGGGGATTGGTCCTTGTGGCTCACTCCCGTCTACAACTTCTTCATCCTCACGATGATCACATCGGCGGTGGTTTCTGCATGGTACGCCTTCGACTCCGTTCGCGGCGCTCTCCGCCATCTTTGTTTCTTTGGCCGCATGAGTCTCACCAACTACCTGTTGCAGTCCATCATCGGCAGTTTCATCTTTTGTGGCTATGGTCTTGCCTGCTATCGACTTGTGGGCATCACATACGCCGTGCTCATCGGTTTGGCCATGATCCTTGTCCAATATGCCTTTGGCCGTTATTGGTTCAAGAGTCATCCTCGCGGTCCGCTGGAGGGCCTATGGCGCAAACTGACGTGGATCAACATCGGGAGGGGGGAGAGCGTATGAAAGGGATTGCCCAAGGTGCATCCTGCCTTTGCCCTGCCGACCTTATTGGGTCTTGACAACAATCTTGTCACCACTCAGGTCGACCTCGAAGAGGTGGGGTGTGCGGACGGTCCTTCCCCTGGAGTCCTTCGCATGGCTGTGGACGGACATCATCCATTGGCCGTCGAACCGTTGGAAAAGCATGCTGTGCCCATAGTTAGGTGGCGTGATGGGTTCGGGCTCCTGCATCCATGGCCCGTCGAGCGTGCCGCTTTCCGAATAGGCCACACCCTGGGTGTAGTCGCCAAACACCCATGAGGTCCATAGCATGCCAAGTCGTCCCGTGGCGGTGCGGAAGAGCCATGGGCCGTCGGTCACCTTGTTCCATGTCACGTTGCCTTCCTCGTCCTTCTCGCGGCTCCAAGGCGAGTCGCTGGCGCAGAAGAGCACTTTCGGCGAACCTATGGTGCCGCTGAAGTCGGACTTCAGTTCTATCTTTTCTATCGTCCCGTTCCAGTTCTGCAGCCATTCGCCGCAAAACACCATGTAGGGCTTGCCGTCGGTGTCGCGCCAGAACGTCCCGTCGAGCGTGGGGCGGTCGGCGGGCAGATAGGTGGCGTCGCCAAAGGCGCGATAGGGCCCCATTGGGTTGTCTGCCTGCAGCACCTGGCAGGCGCGACGCTCTATGACATTGCCTCGGTAGGTGCCAATCTTCACCTCGCGGTTGGTGAACGTGGCGAAATAATAGTACTTGCCGTCTATCAGATGCAGTTCGGCGGCCCATATCATCGGACGAGGACCCATCCAAGAGTCCTTGTCGAACTCCGTCACGCGGTACGGGCCGTCCCACAGCCTCAGGTCCTTGCTGCGCCACATCATGCCGCCGGTGCCTGTCATGTAGTACATCTGTGTCTTCTTGTCTGCCAGTATGGCGGGGTCGCTCAGGTGGATGGAGTCCAAGGGGGTGTCAAACTCCCCGGTTGGTGGCGTAAAAGGACTTGCTTCTGCCTGTGTGTTGCTGCTGGTCGCCCCAAAGAGCAGGATAAGCAATATTATGAATTTGACTTGTCTCATGGTTTTGGCGTCTTGTTGAATGGTTTTCATCATTAGGGATATGAAGTAGATGTGTTTCATAGGGTGGTTGATGGAGTCGTAAGTCTTGATGGATTCCATCTCTCGCCACATTGACATGGCAAAATTAGTAAAAAATACCATATCCCAAAACTTTTGGGGATGTATTTGTAAAAGAATCTGTTCTCTTTTAGAAGTTAAGTGACACTTCCTCTGTCACCCGAGATCCTCTATCTGCCCCCCTCTCAGAACTACTAAGAGGTGCTTGTAAATGCACCCTTACGCTTTTTTAACAGTCGTCCATACAAGAATTGGGCACTTGCTGCATTATAATTACATAAGTCAATTACTACGACACAAAAAAAACTGTATATGAATAAGAGTTTGTATGTATTGGTAGCCATCGTACTGAGCAGTGCGATGCTGTCTTGTTCCTCTTCAGATGATGAGTATTCAAGGGAGACAAAACAAGTGGTGAATATGTTGTCGGAGTCGCAGCCTGTAGAACTGACAAAGGAGCAAAAAGTCTTCGTCAACGACAACAACTGTTTCACGCTCAACTTCCTCAAAACAGTGAATGAGACCGACCGTAGCGGAAAGAGTTTCATCTACTCGCCATTGAGCATCACCTATGTCTTGGGCATGGTGAACGATGCCGCCACAGGACAGACGGAACAGGAACTGGAACAGACCCTGGGGTTCCACAAGGGCGGCATCAAGGCTGTGAACGAATACTGCAAGAACCTCATCGACAACCTGCCGAAAGTGGATGAGAAGGTGAAACTCAACATCGCCAACGCCATCTTCTTGAACCAACGCTATACCTTGAAGGAACAGTTCCAAAAGGATATGGAACAGTATTACGACGCCAAGGCAGAGGCACTCGACTTTTCATCCTCGAAAACCCTTGACCATATCAACGGCTGGTGCAACAACAAGACCAACGGCATGATCCCAACCATCCTTGACGAGGTAAACCCCAATATGATGTCGTATCTGCTCAACGCCATCTATTTCAAGGCTGACTGGGCTTCAAAGTTCGACACCAAGAACACCAAGAAGGAACCCTTCACCACAAAGAAAGGCAACAAGCAACTGCCCTTGATGCACCAGACCGTGCTCATCAACTACTTGAGGAACGACACCTATGCTGCCGTCGACATCCCCTATGGCAATGGCAATTGGAGCATGATGGTGATGCTTCCCGAGGAAGGCAAGACCATCGATGACATCATTGCCATTTTAGCGAATATTGGAAAGTCGGTCAACTTTTCCAACAACCCGATAAGTATGGTTTCCCCATACGAGGTGGACCTGAAACTGCCGAGTTTTGAGACCTCGTCCGACACCGACGAGATGGAAGAAGGACTAATCGGCTTGATGCAGAAGATGGGCGTCAAAATGGCTTTCGACCCCTTATGTGAAGAGATATGCAATATGTGCGACCTGCCTGTCTATATCGCCATGATGCGACAGAAAGCCAAAATCAAAGTGAATGAGGAGGGGTCGGAAGCCGCTGCTGTAACCGTGGCCGGAACGATGGTTACCTCTGTTAATGTCTCCAAAGAATACCCCAAGGCCACCTTCCATGCCAACCGCCCCTTCGTCTATGTCATTCGTGAGGCATCCTCGGGTGTCATCCTCTTCGTGGGCAAGTTTACCGGGGAATAGTGTTTTTTCATAAAGATTACGTTTCGCTTTCTTTGCCAAAAGGTCTCGTCCAACAATCGGTGAGCATATCCCCTCCCCCGTAGGGTCAGGTCTTGTGCCTGACCGCAAAGGGGCTGGGGTGGGGTCTTTGATAAAAAAGTCGATACAACAAATTGGACACCCTAAATCAGAAGCCCTGTTGCTCAATGGACTTGACTTAATGCTAACAACAAGCCAAGCTCAAGTTTTATAGCTGTGTCCAATTCATATATGGTTCTGTAAAGGCAACAACTATTTAAATAAACCGAAAAAAATTTGGTCATGCCGAATTTTCAATTTATCTTTGCGCGAAAAATGAAGGTATGAGGGTTATATCCTTTTCCATGATACGGAATTTTATAGCTAAACATGCTGATGCAGACGTGGCTCTACGTGATTGGTACAAGAAGACTACCAAGGCCAACTGGAATAATTTTGCTGACATCAAACAGACGTTCAACACCGTGGACTATGTGGGCAACGACCGATACGTGTTCGATATCAAGGGCAACAACTACCGGATAGTGGCTGTCGTCTTATTTATCAACCAGAAAGTATATATGCGTTTCGTTGGCACTCATAAGGAATATGAAAAAATCAAGGACATCAAAAACATATAGTTATGGCACAGATAAAGACAGAACAGCAGTACAAGGCTCTTTGCGCACGCATCAATGAGCTTCTGACAGTTGTCAGCAACGATACTCCTGCAGATGACAAGAACATGCTGGAGCTTGACCTAATCTCCGACCTTGTGGCTGACTATGAGGAGGAGCATTATCCTATCACAGCTCCCACACTGGTGGAGACCATCAAACTTCGTATGTATGAGATGGGACTGAACCAGAAGAAACTTGCT
>CADADN010000120.1 GCA_902786665.1 uncultured Prevotellaceae bacterium | reverse complement strand
GCGCATTTTCTTGTCTTTCTCATTTGACTCCTTTTTATGTGGTTTTACAATCAATTTCATGCAAACCGCCACGGAGTGAACTTTCGTCAATCATTGACACTCATTGTCAACTCATTCCACGATGTCACGTTGGCTAACGCCGAGCTAAACCTTCTTCAAATGAGGTCACTTCCTTGTTCTTTTCCCTCTCGTTAATCTGTCAACCGTTGTCCACTCTTGTCAACCTTTGTCAACCCTGTCCACGAGATGGCAAAATAAAAGCCCTCAAAATTCTCCGCGGTAGAAATACGTTGCAAAGGTAAGCGGATTTTTGAGAACCACCAAAAAGCAAGTCCGAAGTGTTAAAATCTAAAAGTAGTTGATATACAAAGATTTATCTCCATATGCTTTTCATTGTTTATGGTTGTTTAGAGGTCTCTAAATACAGCCATTGAAAGCCCAATACCCGATGCTTGTCACGCTGTCGGGGATGGTGATGGATGTCAGATTGGAGCAGCCGCGGAAAGCAAGAGCACCAATGCTCTTCACGCTGTTGGGGATGTCGATGAATTTCAGTGTGGTGCAGTTGCAGAAAGCTTTTATGCCAATGTGTTCAACACCTTTTGGGATGATGATAGAGGTGATGCGGTTTTCCTTCACGCCAGTCACGGTCTTGCCATCAGTGCTATATGTCAATAGGCTGTCTTCGTACTTCTGTATAGGCATAATCGTATGTGTTGTAGATTGTGCAACAAAGGTACGAATAATTTTCATATTATACATAAATCACAGGGACAGGTTTTTGATTCCTCGTGTAATAAACAGCATTGTATGCCATTTCAATAATCTACAAACAGGCAAGCAAGGATAGGTGTTTCATCAGAAAAATCAAAAACCAGTCCCCTTGATTCCCGCACCCTACGAAATAAAATTATTTAATTGGTCGTCTAGACTGGTTTGCTGTTTACCTTCCTCTATTCTTCTGTTGATGATGGCAAGCAGGTCGTTGATGTAGACATTCATATCATTTACGGAGATTTCCATGCACGGCCTACGACTTTCCTTGCTGTATATCCGAATATAGTCAGAGTAGTCGAAAGAGTAGATTTTCGCATGGTCCATTTGGCTTAGGTCGATGGTCTTGCATTTGTATTCAAGTAGGAAATCGTCTATGACCAAGGCAGGGACATTCTCCTCGACGTTAGCCTCCTGTTCTTTGTCATGCTTGTACATGAAGGGAACGACGAAAAAGACGCCAACAACCACCAAGATCCAAAGAAAAGGAATGAAGATGGCTATAACGGCAGTTATCAGTAGAATGGCAAGCGAGGCTATTGCCTCGTTGTAAGCATCCACCTCCTTGTAGTAAATGATGATTTTTTCCATGTCAGTCATTGGTTAATGGAATGATTTGAGGTTGAGAGGTGACGGGGAGCCTGTTGGGTTCCCCATTTGGCCAGATGGCGTCTCACCTCGTGTGACAGGTTGGTGATCGGCATGCCGATGGAGCGGGCGTCCTTGTCCATGAGCACCTCGACGCCCTCCTTGTAGATGCGGTCTCCGGTGCTGTTGAGCGTGCCGTCCTCGAGCTCCGAGAGGCGGTCTAGGCGCACTATGAGGCGGCTTTTGTTCTTGGACTCCCGGGAGACGCTGCATATGGTTCATAGATTGCAATGGGTGCAGTGGTAGTGCAAAGATAGTGAAACAGATTGAAATGGTTATTCATCCCATTTTATTTTTTTATCATCACTTATAATTCAACGGTCTAGGTATTGTCCTTTGCTGTTGCCAACAGTATATAGTCCCCACTTCCCCCATAATAGAGAATGGGCAGCATGCTGGCAGGAATTCTTTCATGTATTCTCATATCGTTGTAAAGAGAAGGAACTTCTGATAGCTTTTCCATGTCTGACTTGGTTATTTCCTTTTTGCGGATGATGTAGTTGTCGTATGACCGGTTATCGCCTGCATCGTAGGAGTCGAACTGGGGGTAGCTTTGGAACATCATTCCGATATGCAAGCCGTCAGGCGAACCGACGGTTTCTTCTGGCGTGAATATCCTAAAGCCAGAGTAACCTTGAAAAGAAAACATCTCCACGCGCTCGCGTATTTCCTGAAGACCTTGGAACGTATGGCCCAGTACATCGAATGAGTCATCGATTCCGTAGCATTGGATGTCGTAGTCAGCGATTCCACCTTGTTGGGAATACCATCCTTGGAGCTCTTTTATAGCGTCCTCCTCTTCTCTGAACGACGGTGCTTCGTCACACAGATGCTCTATAAGTCCGTCGATGCCGTTTTCTCTGAGGTAGTCCCGATATGGTATGTTATACTCCACGATTTTGCAGATGTAGGTGCTGAGTTTCTTCCATTCCTCTTCCTTGAATGCCCTTATCACATCTTCCAGACATTCATACTTACCACCTCCGTAAATAGGAAATCTAATTTTGTCTTTCATCATTTTGTCTCCTTTTAATTGGCCGGATAGTTGTTTGTGACGTGGTTTTCACCATGTCATATGATATTCGGCTGATTGTCTATTGTGTTAATAAAATCCTCTTTTATTTTCGTTAAGAAACCTACAGGCAAGGGCTGGCAGCCAAAATGTTACGAATTACTGCAAAGCCTGATTCCAGAACTCCGTGGCATCACCGCCGTATTCTTCGGTCAGCAGTGCGAGAAACAGGTAAGCGTCTTTCTTGTCGTTTTTGCTGCCATACTGTTCAGGGTCACGGTTGATTTTCAGTTCCGTTATTCTGAAAACATCGCCACAGTCGGTATATCTAGCCTCGAAGATGCAGATTCCAGTCCAACTTCGGTGATAGTGGATGGTGTCTTCGTCGCAGTACATGAACCAATGGTCTTCCATTGCATCGGGTATGTGGCCGTACTTGATGATTTGCATGGCATATCTTGGTATGGTGATATCTGTCGGAAAGACAACGTTTTTTGCCGGCATCGGCATTGTTTTCCAGCTGTCCTTTGTGGCCACCTCTCTCTTGGGAGGTATGGGATTCTCTCCTTTGAACCGCTTGGCGGAGTTGCCGGCCCCCATCTTCCACATCAGAAGAGCCTTTTTCCCAGCATCCGAAGCGATGGCAGAAGCAGAAGTGCTTCCATTGGAAGTTGCCAGCACCTTCACGAAATCCTTGGGGAGGATGACGTTGTCCAGGTCAACGGCTTTTTGGAACAATGGGGCTATCTCTTTGGGCGTGAATCCGGCGATGCCACAGCCGATGCGTGTGACAAGGAACTTGTACTCACGGTGTATGGACGCGAATTCGATGAACTCATCCACGTAGGGCTTTATGGCTTCCACTCCTCCGTGCATGGTAGGTATGGCATAGCTATGTCCTTGCAGTCCCACGCCTTGCCCCCATATGGCTCCAAAGTGGTTGTATGCCAGGCGTGCCGCACCGCCGCCATGGGTACCGGCGAGGTTGCTGCCAAATACAAAAATCTCGTTCGGCTTGAGTACCGTGATTCTATTCGGTGTGTATTCTCTGTTGTACATATCAATTGTTTTTTATATCCATTTATTCATCTTTCGCAAATGAGGTATGAAAAGGTTTTATAATAGGCATTGGATACATCATTTTCCCCAAAAGGCTGTAAAAGTATACACATGTCCCTTTAACTTCTCTTTAACTCCCCTTTAACTCCTCTTTAACTCCCCTTTAACTCCTAAAAATACCTCCCTTTACCTCCTAAAAGTATACATATGTCCCTTTAACTCCCTTTTAACTCCTCTTTAACTCCCCTTTAACTCCTAAAAATATGTCCCTTTACCTCCTAAAAGTATACATATGTCCCTTTAACTCCCCTTTAACTCCCCTTTAACTCCTAAAAGAATACATGTATCCTTTTATCATCTTGCTCAGAATTCCAGTCTGAAGCCTTTCGACTTCATCTCCATATACTTGTCGGGATTGAACTTGTAGTGGATGGGAACCGTCCTTGCGGCGTTCTTCGGCCGGTCGCCGGTTTCCTCCAGGATGCCCAGTTTGAGCATCTTGTTGGCGAAGTTCCTGCGGTCGAAGTGTACCTCCAGGATGGCCTCGTAGAGCGCCTGCAGCTGGGGCATGGTGAATACCTCTGGCAGCAGTTCGAAGCCGATGGGTTGGAAATGTATCCGTTCTTTCAGTCGCTTGAGTGCCACCCGGAGGATTTTCTCATGGTCGAATGCCAGTTGGGGTATCTCGCCGATGGGATACCATTGTGCGTTCCTCGCGTCGTCGCCGCCCTTGACGGAGCCTTTCTGCACCAAGGCATAATAGGCGATGGTGATGACCCGTCCGCGAGGGTCGCGGTCCACGTCGGAGAAGCACCCCAACTGTTCCAAATAACCTTTTTCCACATCAAACTCCGTCTCCTCTTTCAGTTCACGAAGGGCGCACGACTCTGTCGTTTCGCCCATCCTCAGGAAACCGCCGGGAAATGCCCAGTGGCCCTTGAAGGGCTCGATGCCGCGTTCCACCAGCAGCACCGACAACCCTTCCTTCACATCGTAGCCGAAAATCACGCAGTCCGTCGTCACCGAGGGGCGGGGATACTCATACGTGTATGAACCTTTTGCTGTCTCCACGATTCATCAGTTTTTATGAGTTTCTCAGCCAGTCGCGCACCTCCATCAAGGCACATCCCAACAGGTTCTCGCCCCGCCATTGCTCGACGGAGCCTTTCATTGCATCGCTCCTGCCAAGGCCGATGCCCCAGATCCTGTCGTAGGGACTTGCCTCGGCGATGATGGCATCTCCGGTGGACAGCAGGAATTCCCTGATGTCGAGGTTCTGCGAGAACTTCGCCTTGTTGCCTTTCACGACGATGTCGTACTTATGGGCATCCCATAAGGCCGGGTCGAAATTGCGAATCTTCCTGCCCAGTTTCTTGTACAGGTCAGGAGTGTTTGCCGCCATGATTTCTTGGAGCACCTCCACGTCTCCAAAGAGACGGGCCTTGCTCGCCATCATATACTGCTCTGCAGTGTGGTATTGCACTCCGTCGACTTCGAAATAGCAGTCGTACCATTGGCTGAAGCATGCTGCGGTCATTTTCTTGGGGCTGGGGCGGTGTCCCCAGAAATAGATGATTGCCCTACCTGGGTTCCGTTGAGCAATCTCTTTGATTTTTTCAATGTTGTAGCTCATCTTTCGTCTCCTTTTATTGATTGGTCTTTTTGTTCTTATCTCTTGTTCTCATGATGATTTTGCCTAAGTTGTTCTCTCCTACCCAGCTATACAGGTCAATGCCCCAAAAGGTTTCCTGTTTTCTGTTCCCGTTGATAAGGATACGGTTTCCCGTATCGGTTAGCATCGCTTACGGGAACGAAGAAGCCTATACCTGCGTCAATCGCATCAATGGCCGCTTTCATCAACTTGAAGTGAGCCACCGTGGGAGGGTTGAAGCTCCCACCCATGACTACGATTTTTTGTCCTTTTTCTTTCACATATGTGTAAATTTTACGCAAAGGTAGTGTCTTTCTTTCAAATCTCCAAATATTTTTGCGTATTTTTTACGCAAAATGCGATTTTTTTTGATTTGGGACTCGAAATCAGGTGAATCAGGCGTTATTTTTGTTTGTGGAACTGCCTACCTCTTCACTCCTCTTACTGGGTCTGCCTCCAAGGGGTGGTCTGGCCATGAATGCTTCGGGTAACGACGTCGTAATTCTTTGCGCACCTCGAAATAGGTGGATTGCCAAAAACTGTGCAGGTCGGTGGTGAGCTGTACTGGTTTGAAGCCAGGAGACAACAGCTCCATCAATACTGGTGAGCCGTCCACCCGCGGGGTATCCAGCAGACCGAAGCACTCCTGCAAGCGTACCCGTAAGACCGGCACCTCGGCTCCTATACGATAGTCGAGCCGGATACGGCTCCCTGTGGGGACAACGATATGAGTAGGTGCAAGCTGCTCTACCATTTTCTGTTGTTCATAGGTGAGCCGGCTCCAGATGACCTCGCAAAGGTCTGTCTTCTTCAGTTCATTTGTTGTCGTTGCTTTACCGATGAAGAGAGGTCCCCATTCTACAGCACTCCTGCAGATTGCCTCCATGTCAACAGACGGAAGAGACAATTCTGGATGGCGGGTGGCAACAAAGGCAATCCTCCGCTGCATGTCGTGCACCTTGTCGGAGAAATCCAGCATCGACGGACCGTCTTTTACTATCGCCTCACAGACGACTTGTTGCATCTTTTCGCGGGCACAATTCGCCAATGGCTTGGAAGCCAGCAGGATGGTGCCGATGCGGGTCTCTCTTCTGGCAATCACTGCTCCTGCCTTGCCATCCCAAAAGATGTTGTCGCGCTCAATGGCATATCCTTTTAGGTCGGCAGGGGCGACGACACTTGCCAGAAAGACTTTCCCCACGCCACCTGTTTTCTGATGCATCGAAGCGATGGAAAGCCATTCTTCGCCAGCCATGGCATCCGATGCTTCCACCGCCACCAATTCACCTCCTGGCAACTGGAACACGCCGAGCCTCTCTTTCCACGCCTTGCCGATTCGCTCAGGATAGGCTGATGCAAGCAGGGCACCTACCTCGTAGGGATTGACGGCGGCATTGTCCACCTTGGAGTGTATCATGTCGGCATATTGACGGGCGATTCTCGCCATGCGTCCCCATTGGCCGTACTTTCCGCTTCTGCGCTCACGGCGGAGAGCATCCAACCGGCGGTCCATGGCGACATCGCCCTCTCCAGCCAAAGGGTCTTTCTCCTCTATCAGCGCGGCGATGTCGGCGGCAAGGGCTCGACGTTCCTTCGTGTCTGCCGTCAACAGCATGCGGGCGATACGCGGATGGCATGGCAGTTTTGAGAGCCTGCGCCCCCATTCCGTCACCCTGCCCGCTTCGTCAGTGGCACCAAGCGAGGTCAGCAGCCTGCGGGCATGGGCTACCGCCGTCTTCTCTGGAGGGGTCAGCCACGGCAGTCTCTCCACTTCGTGCTCGCCCCAGATGGCGGCATCGAGCACCAACGTGCCAAGGTCGGCCTCCAGGATTTCCGGCATTCGCACAGCGGGCATTCGCGACTCCGTGGCGGCAGTCCACAACCTATAACACACGCCAGGAGCCACACGCCCCGCACGTCCCGTACGCTGCGTCGCCATATCAATGGAAATCCGCACCGTTTCCAAGTGGTTCAGTCCGCTGCGTGCGTCGAACACCATCTTTCGGCAAAGGCCGCTGTCGACAACCACACGCACACCCTCGACAGTCAAAGAGGTCTCTGCAATAGGAGTCGCCAGCACCACTTTCCGTTCACCCGCCCGAGATGGTGCAATGGCTTTCGCCTGCTCATCATTGGAAAGCAGGCCGTAGAGGGTGAGAATCTTCGTTTCGCCAAGTCCGCCTGATGAGAGCAGCTCCTGAACACGCCGTATCTCCCCTTCGCCAGGCAAGAATGCCAGAATGTCGCCTTCGTGCGAGCGATGGGCCTGCAGGATGGTCTTGGCCACCATCTGCGATACGTTGTATAAATCGGCATTTTCATTATTATGGATGACTTCGACAGGAAACATCCTTCCCTCGCTCGTCAGTACGGCACAGTGCAGTGCATCCGACAAGGTTTTCGTGTCTATCGTTGCCGACATCACCACCATCCGCAGGTCCTCTCTCAGCACATCCTGACATTGCCTGACCAGCGCAAAGGCCTCGTCGGTGTTCAGGCTCCGTTCATGAAACTCGTCGAAGACAACCACCGCAACGTCTTCCAATGCCGGGTCATCCAAGAGCATCCGCGTGAGCACCCCTTCTGTCACCACCTCAATGCGTGTCTTTGGCGACACCTTGCTCTCAAACCGGATGCGGTAACCCACGGTCTCGCCAACCGACTCGCCAAGGAGCCACGCCATGCGTGAGGCTATCTGCCGTGCCGCCACACGTCTTGGTTCCAACACTACTATCTTGCCGGTGCCTTCCCGTTGCCCTTCCAGAATGGTCAATGGCAGCACGGTAGACTTTCCGGCACCTGGTGCAGCCGTCACTATCGCCGCCGTTTCCTTCCGCAGGGTCTCATTCAGCGGTTTCACCAACGCTGCCACAGGCAGGGTCTCCAACTCTCTTTGTAGTCGTTCTGTCATACCATCATCGTAGTTCATCGGGAGCAGTCTCTTTCGCTTCTCCTATCTCGCGGATTGTGCCACACCAGAAGGCATGCAGCCGATTGCCCATGACCTTTTTCATAATGGCATACGCCATGTCACCCGTGCAATGGCTGGTGTGGAATACCGTCTTGGAATAGTTGTCCGTCAACCTCTGGGCGAGGCCGAAGAGATGATCTCTCGTCTCATTGGCGTCCAACAGATGGAATCCTCCCACAACAGTGCTGACAGGCCAGGGACATGCCGCCAGGATGTTCTCCAAACCGCTATGGGCGCAGCCCGTGAAAAGCAGCCCGTCGATATGGAGGGCCAGCTCGTGTCGGAAATCATCGGGATTGTAATTCCCTTCCTCATCCTTGATGAACAGGTGCCGGTTGCCTTTGGGCGTGGGATGAATCTGTGGGATATGTGCCATGACATGGATGCCATCGGCAACCTCGCAGGTGTGGTCCACCATGATGAACCGTTCTTCCATTCCCTCCGGCCAATCCGTGGTGATGCTTTGCCGGTCGTTCCTCATGGAATAAAACTTCCCGTTGACGGCCTCCGGGGAAACGATGACTTTCGCCCTCTTGTTGACTTCCATGAAATGGCGCAGTCCTCCGGAATGGTCGTTATGGCCGTGGGAGACGAAGACATAATCCACCGCCCCGAGGTCTATGCCCATCCGCTTCGCGTTGCGGATGAACACATCACTGGCTCCCGTGTCGAGCAGGATGTGGTATCGCTCCGTCTCCAGCAGGATGGACAGCCCGTGCTCCGTCTCAAACGCAGGGTCTTTTGCGCGGTTGTCTGACAATACAATCCATTTCATCATTTTGTGCCTTTCCTCAATAATGCCCATTGGTAATTAGCATACAAAGATAAATCTTTTCAATCAAAAAATCAGTATTCATGCCTATTCTTTTTGACTTTTCTACTAATCCGTGGCCATGATCAGACAAATGAATCTTTACTTCATACTTGATTTGTTATATCTTGGTTTGATGTTGAACGAACCCCGAAGTGGGGGGCAGAGTACAGGCAGGCGGTGGAGTGCGAAGCACGGAACCCCTGTTAAAAGCGTGGTGTGAACAACAACCCCGAAGGGGTGGCAGAATGACAACTTCATACACTTCATCTCGTTGCTCTGTCACCCTTTCGGGGTTGTTGATATCATATCATCGTCAAGCAGGGGTTACGCTTCGCTCCACCACCAGCCTGTGGTCGTCCCAGCCCTTCGGGCTTCACTTCACAACCGATTGCCAAACAAAACAAGTCTTGTGGTTTTGTAAGGCAATTTTTGCTTCCAAGACTTAAGTCATTAATCCCTTTAACTCTCCAACGACGTGTTCATACGTCCCTTTACCTCCCCTTTACCTCCTAAAAAAACTTGAGTCCTGTTTTGTGCAGTCTTGCTTGTTTGCGCTGTCACACCCATGGATCATGTCAAAACAAGAAGCAACATGCTCAGTCGCAATGTTGTATGTAATGGTTCCATCTGCTTCAATGATTATTATTTTTTGTCAAGGTATCCAATGGTATCATCACGGGAATCGAATCAAACTCCCATAATTTATATCTTATTATATGCTCTCGAAGTTCCTTTAGTACGGGACAACTGCTACC
>CADADN010000119.1 GCA_902786665.1 uncultured Prevotellaceae bacterium | reverse complement strand
GTTGACATTGACATTGTACTTGCTGTTGGGAGTGGTGGTGACGGTCGTCAACTCGAAGTCCTTCAAGAGTTCGATGATGGCACCATCTTCGGCGGCATCAACGGCTGCCTGGAGGGTCGGATAGCCTTTAGTACCGATTTGTGCGACAGAGGGTAGTTGTTTTACAGTGTATGTTCCATTGCCATTATCATGACAGCCATAACCTTCTGGCATATACTCCTCAGGAACTTCTACGTTAAATGTGCCACCAGTGATGTTGAGGGCCGATGTTTCACCAACATTAGAAGCGAATTTGTGCTCACCCTCAAGAGTGACATTGTTGCCTTCACCCAATGCAACCTCGCAATTGGCACTATTTGACAGATCTTTTTTCTGGAAGGAAACGATAGACTGCATGTTGTCTCCACCATTCACATTGATCGTGGAGCCTGTGATGTTCACAGAAACATTGTCATCCTCAATCTTGACAAGGCTAAAGGAATTTGTTGTTCCTGGTGTACCGTTTGCCGATACAAGCGTACTATTAGCTACGGTTATTGTGGAACCTTTGGAACCAGCAGAATTATCAGGACCTTTGATGTTGAAGCAAGCCCATCCCTTGATGGTGCTTCCATTGACTGTCATTTTGACAGGGTTGAACGTGGTGATGGCATAGCCTTTATTGGCATTTTCCACCACGATGATTTGACTGTTGGTGATGTTGACAGTTGCCGTACTTGCCTGATTGCCACCAATGGTCAATGGTTGGAGATAACCAGTATAAGAACTTTCAGCCGTGGTGAGTTTGGCGTTGTTGAGAGTCAATGAACCAATCTTGCCACGTGTGTCAATACAACGACCGTTGACATTGCCATGGTTCGTAATCGTGATATTGCTGAAAGTCACATCGATGTCACTACTTACGCCTTGAACACCGATGCCACGGCCTTTAACCGTCAGGGTGTGACCACCACCATCGATGGTGATGCTGTTTTTCACCCATAGGTTAAAACGAATGTCGCCACTGTACATAGCACCTGTGGCATCCACATCGTCCAATAGTGTGACCGTTGCTCCAGCTTGGGCGGCATCAAATGCCGCCTGCAGCGTCGCATACTCAGTCGTGCCGACTTTCGCGACATTTTGCGCTTGCACCCACTGAGTGGATAGTGCAAATAGCAATAAGATAAAGGATCTAATCCATTTGTTCATAGTAATATAATTTAGTAAATTATTTGTTATTTTATAATCGTTTGGTTTACACTTGTTTAATTGTATGATTTTGTTTTATGGTTCTGTAAGCTTACTTGACAGGTAATTATTTATTGTGCAAAAATAATCATTTTATTAAATATGTGCAAATTTTCTTCCTTTTTTTACATTTTTTTGAGGTCCAACACAATAAATCGGGATTCTAAGCGACAGGGGAGCGCGAAGGGAGCGCGGGAGTCCCCGCCCGCAATGGCCACACGACAACAACAATTTGTTTTTTCGGGCGGGCACAAGACCCGCCCCTACAGTGCGCACAGGTTTTTGCACCGCTGTTGCAAATCACCCCCGAAGTCGTAGGGGCGGGTCTTGTGCCCGCCCGAAAATCGGAGTTGAGGAGGTTCGGAGCGCGGGAGTTTCCATACGTCCCAAGGCGCACTCTCCTTTACTCCGATACTCCGTAGACCCTTTATCCGAAACAGGCTGGTGTGTAACCGACTCTTTGAATGATGATCTACGGAGTCGAGGAGTTGGGGAGTTTCCATGCACCAGAAGCGCAATCTCCTTTACTCCGAGACTCCGTAGACCCTTTATCCGAAACAGGCTGGTTTTATCGTTTCTTTGAATGATGGTCTACGGAGTCGAGGAGTTTTGGAGTTTTCATGCGTCCCAAGGCGCACTCTCCTTTACTCCGATACTCCGTAGACACTTATCCGAAACAGGCTGGATTTATCATCTCTTTGAACGAGATGGTCTACGGAGTCGAGGAGTTTTGGAGTTTTCATGCACCCAAGGCGCAATCTCCTTTACTCCAATACTCCGTAGACCCATTATCCGAAACAAGATGGTGTGTAACCGTCTCTTTGAATGATGGTCTACGGAGTCGAGGAGTTGGGGAGTTTTCATGCGTCCCAANNNTGTAACCGTCTCTTTGAATGATGGTCTACGGAGTCGAGGAGTTGGGGAGTTTTCATGCGTCCCAAGGCGCAATCTCCTTTACTCCGAGACTCCGTAGACACTTTATCCGAAGTAGACCATGTGAAAAACCTATAATATCGTAATTTATAGGAAGCGTGCGGATAATCGTTAAAGAAAAAAGTCACGCATATCATCTTTTTCAATTCTTTTTTTGTATTTTTGCACCAAATTAACTTCAAATAAGTCTTTACAGATTTTACCATGACGAAAGCAAGAATACTTACAGCGCTGATAGCCATTCTCACTTTTATGAGCAGCGAAGCCACCACCTTTGAAGCGGATGGCATCTGGTACACCATCACCTCCGAGCAGACGGTATGCCTCGTGATAGAACCCTCCGGCTCCGGGAGCGGAGCATCCTTTGTCATACGCAAAACCTATGAGGGCGACATCGTCATCCCCGAGACGGTGACCTACGGGGGGACGACATACACCGTCACGGCGGTGGAAGACGGCACTTTCAAGGAGTCGCCCAAACTCACCAGCGTCTTCATCCCCGCCACGGTGACAGCCCTGGGTGAGTCACCGTTTTCCGCTTGCAGCAAACTTAACACCATCACCGTGGCACCCGAAAACCCGGCCTACACCATCGTCGACGGCGTGTTGTATGACAAGGCCGTCACCACACTGCTCGCCTGTCCGGGAACAAAAGCAGGTGCCATCGCCATCCCTTCCACGGTGACGACCATCGCCACGGCAGCCTTCCATGGCTGCGCCTCCATCACGTCCGTCGACATCCCGCAGGCGGTAAACGAAATCGGTGCTCGTGCGTTCTATGGATGCAAGAAACTCACAAGTGTCGTAGTGCCGGAAGGAGTGCCATGCGTGAAAGACAGCGTGTTCTATTCCTGCTCCTCCATGACGAGCGTGACGCTGCCGCAGACCATCACCTCAATCGGTGTCAACGCCTTCTATCACTGCAACTTACTGAAGACCGTAACCCTTCCCGACGCAGTGGAAGAGATTCACGAACGTGCCTTCAATCTTTGCTACAGCATGACCACTGTCACGACACCCGCCAACCTCAAGCGGATAGACTACCGCGCCTTTGACAATTGCTCCAAACTCAAGGGCTTCAACATCCCGGCCTCCCTCACCTTGCTTGACAGTCTGGCGTTCTGTGGATGCAGCGAGATGAGGCGCATCGACGTGGCTGAGGGGAACGCCGTCTACAGCAGTATCGATGGCGTGCTCTTCAACAAGGACATGACCACGCTCCTTTGCTGTCCGGCGGGAAAAATCGGCGACTATGTCGTGCCGGAATCTGTCACCACCATCGGCGACTATGGTTTCTACTATTGCAGGTTACTGCAGAGCCTCACACTACCCTTGTCGCTGAAAGCCATCGGCAACCATGCCTTTCGTTTCTGTTCAGCCTTGAAGACCATCGCCTTGCCACCAAATCTTGAAACTATTGCACACGATGCTTTCAGCCAATGTCCGAACATCAAGTCATTCCTGTGCTATGCGCCGAGCGTGCCCGACATCGTGTCATCGACCTTCAATGCAAACAACTACAATGTGCCGCTGTACGTGCCCTATGCAGCACTCGACGGCTATCAAAATGCCACATATTGGCGGAATTTCGCAAACATACTACCCATCTCCTCCGAGGTGGTCGCCGGCATCCTGGGAGATGCCAACGGCGACGGTGAAGTCACCATCACCGACGTCACGGTCACCGTCAATGCCATCATCAAGCAAGAACACAACCAGTTCAAGTGGCAGTTGGCCGACATGAATTTTGACGGAGCCATCACCATCGCCGACATCACCTGCATCGTCAGCGCCGTCATGGGGGAGTGATCACGAATTAGAGAATTAGAGAATTTTCCTACCTGTGCGGTTGCATCAATCGGAAGTTTTTTCAAAAAAGTTTCATTTTGTAAAAAACAAAAATGCTCAATGAGTCAAACGCCAAGAATGTCCAATGCGTTGAGTCAATTTGTTGTGAGCAAAAGGGTTGTGCGCATATCCCCGCCCCTCTGTAGGGTCAGGTCTTGTGCCTGACCGCAAGGGGCAGGGGTGGGGTATTTGGCCCAAAGGTTGTTCTTGCGTTTTTCTAAAATGACGTTTTCAGCGCTCTGTGTGTTGACACTGTCTCTTGGCGTTGAAGTTACAGACCCCACCCCTACCCCCTCCCCTTGAGGGGCGGGGATGTTGCACTCCGAGTGAGCATCCCGGGGTGTGGACAAGGTCTTTTGGCGTAGGTTGTTCATCAAATTTCAACCGCACAGGTCGCAAAATTATCAAGGGAAAGCAGGTAATCACGACAAGAATCCCCCCCGAAGTCGTAGGGGCGGGTCTCGTGTCCGCTCGCCTCCAAAAGGTCGGTGCAACGTAGTAGAGACGGGATTCTTCCCGTCTCAATGTATATGTGGTAGTAAGACGGGAAGTATCCCGTCTCTACAGTGCGCACAGCTGAGTGTGAGAAAATTGGAATGGAGGTTACTTCTTTGCTGCCTTTTGGGCTGCTTTTTGTGCGGCTTTTTCGGCCTTTTTTTGTTCTTTTGCTACTTGTTTTTCCCTCTTTTTGGCTTCCTTGGCGGCTTTTCTTTCCATCCTCTCCTGCTCTATCCGGATTTGTTCCTGGCGTGCTCTCTCCATTTCTTCCGGAGATTGTCTTCGCTGCATTTGGAGTTCTTCGTCTACAGCTTGGATGGGACTGCCTGAACTGATTCTCCCTTGGTACTCCTGTGCGTTGGCATTGGTGAAGGTCAGCATGGAAGCCGCTACCATGATTAACAAAGTCTTGGTTTTCATATAGGAAAGATTTTTTGTGATGATGTCATTGGTTTCAACTTGCAAAAATTTTGCAATATACGGTACAAAGAAACCATTTTTTCTTACTATGACATAGGGGATATCCCTATTTTGATAGGGGATATCCCTATGAGCAAATTAAATAAAGAAGAATGGATGGCATCATTACCTTTCATAAATGGCAGAAAAAGTGAAGATATGTCTCTTTAACTCCTTTCTAACTCCCCTTTAACTCCCTTTTAACTCCCTTTTAATGTTTCCTGACCACGATGTTGAGGATGTTCATGACATCCACGATGTCGATTTCACCGTCGTCATTGGTTTCCGCCTCTTCGATGTAGAAGTCCAGCAATTTCTTTCCCACGGAATAATTCACCGTCATCATCACGTCTGAGATGTCGATGATGCCATCGTGATTGACATCGCCCAACAAGAAGGTATCGTGGTCTTGAAGCAGAATGTCGAAGGCGGCATCGTTACCCATGAACGTGATCCCAATCTTGCTGCTGAGTTTGAAATTGAACACCGTTCCCTGGTATGTCCCTGTTTCCATTGTGGAGTCAGCCTGCAAGGTAAGTGAGATGAGTTCACCTTCTGTCCCTGCGATGATGGAATCGGAAAAAGAGAACACCATGAAGCGGTAACAGCCATCTTCGTAATCCTGTATTCTCACCTTCGCTTTTTCATCGTAACGCTTCGAAAGGGAGTAGATGAAGTCTGAGTCGTTTTTAGCGATGGCCACTCCCTGAGGCAGTTGGATATCGAACTGATATCCATTGTATTCCGTATCTTCGTCGTTTTCCATTTGTATGCTGAGGTTGGCAGTCCCACCATGCACCATCCTGACAGAGGGTGTCGATACCACCACCGTGGTGTCCCTATGGATTACGGCACCTTGAGCCATAAGCGGCAAAAGGGTCGCCCACAAGAAGCAGCATGCCAAACGACGAAGATATCTCATATTGATTACATTTCCTTGGAAGTCACAATCATTGTCTCTGTTGCCCATTGTCTTCAACCTTGGTAGGTTGAGCCAGTCCCGTCCCATTGCATTTGGGGCAGGTGTATTTCCCGTCGATGGTTTTTCCAACACCCCGGCATGTCAAGCATTTCCCTTCCTTCTCCAATTTTTGGAGTTCCTTGGTGTCCTTCTTGCTTTGTCGGGGTTTCAAACTATTCTTTCCCATATAGTCCAAACCCTGTTGCAAGTCTGTTTCTATCAAGGAATTGGCAATTTCGCCCACCAACGTGTTACACGAAGTGGTTAGAAAGAGAATGGCAATAAAACAGAATACAAGTGACCTTCTTAACATCAAATTCTAAAAATTTGTGCAAAGATAGTGCAAATCGAGCGAAGCGCAAAATAAATTGATTTATTTTCGATTCCGAGATGCAGCCTATCTTATGAAAAGATAGTGCAAATCGAGCGAAGCGCAAAATAAATTGATTTATTTTCGATTCCGAGATGCAGCCTGTCTTATGAAAAGATAGTGCAAATCAAGCGAAGCGCAAATTCCGAGATGCAGCCTGTCTTATGAAAAGATAGTGCAAATCGAGCGAAGCGCAAATTCCGAGTACGAATTGGGCCACGCCAAAAGGTCCGTGCGCCCAATTTTCAATCTTCAATTTTCAATTTTCAATCTTCAATCTTCAATTTTCAATCTTCAATTTTCAATTTTCAATTAAACTCCGGTTGGTTGAAAAAAAATGGCTTTTGGTTGAAAAAAAAGGCTGTGAAACCGCTTTTTTCGTAACTTTGCAGCGGTTTCACTAGACCATCTAGAAAATCTAGACCATCTAGAAAATCTAGACCTTCTAGGGCATCTAGAACATCTAGAACATCTAGGACATCTAGGAAAACTAGACCTATACCCCAGTAAACTACAACAAATCATGAAACGAATCATCACGCTTGCATTGCTATCATGCCTGTGCCTGGTTGGAGCATTCCCCAGGTACATCGGCGACCTCAACAACGACGGCACCGTCACCATCGTCGACGTAACCCTCCTTGTGAACATCATCCTTGGTGATACCACAGAATATGATGCCGCCATCGCCGACGTGAACGGTGACGGCACCGTCACCATCACCGACGTGACCATGCTGACCAACATGATCCTCAACGGGGAGGCACCTCAAGAACTCAACGAGGTGGACACCCTGTTCATCCACTACACCGACGACGGCGCCACCTACCAGATGCCATCGGCATGGAGAGACGAGGTAACCGTGACCGTGGACGGCTGTCATGTGAGCGTGTTGAACACCAACACCACCGACGAGCGTGTCACCTCGCTCAGCGGCACTTGCGCCAACGGGTCGTTCACCTATACGGGAAGTTACAAAACGACGGTGGTGCTGAACGGCCTCACCCTGACCAACCCCAACGGCGGGTGCATCGACATCGAAGACGGCAAGCGCGTCAACCTGGAACTTGCCGACGGCAGCGTGAACACCCTCACAGACGGACCGGGCGACCAAAAGGCTGCCATCTACTGCAAGGGGCACACGGAAGTCAGCGGCGGCGGTTCACTCACCGTGCAGGGCAACGCCAAGCACGCCATCAGGAGCAAGGAATATCTTGAGTTGAAGAAGACCACCGGAGCCATCACCATCACCGGGGCAGAGGGCGACGGCATCCACACCGGCCAGTATTTCAAGATGAAAGGCGGCAACATCACCATCAGCGGCGTGAAGGGCGACGGCATCCAGGCTGAAGCCTTGCTTGAAGGTGACGAAAGCGACGGACAATTGATGGTGGGCGGCGGCACCATTGACATCACCCTCGCCAACAGCGACGCGGCAGGCCTGAAGAGCGACTCCGTAATGACCGTCACCGGCGGTGCCATCACCGTCAACAGTACGGCAGCAGATGTGAAAGGGATGAAGTCCGACGGCGACATCCTCATCAGCGATGGCACGCTCCAATTCACACAAAGTGGCGGATACCTCGTCACCGAGGAGGAAACAGAGAGCGGCACCGTCAGCGACGCCTCCTACTCCACCGCCATCAAATGTGCGGGCGACCTCATCGTCACGGGGGGTGAAATCACCGTCGCCAGCACCGCCGACGGCGGCAGGGGCCTGAGCGCCGACAAAGACATCCTCATCCAGGGCGGCACCTTTGACATCAACGCCAATGGCAGCGGCGGCATCCTCGACATCACCAACACCGGAGGTACGACAGCCAACAGTTACCGTGTCTACGTGTCGCTGCCCACCAGCGGCGGCGGAGGCCCCGGAGGCGGAGGTCGGTCGGCCTGGACCAACGTCTATCTCTATGACAGCAGCAACCAGTTTGTGGCGCAACTCACGCAACAGGCGAGTTTCACCGCCAACGGCCAGACCAGGACGTTCTACTATTACGACTTCGGCGCCGCCACTTCCGGCACCTACTATTTCAAGAGCGACGACTATACGAGAAGCGGCATGGGCGGAAGCGGCACCTACACCATCAAAACGTCAAACTTCAACCTCAGCCTCAACGGCAGCGATGCCTTCTACACCATCAGCAACAGTTACCAGACCAGTGGCTCGACACGCACCTACAGCATCAGCAACGTGACTAGCACCTATGCCAATGCCTCCACGGCAACCGTAGAGGGCGAGACCTACAAGGCGTTCTGCCTGAAGGCCAGCGGCAACGTCATCATCGACAACGGCAACCTCACCCTTCACCACAACGGACTCATCAGCAAGGGTGTCAAGGCCGACGGCACCGTCACCATCAATGGCGGCACCGTGGACGACACAGCTGCAGGCACCTATATGGTCATCGGCAATGACCCCGCCTACTCCACCGCCATCAAATGCCAACACTTTGTCGGCAACGGAGGAGAGGTGACCGTCAACGCCACCGGCAGCGCATCTCGCGGAATATCCTCGGATGGCACGCTCACCATCAACGGCGGCACCTATGCCTTCACGCTCAGTGGCGACGGCGCCACCTATACGGGCAACGGCAGCACCGAGGGTGCCGGGAGCCGTGGACTGAAAAGCGATGGCGACATGCTCCTGAAGGGCGGCAACATCACCATCAACAGTTCGGCACGCGGCGGCAAGGGCATCAAGGTGGGAACCAGCAGTGTCAGCGGCACCAATGGGGCGAAACTCATCATCGGAGATGCCACCACGCACACCGGCCCCACCCTTTCTGTCAAGACCACCGGCAGTTATCTGAGCAGGGCGGGAAGCGGCATGAGCGAGAGCTACATCGGCAGCACCAAGGCGGCAAAGGTAATGGGGCCTGTCACGGTGAACGGCGGCGACCTCACCTTCTCCACCAGCCAACAGGCTGCAGAGGGACTGGAGAGCAAATCGACCATCACCGTCAACGGAGGCACCATGGAATGCTGGGCATATGATGACGCCATCAACGCAGCGTCGACCATCACCATCAACGACGGCAACGTATGGGCGCACTCCTTCGGCAACGACGCCATCGACTCCAACGACCGCACGACGGGCATCGTCATCAATGGAGGTCTTGCCATCGCGTCAAGCACCAGCTCACCGGAAGAGGGCTTCGACTGCGACAATGCCGCCTTCATCATCCGTGGCGGGACGGTCATCGGCACCGGAGGTTCGCAAGGCGGCGGATGGGGCAGTTCGGGTGGGGCTCCCACCAGTGCCACACAGCCATACGCCACGGTTTCCTCCGTCAGCCTCACGGCCAACACCTACGTCAGTTTGAAGAACAGCAGCGGCAAGGTGGTGTTCAGCTACAAGATTCCACACAATACCAGCAGCGCCAACATCCTCGTAAGCAGTCCGCAGCTATCCTCTGGTTCATCTGCCACCATCGTCTATGGCAGCACCAGCATCAGCAATCCGGAAACCTCCATTTGGAATGGCTCATACACCACAGGCGCCACCATCTCCGGCGGCACATCAAGAAGTGTCACGCCTACGACGAAATAATCGGAATCTTTTTGGGAGTAATCGGAGTTTTCGGAATAATCGGAATAATCGGAGAAATCGGAGTTTTCAGAATAATCGGAATAATCAGACATTTGCATGCCATAAGGGCGTTACAAGTTGTTGGGGCGGGTTTCAACCCGCCCCAACTTCATGCCGTTCTTGGCAATATCGTTTGCTGAAATTTTTACAACCTTTCAAAGCACAGGCAGGAGGTATTGCCAGATGATGTCCATATAGGGCTGGTAGAGCGAGGACGAGGTGGTGAGCACGAGGACGGCATCCTTGTCGGGGAACACGAAGATGTATTGTCCGGCGAAGCCGTCGGCACGGAAGGCGTTGTGGCTGCAAATCCACATTTGATAGCCGTAGCCCTGCACCCATTCGTTGTTATCCTTGTTGAGGCCGGCCTTCTCCAAGTCCTCGAACCTTGTCCCGGAAGGAGCGGAAGGCACTTGGTATTTCGACATCTCCTTCAACCAGTCGGCGGGGACGATTTGCTTACCGTTCCATTTGCCTTCCTGGAGGAAGAGTTGTCCCATCTTAGCCATGTCCTCCGTCTTCAACTTCAGTCCCCATCCGCCGCAGTTGATGCCTTGCGGACTCTCTTCCCATTCTGGCTTGACGATATGAAGAGGTTGGAAGAGGCGTGTGTCGAGATAATCGAGGAGTTTCTCACCCGTCACCTTCTGCACGATGGCGGAGAGCATATAGGTGCCCACGGAATTGTAGAGGTAATACTCTCCCGGCTTGTGCTTCACGGGCCATGCCAGGAACCCTTTCACCCAATCCAAAGAGTCTGTATTCTTTGCATTCGGCTCCGTGTCATGGCCGCAAGTCATGGTGAGCAGGTTGCGCACGGTCATCGCCTTGAGGTTGTCGCTCTGCTCCGCCGGTAGTTTGTCGGGGAAGAACTTCACTACCGGGTCGTCGAGTTTGAGCTTTCCTTCGTTGATGGCCAGACCCACGGCGGTGGCGGTGAAGGTCTTGCTGACGGAGAACATCTGGTGGGGCATCTCCGCGCTTTGTCCGTTGAACCATTTCTCAAACACCACCTTCCCATGTTTCAGGATCATGATGCTGTGCAAGGTGATGGAATCGGGTTTCACGGGACGTGTCTGCGTGGCGTTCACGAAGGAGTCCACGGCGGCGACCACCTCTGCTGATGCATCAGTCCTTGGAAGGTCGATGACATCTACTTCCTTTTTCGCTCTGCAGCCAAACAGCAACAGCATGGCGAGTGCGAAGAATAATGTTGCTTTTTTCATATGTTAATAAGGTATTGATGGTGAATGAATGCTATTTGGTGCAAAGATATGAAAAAATTTTGACTTTTCCTCCATCTGAGTGAAAAAAACGACATGCCAAATAGTGTGCTATGATTAAAAATAAATGAAAACATTTTGAAGAACCATTTTTTATCATTATCTTAGCGGCGCGGAAACAAATCATGATTGACTCTTTACTCAACAATTGGGATTTAGGCATGGAACAGGAAAGACGCTATCCAGTAGGCATACAGACCTTCTCACGGCTGAGAAGTGAAGGCTATGTATATATCGACAAGACCGACCTGATATGGAAGATGACAAGAGTAAGTCCCTTCATCTTCCTGAGTCGTCCTCGACGGTTTGGCAAGTCACTGCTCACCACCACGCTGTGCTCGTTCTTCAGGGGTGAGCGTGAACTCTTCGAAGGGTTGAAGGTGATGGCGCTGGAGAAAGAGTGGAAACGCTACCCCGTGCTGCACATCGACGTGAGCATGGCAAAGGGAAAAACTGACGCAGATGCTTTGCGAAGGGCATTGATGCTGCAACTGGATTCTTTGACCGAAGTATATGGAACCAATCCCAAAGAAACCACCCCTGGCGAGGTGTTTGACGGCCTCATCCGCCGTGCCCACCAGCAGACGGGCGAACAGGTGGTGGTCGTCATCGACGAATATGACGCACCATTGCTCGATGTGCTCCATGAGGAAGAGACG
>CADADN010000118.1 GCA_902786665.1 uncultured Prevotellaceae bacterium | reverse complement strand
AGAGCAACGTGCAGAAGACCATATCCTGATGACAATGGCAGACTGGTCTGCTCTACTACAGCGCTATATGGATTTGAACAACCGTCCTTTACTTCCAGACTCAGGGCATGTTACTCACGAGCAGGCGGTAGAAAAGGCACTTACGGAATATGACAAGTTCCGTGTCATTCAAGACCGTGAAATCATGAGTGACTTTGACAAGCAATTAAAACTGCTGTTTGGAGATAAGAAAAAATGATATTTATAAATTCCAAGTTCACCCATACAACTACCCATACAAGTACCCGTACAAGTTCAATCGAAATACAACCATTTTCGGATTATGTCAAAAGCAACAGTAAAGAAAATACTTATGGCCATGCCCAAGGAAAAAATCATTGGCATGGTTCTGGAGATGTATGATGCTCGCAAAGAAGCAAAGGAGTATCTAGAGTTCTATGCAAACCCCGATGAGGATGGTAAGCTGGAAGAGTATAAGAAGATTATCACAGAAGAGTTTTATCCATCAAGAGGACGACAGGAGCCCAAGACCCGCTTCTCAGTTTGTCGGAAGGCTGTTTCAGATTACAAGAAGTTGAAACCATCACCAGATAAACTGGCAGACTTGATGCTATGTTATGTCGAGAACTCATGCCAGTTTACATACGACTATGGAGATATGTGGGAGCAGTATTACACATCTGTAGAGAATAATTTCGACAAGACAATGGCGTTTATTGCCAAGAATAATATGTTGGAGCGCTTCAAACCGCGTTTGAGGCAATGTATAGAGTGGGCTTCATCATGTGGTTGGGGATTTGCTGATACCATAGCAAATATATATTATGAGCATTTTCCAGAAAAGGTGATTGATAAATGAAAAAGGCGTGTAACTCACTTGGTTACACGCCTTTTGATAGTGTTTTGTTAGGCCTTTACTTATGCCCCTTATTTGACCTCCTCGAAGTCGGCGTCCTGGATGTTGTCGTTGGGGTCGTTGGCTTGCGTCTGCTGACCACCCTGGTATTGCTGACCACCCTGGTATTGCTGGCCGGGGTCTTGTCCGGGTTGCGGACCGGCTTGCTGATACATCTTGGCGCTGGCGGCCTGCATCACGGTGTTGAGGTTGTTGATGGCGTTGTCGATGGCGGTGATGTCGCCGCTCTTGTGAGCGTCCTTGAGCTGCTGGACGGCAGCCTCCACGTTGGCGCGGTCGGCACCCAGCTTGTCGCCGTTCTCATTGAGGAAGGTCTCGGTCTGGAAGATCATGGAGTCGGCCTGGTTCATCTTGTCGATGCGCTCACGCTCTCGCTTGTCAGCCTCGGCGTTGCGCTCAGCCTCAGCCTTCATGCGGTCGATTTCCTCCTTGCTCAGCCCGGATGATGCCTCGATGCGGATGGCCTGCTCCTTGCCCGTAGCCTTGTCCTTTGCCGACACCTTGAGGATGCCGTTGGCGTCGATGTCGAAGGTCACCTCGATCTGAGGAATGCCACGACGTGCGGGAGCGATGCCAGTGAGGTTGAACTGTCCGATGGACTTGTTCTGCGATGCCATGGGGCGCTCACCCTGGAGCACGTGGATGGTCACCTCCGTCTGGTTGTCTGCGGCGGTGGAGAACACCTCGCTCTTCTTGGTCGGGATGGTGGTGTTGGCGTCGATGAGTTTGGTCATCACTCCGCCGAGGGTCTCGATGCCGAGAGTCAGCGGTGTAACGTCGAGGAGCACGATCTCCCCTACTCCACCTTCCTTGTTGAGGATGGCACCCTGGATGCTGGCACCCACAGCCACCACCTCGTCGGGGTTGACACCCTTGGAGGGTTCCTTGCCGAAATAGTTCTTCACCAGCGTCTGCACAGCGGGGATACGAGTGGAGCCTCCCACGAGGATGACCTCGTCGATGTCGGCGGTGCTGAGTTTGGCGTCGGCCATGGCCTTCTGACACGGTGCGAGGCAAGCCTGGAAGAGGTTGTGTGCGAGTTGCTCGAACTTGGCCCTTGTGAGCGTTTTCACGAGGTGCTTTGGCACACCGGCCACCGGCATGATGTACGGCAGGTTGATTTCCGTCGAGGTGCTGCTGGAGAGTTCTATTTTTGCCTTCTCGGCAGCCTCCTTCAGTCGCTGCATGGCCATCGGGTCGCTCTTGAGGTCAGCCCCCTCGTCGTTTCTGAACTCCTGCACGAGCCAGTCGATGATGACCTGGTCGAAGTCGTCGCCACCGAGGTGAGTGTCGCCATTGGTGGAGAGCACCTCGAACACGCCGCCGCCGAATTCAAGGATGGAGATATCGAAGGTACCGCCACCGAGGTCGAAGACAGCGATTTTCATCTCTTTGTTGGCCCTGTCGAGTCCGTATGCCAATGCAGCAGCAGTAGGCTCGTTGACGATACGCTTCACCTCGAGTCCAGCGATTTGTCCGGCCTCCTTGGTTGCCTGGCGCTGAGAGTCGCTGAAGTATGCCGGCACGGTGATGACGGCCTCCGTCACCTCCTCGCCGAGGTAGTCCTCAGCGGTTTTCTTCATCTTCTGAAGTATCATGGCCGAGATTTCCTGCGGAGTGTACTTGCGTCCGTCGATGTCCACGCGTGGGTATCCGTTCTCATTCACCACGTTGAACGGCACGCGGTTCACCTCCGTGGCGCACTGTTGGTAGGTCTCACCCATGAAGCGCTTGATGCTGTAGATGGTGTTCTGCGGGTTGGTGATGGCCTGACGCTTTGCGGGGTCTCCCACCTTTCGGTCGCCATCCTTGATGAAGCCCACCACGGAAGGTGTGGTGCGCTTTCCTTCACTGTTTGCAATCACTACTGGCTCGTTGCCTTCGAATACGGAGACGCACGAGTTGGTTGTACCTAAGTCAATACCGATAATTTTTCCCATTGTCGTATGTAATTTATTTGTTGATTATCTTGTTTTGCCAGACTTTTGGTGTTTGAGAGCACCATTGTCCACAATTCATACAACAAATGGTGTGCCAAAACTGCCATCCCGACAAAAAATGTGACAGGATGGCAGTTGGGAAAAAAGGTTGATGATGAGATTTACGGTATGAATTCAAACAATTTCTTGTCGCCCTCGGTCCATTTCAGCGTGTCGAATTGGTCTTTCTCCAGCCATCGGTAGTCCAAGTGCTTGAGGAGCTTGAATTCCCCTTCCCCGCCCTTGCAGAGGTAAGCGGTGAGCGTGATGGAGAAATCGGGATATTCATGTTCCACGGTGCCCAGCCGGCGTCCCACATAGACATCCCAGTCCATCTCCTCCTTTATTTCCCTTACAAGCGCTTCATGATGGCTTTCTCCTTCCTCCACCTTCCCTCCGGGGAACTCCCAATGCTCGGAGGTGTAGCTGTACTCATAGCGGCATCTTTGCATGCATAGGTATTTGCCATCTTCCACGATGACGGCAGCCACCACGTTGTAATGTTCTTTCTGTTCCATGATTCTGTAATGGTTTATTGTGAAGATTTTGTATTCAAATCCAGCCTACGCCACACCCATCGTGGGATGCGCCTCCATAATGCGGTGAGGATGCGCCATCGCCAGTCGATCACCCAGATGTGCTTGTGGTGACGTATGGCTTCCACCATCTCGTATGCCACGTCCTCCTTTCTCAGGAGAATGGGATAGCGGTTGCCGTCGCCGAGGAGTGCGGTATCCACGAACCCCGGCCTGAGGTCGGTGAACCTGATGTTGAGTTTCCGTGCATTGGCCTGTTGCTCCAGAGCTTGCAGGTAGGTGTTTTGAAAAGCTTTGGTTGCGGAGTAGGCAGGAGCCGGTCCCAACCCCTTCGTTCCGGCGATGGAGGTGACGGCGGCGATATGTCCTCCTCCGTGCGTTGCCATATACCTGAATGCCGTGCCCACCATCCTCGTGAATCCCAGGGCGTTTGTCGTGACGGTGTTGTTCTCCTTATCGGGTTCGAGGGTGGGATTCTGCCATCCTATGCCTGGTGCGTAGAAGAAGAGGTCCATGCCGCCGAGTGTGACGATGAGGCTGAGCAACATGTCCTCAGCCCCGTCGGCGTTCACGTCGATGGTTTCCATCACCACCCGTTCCGGGGCTGTATCCTTGAGTTGTTCCAGCAAGTCTGTGCGACGTGCCGCCACCCCGATTATCCATCCGTCGGCAAGGAGTAGTTTAGCCACTTCCATCCCGATGCCCGACGACGCTCCCATTACCACAGCTTTCTTCATGGTACAAATTTAGGAAATAATTCCGATTTAACGTGCAAAAAACACACGTTTTTTATCTTGAATGAAGAACAAAGTTGTTGTCACGAAGGAGGAGAATCGATTATGAGAATCATCGCATCCAAAAGCAGCCTGATGCATCGGCACCAGGCTGCTTTTTGTTTTTCCTTTGTTTAGAAGATGGGGGAGCGAGCCTCGTCGTCCACTCCGTCACCTCCTGTCACACCTTGTTGGTAGCCATCGCTGGTGGGGACGATGGCCATGACGTCCTTGTCATACAAAGCCTTCGTTTTCATCGAAGGTGCTTGATAATTCTTTTTCATAGATTTTAGTTTTTATAGGGTTGCTTATTCAGAGTAATCGGTTTTTTTCGAAGTTATGGAAGTTATAGGAGTTAAAGACATTAGTTTTGACATTTACATCGCTACTCGCAGACCATCGTCGATAACTTCGAGCGTAGCGATAACTTCTTTTACTTCTTCATTCCATTCAGTGAATTCGGAGTGGTCGGAAGGTTCCGACCACTCCGAATCATCGATTATTTCACCACGACCTTCTTTCCGTCGATGATATAGACACCTTTCTGGGTGCGTGTCACCTGTTGGCCGTTGATGTTGTAGATAGGTTGCGCGAGGCGGTCCATCATTTGTGCGGCCTCGATGCCTACCACCACCTCGTCGTCGAAGATGAAGGCTACGCGAGCCTGTGATTCCCCCACCTTTTTCATAAAGGCGCGATAAGCCTTGATGGCGTTTCCACCATTGGCCTTGACAAACTCCTCTTTCCCGGCGATGAGGTCGCCGTTGGCGATGGGCGAATTGCCCTGCTCAAAGGCGGCGTATGTGCCCACGAAAGCGTACTCGTCGTCGTTGACGATGATGTTGCTCGCTTCCTCGATGACCTTTCCCTCGAACTGCTCAACGGGTGTGTCCACGTCCACGAAGACAGCATAGGGGGTGTTGGCCTCCAGCGTGTTGACGGCAGAGAACTTGAGGTAAATCATGCCGTCGCGCTCCTCCGTTCCATCATATTTGAGCACCTTTGTGGCACCGAGTTCCTCCTTGGTGGTGGCGAACGGCAGCACGACAGTGTTCAGTCCGGCGAGCAACACGCGGTCGCATTTGATGACGGGATATTCACCCGGAGCGAGCGTCCCTTGGTCGTAATCAGAGATGGCAGCCTCGCTGGCTCCGATTTCCGCCGTGGCCTCCACACCGAAGCCGCCCATGGCGTTGGCGCTGCGGATGGTGAGCACGTCGCCCTCTTCAGCGGTGACGGCCAGAGAAGTGGCATCTTCCACGATGGCGACGAAAGTCCCATTCTTGAAGATGGCGTATGCGATGGCGCCTTCCACAGCCTCCCAGGTGAGTTCACCATTGGCGTAGGTGGCCTTTGGAGCCTCTTTCTGTGCTGTGAGGCTTGCGGGGTCCCATGCGTTGGCGTTCTCCTTGAACATCTTGTCGTAGGTGAACTCAGCAGCCTGCTCTTCGCTGAGGATGGTCTCGAAGGACCCTCCGAAGGAGTTGATGATGTTTGAAGCAGGTGTGATGTTCTCTCCAGCCTCGTTCTTCGTGCCATATTCGCCGAAGATTTTCGGGTCGCGGTTGTTCATTCCCCGTTGCGTCCAGCGTGATGCGACGAGCGTATTTGCGGCGTTGTCGTCGAGCGTGGTGTTCAGATAGACGGCGATGGGTTCGTTCTGCCAAGTGCGTCCGAAGTTCCAGTCACCCTTTCCGTCGGCCAAGTCAACCACCTTGCAGTTGTCGAAGACATAGCCGAAGCTGCCCGTTGTGGTGGGGGCGCAGATGGTGCGTCCGCCACTGCCGTTGAGGTTGCGAGGCTCCAGCGACAGCGTGGTGTTGGTGAATCTCACGTCGCCCCCGCCGCAGAGGAAGTCCACGGTGCCGTGGATGTCGCAGTCCTCCCAATACGACTGCTTGGTGCCTTGGCTGTAGTAGGTGTCCTGGTAGGAGAGCATGGCCACGTTCTTGAAGATGGCTCGGTCGGCCTTGTCCTGGAAGCACACGGCGCGTCCGCCAGCCTGTCCCGCACCTTGTGCTCCGTAGTAGTCGAGAGCGTTCTGCAGTGTGAGGTCTTGCATATAGAGGTTCTGTCCCGAACTGAGCAGTGTGGCAGTGGTGCCGATGCCCTCGATGGAGCGGTCGGGTGCGTTCTTGATGATGGTACCCTCTCTGGACTGTCCGATGATGGAGATGTTGTGTCCGCTGATGGCAGTGAGCACGGTCTCTCCCAGGTCATAGGTGCCATTTGGGAGGAAGATGTAGGAGCGCTCTGCATCCCTTGACCCATTGATGCCGTTCACGGCGTCGAGCACGTCGATGAAGCTGCTGGCGTTGCCCGCCTTCACGAAGTACCAGTTGCCCTGGCTCTCATAGTTGGTCTCGCTGGTGTTCACTATTCTTACGCTGTGGATGTAAACAGCACCACCGGAAACGATTTCCATGGAGAGTTTTCCAGCCGCTCCCTCATAAGCGAAGGCAGCAATCTCGCCGTCGGTCTCACCCTTTCCCGGGATGCGTCCCACCTCGTTGCCCTCGGCATCCTTGAACACCAGTTCGGCATTTTCCTTGGAGTAGAGGCAGTTGCCCACGGAGATGACCGCCTTCTCGCCTACGAGGAGGTTGATGACATCACCGTTGTTGAATGCCCATCCGTGTTGTGCGTCGTGCCAGTATCCTGAGCCGACGGGTTCGAATGCCTCATGGTCGGCGGGGTCGAAGTTGACATCTGCCAGGTTGAAGTTGTATTTCTTATATGGGCTGGGGCCTTCGATTTCCGTGGCGACAGCATAGAGGGTGATGTCGCCGGTGACGATGTCGGCGGTGGTGTATTTCCTTCCACCTGCAGACTTCTCAAACCATCCGCGCACCTTGTAGCCCTCCTGTGCCGTGGCGGTGTTGTAATCGATGGTGAACTCACCGATGGCGGCGTCCTTCTCCACAAGCTGAATGCCCATCACCGACTTGTCGGTGTCGAGGTATGTCAAGGTGAAGTCGGGTTTCTGCACGAAGTTGGCCACGTAGTTGATGGTGATGCCGGCAAGTGTGACGGGCATGGTGACGGTGCACTTGGTGTCGTCGCCGCTATAGGTGATGTCGCCCACCTCGCCGCTGAGAGCCTTGACATCGCTCACGGGGTTGCTCTCGGAAATCATCTCCTCGGCCTTGGAGAGTTCGATGGTGGCCACATACTCATCGCCGTTGGCCTCAAACACCTTCTCAGCCAGGTAGTTCACGCCATTGGCGGTGAATCCCTCGAGAATGGGCACTTCCACCTCCACGCCGTTGAGCACGCCCTTGATGACGATGTCGGCGAAACCGATTTGCTTTCCGCTCTGCAGGTGGTAGAGGTTGACCTGTAGTCCGCATGGACCTTCAGCCGTCGGTGCGTCGGTGATGGCATAGGTGAGTTGGTCGTATTTCGGGTCGGTGTTGTTGCGGATGGGTTTCACCTCCGTTGCGAGCGTGGTAACCGTGCCGTCACCACTGAGCCAGGCGATGTCGAGCAGTCCGTTGTCAGTTCCGAAGCGAGTGGTCTTGAAGGCCACCTCGGTGGGTGTGAACTTGAACCCGTGCTTGGGCTGGATGATCCACTGTATGATGTTGGTCTCATCCGGGTTGTTGTTCTGGTCGGTGGGTTCGATGGCCGTCTCGGTGAATCCCGGGTCGGTCTTCGTTCCCTTGTAGATGAGTCCGCTTCCCAGCACCACCTTGCTGCTGATGAAATAGTCGTCGGCCTCGCCGAAGTCGGCAGTCTGGTCGCTGGTGCCCAGGTCGAACGGGAAGGTGGCCGTTGCAGGTTCGTCTTCCAGCGACACGGGCTGTTTGACGGCTTTCTGCTCCACGCTGAGGGCGTAGAAATAGTTGTTGTCGTTGGTGGATGTGACCACCACGAAGCCCTGAGTGGCATCGCTTCGCAAAGCGGTGTAGGTGGTGACAGGGTTGGTCTCGGTGTTGGTGATTTCGGTGTCGCTGTCACCAATGGTGTAATAAGAGTAGTTGGGGTATCCTTTCACCTTGACGATGTCGCCAGCGTTTTTCACCGGCACTTTCAACACGGTGCCCTTGCGCATCTGTATGTTGTTGCCGTTGTTGCGGAAGGAAGCTCCATTCGACTCCACGGTGAGAAGGATTCCGTTGTCCTCGATGGCCTTCACCGTTCCGCTGCCTTGCGAGAGAGCCATGGTAGCCTCCATCACGTCGGCGTTGCCGAAATCCCATGTGCCAGTGACATCGGGTTCAGGGAGTGCCTTGTTGAGCACGACGCTCACGCAGTAGATGTATCCTCCGTCGGAGACGACCTCGACGTAGCCTTGCTTCAACTCGGCATTTGTGACGGTGTGTGAAGTGGTGTTCTCGCAGACTTCCGTTTCTTCACCGAAGTGGTATTTGCTATAGCCGGGATACCCTTCCACGGTGACCACGTCCTTGGTGGAGGAGACGGGGATTCTCAGGATGGTGCCAGCATTGAACTGTGCGTTGTCCCTACCGATGCAATAGAGTTTGCCATTGGTGGCGTCAACGTGCATGAAGATACCTGGTACGCTCGACTCGATGTCGGCCTCCACGTTTTGGTAATTGGTGGCTTCGCAAATGCCAGCGGGGATGTCGTTTTTGAAATCCCATTTGGCGGTGGTGGCGGCTTTCAGAGCCACAACCGTCATCAGCATCACGCCCAACAATCCCATTTTCAAGAAAAGTTTTTTCATAAGCGTTGTTTTTGTTAGTAATTTGTTTTATAGATAGATTATTGCAAGATATGGCAGAAAACAGGTATAAGAGAATCAACCTGAATATTTCATACTAAAATAAAGGATGTGAGTTTCTAACGCTAATCCTTTGGTAATCAGAGGGGAAAGTGCCAATTTTGTAGTGCAAAATCCAAGACAAACCTCTTATGCGCAAAATTAGTCATTTTTCAGTTAACTACCAAGAAAATTCAGAGAAATTTCTCTTCCCTTCAGCAAATAATTTCAATTTGGAGGCCACGACCGAAGCCATGAGCCTGTCATCGCATGGCGGCTTGCTTCTTCTCCGTGATGAGGAGGAATAGTGGTAATATCTGCGAATCAAACTTAGTAATAGTTACAAAAAAAACAACGACGGGTGCGGTTGCATCAATCGGAAGTGTTTTCAAAATAGTTCCATTCTGTAAAAAACAAAAATGCTCAATGAGTCAAACGCCAAGAATGCTCAACGCGTTGCGTCAATTTGTCGTGAGCAAAAGGGGTGGGGTATTTGACCCAAAGGTTATTCTTGCGTTTTTCCAATATGACGTTTTCAGCGCTCAAGGTGTGGACACGGTCTCTTGTGTTGAAGTTACAGACCCCACCCCTGGCCCCTTGCGGTCAGGCACAAGACCTGACCCTACAGGGGCGGGGATGTTGCACTCCGAGTGAGCATCCCGGAGTGTGGACACGGTCTTTTGGCGTAGGTTGTTCATCAAATTTCAACCGCACAGGTCGAAAAACAACTTGGTACTGTTTTTAACTTACTTAAGTTTCGGAAGTCCGGTTGTATTGATATACAATTATTTACAGTAGATTATTTTAAAAAGTTGTATGGATAATCAAACGATGATACCATTAAAATGCCTCCTTTTGTGAGGATTTTTTACTTCATCCTTGATTTGCTTTATCTTGGTTT
>CADADN010000117.1 GCA_902786665.1 uncultured Prevotellaceae bacterium | reverse complement strand
ATGCCGTGCTTGGGATGGGTATGCCTCTATATCAACAGATTATAAGTGTTTAGTTACTTCTGCGGGGCAATTTGTTTACTATTTATAGAGGAAAGATAACATATTTTCGGCTAATAATTCTATGGCTTCCTGATTTTTCTACGTGCGTTATACCTATAAAAATACCATCTGTATCCATTCTTTTCGATATCTTTGCAAATGTTGAAGAAAACCCAATCGTCAAACAAGATGACAAAGAGAAGATACATCAAAATCAAGGAAAGTAGAAGTTACAAGAACAGAAATCGGAATCGCACAAAATTGTTGTATATCCATGGTTTTATGTCGGGTGCCAATAGTTATACCGTGAGGCGACTGATTGCCAGATACGGTCATCTCTATGAGATCTTGTCACCGGAATTGAACGGAGACCCACATTATTCTTTATCACTGATCAACAGCATAATTGCCAAAGAGAAACCCAGGCTGATTGTCGGTTCTTCATTGGGTGGCTTCTATGCATTGATGTGTGAGAGCGGCGATATCCCTGTTGTGGTGGTGAACCCTTGTGTCGACCCTTACACTCATCTACAGAGATATCTGGACCAGGTGTTGACTTATCATTCCAAGCGTGATGACGGTAGTAGGACTTACACCCTTACACGACCAGTACTTGAACGCTTCAAGGAATATGACGTCGCTGAAAAAGTGAGGTCCAAGGTCGACAGAATACGGGCATTGCTCTCTACCAACGACGAGGTGCTGGGAGACAGCCATTGTCAGTTTTTCAAGCAGATTGCTGAAGAGACGGATTCCAAGTTCCTTTTCAAGACCGATGGTAGGTTCGGGCATCAGTTAGCTCCAAACGGGTTCGTGTTGTTAAGCGATATGATAGATAACGTGTTGGAGGACTTGCGGGGAGCATAACCAAGAAAGCTCATAAGGGGAACGAGTCTCCCTTATGGGCTTTTTAAAGACGCTTGCACAATGCTTACCTCACTTGTCGGGATGAGGGTGTGAATGGCAATGTCAGTCGTCGTAGGCGAGCAACTGTCCGTCGGCAGTGAATTTCAGTTCGAAGCCATTGTCGAATTCCACCTCATAGCCATAGTGCTCCTTGTCGATTTTGACGATGGCAGCACCATCATAGTTGGCTTTCACAAAGTGGGCGATAGGGGTAGGGACGATGCCTTCGGGGACTGCGTCGACATAGCAGTCCACCTTTTCCCAGTTTCCTGCCAGGTCGAAGTCTATTTCCACACCGTTGTTCAGGCTAATCTCATAGACATCACCATCGAAGTCGGTGTCGAGAACCACGTAGTCGATGACTTGCCCCGGGAAGTAATTCTGCACAAAGGCTTTGGCCGTTTCTGGCAACTGCGATGCGGGAACCTCATCTGGAATGTAAACTGCTTCGGGCTGTGATGCAGGGATGACATCAACCTGTGCTGATGTTGGAGCGGTTTGCATGATCATGCAAGAGAGTGCTGCGAGGAATATTCTTGACTTTTTCATTGTTGTTGAATTTTGTTTGACATATTAATTTTCTTGTTGTCGGGAGAGCGCTTTCCCCTTCCGACATGGCAAATATAAAACGAGTTTACATGGCTCGAAAATATTTTCCGAAGTATCTGTCCGACTATAATGGACAATCTCTCATATTTGCGACAAATGGGTGATAACCTTGTTTATATTGTCGCATTATCAGGCTACAAGTGCCTTTGAAAAAGAAATCTCCACAACCCCGAAAATCGAGGTTGTGGAGATTGTCAGTGCATCATGGTCGCCCATGCTGTGTTTGATTTCGTGCGTTTACCGATTTTCCTATACTCCATTAGGAAAACCACTCTTTGTGTTTGGAAAATGGTTATTCAGATAAATTTACAAGTTTTCTAATTCAGATAAATGCTTCATCACTTGTGCCTTCGTAAAGTCGCTATTTTGGAAAGGCTTTCTGTCTTCAAGATGCCGTAAGAAAAAACCTTTGGCTTCTTCATATTTATGTTGTTTTTGACAAATGACTCCTGCCATATATATAGAATCGTTTATCAGTGCCTTGGCATATCGAAGGCCTTCCCCGTGCTCTCCGTATGCAATATCATTGATGTCTTTGTCTATTATTTTATTAAAGTATTCATAGGATTTGTCAAGTAGGCCAACATAGTAGAGAGCACATGCATAAGTGTATATATTGAGGTCATCATCTGGTTCCATAATAATTGCACGTTCAGCGTATTGAAAGGCCAATTGGTATTGAGCAATGCTTTCAATATAAAGAGTAGATGCTAATTGTTGGTATACATAGTATTCATTAGGGTATCTGTTTGCATACCTTTTCAGCATCTTTATTAATCCAGTCCAATCGGATTCATGCTTAAAGGAATCCAATTTTGATTGAAATATCTTACCTGCCCTTGCCGACATATATCCGCTTCCAGTGTCCGTATTCATTGCTATACTCCGATTTACTTTTTGGTATTTTTTTTATTCTTTTCCTCTGCTCTATAGGAAATATAAAGGGCCATTAGTATCAATACACCCGATAAAATGCCAAGTATCTTGCTAGCCCCCCATCCTGGCAAAAACAGCAATACTATGATGTAAACAACGAAAAAAGCAGCAAGTGACACTTGTAATTTCTGTCTTTTATTCATATACTTTTACTCTGTTACTCTGTTTTATAAATTGCTTGCTAAAAAAGACGAATCAGAACGATGATAACTAGCATACCACTGCTTTCATACAAATCCCGATTTATTTGCATTTACCATGCAAAGGTAACACTTTTTTCGATGGATCCTCTTTTAGGAACACACATTTATCGCAATTTTTCCAGCACCTGAGCCAGTTTTTCAAGTGCGCGTGGGTCGACCTCCATGTCTATCAGATTGCCGTTGCGGTCGAAAAGTTTGTAGGTGGGCCAGGCATGGACATTGAGATAATTCTCTACAGCGGCCTGCTGGTCTTCGGGCAGGTTGTAATGCACTACATTGTCGCCAGAGACATTGTACTGCTTGATGACGTTTTTACATCCCTCATCACTGCTGCGGTTGGCAAGATAGAGATATACGAGATCGAACTCCTTCAGCCGTTCGTATTCCTCCTGACTGTGCGAAAGTGCTTCCCTGCAGGGGGCGCACCATGTGCCCCAGATGTCGAGCAAAATGATTTTCCCCTTGTATGGTTCCATTATCTTACGGAGAATCTTCTCGCCGTCGCTCATGTTTGCCACGTCTTCTTTAGGTTTCAATGTCGTCAGTTTCGATATGTCCATGTTTTGTATGGCAATCATTTTTTCATTCACTTCCCTGATAAAGTTCAAGGCATAGGGCATCTGTATATGCTGTCCGGCATATTCCATCAGGCCTGGGTTGAGTGGTTGTTGATCCGCCTCAATCTGAACGTACAGGTTTCGTACGATATAGATGTCGCGCAATGTGCTGTTGGAGCCAACGGAATCGAGTAGTGCAAGATTTTGACGGAGGGCGTATGTCGCCATTTCCTTCTGAAACGGTTCTCCAATGCGCTCAATCAGCGCATATACTTTCTTCACAGTTTCGTTTTCGTTGAAGGCGTTGACAAGGGTCTGGATGGTTTCACCGTCATGGGCGTTCTGCAGATTGGCTTCCAGCTCTTTCAGCATGGGAAGGTAGACTTCCAATGCCTCGTTTTCCTCATTCGACAGTGTCACCACCCCTTGCTGCTCCAATTGCCGGACAACCCTAACCGTCTCATCGGCAGAATTTCTGATATGTTTGCTGGTGATTTGGTCTATATAGTCGCGCATGAACCAGGAGAATTTACGGTAAAGCGTGTAAGGCTTGATGGATTTTTGCCAAAGTTCCTTGCCCACGAATTCCATATACTCTTGTGGCAGATTGCGATTAGGAAAGACAAAACGGGCTTGCATCAACACATATGCCTGTGCTGTCTGGAAACAGCCTTTCTGATAGTCGATGTATCGCTGCGAGAGGGTCGGATGCAGCATGATGCACTCATGAAGTTTTGCCATGTAGGCAGCACGCGAACTGTCGGTGTGGGCTTTGAAGTCCATCGCCGTCACCTTGCCCTCGTCCACATCTTCGATGAGGTCGTAGGAATAATCATGAGGATATGCCAGCAGTTCGTTTTGCAGCCTTACGTCATCACCCATCCATAACTTCTGACCAGTTTTGAAGTCATTGAGGAAGAAGTAGGTCTTGCCTGGCTCCAACACAGTGATCTCTGTTGTTCTGCCCCAGTCGAGAAGCACCTCCGACGTGTTGAGCAGCGGTATCCTGAGGGTGAAGCGTCCGAGGAAGTCCATTGTGGTATAGGCACTCTCCTCCTTGACATTGAGGATGTTCATTAACATCGCACTAAACTCACGGCCTTTTCTCTTCCACGCCTCCTCTGGCATATCCTTCAACCAGCCGATGATTGTCACGCTGTCTGTAGCGTTGTAGCCATTGTCAACAAAACCTGTACGCATGTCCTTTGTAGGATATTCAGGCAGGGAGGTGCCTGTTACAGGGCTGCAGGTGATGGGCTTTTCGCTGTCAATGGTGATGGCGCGCTTTCCCTTTTTCATCTTGCCCACCTTGATATTTCTTCCGTCATCAAGGGTAAGCAGATAGACATCCTTCTTTTCCTCCTGCTTGACAATGTCCCAGACTTTGCTGTCGTATATTACGTGTCTTGGTGTGAATCCTATCATCCAGTCGCCAGTTGCCTCGTTTCGCCAATAAGTGTCGGCAATGCCCACGGGTTGGTTTTTCGCGTCGCGTACGTTGGATATGTTCCACGCACCAGGCTCAGCCACATCTATCAGCCATGTGTTCGCAGGTATGGGCTCGAAAATCAGTGAGCAATCCACTTTGCCGTCCGCAGGGACAGTATATAGTTCGTTAAGGGAAATCACCTTGGCACCCTTCACAGCATATTCCTTCCCATCAGCCCGTAGTATGGTATTCGAGGCGATGGGTATCTTCTCCCCTGCCGCTTGTGCCGGCAGGTCGATATGTAAAGACACCTCTGTGCGGTCGTTGTAAATCTCTACTTTGGTCACTTTTATAATAGGTGTGTTGGCATATCCCGTCACAATTTCATTCCACACCTTTGTCTGTGCCCATCCCGTCATAGCAACGAGGGCAAAAAGAAGGACTATGATAGCTTTTTTGTTCATCTCTGATTTTTTGCTTCTTTGGTTATAAGATGCATTTTTTCGTATTTATCCGATTGAAGGCTTCGAACATTCTGGACATTTCTTCTTGTCCTTAAACTTTGTATAATCAGTTCCTGCACTGAAGCACTTGCGACAACGTAAACAAACGTATTTGTAACCCATGAATCCAGATCTATCAGCTTATTCTTCTATCTTTTTGATTATCTTGGCTGGTATACCGCCAACTATCGTGTTGGGTTCAACGTCTTTTGTGACTACGGCACCGGCGGCCACCACAGCCCCATCACCGATGGTCACTCCGGCAAGGACAGTTGCATTGGCTCCAATCCAGACGTTCTTGCCAATGTGGATGGGTGCATAACTCATACTTTGACGTTTAGCAGGGTCAAGGTCATGGTTGATGGTTGCCAACACGACGTTGTGGCCGATGAGTGCGCCTTCGTCGATGGTGATGCCACCTTGATCCTGGAACTTGCAGCCCATGTTGATAAAGACCCGTTCACCAATGGTGGTGTTCTTGCCGCAATCGGTATGGAATGGTGGGAACATGCCTACCGTCTTGGGGACCTCACGGCCCCAAAGCTGCTCCAATAAAGCATGCAGTTCCTCTGGTGTATGATACTTGCCATTAATCTCAGCAGTAATCTTCAGTGCCTCCTGAGACAAATGATGAAACATCATGTGAACATCGGAGCCTCCTATGACAGGCTTTCCCGATGCCATGTAATCACGGAATTCTTGTATGGTCATTTTTCACATTCTATGGTATAACATATTGTTGACTGTACAAAGGTATCACTTTTTTTGATGAATTCTCTCGTATTAGCACACATTTGTATACAAACAATAAAACTGAGTAATCTGAAACAAAAGGATGGCAGAGAAATAACCTCTGCCATCCTTTTGTTTGTATTTTTCAGCATCGTCGCCTTATAGCATGGTTTGATACCATTATCCTTTAATAACGGCCACGGGGAGCAGTCGGGTCTTCACCCTTACCAGGTCGGCCTCGTTGGCGATGACCGTCTCGATATCCTTGTAGGCGCCCGATGCCTCCTGCATGTCTTCCTGACGACGGATGGCATGGACGATGCCCTTGGCCTCAAGTTGGGCTACCTCTGCTGCCATGTCAAGGGTCTTGATGGCAGCCGTACGCGACAGCACACGACCTGCTCCATGCGAGCAGGAGCAGAAGGAGTCGGGATTGCCAAGCCCCTCGACGATATAGGATGCCGTGCCCTGCGAACCAGGAATGATGCCGACGACTCCTTCACGCGCAAGAGTAGCCCCTTTGCGGTGAACGATGACGTTCTTTCCGAAATGGTTTTCCCATGCCGCATAGTTGTGGGCGATATTGATCATCGGCTCGAACTCTATACCAGCCAGGGCATCAGCAAGCACCTCTTCGATACGTTCCATCATTAAGCGGCGGTTGCACAGGGCAAAATCAATGCAATACTGCATTTCCCTCCAGTACATATCAAACTCCTCCGTATATCGGGCAAGGAAAGGAAGACGGATGTCGGGCGACACCACGGAGTACCATCGGGCATTGAGTGTGGCTGCTATCTTGTTATAATAGTCGCCTACCTGCTTGCCGAGGTTGCGTGATCCAGAGTGGATCATGACCCAAAGGTTGTCGTTCTCGTCTTTCTGCAGTTCGATGAAGTGGTTGCCGCCGCCCAATGTGCCCACCTCTTTGGTGATGGAGTTGATGCGGCGTTTCACTACCTCGAGAGCGTCGATGTTGTGGCCCTCGGGCAAATATTTCTCATCCTGTGCCTCCTTGTGATGATCCATTCCCAGGGGAATACGCTTGCGGATACCCCTCATGATTTTCTTTCGGAGCACATCGGTGGGAATGTCGCCCACACGCCAGTTGGTTTTCACAGCGCACATGCCGCAACCGATGTCCACGCCTACGGCGTTGGGTATCACGGCATCCACACATGCCAGCACACCACCGATAGGCATTCCCATACCAGCATGCACGTCGGGCATAATGGCCAGGTGATGGAAGAGGAAGGGTAGGGTGGTCAGATTCTCTATCTGACGCATGGCCGATTCCTCAACATTGTCCGTCCAAATTTTCACCGGACGGTTGTTAATCATCTTGACTTCCATTGTCTTTTTTTCTTTAATTTTAATACATCTTTAAATCGTTTGGTGGTGCCCTTAGCTCAGATTTTCTAAACGTGTCTATATTTTCAAGACCGCGGTGCAAAGTTACAAATGTGCTACGCATTGTTTTTGCGTAGATGGGAAAAATTGAAAATAAAAGAACTCAACTATCGCAGTTGAGAGGAGTTCAGAAGTTACAGAAGTTCAGGAGTTCAGACATTACCACAGCAAACAACCATTTAGCCTACCATCACGAAAACGCTCCTCCGTTTCATACCAGATGGTATGATGGAGGAGCGGATAGTGAAGTACGGAATCAAGCTGTAGCCTGTTCTCATGAATGAGTAGTTCTAGGCTACTCTATTAACAATATTCATACCTCAATGCTGTTGATGACGCTGAGGGCATCACCACCCTTGTCGATGGCCGAGAGCACGTCGAACACGCGGTCACTCCAACCTGAAATCAGGTATACGTCAGGCTCGACAAAGCGCAAGGGCGACTGTCCATAGCCTGAGAGGTCAAACAAGTAGAGTTTCGCATCAGGAGCGAGCTGCTTGTAACGCCTCCATGACTTCTCGAAAGTGGAGTTGCATCCGGTGCTGTCCCACATCTGCATGTCGGTGAACATCATCACCTTGTCCATCACCTGCTTCTGCTCGATGAGCCAGTCAACGACCTTGTAGCCGTTGGTGCTGTAGCCAACCTTGCCCTCAAGTCTCTCGAGTTGGCGGGTTGCCATCAGGATGTTGTCGGTAGGCATGTTTTCCACACTCCATTCACTACCGAAGATACCGGCGATGACCTGCTTGCAGCGGTTCTTGAGCAACATCGAGAGCAACAGACCGATGTCGAACAGGCGGACGGTGCTCTTGGCGCTGACTTTTGTCCACATCGAACCGCTGACGTCCGAAGCGATAAGCACACGGGTTTTCTCGTCGAAGCCCTCGATGTTGGCAGCGGAATGACGGACGGCAGTCTCAAGAGCCGACATCAGCGCTGAGGTACCAGTACTTTCGACCTGCTCCACCTCACGGTAGGCTGAGAGGTAACGGAAAGGCAACTGCTTCGACTTGGCCACCTGATCGGCATCAGAGAGGCGGTCGCAGATGAACTGCAAGTCAGCGAACGACACGTCGGCTTGAAGCATGTTGCGCAGGTTGCGCATCAAGGCCATATAGCCCAGCTTGCCGCTACGGACGAGTCCCTCCCACTTCTGGCGGAAGGCCGCCGCCTTCTCCTCATCAGAGGCGAAGGGATGCTGTCCGAGGGCTGACAACTCGGTCTCCCAGGTATAGGGAGTCTCCAACTGGCGGTTCACAATCTTGTCGAACAAAGTCTGCTGCTGCTCGTCCTTGGCCTTGGGGTGGACGAGGAAGAGCGCATCGCGGAGCTTCACCTCGAGGTTGTCACGGTCGTACTTGGCGAACTGGTATTCGTCGAAATGGTTGAAAGCTCGCTGAAGACCGTTCTGTATCTGGCGTGAGAGCTTGCCGAGCTTCTTGCGGGGGTCGGTGGATGGATTGCGCCACTGATAGCACATCAGCAACTCCATAATCTCGTCGGCACGCAACACCGTCTTCTCCACAGCACGGGCCACGAGGTCATCACCGTTGTGCACCTTGGCCAGCTCCACGAGCAACAGCATGGGGATGCTGCGGAGATGCATCTGGGTGCGTGCATAGACGGCGAGACGGGCGACGAATTCTGGCGACACCTTGCCCACCAGGGCGGCGATGCGGTTGACACGCTCGTCCTGCTTCTCGTAGCACAGGTCGCTCAGCGATGCTGTCACCACGGCGGTGTACAACTCCAACTCAGGGGTCATGGCGTAGGCCTTGGCTCCCTCGTAATTCGTCACAGTCATTTGCTCTTTCAATTTCGAATTCCAGTTCATCTTTTTACATCTTTTATAGTTAAACATCAAATAAAACGGTGCTACAGTCGTGGAGAGCTTGGATTCCTCGATCCCAAATCGAATGCTTTTACAGAGCTAGAAGTATCTCTTCACTACGGCAACCGTTTATGGTGGCAGGAGCGACGGGCGGACTGGCGGTCGGGGTATCGCGGTAAGTTCCCCTCAGATTGTAGCGAAGTATCCGTCGTCCTACGGCATCCTGATGTTGTCGCGGAGGCAGGACTCGAACCGAACGAGCAGCGAGAGCAGAAGTCAAGCTTGCTTGGATTATGCCGAGTCGCGATGGAGGAAGCCTGAGGGCAACCTCTGCGACCTCAAGCTTATGAAACTTGCAAGCTGACCATCTGCTCCACTCCGCTGTGAAATATGAAAAGCAAGGCGACAGACGAAAAGACACTTATGACGATGCTCTTACCAACTGAGCTACATGGAATTGCTTCCACGGCCGGACTCGAACCGACGACCCTTGGCTCCCAACGCGAAGTAAGTCTCATCTACGGCACTTGCTTATTATTTGTGAGGCGACAGGCGAAGAGGTTTTCTGAACTATGCCAGCGAACTGGCGGCGGGACTCGGACCCGCGACTTTCGAAACCGTAATTCGACGTTCTAACCACTGCGAAGCAATCCTCTCTTACGGCACTCACGATAAATAGTAAAAGGTGGGACGCTACAGGCACAAGGAGACTTTTGGAATAATCCAACAGGGGTAGTCAGAAATCGAAATCCTGCAC
>CADADN010000116.1 GCA_902786665.1 uncultured Prevotellaceae bacterium | reverse complement strand
CTCCTCTCACTTAATCACGATTTTGAGCGTTGCTCCAAATCGTTCACGTTCGGAAAACCTCAAGCGAGCTTGGGTCTCCTCTCACTTAATCACGATTTTTTTGCCGTTGACGATGTAGATGCCGGGAGAAAGATTGCCAGCTTGTTCCAAATTATCAGCAACCTTGATGCCGTATAGGTTGTAGACAGCTATGACAGGATTAACTTCAGATGGTTTGGGTAGATTGATTTTGGTGGTTCCGATTATGACGGGACGGATGGTAATACCACTATAGTATTCGAAGGTTCCCCCACTTGATTCGCTCGAACTGACGCCTAAAATGAATGCGACTCCCGGATTCCACACATGCCCCCATGCACTAATAATAGGCATACGCTCGGATAACCAGTAAAAGCCGTAGGTGTTGTCATAGTAGAGATCGTCGACGAGGCGGATGCCCGTTGAAGGCAAGAAGATGGTGTTGCCGCTTGGGCCAGTGAACTGGCCTCCAGAGATGTTGTTCTTTGTTGTCCATAAGTAGGCACAGTTGTCAAACAACTCTTGGAATTGTTTTCTCGATGGCATCTGCCAATTACCACCCCATTGGACGTGTGCTACGTCGTACTGCGTGCTGGCAATATTGCTGCCAATGTCGTGCAAAGTATCATCATTACCGTCACAATGGATGTAGGTGCTCCAATCATAAATGTCTTTTTCCTCCGTCTCTCCCCAAGCATAATATCCTCCACAATTTTCGGGTTTTTCGGCCCCCACGTTGCAGCAAGCCCACTTCGTGCCAGAGGGTAGTCCAAGGTCGATGGCATGTGGGTGGTTGTCATCTGGGCAAGACAAGACAATATCATCCTGTGCCATGGATGTCGCGAATGTCATAAGCGACAACAATATGATAATCAGTTTTCCCTTCATAGTCTTTGTTTTTAAGAGTGCCTTTATTTAGTTGTCAAAGTTATGAATTTTATGTTCCAAATCAAATGATTTCACATTTTACACAAAATCATAGCTGGTTGTATCCAAATAACATACAAACATCAAGATGAAGCAAGGTTGATGATCTTGTCATCGAAATCCTTTGCACCCTTTTCGGTCTGGAACATCTTCTTGTTCAGTCTCGCACGTAGGTTGCTGATGTTCTGGGGCGTCATATTCATCAGGATGGCAATCTCCGACGGGCGGAATCCAACCTTGATGAGGATGCACAACAGGATTTCATGGTTTTGCAATTCATAGTCGGTGTTGTCCAATGCCTGGATGAATGCCGGAAGGTGCTTGGCGGCGGTATTCCTCAGCTCGCCCAATTCGGCCACATTCGCATTTTCCTTTTTCCCCGCCTTTTGCCGAAGACGGTTGACAATGTCGCTTTCTTCAAATTCATCCAACCTGTCATTGGGTGAATCTTTTCCTTCTTCCATCAGGGCAATGGTGTTCTGAAGCAACTCTATTTCCTGGATCTTCTTGTTGACAATCTTGTTCTTCCTGTTTCTGAGGACGAAAAAGCCGCAGAGTGCCATCAAGAGAACCATAAATAGTATAAGTTTCCATCTTTCGGCCTTTCGTTTTTGGTTGTCGGCTTCTTTCTTGCTTTGCGAATAGTCGTAGAGCGCCTTCATCTTGAGTACGGCCTCGGTCTGCAACTTGGCATTGGCCTCATCCACGCTTTGCATGTAAAGAGGTGCGTATTTCTTCACGGAATCAAGATTTCCCTTTGTGCTATAAAGTGAGAGAAGTCCTTTGCAGCCCTCGAATTGGAAACCATAAGCCAACGCCTTCCTGTAATGGTACTCGGCCGAGTCAAGTTGGTTGATGCCTTCGAAATACATCCCGCGAAAATATTCATATTGCCTTCTTCTCGGTTCTATCTCGCCATTAGTGAACAATCCCGAATGGCACTCGAAATCCTCCATCATGGCATGCGCCTCTTCGTACCTTCCCTGCTTGAGGCGGATGAAGATGGCAGATGGGTAAACAGAGGCTGCTTCCTTAGGGAACCCATTCTTAAGATAGAGGTCACGAGCCCGGAAAGTGGTTTCGAAGATTGCGGCGGTGTCATCCAGTTCGTAATACGGTCTCACATGGAGTTCGATGTATCTTATGTAATTACGGATGTCGCCCGCTTTCAGTGAGTAATATCCTGCTTTCTCCAATGACAGTATTTCCTCCTTTGGCAAATTTTGAAGAGAAAATATCTTTGCCATTTGTCCATATACCCTATGTAATGTAGAATAATCGCAATCCGAAGTCGTGGTATCAGCATGTGCAACAGCCTCCATATACCTTTCCAAAGCCTTTGGTGCATCGTTGAGGTCGCGAGAAATGCATCCGTGAAGGTAATGCGCCAAGACCTGGTCGTTAGGGGAGCCGTTTCGATCGTAATAGTCCACAACCTCCTCAAATATGCTGTCGTCAGGCATGGTGGCATAAGCCTTGTTTTGGGCTTTGGCCAACAAGAGGAGACTTTTCATTTTATCCGACTTGGTAAGGGAGAATTTGCCACTACGTATGTCTTCCAGAATGATTATGGCGGAGTCGGGGCGAGTGTCCATCAGCGAGTCCGCCCTGGCAAACAACTCGTCACATTCTCGGTTCTTTGTGCAAGAAGCGAAAGACAGCAGGAGCAGGATGGAAAGACAACTCACCCCCAACATCCACTTGGGAGATGAAGTCAGGTATGTCATGTTTTTTACAGTGAACCTCATATATCAACTTTCCACCCTCCATTGACAAAGGTGACGACAGGTGTCTCCGCCACCACACGGCCACCATCGCATTTTACGACAGCCTTCCAACGCTCTCCTTCGGATGGCCACCAACAGTCATCCTCCCAAATGCCATTTCCCAGAGACCTCGTTCGAAGAGAAAGATTGCTGAAGTCACCATTTTCATCAGCCAAATAAAACTCAACGTGTAGACCGCTGGGAACATCCGATTCCTCGACACCCCTGACCTTCACCCGCAACTTATTCCCTTCACCAGGTTGAATGAATTCGGCACTTACCCCCTGCGTGGTGAAGGACTTGGTCTGTTTGGAATATACCACATCATCCTTGCCTTTGTAGTAAACCATTGTATAATAGTAAGTACGAGAGGGCTCCAAACCATCGACCTGAAAACCGTCCTCACCGTTCAAAAAATAGCATTTGACCCAATACTTTGTAGGAAGGATGAGGTTTTCATCGAAGCCCAAAAGCAACTCTATATGCACTTTTTCACCGACAGGGATATAAGCAGATGTGCTCCTTACGTTCTCTGCAGATGGGAGGTACTCCATCACCCGAGGCAGGGGGTCATCAATGCCATCCTCATCATTGTTGCATGACACGAGTGTCTGACCAAGGATAAACAAGAAAAGCATGAAGATACAAGTGAACTCTCTTTTTGACATGTTTTTAAATTGTTAAGATGTGAAATTATATTGAATAATACGCTGTTATCATTTACGATGAAAGCACCTCATTTGATAACAAACGTCCTTCCATTCTGGATATAAATGCCTTTGGGCAGTCGGCGGACGTCTGCTCCCTGACTTATTCGTCTACCGTCACACGAATAAATCGCTCCGTTTCCTTTCGACGTGTTTTCTTCCGCCGTCTCCACGCCAAGCCTTTCCTCCAGGAAGGCATCCCGGTCCCACTGATATAACAACCGTCCATTGCGGGTAAAGTTCATCACACGCTTGTAGCGCAGCGTCGACCCATCCCAAGGGAAGTCTGTTAAATGGCGGCATCGATCATAAAACCACAAGAAATCAGCTTCTTCATTGCCGAATGTAAGCGTACAACCGAGAGGGTCGGCATCACTGGTCCCTGACCAATAACAGCCCTTCTCACCAAGGGAAATGACGTTGGTGCCGCTACGGAATCCGTTGGCAGGAATGAAGATGAAGGCACCATTGTACTTGCTGGTGAACTTTTCACCAATGACACCGTTCATTGTCGTCCAAGAGCAGGTACAACCACGCACCAGTTCCTTGACCCTGTCAAAAGACGGCATCTGCCAGCCCTCACCCCATTTCACGTGCGCGACATCGTATTCCGTGCCGGCAATATCGCCGCCGATGTTCTGATAGCCTGTAGTAGTAAAATATTTGTAGGTGTTCAATTCATAAGAGTCTTTCTCCTCCGTCTCTCCCCAAGCATAGTAGCCTCCTCTTTCATAGGGCTTTTGGGAGCCAACGTTGCAGCAAGCCCATTTCGTGCCGGATGGCAGACCCAGGTCGATGGCATGGGGATGGTTGTCATCGGGACAGGACAAGATGATATCATCCTGTGCCATGGATGTCGTGAATGGCATAAGCAACAACAATAACAGAATAGCTTTCCTTTTCATAGCCGTGAGGATTATAATTTCATATTTTCGTACAAAGTTATGAACGATATCGTTTTTTTCCAAATAAATCGATTACACATTTTTACACAAAATCACAACCATCTGCATTCCAGCGACATGCAACAGCTAAGATGATGAGAGGTTGATGATTTTCTCATTGAAATCCTTTGCTCCCTTGTCGGCGTGGAACATCTTCTTGTTGAGCCTTGCTCGAAGATTGGTGATGTTCTGGGGTGAGAGGTTCATCAAGACGGCTATCTCCGAGGGACGGAACTTGGCCTTGATAAGGATGCACAGGATGGTCTCGTTGATTTGCAACTCATACCCTGTCTGATTCAATGTCTGCATGAAGACGGGAAGGTGTTTGACGGCGGCTATCCTCAACTCTCCCAGTTCATCACCCCCCGCTCTTTCATTTTTCCTCGCCCTTTGCCGAATGCGTTTTACGATGTGGCTTTCCTCAAATTCATCCAGCCGGTCATTGGGAGCTTTTTCCTCTTCCATCTGTGCGATGGTCTTCTGAAGCAGCTCTATCTCTTGGATTTTTCGATTTACAATCTTGTTCTTCCTGTTCATTAGTATGAAGAAACCACCTATGGCAGATATGAGAAAGATGACCAGTGACATCCTCAATCTTTCAGTCTTTTGCTTCTGATCATCGGCTTCCTTCATCATTTCTAGAGCAAATTCCTCCTTCTTTGTATAGTTGTATATGGAAACAGCCAAGGCTGTCGCATCCGCCTGGTTTTGCATATGGATGCTGTCGAGTGCTATTTCAGCAAGTTTCGAGTATTTTGCGATGGAATCCACAAATCCTCTTTTTATATAGACTTCCAACAAACCCAAGTAGGCATCATAATTGAATGCGATGTCGTATCCTGCCAGCTTCCTGAAAAAGAATTCTGCTGAATCGACTTGGTTGACACCATTGTAATACACACCCTTGCTATTGTAATAGTGCTCCCTCCCTTTTTGGATTTCCCCCTTAGGGTCAAACAAACCAGACTTTCCTTCAAAAGCTTGCATTAGTGTCCTGGCCCTCGTGTATTGTGAATCCTGCAAGAGGATGAGTATGGCTGTGGGATAGACGCTTTCCGCTTCTCTATACATTCCATTTTCAAGATACAACTTGTGGCATTCGTCAGTGAGGCGGAAACAATGTGCCGTATCGTCCAAAGCATACCATGCAGGTATTTGCATTTCAAGTCCCCTAATGCAATCATAAATTCTTCCATCTTTGTTAGCGAAATGGCTGTATTGCCATAAGGCTTCAATTTGCTCCTTTGGCATACGTTGAATCTCGAAAATTGCCGCCTCCTGTCCAAGAATAGCACAAAGTGTCCGATAGTCGCAGTCGATAGAGGTGGTGTCGGCATAATTCACAGCCTTTAGATAGGCGCGAATAGCATCAGGAGCCTCCCCCATATCGCTATAAGCACGCCCCAACAGATAGTGTGCCGTCATACGCTCGTTGGGCGTACCGTGACGGTCGTAGTAATTAGCGAGTACAAGTTGCAGACTGTCGGAGCGAAAGATTGTGTCGCATTTGTTCTGGGCCATCATTCGCAAGAGTTGCCAGCGTCGGAAGTTGCTTTTGGAGAAATCCTGTGCAGACTGCTCCAATGAGTCAAGGATGAAGAGTGAGGAATCGGGTGCCATGTTCATCAATGAGTCGGCCTTGGACAAAGACTCTTCATACCCTCGTTGCCTTGTGCAAGCCATGAGGGTTAGCAGGAAGACGACGAGTATGCACCCCGTCGCAGGCATTCTCGCCAAAGCGAGGATAAACATTATTCTCTTCATACTAATTGGTCTTATCTAGTTACTTTGTTCATTAAAAGTTCTTTTCCGCATTTGGAATTTACCGCGATACGAGATATGATGACGCAATAATGATAAAGAATAATTAGTCTTTTTTCTTCCCAAAATTGAGTGAACTTGGAATACGGAATGTTTTCTTGTTGCTTTTGTTATCGAGAGCAAAATTATGTAACATTTCGTAATGTTCCAAATAATTAGTTACACATTTTTACACATAATTACAATTGTCAGATTTCCAATTACATACAATAGTCAAGATGACGTCAAGTTGATGATCTTCTCATTGAAATCCTTTGCTCCCTTGTCGGCGTGGAACATCTTCTTGTTGAGCCTTGCTCGAAGGTTGGTGATGTTCTGGGGTGTCAAGTTCATCAGAACGGCTATTTCCGATGGGCGGAATCCAACCTTGATGAGAATGCATAGCAGGATCTCATGGTACTGCAACTCATAGTCGGTATTGTCCAATGCCTTGATGAATGCCGGAAGGTGCTTGGCGGCGGCATCCCTCAACTCGCCTAATTCGGCCACGCCTGCGCTTTCACTTTTCGCCGCCTTTTTCCGAATACGTCTCACGATGTCGCTATCTTCGAATTCGTCCAACCGGTCATTGGCAGAACCGTCACCCTCTTCCATACGTTTGATAGTGCCTTGGAGAAGCTCAATCTCCTGGATCTTCCGATTGAGCAACTTGTTGTTCCTGTTCCTAAGGAAGAAATAGCCGCACAAGCCCGACAGGAACAAAGCCAGCAAGCCAGCGGTAAGAAACAAGTTGTAATTCTTGGTGATGTCCCTTTCCATTTCCGCTTCCCTTGCCCTCTTCTCCTTTTGGTTGTAGCCATACAAGGAGTTGACGTTCTCAAGCTGACTGGCATAATTGAAGATGTTGGAGGAATCGTTGACTTGGCAGTAAGCGTTGGCATATTTAAAAACACTGTCGGAAACACCCTTCCTTTGATAGACATCCATCAACCCATGGTAGGCCAACACCCTTATTTGCAAGCGGTCGTCGTTCTTCAACATCATCCTGAAATAAGTTTCGGCGGAGTCGGTTTCACCGATGAGCAGGCGGTAATTGCCAAGACAGCCATTCATGGAAGCCCATTCGGGAGATGTCCTAATCTTTTCCCTGACATGTGTAAGCAAATAGTCAATTTGCTTCTTCGCAGCTGCCGTGTTGCCGGCTTCGATATGGTAATAGAGGGAAGTGGCCAACGATCGTGATGCTTTTTCCGTCTCCCCCAACTCGTCGTATCTATGATGTACTCGATTGGTGATGCTATCAACTTTTGCTTTGTCTGACAGTTCGTGGTATGCCAGTATTTTCCGCTCCGAGGCATTGAGCGAGAGGAGTTCGTCACCACATCTGAGTGCCATTTGCTCTGCCTTATCAAAGAATGCCAGTGCCTCATTGGGCAGATATTGTCTGTAAAAGAGCGTTCCTGCCTGGAGTTGGATGATGGTCAACTGCCGCCAGTCACAGTCATTCATCGTGGTGTCGGCGCATTCCGCTGCATCCAGGTAACACCTCAGTGCCAAGGGGGCGTCTCCCATGTCGACATAGGCCCGCCCCAACAGATAGTGCGCTGTCATACGTTCGTTGGGCGTGCCATGGTGGTCATAGTAATCGGCGAGTATGAGTTGGAGGCTGTCAGAACGAAAGACCGTGTCGCATTTGTTTTGAGCCATAAGACGCAGGAGTTGCCAGCGTCGCAGGTCACTTCGGGAAAGATCCTTCGAGTATGATTCCATGGAGTCGAGGATGGCAAGTGCCGAGTCCGGGCGAGAGTCCATCAGCGAGGCTGCCCTGACAAGCTTCCTCTCACTCCCGCCGTGCCTCGTGCATGTCATGAAGGTTGGCATCAACACGACGAGCATGCAAAATATTTTTGAGTAAAATTCATTCCGACTGGCTTTCATATATCTTGATGTTGATGGTTTGGTCTTGTTTCCTATTTTACATACTTTCTTCCATTTTGAATGTAAACGCCTTTTTGAGGGATGCCATTCATCCTCCGGCCTTGGAGGTCGAAGAGTAACTTTTCTTGTGCCTTTGCCATAGGAGCTTCCGAGATGTCATCCGACTCCTCGACAAAAATCAACTTTAGTTTGTCGTCATACATTGATCCCGTATTGTAGCCCACAATATAGGCCCGGAATGCACCGACGCGTGGAAGGTTTCCCGAGGTGCCCATTTGGCAGTCTGGCGTGCTGTCCAACAGTGAGACATGATAGGTGGCGTACATACTGTACGCGAATCGACTCTGATAGGTTCCGAAGAGTCCCAGCGGCGTGTCTTCGTCGCTGTCGGGAAACAGCAGACTGCCAGCTTCGGGCATTTCCTCGTTGACGTAACCAGAGAGGTCGATGCTGAAATCATCCTCTGGGAAGATGACGTATGGGACGTTGGCTTGAGGTGTGCCCTCGCGCACAAACATGATGACACCATCATCGTTGCGCTGGTCCAGACGGTAATAACGCCCCCATGAAGGGTCGGGTGCCTCAGGCAGGATGATGGTAGCTTGCTGTCCGCTTCTGAAGTCGAGCCTGTTTGTCATGATGATGTCTCCCGAAGGTGCTGACGGGAGAACGTCTCCATATAGTTGGAAAGGCCAGTCTACCAAATAGTCGGGAAATCCTGATGCAGAGACCGAGAGGCAATAGCTGCGGCTGCCATGCTCCAGCCTGACGGCATAGCCGCCCTCGGAATCGGTGTGTGTGGTGTATGTGAGCACGCCTGACTCGTCATAGGGGTCTTGATGGTGGAGGTTGACGCACGCATCCTGTACGGCATTGCCATCCTGGTCCTTAACCGTACCATTGAAACAGGCCGTTTCCGCCCTGGCTGATATGGTGACAACGGGACGGCCGTCCTGCAGTTCAAAGACAAGGGGCTGTTCTGCAAGCATGCCGGTGCTCTCTATCGTGATGATGGTATGTTCTTCGCCTTGGTACGTGTATGGTTCGTCGAAGGGCAAATCCAGGAGTGTGATGTTTTCCTCAACAGAACCTCCGTGCGGGATGATGCAATCAGCATCAAACACGCATTTGGGATTGTTGAACCAACGATTGGACAACCACACCTTTATGCGCCTTGTCTGTGCCTCGCCAGGATTGTAGCCATTGAAGGTCAGCCTTGCAACCACCTCGTTCGGGCTGATGTTTTCCGAAAGGCGGTTGAAGTCGTATTGCATCCTCACGGTGGAGGTTTCCATCGTCACATCTATAGGGGTTACCACATTGTTTCTGGTGGATTCCATAGCCGTGAACTCCCAGTCGAAGAACTCTTGTGCCTGCGAGGGAAGCACTCCCAGAAACAGGAATAGTAAGGATTTCATTGTCTTCATCTTGTTGACTTTTAAATAGGAATAGAATGCACCACAAAAATAGGTAAAAAACAACACATCTTCAAAAAAATACGATTACACATTTTACACAAAATCAAAAGGGGTTGTTTTTCAACAAGATACAAGTTGGTCTTTTTACTCACTTTCCATTTCTCCAATAAACATAAGAAATCCATAACCTTTTTTGTTCAAAGTTATGGATTCCGTGGTGTGGTGTCGGAGCTTGGGTCTTCTCTCACTTAATCACGATTTTGAGCGTCGCTCCAAATCGTTCACGTTCGGAAAACCTCAAACAAGCTTGGTTCTTCTCTCACTTAATCACGATTTTGAGCGTCGCTCCAAATCGTTCACGTTCGGAAAACCTCAAACAAGCTTGGGTCTTCTCTCACTTAATCGTATGTCTATGTTGTCGGCGTTCTCCGCCACCTTGATGCCGTAGAGATTATAGATGGCTTGGCTTGATGATTCAACAAGTGATTTTGGAATATTGATGTTCGTAGTTGTGCTTATTACCGGACGAATCGAGTGGCCAATGAAGCGTCCGTCGCCATCTATCCAAATTGTACAATCCGATGTGCTGCTCGGACCGAAGGTTAGAGAGTAGGAGTCATACGTGTGTGACGGAGACTGTATGGACGTCCAATAGTGCCCGGAACGCCCAACGTAGTTAAGACCTTCAACACTTTCATCAAAACTGTATCTGCCCGCAGCGGGCAAGAAGATGCTGTTACCATTGATATTACTGGTAAACTTACCACCATTGATGCCATTAACCGAAACCCTTTCATGGGTGCATTTTTCTGATAGTTCCTTGATTTGGTCTTCAGATGGCATCACCCAAGAGTCGCCCCAGTTGATGTGGGCTACGTCATATTGTGTACCTGCAATGTCGTTGCCAAGATTGTGACAAGTATCGAAGGTGCCATCGCAATGGATGTAGGTTTCAAAAGAATAATCTTCTTTCTCCTCCGTCTCGCCCCAAGCATAGTAACCACCATATCCTTCAGGGATTGAGGCTCCCACGTTGCAGCAGGCCCATATCGTACCAGAAGGCAATCCGAGGTCGATGGCATGGGGATGGTTGTCATCGGGGCAGGACAGATGAATGTCTTCCGGGGGGAAGACCTCCTCGTATGGCACGGCCTCGCCATAGATATCATCGCGTGTGACGGTCTCTCCTTCCGGCGTGGTGCAGGAGATGAAATCCCAATAGGGCGTGTAATAGTTGTTGGGATGGTCGGGGTAAAGCAGTCCGTTCATGCACCCCACGCCGTCGACCCAGAAGCGACCCTCCTGATAGTTGTCGTCGATGAACAAGTAACGGTTGTGGTAACTTCCTCCTGCCTTCACCACATCCTTGGCTGCCAGGTAGATTGACTCATAGATTTCACTATGCCAGGTGTAGGGAGCCTGTCCCAGATAAGGCAGCCCATAGTCATAGCACAGGCTGTCGGGTCTGCCGGGATAGGCAGCGTAGATTTTCCTACCGTCCTCGCGCCATGCGCTGTGGTAATTGCACTTGTCTTCATACTCTTCATACATCTTCATGTATTCCCTGCCGTCGATGATGGTGTCGCCACGTAGCGTGTAAGTCACGTCGTATGCAGTCTGCCAGAACCCACCTGTTTCCATGTCGGAATGGCCTTGCGTGAAGTGATACAGCCAAGACTTGCCTTCGACCAACATGGGATGGTAGTCGACCTCCCGCATTTCAGGAATCGCATCCTCGGGTATTTGGAAATCATCGAACGTGAACAAGGTGTCGCCATCGAGCGTACAGCTCTCCAAGCGGTACTGTCGTGCAGGTGTCCAGCTGTATGGCTTCACGAAGTGGGTGCTGCTGCCGACACCCTCCACCCACCAGTCCAATGGATGGTTGATGGGATTCCAAGAAGAGAGACCTCCCCAAGGCTCATAGCCCATCGCCTGCCGTCGGAGTGTTCCTCCGTCGTGCTGAATCTCATCACGCTCGATGGTGCGGACATTCCACGATGAGATGACCCCCAACCTTTCACCCGCTTCTGTCCCGAAGTCGTAGAGCAACGCCTGGTAGTCCATGTAGGGCAACCCAGTCCAGAGGGAATACACGCGCTTGTTTGACTCGACAAGGAGGCCAAGCATCTTCTCCCCTCCCTTGTTCTCATAGTTGTGGGCGTAAAGCTTGAAGTGCCTCACCCCGCAGATGGTGGTGTCGCCCTTGATCTCAAAGTCGAAGGTGTAGCCGTCACCGGGTGTGCACACATCGGTGTAGTTCTGGTTCCATTTCTTGCCCACGACCAGCAACCTGTGGTAGGGGGCGGGCTCCTCATCGGGGCATATGAAGTAGGACTTCGAGAACACCTCTTCGCCATCCATCAGACATGAGAGCATGGGCCAGCTGTCTCTCAGGCCATGCCCGAACAAGCTGCTGCCGCCGACACCCTCCACCCAGACATCGACCAGTTGACCTTGCTCGTCGTTGACGAACTGCCTTTTGAACCTCCGTCCGTCCACGTTGATGTAATCCACGTGGTCTATGGTATAAACCACCCTGCCTTCGTACCATGTCTCCTCGTGCTTCACCACGACATCTCCGGCCTCCGCCTTGAAGTCATAGAGCAGTTCGGGTTCGGTCATCCCTGACCTGAAAAGCCACACCTTGCCGTCCTCTTCATATACGGCGCAGTGATACGATGAATTGTCCCCTTGAGGCACGATCCTCCGTTCCATGACTTTCTTGTATAAATGAGAGCCGATGGTTGTCTCTCCTTCCACATAATAACAATACACCTTGCCGTCAGGCGTTCCGACCAACCAGGACTTGCCGTCGGCGAGGAACGGCATGTATGAATCATTCAGACTTTTGCTTTCCATAGACGTTTTATCGCTTGTAGCCTTGGCATTTATTCCCGCCATCAGAAAGAAAACCAGAGCCAACATCATTTTTAAAGTCTCCATATTCTTGAATTTTACGAATTTTACATACTTTTCCATAATGTTTTTTGAGGGGTTAAGAGATTGTCTGTTATAGGTTGCAAATATACAAATTAATACATTTACACACAAATAATTAACATAGATATTAACGGGTTGAAACTCTGCACATCAATGCTGATTTGCGGTTATGATGAGTGAAGATCCTGGCTTTACTTCAAAATCATTTGCAATTGTAATACCATGCCTACCGTATATGACGGATTCACCTTTATCCACAACAACAGGTCCAGGTTGCCTATCAGTAATTACACTGCTGCTTATGTAGTGTAAACGGTAAGCACTGTTACTAAACATACATCACTTTTTTAAATACTTACGTCCGTTAAGTATGTATATCCCTTTCTTTGGCTTGACGGGAAGTCGCCGGCCCTGTAAATCATAGATGGGGGCAATATTCGGCAATGTCATTGCTTCGTCAAAATCGCTCGCATCCACTTCGAAGAGCGTGTTGAAATTGTCGTAACACTTCATAAGGTTCCAGTAATTGGAAGATAGCATAGGTACATCCCATGCGTTGAATGGATAGTGCCCTAACGAGCCTATACCCTCCACCCATATTTCTGGAAAATCTTCATGTTCCTCCATATACCCGTTCGCCATCCGTTCTTTGATACTCACCGTGAAATGGTATTTCTTTAGTTTCATTCCGTGATGGGTGAATGTGTCGATTTCTGATAGATGCATAATTCTTACAAAACTCTCACCTGTCTCATCAATCAAACCGTCATAGAGGAATCCACCGTCATAAGTCTTTGCCGTCTCACAATAGACAGAATCCCCAATATGCATACCGAAATCGAACATTAAGTGTTCTTTATCTTCACCTGCAAGAATGCAGTATACTTTTCCATCCTGTTCCCTCATTGCACGGTAAAAGGTCGCATCAGTCTGTCCATCTCTCATATTGCATATGATATAATTTACTCCATTGATAATGGTATCACCCTCCAGATACAATATCCTTTTGGAAAGAACAATATCTGTGAAACCATCAAGTTGCATCTCCCAAACTTTACCTGTTGTTATGAAAGGATAGTATTCCTCTTGAGCCGATACAGCCATGCACATAAAGGACAAAGATAGTATGAGGATGGATGTTTTATTATTCATTGTATTGATTTTAGATATTGACTATATGATACTTCTCACTTTTTTGAAACAAAATTTGGCTTATTAAAAATCCATTACGCATTTCCAGATTGACTCGGTATAATTATTGAAAATCACAAGATCTCAAAATATTACCATTTTTAATGTCTACCATAACTCCAGTTGGAGCAACAAAGTTAACACCTGTACGCATTGCATATGTTATAACGGCCGACAACGTGCCACCCGCCGAGCATCACGGCGGCGACGATATCAGGCAGGCCGATATGGACAATATGTGTGAACTGCACAATCGTGACAAAGGATTGGTTCACGAATGTTGACGAGCCAGAGCAGGCGCTGATTCATCTTCTCCATCGCGGCGTATATCTCGGCGATGACGCCGTCGCGATCGGCTATCACGGCGCAAAGGCCGACGATACGTTATTTGACAAACATTTTCTTACCATTGACGATGTAGATGCTAGGAGGCAGATGGTTTGCTTGTTCTAAATTATCAGCAACCTTGATGCCGTAGAGATTGTAGACAGCATAGGCAGATTTGTCTTCATATTGGTTTGGGAGACTTATGTTGGTGGTTCCGCTAATGACGGGGCGAACGCAAAAACCACTGCAGCGGAAGTTGTAGGCATCCCCATACGCAATGCCGTAACTGAAGAGCAAGTAGCTGGCGACGTTCGAATAAAAAGGTCTTAGCGTGGACGACCAGTAGTAGCCAGCGCTAGGCAACTCGTCTGTTCCCCAGTTCATATCACCATTATTGCCTTCTATGACGCCACCATCTACCCCGCCTTTCCTCAAAAAGTCTGACTCAGGCAAGAATACTGTGCCGCCATTCGGGCCTGTGAAAAGATCACCGTTTACGCCATTTCTTCTTGTCCATATACATGAACATTTGCTGGTCATTTCTTGAATTTGGTCTTGTGTAGGCATTACCCAGAAACCGCCCCATTGGATATGGGCAACGTCGTACTCAGATCCAGCGATATCCGAACCGATATCGCGGCAGGTTTCCATTGAACCGTCACAATGGATGTAAGTGGTCCAATCATATATCTCTTTTTCCTCCGTCTCACCCCAGGCATAGTAGCCGCCGCATCCTTCTGGGATGGTTGTTCCCACATTACAACACGCCCACTTCGTGCCGGAAGGCAGTCCGAGGTCGATGGCATGGGGGTGATTGTCATCCGGGCAGGACTGGGAATTTGCTATAGATGCCACGAGCATCATAGTAGAGGTAATCAATAAATGTTTCATATGTCACTCTATTTAATGATGATTTTTTCTGTTCTTGTCTGATTGCATATTAGCGAAGAAATTTGTTCCTTTGTAAATTCCATTGTCTGTACGCTTTTTTGTTTCACAACGCAAAGGTACAGACTTTTGGGGACTCGTCAGCGATGATAGATCCCTTTTTAATGTCATCTATGACGGACACACTTTTTAGGACAGTATCAAAAGATCTGTTAATATACCTTATTGTCTTGATGTCCGATCCGTTCAACTTACCTTCGACTGTCAATTGCGTTGCATCCTTTAGGGAAAAGGCATTAAGGAGCGAATCAAGGGTTCCGGCTTCTTCAACATACACATAATTACTTTGTGATAATGCAAATAAAGCAAATGCCATAAAAGCAAAAACAAAAGAAAAACGTTTCATAATAAATCTATTTAGTTGACAACAATTTTCGAGAACTACAAATAACTTTTTCATCAGCGTATGGAAAGTGAATCAGCATTTGTTGTTTTGCAGACAAATTTATGAAAAATAGAGCCACTCTCCAAATAAATCGATTACACATTTTACACAAAATCACAACTATCTGCAACCCTGCTATATACAACGGCTATGATGACGTCAGGTTGATGATCTTCTCATCAAAATCCCTTGCTCCCTTGTCGGCGTGGAACATCTTCTTGTTCAGCCTTGCACGGAGGTTGGTGATGTTCTGGGGTGTCATGTTCATCAGGATGGCTATCTCTGATGGACGAAATCCGACCTTGATGAGGACGCACAAGTCGGTCTCATGACTCTGCAGCTCATAGCCGGTGTTGCCCAATGTCTGGATGAAAGAGGGAAGGTGCTTGACGGCGGCAGCCCTTAGCTCGCCTAGTTCGGATGCACTTGCATATTCCTTCTTACCGACCTTTTGCTTTAGGCGTTTCACGATGTCGCTTTCCTCAAATTCATCCAACCGGTCATCGGGAGAACCGTTTCCCTCTTCCATTTGCTTGATTGTGTTTTGGAGCAGCTCTATCTCTTGGATCTTCCTGTTGATGGACTTGCTCTTCCTGCTTCTGAGAATGAAATAAACACATAGGGCCAACAGGAGACACATGAACAGTGACATCTTCCATATCCCGGCCTTTCGCTTTTGATTCTCGGCCTCTTTCTTGCTTTGCGTGTAATCGTAGAGCGACTTCATCTTAAGTACAGCTTCGGTCTGCTGCTTGGCGGCTGCCTCATCCACGCTTTGTACGTAAAGGGGTGCGTATTTCTTCACGGAATCAAGATTTCCCTTTGTGCTATAAAGTGAGAGAAGCCCTTTGCAGCCCTCGAATTGGAAACCGTAAGCCAACGCCTTCCTGTAATGGTACTCGGCGGAGTCCAGTTGGTTGATGCCTTCGAAATACATTCCTCTACTGTATTCATACTGTCTCCTTCTTGGTTCGATTTCACCATTTGAGAATAGACCTGAATGACATTCAAAATCCTCCATCATTTTATGAGTCTCTTCAAACCTTCCCTGCTTGAGGTAGATGAAGATGGCATACGGATAAACTGAGGCTGCTTCTTGAATAAATCCATTCTTAAGATAAAGATTACGAGCTCGAAAAGTGGTTTCTATAATTGCGGCGGTATCATCCATTTCATAATAGGGTCTCATATGGAGTTCTATGCATTTAATATAAAATGATTATCCGCATCTTTCCGATAACGCCCCGAAGGGGCAATAAGCCTCCAGCCCAGGGCAACGCCCTGGGAAATTGGGAAGGAGGCAATCGC
>CADADN010000115.1 GCA_902786665.1 uncultured Prevotellaceae bacterium | reverse complement strand
GCGCACGGGGGAGCGACGACGCCTTTTTTGCCTGGGTCGGGATGAACCAGCCTATGTGGCTAAAACGTTGGGCCTTACCTTCTGGTCAAAGACCCCACCCCTGCCCCTCCCCTCGAGGGGAGGGGATATGCGCACGGGGGAGTGACGCTGTTTTGCCTTGCCCTCGAGGAGAGGGGATATGCGCACGGGGGAGCGACGACGCCTTTTTTGCCTGGGGCGGGATGAACCAGCCTATGTGGCTAAAACGTTGGTCCTTACCTTATGGCCAAAGACCCCACCCCTGCCCCTCCCCTCGAGGGGAGGGGATATGCGCACGGGGAGTGACGACGCCTTTTTTTGCCACCCTCGAGGGGAGGGGATATGCGCACGGGGGAGCGACGCTGTTTTGCCTTGCCCTCAAGGGAAGGGGATATGCGCACTGTTTCTTGCCATCTTTCTTGTCTTGCGCACCGCATTGCTGCGGCAGAGGAGTCTCCATCCCAACCGTGTGTAAGCGGCGGTGTCGCGCCACTTTCCATGGAAGGCAGAGACAAGGGCCTTCTTGACTGCGGCCAAAACCCCTTTGGCGAAAGCTTTTGTGCAAGAATGGTTGACATTGGCATATTCCGAGAGATGATAGACATATTCCGTCCAGAAGAATTTCTCCCTTCCCATCTCGCGGAACTCCCTGTCATGGGATCCGAAGGCCGACGGCACATAACCTATTTTATAATGGTGATAAGCCATGCGGTTGGCCAGGTCCTTGTCCTCCCCGTAATGATAGAACAGAGGAGCGAAAAGTCCTGTCCTCTTGAGTGCCTCCAACCGCACCAGCCAGATGGCGGCATTGATGAACGGCACCTCCACGACAGTGTCGTGTGGGAGATGCTGCAGGTCCTTCAGCCCCGTATAAGCAGCGAAGCCCCTTTCCAACTTGTCGCCCGCGCCGTTCCTATGGACAGGCGAGACGATGCCATAGTCGGGATGACTCTCCATCACTTCCACCATTTTTCCCAAAGCGTCGGCCTCCAACCACGCATCCTGGTTGATGAGCAACACCGCATCGTAGCCATTTTCCATGGCATGGTGCATGCCGATGTTGTTCGCCTTTCCAAATCCCAGGTTGGCATGGTTGTCCACCACCGTCACGTCCGGGTAATTGCAACGCACATATTCCACCGACTCGTCCTTCGACCCGTTGTCAAGCACCATGACGTCCATGGGATATGCGGACGCCTGCAGACTGGGCAGGCATTTGTCCACCCATGGCATGAAATGATAGGATATGATGATGGCCAGCACCTTCATGGCTGTTGCCCCTCCGTGTCTATGGAAGTAGTAATAGTGAGCATATGTCCCTTTAACTCCTCTTTAACTCCATTTTAACTCCTCTTTAACTCCTCTTTAACTCCTCTTTAACTCCTCTTTAACTCCTCTTCCGCATACAAGCCCTTTTCCTTGATGGCCTCCGCCACCGGTGGCGGCACGAGGTGGTCGATGGGCAGGTGTTGTCGTATGCGAGCGCGTATTTCGGTGCTGCTGATGTTGATGAGCGGCGTCCTCACGACCTTCACCCTTGGCGGCAGTTTTTTCCTATCGATGCGGGTGCCCTGCCTGGGATAGACCACGACATCGTAATTCGCCACAATCTTGTCGTGCTCATACCAGTTGTCGAAGCGCTCCATGTTGTCGCCGCCGATGAGCAAGACAAACTGCCTTTCGGGATAGTCTTTGGAGAGCGCCTGCAGGGTGTTCCAGGTATAGGAAGGCTTGGGCAGATGAAACTCATAGTCGCTTGCGACAAGTCCCGGAATGTCTTTCACGGCCTCTTGGGCGAGCCACAGCCTCACCTTGTCGTCCATCAACTCACTCTCCTGCTTCCAAGGGTTTTGCGGCGTCACCATAAGCCACACCTCGTCGAGCCTCGCACCTTTCAACAAGCTGGAGGCGAGTGTCACATGCCCGTTATGTATGGGATTGAAAGAACCGCCGAAGATGCCGATGCGAACCTTGTCTGTCATTTTTTCCATGGGTCTCTGGAATTTTTGAGCGACGGCGAAGCCGTCACCTACGAAGGACGGATAAAAACTAGAGACTAAAGACTTATAGGACCTACAAGACTAAGGGCAAAGGAACTCCGACACCTTCTGGAAGGTCTCCTCCTCCGCCGTGGCCAGGTCGTCGTTGACGATGACGCAGTCGAAACGCTCGGCGAAGGTGAGTTCGTATGCCGCACGTGCCAGCCGGTCCTCGATGACTTCCATCGTCTCGGTGCCCCGGTTGACGAGTCTGCGACGCAGTTCCTCGATGGATGGCGGTTGGATGAAGAGGGCGAGAGCCTCATCCCCGTAATGGGCCTTGATATTGCAGCCCCCCTTCACATCGACGTCGAAGACGACATTCTGTCCCTCGTCCAACTGTTTCTCCACCTGAGCCTTCAGCGTGCCGTAGAAGCGACCGGGATACACCTCCTCGTATTCGAGGAACTCCCCGTTGTCTATGCGCTTTTGGAACTCCTCGGGTGAAAGGAAGAAATACTCCACACCATCTTGTTCGGTGCCTCTTGGTGCCCGGCTGGTGCAGCTAATGGAGAAATAGAGGTTGAGTTCAGGGTGCTCCTGTCTCAGCCAATTGATGATGGTGCTTTTCCCGCTACCGCTGGGTGCGGAGAAGATGAGCATCTTCCCCCGCTTCTTCTCCACCTCGGGTGAAAGGCTTTCTTGTTTTTCCTGATTCATGGTCTTGTCATTTATGGTTTTTTCTGGTTTTCCTAGTGGTCTAGATGTACTAGTTTTCCTAGATGTACTAGATGTCCTAGTTTTTCTAGATATCCTAGAGCCTCCTATTTTCTCCTGTGAAGCCTATAGCACATTGAGCACTTGCTCCTTGATTTGCTCCAGCTGGTCTTTCATCTGCACGACGATGTTCTGCATTTCTGCCATGTTGCTTTTCGACCCTGTGGTGTTGATTTCGCGCCCCATCTCCTGTGAGATGAAACCTAGTTTCTTCCCCTGTCCCGAGCCGTTTTCCATGGTCTCCTTGAAATAAGCCAGGTGGTTGGCGAGCCTTTGCTTCTCCTCGCTGATGTCCAGTTTCTCAATATAGTAGATGAGTTCCTGCTCCAGGCGGTTCTTGTCATAATCCACCTCCGGGATGGCAGCCAACCCCTCGACGATGCGTGCACGTATCTTCTCCACCCGCGAGGTCTCATAGTCCTCGATGGAAGCCAGCAGTTCACCGATGCATTGGATGTTGCCCTCGAAACGCCGTTGCAGGGCAGCACCTTCCTGCCGACGGAAGTCCACCAGTTGCGTCAACGCCTCGTCGATGGCTTCACACACCACCTTCCACTCCTCCTCGGAAAGCACCTCAACATCGGTCTTGGTTGTCACGTCAGGCAGTCTGAGCAGCGTGGCGAACCATTCCTGCGGCTCGGGAATGCCCGTCTGTTGGGCGATGGTCTTGATTTGGCGGTAGTAGTTCTCCACCAAACCGGCATTGATGGGAGTGGCGTCGCATGCAGCATCTTTTTCCACCCAGAGCGAGAAGTCCACCTTCCCCCTGAGCAGTGTCTGAGCCACTTTCTGCCTGATTTCCATCTCCTTCTCGCGATAGAGAGGCGCGATACGCGTGGAGAGATCAAGAGCCTTGCTGTTGAGTGACTTCACTTCCACGTTGATTTTCTTCTCCTTAAATGTCACTACGGCTTTGCCGTAGCCGGTCATCGATAGTATCATTGGGTTTTAAAGATTACAAGGGCGGGCTTGCAGCCCCCCTAATAGTGAAAATTTACTATAAAATTATGCAAATATACGCATTTTTGCTGGAAAAGCAGTATTTTTGCACTTTAAATTTTATCATAACACTGAAATTCCTTGCAATGTCTTGCATTTTAAACATAGACACCAGCACCGATGCCTGTTCCGTGGCAGTAAGTCAGGACGGCGTGTGCATCTACCACGACGAAGACCTCAGTGGCCCCAACCACTCCGAGCGGTTGGGCACCTTCGTCGATGAGGCGATGTCGTTCACCGACAACCACGCCATACCCTTCGATGCGGTGGCTGTCAGCAGCGGCCCCGGCTCCTATACCGGCCTGCGCATCGGCGTGTCGATGGCCAAGGGCATCTGCTACGGACGCAACCTGCGCCTGGTGGGCATACCGACCCTGGAACTGCTTTGCGTCCCCGTATTGCTTGGAAAGGAGTTGCAAGACGACGCCCTCCTCTGCCCCATGGTCGACGCCAGGCGCATGGAGGTATATGCCGCCATTTACGACCGTGCGCTGCGCCCGGTGAGGACTGTCTGCGCCGACATCGTGGAGGCCGACACCTACAAGGAGTGGCTCGACCAGCACCCAGTGTATTTCTTCGGCAACGGGGCGGCGAAATGCATGGAAACCATCAACCACCCCAACGCACACCTCATAGAGAACATCAAGCCACTGGCCCGCTACATGTTCCCTTTGGCGGAGAAACGCATGGCCTTGGAGCAATATGAGGATGTGGCCTATTTCACACCCTACTATCTGAAAGACTACGTGGCAAAACGCCCCAAACCCATGCTATGACCCACCCCTAGGAAAACCAGGGATACCAGGAAGACTAGAAAAACCAGGAAAACCAGAATCCCTAGAAAAAAACAGAAAAAGCAAAAGAGAAATGAACATAGAAGGATTAGACTACAACACCCAGCGTGAGCATCTCGTGCTGCCGGAATACGGCCGTGAGATACAAAAGATGGTAGACCACGCCGTCACCCTTGAATCACGCGAGGCGCGTCAGCAGTGCGCCGAGACCATCATCACCATCATGAGCCGCATGTTCCCACATAACGGCGAGGCCGACCACAAACGCAAGCTATGGGACCATCTGGCACTGATGAGCAATTTCAAACTCGACATCGACTGGCCCTTCGACGTCAGCCAGGCGGCGAAAATCTCCACCAAGCCCGAACCCATGGCCTATCCCATGCAAGACATCCCCGTGAGGCACTACGGCTACATGATGCACGAGTTGTTCGATAAACTCAAGACGATGCCACCGGGTCCCGAGCGAGACGAACTGGCCCGCCTCACCGCCAACCACATGAAGCGATGCCTCTACCAATGGAGCCACGGCTCTGCCGATGACGAGAAAGTGGTGTCGGACATCGCCAACTTCACCGACGGTGTGATCCAACTCGACCTGGACAACTTCACCTTTGAGAAAATCAACGAGAAGGAGTTCACCGAGAAAAGGAAGAAGAAGAAATGAAGACCCTCAAGGGCCTTAGGGGCCTTAAGGTCTTTAAAGCCATCAAGGTCTTTCCAAAAATCATACAACATGCAGTCATTCATCATTGAAGGTGGCCGACGACTCAAAGGCACCATTTATCCCCAGGGCGCGAAGAACGAAGCCCTGCAGGTGATTTGCGCCTGCCTGCTCACCGAGGAAGAGGTGCGCCTCAACAACGTGCCCAACATCCTCGACGTGAACAACCTCATCAAACTATTGACAGACATGGGTGTGAAAGTGACCCGCAACGGCGCCGGAGACTTCACTTTCAAGGCCGACGCACTGGACCTCAACTACCTTGACAGCGATGAGTTTGTTTCCACATGTTCAAAACTTCGAGGAAGCGTGATGATGATGGGGCCGCTGCTCGCACGATTCCACAGAGCCATCGTGGCAGAACCCGGCGGCGACAAAATCGGGCGCCGGCGTCTCGACACCCACTTCCTTGGCTTCAAGAAGCTCGGGGCGAGCCTGGAAAGCATCGAAGGACGAAATGTCTACGAATTGAAGACCGACCGACTCATCGGAAATTACATGCTCCTCGACGAGGCTTCTGTCACCGGAACAGCCAACATCCTCATGGCCGCCGTCTTCGCCGAAGGCACCACCACCATCTACAACGCCGCCTGCGAACCCTATGTCCAACAACTGTGCCACCTGCTCAACCATATGGGCGCCAACATCAGCGGCATCGGTTCCAACCTGCTCACCATCGTCGGAGTGAAAAGCCTACATGGCGCAAAGCACACCATCCTGCCCGACATGATAGAAGTAGGGTCCTTCATCGGCATGGCTGCCATGGTGGGCGACGGCGTCATCATCAAGAATGTGTCCTTGCAAAATCTGGGCATCATCCCTGATGCTTTCCGACGGCTGGGCATACGCATGGAAGAAAACGACGACGACCTCTTCATACCCAAGCACGACACTTACGAAGTGGAATCGTTCATGGACGGCACCATCATGACCATTGCCGACGCCCCTTGGCCCGGACTCACGCCAGACCTCATCTCCGTGCTACTCGTTGTGGCCACGCAGGCCAACGGCAGCGTGCTCATCCATCAGAAAATGTTTGAAAGCAGGCTCTTCTTCGTTGACAAACTCATCGACATGGGAGCACAAATCATCCTCTGCGACCCTCACCGGGCCGTCGTGGTAGGACACAACCACAAATTCCAACTGAAGGCACGCAGGATGTCAAGCCCCGACATCAGGGCGGGCATCGCACTGCTCATCGCCGCCCTCAGCGCAAAAGGCACCAGCCATATCTCCAACATCGAGCAGATAGACCGTGGATACGAGAACATCGAGGGACGCCTCAACAACCTTGGAGCCAACATCATCCGCGAAAGCCAATGACAGACACCTTTCCCATAGGACGATTGGGCAAGCCCCATGGTGTGAAAGGCGAAATAACCTTCCATTTCACCGATGACATCTTCGACCGCGTGGAGGCCGACTACGTGTTCTTGGAAATCGACGGCCTTCAAGTGCCATTCTTCTTCGAGGAATACCGCTTCCGCAGCGAGACGACGGCATTGGTGAAATTCGACGGCATTGATGATGCCACCCGCGCCGCCGACCTGGTGGGATGCACCGTGTTCTTCCCACGTGAATTGAGTGACGAGGAGGATGGAGAACTGTCCTGGTCGGAACTGGTGGGCTTCACCATCACCAACAGCCCCGACGGCACACCCGTCGGCGAGGTGACCGCCATCGACCTCTCCACCATCAACACGCTTTTCGAAGTGCGCACCGCCGACGGACAACAAATCCTCATTCCCGCCAACGACGACCTCGTAGATGACATCGACCGCGAAAACCGCAACATTGCCATGCGCATCCCGGAGGGGCTGTTGGAGATTTGAGATTGAAGATTGAAGATTTGAGATTTGAGATTTGAGATTTGAGATTTGAGATTGAAGATTCTATAGTTTCTATAGCTTCTATAGCTTCTATAACTTCTATAACATCTATAAAAAATAAGATTTTGAAACGACAACAGATATGCATCCTTGGTTCCACGGGGTCGATAGGCACGCAGGCACTCGATGTGATCGAGCGTCATTCCGACCTCTATGAAGCCTACTGTCTCACCGCCAACAACCGTGTGCACGAACTTGCCGCCCAGGCGCGCAAATTCCACCCGGCCGCCGTGGTGATTGCCAACGAGGAGCACTACGACGAACTGCGCCAACTCCTTTCCGACCTTCCCGACATCAAGGTTTATGCCGGAGCGAAGGCTTTGGACGACATCGTGGAAGCCAGTCCCATCGACATGGTGCTCACCGCCATGGTTGGTTTCGCCGGCCTCTCCCCCACCATCCACGCCATCAAGGCCGGCAAGAAGATTTGCCTGGCCAACAAGGAAACCCTCGTGGTGGCCGGTGAACTCATCTGCCAACTGGCCCTGGAGCACCACGCCCCCATCATCCCCGTCGACAGCGAGCATTCCGCCATCTTCCAAAGCCTGGTGGGCGAAGATGCCAACGAGATAGAGAAAATACTGCTCACGGCAAGCGGCGGCCCCTTCCGCACCCTGCCTCTCGACCGTCTGGCCACCGTCACCAAGGCCGACGCGCTGCGCCATCCCACCTGGGACATGGGTGCGAAAATCACCATCGACAGTGCGACGATGATGAACAAGGGTTTCGAGGTGATTGAGGCGAAATGGCTCTTCGGGGTGCCTGTCGAGCGCATACAAGTGCTCATACACCCGCAGTCTATCGTGCATAGCGCCGTGCAGTTCATCGACGGCTCGGTGAAAGCACAGCTCGGCGTTCCCGACATGCGACTGCCCATACAATATGCCTTCTCTTTCCCCGAAAGGCTCACCCTCGACGGGCAACGCCTCGACCTCTTCAAGCATCCACTGGAGTTCTTCGAACCCGACCTGGAGAAATTCCGCTGCCTGGCACTGGCTTTCGAAGCCATCCGCCAGGGAGGCAACATGCCCTGCATCGTCAACGCCGCCAACGAAGTGGTCAATCGAGGCTTCCTCGACGGGCTATGCGGCTTCCTACAGATGGGCGAGGTCATCGAACAAACCATGCAACGTGTGCCGTTCGACCCCAACCCATCCTATGACACCTATGTCGCCACCGATGCTGAAGCCCGGAAAGTGGCCAGGGAAATCATAACAAACAACCCATAAAACGAAACATCACATCTTAAAATACAACTCCCATCAAACGATATGGATAGCGCATTTTTCATCAAACTCGTACAATTCATCTTGTCTATCTCACTCCTCGTGCTGCTGCACGAGGGAGGCCATTTCTTCTTCTCAAAAATATTTGGAGTGAGAGTCAACAGGTTCTACATCTTCTTCAACCCCAAATTCCATCTTTTCAGCACTTATGACAAATGGTTCCGCAAACTGATGAAAAAGGAACCGGTGGAGGTGCCTGTCAAGATAGAGAAGGACGAGAAAGGCAATGAGCATAAGAAGAAGGAATATGTGGGCACGGAGTACGGCATCGGCTGGGTGCCTCTTGGTGGCTACTGCGACATCGAAGGGATGATTGACGAGACTTCCACTGAACTCAGTTCTGAACCCAAGCCCTGGGAATTTCGCTCAAAACCTGTCTGGCAACGCTTGCTCATCATCGTTGGCGGCGTGCTGGTGAACTTCCTCCTGGCTCTCTTCATCTACTCCATGGTACTCTTCACATGGGGCGAGTCATACATCGAGACGAAGAACATGACACAGGGCATGCAATTCAACGACGACGCAAAGGCCATGGGATTCAAGGATGGAGACATCCTCCTGGGAACAGACACCAAGACTTTCAAGGAGTTTGGCATCGACCTCTACCGCAACCTCTCCGAGGCCAAGCGCGTGGACCTCATACGTGACGGAAAGAAGATGTCGGTAGACCTTCCCGGCGACCTCAACCTCCTCGACATGCTCAAGAAGCAACCCACCTTCGTGGTGCCATTCGTTCCCTGCGTGGTGGACAGCGTGCTTCCCGACACCCCTGCCGCCGGCATCGATATGAAGAAAGGCGACAAAATCGTGTCGCTGAACGGCAAAGACATCAACTCTTGGAATGATTTCACTTTGGCAGTGAGCAAGTTGAACGACATCGTGACCGCCAAGGAGACCAAGGAGGACAGCCTCAAATACCGCACCATCACCCTGGGCATCAAGCATTCTTCTGGCGACACCCAGGAAGCGACCACCAAACTTGACAACAACATGCGCCTTGGCGTAGTGCAACAGTCCATCTGGAACATATACAAACCCACGGAGGTGCGTTATGGCTTCTTTGAGAGTTTCCCCGCCGGCATCCGCTACGGTCTGAACATCCTTCGCGGCTATGTGGACGACCTCAAATACGTCTTCACCTCCGACGGCGCAAAGTCATTGGGAGGCTTCGGCACCATCGGCAACCTCTTCCCCGCCACGTGGGACTGGATGCAGTTCTGGAGCATGACGGCCTTCCTTAGCATCATCCTCGCCTTCATGAACATCCTTCCCATCCCTGCCCTAGACGGTGGACACATGATATTCCTCCTTTACGAGATGGTCACCCGTCGCAAGCCAAGCGAGAAAGTACTCATCGTGTCACAATACATCGGCATGGGCATACTCCTGCTGCTCATGATCGTGGCCAACCTCAACGACATCCTGAGATGGATTGGGGTGATGTAGAAGATTGAAGATTGAAGATTGAAAATTGAAAATTGAAGATTGAAAATTGAAGATTGAAAATTGAAGATTGAGTCTACTTTAAAAAGTGGAAAGTGAGCAAAAGGGCTGTGCGCATCTCCCCTCCCCTCGAAGGGGAGGGGATGG
>CADADN010000114.1 GCA_902786665.1 uncultured Prevotellaceae bacterium | reverse complement strand
AGGGCGATTGCCTCCTTCCCAATTTCCCAGGGCGTTGCCCTGGGCTGGAGGCTTATTGCCCCTTCGGGGCGTTATCGGAAAGATGCGGATAATCATTTTCTCTATTATTCATTGAATCTGCTTGAGAAAGTGAGCATTCATCCCATTAGCTCCTCCCTCTCTGCCCGAGAGGGGGCCGCAGGCCGGGAGCGAAGGAGAGCTCCAGGAAATTGAGCAAACTAGAGTAATTCAAGGATAGGCGTTTGAGACAGGTGAACGACAGAGACGAATACCTTTTTGAATGTGTTTATTACCCCAAAAGTAGGTTAAAGAATCCAAATGCAAGAGGGGCGCCATGCAATAATTGGCAAGAATCATTGTCTATTATATATCTTGGAATGAGGAGATATTCGATGATATGGAACTAAAATTCGGCATAAATAGCATTGACTTGCAAGAGTTGTATGACTTCTGCGAACGGGAGGGTGAGACTGTCGGTTATCAGAAAGGCGAGCGGATGGAGTGTGAGGGCGAACCGTCGCGGTGGTTCGGCTTTGTCACCAAAGGATGTTTCAAGTATGTGACACAAGGCATCAGTGACGGCAAGGAGCACATCACCTGGTTTTCTTTCGAGGGCGAGTATGTGGGCGACTACCCTTCCTGCCTCAACGGCAGCAGTGCCCTGACCACGATAGAGGCGATGATGCCCAGCAGCGTGTTAAGGGTGAGTGGCGAACAAATGATGCAACTGTTCAACAAGAACACGAAAACCATGGAGCTACGCAGTATCATCGGTGAGCACCTGCTCTGCCAGGCACGTGCCCGTTATCTGGATTTCCATAGTGCCACGCCTCGCGAGCGCTACGACCTGTTGCTCCGCCGTTGTCCCGGCATCGTGCAACACTTGCCCTTGCACGCCATCGCCTCATTCCTGAACTTAACCCCACAACAGTTGTCACGAATCAGAAGAGCTGTCACATTCGAAGATTGACAGCACAACGACATAAAAAGTCTGAACAAATGTTCAGACTTTTACCCTCGGCAGCCACTTTCCTGGATTAACCAGGGGTTTTTCGTTTGACGTGTAGTAATTTTGTAATTTCATTTATCACGTATGTAACACGAAAGACAAGCAAGTTGCAAAAAAAGATATTCCCGTGCAGTCTTTTCGTTAAAAGTCGGACTATTCATATTGAGACATCATGATCGCAATGGAGATTGTTCGATTGATAGAACGGTGCAGACAAGGGGACGGTGAAGCCCTCGGAGAACTGTATGAGGCATACGCCCATCGTATGAGAGGCGTATGCCGCCGGTATATCAACGACAAGCAGACAGTGGAAGATGTAGTCCACGACGCTTTCGTAATCATCTTCACTTCATTTGACAGACTTCGCGACCCACGGCGTGCAGAGCCATGGATGATGGCTATCGTCAGGAACGTGGCATCAAAATGCAAGGACCATTTGGATGCATTGCCTACTGTTCCGCTCGAAGAAACGGACAGGGCAGAACTACTTGATGCTGAAGATGACGGTGCGAGCCTGCTGGCCAAGGAAAAAGATGTGAGAGGTGTTCCTCTTTCCGAGGTGATAGGTTTGATTGACAAATTGCCGGAAGGCTATGGACAGGTGTTCCGCTTGTCGGTCTTCGAGGGAATGACACACAAGGAAATCGCCGACGTGTTGGACATCGAGCCACATTCCTCATCATCGCAACTTTCGCGGGCAAAAAAGATGTTGCGCAAGATGATGCAGCAGTACTGGGCCATGGTCCTGCTGCTATTTGTTCCCCTTGCGTTCTATCTGTTCAAGAAAGCGTTTGATAGTGAGCATCCATCATCTCCTGCCACCATTGAAAAGAAACCTATTGTGGCGAAACCAAAATCGAAACCGAATTCGCAACCAGGAATATCTCCTACAAGACAATCGCACAACCCCGTGATTGTTCCTCTGACGGTGCCTCATACAACCATCCCCGTTGCTGACACATTACAATCGACAATAGCACAGGCTGCGGATTCTGTAATGACCGACACCCTTTCCAATATGACCGCACAAGAGCATATTATCTCTGACACCATCAAGAGCGAGGAACAGACAGACACGACCCAAACCCTCCGAAAGATGGAAATGCCGCATCACGAAATCACAAACAGGATTCCTGAAAGAACGACCACAAATCATACTCCGAAATGGTCTTTGGAACTGGCATACTCAGGGCAGTTAGACAAGTGGAACAATTACAACCAGCCATACACTTACGAGCCCAAGCCATTGCCAGGCCAGTCTGACCCGGGTACGAGTCCTACGATTCCGAGCAGCATCGACAACTGGAGCGACTATGCCGTTTATCTGGCCAACAACCCGGATGCAGCAAGTGAACAAACCCGCAGCGTCATCATGCGCATCGCACTGAGCAATGCCAATCGTCCCGGCGAAGACAAAATCCTTCATACAAGCCATCACCAAATGCCAGTCACATGGTCGTTGGCACTTAAATACAAACTGAATCATCGTTGGGGACTTGAAACCGGCCTGAACTACAGCAAACTCACCTCTGAGTTTGAGATGGGTGAGGACGGCAACAAGATTGAACAGCGGCAGACGATACATTATCTTGGCATACCAGTGAAAGGATTGTTCAACATATATGGCGGAAAGGCGTGTGGCCTTTACGGCAGTGCTGGCCTGGTGACGGAAATCCCAGTCCATGCCCCCTTGTACTCCAACTATTACATGCATGGTCTGTATGAAGCCAGTGACAAGACCACCATCCGTGCCCCGTGGCAGTTCTCCACCACCTTCGGACTGGGCATACAATACCATCTGACTCCCGGCATAGGCATTTTCGCGGAGCCAGGTCTGCAATACTTCATTCCGACGCATACCGACATCGAGACCTACCGCACCGAACATCCTTTCACCTTCTCATTGCCAATAGGCATAAGATTCACCTGGTAGCCATGCAGTCTTTTCTTGGTTCGACGGACTATATAAGTATAGAGTTAATCATTTCAAAACAAGGCAGAAGATGAAAAATATCAAAACAATCGCTTGGATGATGGCAACAGCCATTGCCAGCATGACGATGACGGCTTGCAGTAGTGACGACTACGAACCAGCAAAACCTTTCACCACCGACCCGGTAGAACTCAACAAACTCTACGCTTACGGCATCGACCAATCAGCAACGAAATCCGCTGAAGAAGGATACAAGATTCTTTTCACAGAGGACGACATCGAGTGGTTTGATTTGAACACGCGCGAAATCAGATTCAAGGATGATGTGGACAAGGACGAGCCACTTTACAAGCGTCTGCAACCCTTCAACAAAATCGGCATCCAACTGAGCGACCATTTCTTGTTTGAAATCAGCAGTTTTGTCGGCCTGTGGGACAGCCGCATCTTCTACGACCTGGTCCTTTGCTATGGAAAGATGGAAGGAGAGGTCATGCAGGATGGCAAGTACTATCTGTATGACTGTTACCCTATCCAGTTCATCAACGACGAGCAAGTGCAAGCCAACATCAAGAAGAACGCCGCACAATGGGAAACCTTCATCAATTTTCTTGAAAGCAAGGGCAAGTTGAGGTAATCGGCCTGCCGCTTGATTCACACAAAAAAAACCACTTTAAAAAGTGGACAATGAGCAAAAGGGCGGTGCGCAGACTCTACAGCATCACTGCCCTTTTGGGCGTTTTGGGGTGTTCACGATATTAAATTCGACATTTCTTCCACCATATTGGAACGGGCTTCCACATAGTACGAAAAAAGTTTCCCGCGCCCTCAGTCAAAGACTGTGAGCACGGGAAAAGGAACAGATGAATTCAACAATTGTTTTTATTCGTATTTCGACTTGAATACACGCTGTAGTTGCACTGGTTCGCTTGAATCGTTGATGTTGTCAGAAGAGATTCCGTCCTCCAAGTCCATGTAACACTTGTTTGAGTAGGAAGCATCTTCCTCCATGCCCATGTTGTTCTGGTTGGCGTCGAAATAGAACCTGTCGTTTCCCCAATGATAAGTGTTCCAGTTGGGCGAAGAAGTATGCACCAGACTGAATCTTTGTCTTGTTCCATTGCGCATCTCAATGTAGCCAGAGAAGTGGTTGTCGGTGAGACTATATTCATAAATTGTCACATAGGATTTATCCTCTATGAAATGGATTTTGATGTTTCCATTTATCACCTCCCACTTGATATGATTTGCGATATAGTTGCGTTCCCATCCATATCTTCTGTAGTCGTTGTAGTAATCAATCCAGTAGCCGTCACCCGATGCGTATTTGGAAGGATTGCGGAGGAAGCATACTTCAGAATAAGAAGCGTCATAGTATTCTCCCCTACCGTTGATTTGATAAGACACATACATGTTACCTTTCCAGTTGCCGTCGAGTGTCATCGCGATTAATTCGTCTTCTTCACAACTTGTCATTGTTACCGACAAAAGGGCTGCGACTGCCATCATGATTGATTGTAGATACTTTTTCATTTTTGTATTTTTTTTATGTTTGTTATTTCAATTCGTTGAAGGTTTTTTCCTTTTTGCACTACAAAGGTATGACGGGTTTTCTCATGGTGAAAATATTTTTGTGCTTTTCATTTGTGCTTCTTGCGACAAGCCTATGGAATTGCGACAAATGGAAGAAAAGGCCTTGAAAAGTGTCGCAAAAGTAGTTTTTTGCATGCTAAATACACGATTTATGTATCGGCATGGGGGTATATTGTTACTTCATTCTTGATTTGCTTTATCTTGGCTTGATGTTGTACGCCCCCCGAAGGGGTGGGCAGAGCACAGGTCCTCTATTGTTTTATCTTGGCTTGATGTTGCACGAACCCCGAAGGGCTTCACTTCACAACCGGTTGCCATGCGAGATAACTATTTTTACAAGGCAATTTTACTTTTGAAACCAAGGTGTTTTATCTTGACCTCTATTGCTTTCTTGGGTTTGATGTTGCACGAACCCCGAAGGGGTGGGCAGAGCACAGGCAGGTGGTGGAGTGCTATGCACGGAACCCCTGCCCCTGCAAAAAGCATGGTGGGGCAATGACCTTATTTGGTTTTTGCCTTGCTTTTCTTTTTCAGCGTTTTGATGAGCAGTCGGATGAGTAGTTCGGCGGCGACGATGATGACCACGATGCCTATCAGGATAATTCCTAAGATGTTTGAACTTCCTGCGCCCGCCACGAACACCTCGTCGGCCTCGCTGTCGTAGTACAGGTTTACATTTCCGTTGTCTTTGAATATCCTATAGGTGCTTTCATCGACTTCCAGTTTGTAGTCTTTCCCTTGATACCACACCTCCATGTAGTAGTCGGGCGTCTTTTCTTTCTCATTGTCATCGTTATAGCCTCTGTGCCTGTAGGGTCGGTGGTCATCCGCAGATATCTTTGTGATGGTGTAGCCAGTGATGGGCTTCTCAGTGTTTTCAATGACGGTGTAGTGTACCCACTGTTTTACCTTGAAGTACCCGTATGCGCCAAAGCCTACAACCAAGGCCACAATGATTATATAAACCCACTTCATCGACAGGCTGTTGCCCTTGTCGTTGTTTTGTTTTTTGCTTTTCATCTTTATGTTTATAGTTTATGTATTCATGTTGTGGCCCCTTCCATCAGACTGAAAAATCCCTGTTCGATGTCGGACATGCCTTTGGGAGTGGCTTTTTTGTTGATGCTGAGCACTGCGTGTGGCTCGGTGCCATACATAGTCGACTTCCATTCCATACAGAGCGCCTCTTTGTCAATCAACCGCAGGATAAGGGCTCCGAAAAGTCCGCTGTAGTCGGCAATATATGCCGATGAGATGGAGTTCATCACTGCGTTGGCCACCTTGAAGTCGCCACCGGCCGGAGCGTCGCGGTAGTACTCGAGCCCACTGGCCAACCTCCGTCGCAGCAGACTTCGGCACAACGGCTGGAGGGAGATGACATACCAGATGGTGTAGAACACTTTGCGCCACATGCCCACGAACAGGATGATGACGCCCACGGGCACAAAAATGGAGCCGAGTATGGTGACGACGATTTGTAGCCATTCGGGCATGAAAGAGAGCCACTGCGCGGAAGCCACCTGTGAAGTGATGGTGGCTGGTATCAATAGAAACAACCACTTTTTCCGTAGCGCTTGTTTTCGCAAAATTACAATTTTAATTTTACATATGGTACAATCTTCTTGTTTTTTTATTGAATTATGGCAATTCTATAGGGCTTGCCCCCGAATACCCCCAAAAAGCAGTCGGAAATGGATGCATTTTTACATGGAGAACTTGGCACCTTTTCCTTGAGAGTTACCGTGCCACAAAAAACGTTAATGTTTGTTAAGCATTACAAGGATGCGTGACAATTCGCCATCTAAAGTCTATATTGAGTAGAATGACAAACGACAAACAGATGTTTAAAAACCATAGACATAACACGAGAGTCGAGGACTTTGCACCGATGGTAAATCAGTATGGTCCTGCGCTCATGGCATTTGTTGGCCGTATTGTCACCATTCAGGAGGATGCAGAGGACGTGGTGCAGGAGGCCTTTGTGACTGCCTACGAACATCTGAACGACTATGCACCGGAAAAGGCTTCACTGAAGACATGGCTTTACCGCATAGCATATCACAAGGCCTTGCATCATTTGCGACGACGAAAAAGGTTGCTGGAGATGCCCATCGTGGTGGGCGAGGATGTTCCAGACGAGTTGCCGGATACGACGACAGCCGAACAGTTGGATGAAGCCATCCAGGAACTACCTCCCGAAGACCAGATGCTCTTGCAACTTTACTACTTCGACCAGCGCCCCCTCAAAGAAATTGCCTACATAACGGGCACAGCAAGTGACTCTCTCAATCGTGAAGTATCGCGGCTCAGCAGCCAACTTCACCGAATACGTCAACGACTCAGAATCATCTTAACACGCTTGAATGATGAATAATGACCAACTATTCCGCCAGGCTTTGCAGCGACAAAACGACCAGGCTTCAGAGATGAAAATGCCCGATGACATGGAGCAGCGTGTGATGAAGCGCATCAAGACCAAATCCAAATCAAAAACATCTCGTTGGCATTACTTAGCAATCATCAGTTCCATAGCCGCCGGTCTCCTGTTATTGATAAGCTTTGCCCTGTTCATGAAAGAAGGTCAAATAAAAGAGGAAGAGCCGATTGTCGTGCAGCATACGGAGCAAAGAGACAGCATGGTGGAAGTAGAAGAGGCAGAACCGAAGCCGCCGATTGAAGAAGAACTACCAGTCGTGGCTCGGAGCGAAAAAGTAAAGCAAACCATCAAAGCCGCAAAGCAAGCCGTGAGGGAGCATGAGACGATATCAGTTGTGACAGCCGATGACAGGCTCAACTACTACATTTCTCAACTCGAAGCAGAGATGGAAGCGGTCGATGACAGCGTAAGGTCGGCTCATCTGGAAAAAATCATCGCTGCCGACAACCGCCTGCAACAGTTGGTCAACCGCATTGTGAAAGACGATACAGAGCGGGCTTTTAATGAACTACAGAAAGACAGTACTGCCAATTATATCAACTTCTAAATCAATGAAAGCAAAATGAAAAAACAATTATTGATAACAGCCCTTCTGCTAATGTCTGCAGCCTGGATTCATGCGCAGGAGAACAAGCATGCCCAGGCCATGCGCACGGCTTTCGTGGAAACGATATACGGCAAGTTCCCGAAAAGCATTGAAACCAAGTTGCAGAGCATGAACGAAGACTCCATCGCCGTGGCATGGGGCGAATGGGGCTGCTTGGATGGTGGCGGTCTGGTACCCAAGGAGAAAATCCACGTGGTGAAACTCTCGCAGACCAAGTCGAACGTCACGGCATCCGTCGGACCGCTGTATATCGATGGTCATCGTTTCTCCTTCAATCAAGTACCTGATGACCCCACACTGCCGCTGCGCCCCATGCTCGATGCCTTCAACAAGCAGGCACCCTATGCCAACAGTTATTACAGTTATACGGCGGGCGACGAGCAGGCCGTCTTCCCTGGCGTAAAGATTGCCTGGGGCGAGCAAGGAAAGACGTTCCCCCTACAACTTCACCCGTCGATGAACATCCGCATCATCAGTTTCAAGGATGATGACGGTTTCCGCTCGACCTACCTTCTCACATGGACAGATACGGAACTAACTGATGGCGACACCAGACACAAACGCTATATGGTAGAAGGCATCATCTACGAGTTTCATAGTCCGAAGATAGACAACACACCGCAAATGAAATCATACGACCCCGATGAATGGCTGAACAGGACGAACACGGGGTTAGGCGTGGCACACAATATGGTGTGGGACATCAAGAAAAACTCCCCTGAACGAGCCAAGACCTTGGAAACCGACACCGTGATGGAGAAGTACGGCTACAAATTCCAAGAGATGGTGGCAAAGCTCAACGGTTCGTCGGAGATTCCAAATATTTACACCAGTTATGATGCCCTGCAGGCAAAAGTGCACCGTATGTGGGAGTTAAGCCGCACTGCCAACATGACAGAATTGGAGGCCATCCTCCACACGCTGAACAAGGAGATTGACAACTACCCATTCCTGCTTTCTCAAGGACAAATCGAAAAACTGTGTGGCCTGATAGATGCATTGGAGGGCACCATCCCTCCAGGCCAGAGACAACAAGTAGCCTCAGCCCGTAAAAGCATCAATGCCAAAAGAAATCTGACGGCAGAGATTGACAATCTGAATGAGCAAGATCAGGACTACCTGAACCGCAACTTCTGGAAACTCAGCCATGACCATGCCGGAACTCAGTTCACTGCCTGTGGAGAGCATTACAGCGGCGATGAGCGGAAAGGCTATTTGGACGTAAAAGGAGATGCGGGTAAGGGATTCGAGGCCGAGACTACGCTACACGGCCTGCACCCCGGCCGCTATCGTGTCTCTGCTGTTGTGCGCGCCTCCGAGGCAGAGCATTCCAATGTTTTCATCTTTGCAAAAACGGGTAGTGGTGATATCTGCTCCAAGGAGATTCCCGCTATGGGTAAAACTGGTGGCAATGTTTGGTTCTCTGCACTATGCCGTTTCGAAAAGCGTGCCAGCAATCATGACTTCGTTACCGCCCTCGACATCGACAAGACTGCGGCAAATGGCGGACAGGGCTACGGCTGGAACCGCATCTGGCTCGATGAAGTCAGAGTTAATGACGATGGCTCCTTGACCTATGGCGTCACCACCCGCCAAAGCACAAAATACGACGGCAGTTGGTTTTCCGCCTGTGACTTCATCGTCGAGAAAGTTGATGACTGAGAATGTCTGCCCATCCCGAACCTCGGAGTGCTTGCCTTTGGCTACAAACATCTGTTTGATGCCCATTCACGAGTAGCAGCAAGAAAAAATCGACAGTTTTTTAATCATAATTACCTGGTACATGGCATGGGGCGCAGTGATGCGACCCGTGCCTTTACTTTTTCCTCCCTCACCTCCCCATCAACGATTTTCTTCTTCTCAATAATCACAATATCCCTTTTTTTTAATTGTCTTTGCAATGTTTTGATGCATTTACTCGTATAAGTAAATAGAAGACCATAAGAATTCATAACAGAGGCAGAACAAGAACTGATAGAAGGACTTCGAAGGCAAGACCCCAAAGCGCAGTGGCTGACGCTACAACGCTATGGCAAAGGCATCTTCGCACAGGTGGCGAGATTGGTGCCTGGCAAGGAAGATGCCGAGGAGGTGTATCAAGATGTCTTTGTCAAGGCCTTCACCCACATCGGGCAGTATGACGAGTCGCGATCTTCACTACGGACATGGCTCACACGCATCGCCTATAACGCCACTGTCGACCGGCTGAGGCATCAACGGCTACCAGTGGTCTATTTCGAAGACCGAGAGGGCAAGGCCGAGGCGTTGTCCGACCAGGAGGTAGACGACACTTTGGGACATCCCAATGATGAAATGGTGCAGTTGATACGCGCAGCCCTCAAGCACCTGCCACCAGAGGAACGAGCCATCATCACCATGTTCTACTATGAGGAGATGAGTTTGAAGGAGATTGCCTTCGTCACCGGGAGCATCCCCACTACCGTCGCCTCGAAACTGAGCAGAACGAGAAAGAAATTATGCAGAATCATCAAAATGCTACAATCATGAACAAGGGCAATCATTCGAAATTGCAGGATGAAAACCTGCGTGAAGCACTCAAGCAAGACGAGGCCGTGCTACCAAAAATGCCTGCCGACCTGAACGACCGGCTGATGAATCGTCTGCACCATGAGAAGCGGCAATGCCATTACAGGGTATGGCCGTGGGTGCGCCAATAGAGAAAGGCAGCGAAGCAAAGACCGGTTCTGGCGAAGTGACTGCGCAAACCAATTCGATTGCAACCGAACAGGACACTAATAATAATCTACAAGAGACAAAGGAAATAGCATCCACAATAATGGCGCAGGATCAGCGGATTACAAATCCTGGTACTCGTGACCACCGAATTGCAAATTCGACGGAGCGAAATGAGCGGATTGCAAATCCTGATACTCATAACCGCCGAATTGCAAATTCGACGGAGCGAAATGAGCGGATTGCAAATCCTGATACTCGTGTCCGCCGAATTGCAAATTCGACGGAACAGGTGCTATCGGCGCTAGGAAAAGCCGCTGAACAGCCCGAAGAGGTGACTGCAAGTGGTGACATAGTGCCTGCAGACTTGCCTCGCCCACAAGCGAAGCCCCAACAGGTTGTGCTCACAGAGCGCGACATCCCCATCAGCCGTCCAGAAAACTATCGCTATACACCCGAGGAAATCGCCCTGATGCGACGACAGGCCAATGAAGCCTACGTGAAATGGATGGAATTGGAACTTGAAATCATGAAGTATCAATTTGAACAAATAGCAAACCAATAAAACATCATCAATATGAAACGTATCATCTCACTGCTGCTCATCGCCTGCAGCACCCTTACGGCCTTTGCTAACCCATTTGCCGACCAACCTAAGCAGCCGGAGAAGGTCATCGCCAACCTGAACGCCATCATCAATCTCCATGGCCACAAGGCGGGACAGTCCTTTGCCATCAACAGGAATCCGAACACCAACATCATTGAGTCGAGCGAGAAGATTGCCACCTTCTCATGCT